>NZ_JBZYWJ010000007.1:0-383872 GCF_059115305.1 Acidobacterium sp. FHG110202_01
GTGCCCGGACGGCTAGTCCCGCGAAGCGCGTGTGCCTGGACGGCTAGTCCCGCGAAGCGCGTGTGCCTGGACGGCTAGTCCCGCGAAGCGCGTGTGCCTGGACGGCTAGTCCCGCGAAGCGCGTGTGCCTGGACGGCTGCCCTGAGTGAAACCGAAGGGGCCAGTTCCATAGGCTGCTAGAAACGCATCCACTACATGCATTGCCAGATCAGCAGGAATCTTCCTGCCAAAGCGTTTCATAAAAATGTGCCGGTAGACCATAGGTCCCATCAGCAGCGCAACCGCAATATCCGGATCAATTCCTTTCGTCAGCGTGCCCTGTTCCTCGCCGCGCTTCAGCATCTCCTTGAGTTGTGTGCGCGACCGCTCCAGAACGCGCATCCGCCATTGCCGTCTGAAGATCCGGTTGCGTGCCGAATAGGCAATGAGGTGCGGCATGATCCGCTCCTTCATCCTGCGCCTGTGCTCGGCGGGCTGATAATTCAACTGTGCAATCAGGTCGGCGCGCAAGTCGCCCGAATCAAACACAGGCTGCTCTTCATCCAGCCCATGCAGATAGACCAGTACTTCCAGGCACAGCTTGTCTTTGTCGCGCCAGTGTTTATAGATCGTTGCCTTGCTCACGCCCGAAGCCTCGGCGATTGCGTCCATACTGGTCGCATCGATGCCGCGCTCGGCAAACAGCTTCAACGCGGCTTCCAGTACCTTGTGATGTGCGGCGGCGCTCCTTGTTCTTGCCATTGCTTACAGTTGAATCTTCGAGAACATATATGCACCGAGAGAAAGAAACAGGACCGCGATGAAGACGAGCACTATGACGTCATGCGCAAAGCCGAAGTGCCACGCGCCGGTCAGCGCGCCGCGCAGTCCATCGATGCCGTAGCTCAGCGGATCGATGTGCGTGACGACGGTGAGCGCCTTGGGCAGGTTCGTAAGCGGATAAAGTGCGCCTGAAAGAAAGAACATGGGCATCACCATAAAGTTCATCACAATAGGAAAGCCCTGCATGTCCTTGATGACCGACCCGAAGGCCGTGCCCAGTGCGGCAAAATTAATCGCCACCAGGGCAACAAACACCGCTGCCTGCGGCAAAGCAATCCAGCTATGCGGGCGAAAGCCAACAATCAGGCAAACAATAAAGACCAGCACTCCCTGAATCATCGCCACTGTGGCCGAGCCCAGCGTGCGCCCCAGCATGATCTGCATGCGCGAAACGGGAGCTACAAGCGTTTCCTTCAGAAAGCCGAACTGCCGGTCCCACAGAATCGAGATGCCCGAGAACACGCACATAAACAGCACCGACATGCCGATCACGCCCGGCGCCATGAACTGCAGGTAGCTCCCGTTGCCTGCGCGCTGAAAAACCGGCCCGAAGCCAAAGCCCAGCGCCAGCAGGTAAAGGACGGGCTGGCCCAGCGAGGCCACCATCTGCACGCGCGAGCGTACATAGCGCTTGAGCTCGCGCAGCCAAAGGATGTAAATCGTGCTCATGCTATCTCCTCCACATTCTTGCCGCCTGGCGCAGGCCGTCGGCGGCGCTTGCGCTCTCGTCACGCAGCGATTCTCCGGTAAGCGCGAGAAAAGCGCCTTCGAGCGAGTCGCTGCCGGTCTGCGCCTTCAGCTCTGCCGACGTGCCCTGGGCAATCAGTTGGCCGTGGTCCATGATGGCAATGCGATGGGCGACGCGGTCGGCCTCATCCATGTAATGCGTCGTTAGAAAAACCGTCGTGCGCTCGGTTTCATTCAGCCGCTTCACATGCGTCCACAGCTGGTTGCGGCTCTGCGGATCAAGCCCCAGCGTCGGCTCGTCGAGGAACAGGATTTTCGGCGTGTGCAGAAAGCCGCGCGCAATTTCCAGGCGCCGCTTCATGCCGCCGGAAAACAGTTTCACATAATCATTGCGGCGGTCCCACAGTTCGAAGAGCTTGAGCAGGCTTTCAATGCGCTCCGTGCGCACCTTGCGCGGCACGTGATAGAGCACACCGTGCAGCTCCATGTTTTCGTAGGCGGTCTGCTCGCCGTCGAGGCTCGGGTCCTGAAAGACGATGCCGAATCTCTGCCGCGCTTCCTTCTGTTTGTGCTGCGGATCGAGCCCGTCGAGCTCAATGGTTCCGCCGGTGGGCTTGAGCAGCGTCGTCAGCATCTTGATGGTGGTCGTCTTGCCTGCGCCGTTAGGCCCGAGGAAGGCGAAAATTTCTCCCTGCTGCACTTCAAAGGAGATGCCCTTGACAGCAGTAAAGTCGCCAAAGGTCTTAACCAGGTTCTGGGCGCGGATCATTTGGAAATTCTCCGATGGTAATCACAATACTGAACGGTTCAGTTTAGTTTTGTCAACCCGGAAGCAGATGGAGCAGAAGAAACGCTGCCACAAAGCTGTCATCCTGAGCGAACCCTGAACGGAGTGAAGGGGGAAGTCGAAGGACCCCCCCGAGCAGAAAGAGCCTGCCCTGCGTAGATCGAAGAGCTCGTGGGAGGTCGGCCAAAGGCCGACGGGATGCACATCGAGTGAATGCAACCAATGAAGGCCAATTCCTACGAATTGTCTCCGCTATATAGGGGGAGAAGGTGTCCCAGGGTTCCATGCAAATTTGACGGCAATTCCACGACCTGCGGCGTATTCTGAAACCGGGGAGAGCGAAATATGGCGACAACGACCGCAAACCCGGCGCTTGCCTATGCAAACACGCGCAGCGCAGGTATTCCCTGGTACCTCTGGTGTGCCGCGCTGGCCGTCACCTCGGTGACCATCGGCGCGCACTGGGACGTCTCCTGGCACCGTTCCATCGGCCGCGACACATTCTGGACGCCGGCGCACATGGCCATCTATGCCTGCGGCGTGCTCGCCGGAATCTGCTGCGGCTATCTCATTCTGAACACGACTTTCCGCCGCCAGCCTGAATTCGTGGCATCGTCCGTCAACGTTTTCGGGTTCCGCGCGCCGCTCGGAGCCTTCCTTGCCGCCTGGGGAGGAGTGGCCATGCTCACCTCCGCGCCCTTCGACAACTGGTGGCACAACGCCTATGGGCTCGATGTAAAGATCATCAGCCCGCCGCACACGTTGCTGATGATCGGCATCTTTGCCGTGGACATCGGTTCCTTCTTCCTCATAGCTGCGGCTATGAATCGCGCCAACGGCGAGCTCTTTAACAAACTGCAGTGGCTGCTCCTCTATCTCGGCGGACTGATGATGGTGCTCACCATGTTCTTCCGCATGGAGTACACCTGGGACACCCGGCTGCACACTTCAGGCGCCTACATTGCAGCCGCGATCGGCGTGCCCACATACCTCGCCATGTTCTGGGAGTGCTCACGCCACCGCTGGTCTGCCACTCTGATGACCGCCTTCTACACGCTCTTCCTGATCGGCCTGATCCTGATTCTGCCGCTCTTTCCCGCCGAGCCGAAACTCGGCCCCGTTTATCAGCCGGTGCACCAGTTCATTCCGCCGGCGTTCCCGCTCTTGCTGATTGTTCCAGCCTTCTTCATGGATGTGTTGCTGCAGCGCACACAAGCGTGGAAGCCGTGGCTGATCGCGCTCATCGCCGGACCGCTCTATGTGCTCTCGTTTGTTGCCGCCGAATGGCCGTTTGCCGGCTTTCTTATGAGCGATGCCGCAAAGAACCGCTTCTTCGGCGCAGGGTACCTCGATTACGGAACGCCATCATGGTCGCATGAAGCATTGCGCCAGTTCCTCAATCCCGAGCGCGGTCTTGTTCTATGGAAGGGATTGGCTGTCGCCATGGTCTACGCCGCAGTGAGCACCCTGATCGGAATCGCTCTGGGCAAGTGGATGCGAAAGGTACAGCGATAGATGACGAAGTGGAAATTGTGGTTCGGTTGTTTTGTTGTCCTGCTCTTTGCTCTGCCCGCGCATGCTCATGTTGGTAGCCCGGATGTCTATGTCGAAGGTACAGCAGGGCCGTATAAGCTTTTCGTAGTCGTGCGCCCTCCGTTGGTAATCCCCGGAGTAGCCGAGATCGAAGTCCGCACCAGCGCTCCTGATGTGAACAGGATCACCATCACGCCCCTGGCTCTCACCGGCGACGCCTCGAAGCATCCGCCTGTGCCGGATACGATGACAAAGCCGTCAAAGGATGCGCAATTCTTCACCGGACACCTGTGGATCATGGCTACCGGATCATGGCAGGTGCGCTTCGTCGTCAACGGGAGCCAGGGGCAAGGCGTATTCTCCGTGCCGGTTCCCGCAACAGCCATGGGCACGCGCACCATGCAGCAGGGCCTGGGGATTCTGCTCGCAGTTCTGGGCATAATTCTCGTCCTGGGCATGATTGGCGTAGTCGGCGCGGCAGCGCGTGAAGCCCAGCTGCCTCCCGGAGAAACGGTTCCGGCCATACGAAGGAAGCGCGCTTATGTAGCCATGACGGTTACATTTGCGCTGCTCGTGTCCGCCGTTGTGCTCGGAGGCAGGTGGTGGAAGGCCGAAGCAGCCGACTATTCCGCATATGTATACAAGCCGCTCACGATGAATGCGACCTTGCAGCCGGGAAATGTTCTCGATCTCAAGCTCACCGATCCCGGATGGCTGCATGCCCGCAAGCTCGATGATTTCGTGCTAGACCACAACCACCTCATGCATTTGTATGCCATCCGCTGGCCTGCCATGGACGTGGTTTTCCACCTGCATCCCGACCAGACCGGCACAGGGAATTTTCAACTCACGCTGCCCACCATGCCTGCAGGCACGTATCACCTTTATGCCGATGTCGTCCATGCAAACGGCTTTCCGGAAACACCCGTCACAACCATCACGCTGCCGGATGTCCACGGACGCGCTCTCGCCGGAGATGATTCAAGCGGCACCGCAACCGCTCCCGGCACAGAAAACAGCACCACCTACAAGCTTCCCGACGGATACACAATGACCTGGAAGCGTCCCGCAGCGCTGAAAGCAAACACGCCGGAAGACTTCACCTTCGCATTGCTGGACCCGCAGGGCCAGCCGGTGAAGGACATGTCGCTCTATATGGGCATGGCCGGACACGCAGCCTTCGTCAAGACCGACGGCACGGTCTTTGCGCATATCCATCCATCAGGCACGGTGTCGATGACCGCTCTGATGATGGCGCAGTCGCAAAACCCCGGCAGCCAGCAGGCGATGGCCGACATGCCCGGAATGGACATGAGCGGCAGCGAGGCTGTGTCGAATACCGTCAGCTTTCCTTACGGTTTCCCCAAGCCCGGCGACTACCGCATCTTCGTGCAGATGAAGCACGGAAATATAGTCGAGACCGGCACATTTGATGCATCCGTCGAATAGCGAAGCAATCTATTGCGGCTTCGACGAAGGCTGTGGCTGGGATTGCGGTTGCTGCTGATTGCCGGAACCGTTGCCGATGTCCTGCCCGTCAAACGTGATCTTGACCGACGAGCCGAAGCGCTTGTAATTCGCATACTTCACGGTTTCGCGGATATGCACATCCTGGCTCAGGTATCCGCTGCCGCCGGAGAAGTGAAGCACGCCTTCGCCGCGCGTATAGACCGGGAACCAGTATTTGCCGTCGACCTGCTCGCGATAGGTAGTGAAGGGCGGCGAAAGGTCTTCGTGGCCCTTGCGCGTGTCGTCCGGCACGTTCTTGCCGTTCGTTACAACAATCTGCAGGTCCTTCTGGTCGACCCAGATGCGGCCCTGAAAATAGCGCTTGTTCTTCTCAATGGTCTTGGGCTTTACGTCAAAAGCGTACGTGTCGACATCATCAATCTTCTGCTTACCAATGTATGTGAGGTTGTATTGGTTGGCGTCTTCTTTTGTGAGCACAAAGGGCAGCCGCTGCTCGATGTCCTGAAAATCGGCCGGGCTCATCATGATGCGCTGCAGGCTGCTTGCCGGTGCCAGGACAACCTTTTCATAGCGCCTGCCGGTCGGGTCGAAAGTAATATCGGTCACCTGGTAATACTGGCCGTCAGTTTTGCCGTCATCATCGACCGTCTCCACTTTCACGCTGCGCTCGTAGGTGTAATTCCCCATCGCGGCGCGAAACTCCGACTCCTTGGCAGTGAAGTTGTCGATGACCTGCTGCACCGGCACCGACGGCTGCGAAGTATCAAGCTGCCCAAAGCCCTGATCTAAGGGCATCGCGGTGTAGGACACCTGTGCCAGCACGGTTTTTCCGGCAAGAAGGCCGGCCATCAGCAGTCCAGATACGAGTACGCGGCGAACGGGAAGGTGTGCGCAATCCATGGGAAATCTGCTCCATTTATTAGGATAGACGCGTTACCGGGCGAAAGGGGCGAGAAATTCATTCCTGCCGCTACTATTGGGATAGTATGCCATTCGGCCATGCACCCAGGAAAAAACAGCTGCTCAATGAAGCTGCTCTCTATGAATACGCCATCGGCGCGCTGGGCCGCCGCATGCGCACGGTCGCAGAGCTGAAGCGGCTGATGCGCAACCGCGTCGAGGAAGGCGACAGGGGCGAGGCGAAGATCGACGCCGTCATCGCGCGCTTAAAAGAGCAGCGCTATCTCAACGATACGAATTTCGCGTCAGAGTACGCCCGTCTGCGCCAGGAAAATTCCAGTTTCGGCAAGCGCCGCGTGCGTCAGGACCTGATCCAAAAAGGCGTGCATGCAAACGTGATCGCCAACACGCTCGATGCGGCTTACGAGAACATCAACGAAGAAGAGCTTGCACGCCAGCATCTTGCGCGCAAGCGAATTTCAAAACCGGCAAACGAAAAAGAAGCCGCGCGCGTCATGCGAATGCTGGTGCGCGCAGGCTTCTCGACTGGAGTCATCTTCAAGATTCTCAAGAAGTGGGAAGTGGATGACGAGACGTTGTCCGCGCTCGACTCGATCGACGCAGACGATGACCGCGCCGAGTAATCGAAGAGCAAAGGCTGAAGCCACGACTCCAGCCTTTGCCATCACATCAGAACTTTACGAGGAAGGCCCCGGTGATGCGGTTTTCGCTGTTGCGCAGATCTGGCGCCCAGCCCGGCACCAGCGAACCGGGAGTGCCAGTGTTGCCTCCGGGAGGCGTAATGCCGCCGGGTCCGGAGAAGTAAGGCACATTGGCCGCGCGATGGTTGTACTCCAGCCGCCAGGTAAAGTACTGGCTCGGCATGTAGTCGAAAGTTGCCGAAGCGTCCCACGCCTTGAACTTGTCGCCCGGATTCTCTGTGAAATACGGTGTTCCCGATGTAGCTGTCGCTCCATTGATGGGAGGCAGCAGCACCAGATAACGGCCCGGATTGTTGATCTTTCCTCCGCCGAGAGTCAGCCCGAACAGGTCTTTATCGAACCACAGGCGGTTATAAAGCATGAAGCCGAGAAAGCTCTGCTTTGGCCCTTTGGCTGAAGTGCCTGCGCAGCTTACACCGCCGCCATGCTCGCAGCCCATGTCACCCGTGAGCGAGAAGGCCGCCTTGCTGATGTGCCGCGAAGTTGGATCGTCATAGTATTTGTATTGAATGCTGTCGTCGGTGTGATAGCGAACGCGGCCCGGTGTATTCAGCGCATCTTCGCCAAGAGCGTACTGGTTGCCAAGGATCGACAGCTTGCCATTCGGGCGCCACAGAATCTGGCCGCCGATGCCGGGGCGATTGTTGAACCGTCCATACGACTGCCATCCATTCACAAACCACGGCTCAATCTTCAGCTTGTCGGAAAGAAAAATCTGCGTGCGCACGCCGGTAAAGAACCACGGCGTATTTGACGACACATACGACGGCTGATAGGCCCAGTTGTCGAAGTTGTAGTAGCTGAAGAGCCCTACATACGACATGAAAATACCCGCGTCTACATTGATTCCATGCAGTGCATTGAAGTGGTAACCGCCATACGCCTCTGAAACATAACGATAGGCATCCGCCAGGTCCCAGTTGCCGCGCGAATAGCTCGCGTCATTGCGCGGCGTAGTCGTCGAGTACATGCCGAACTGTGTCATGACGCGGGCGCGCACATTGTCGTAATGGAAGTCCCCGCCAACGCCCATCTGTGTCAGCTGGACCTCGTTCGCGCGGAAGATTTCGCTCGATCCGCCAATCGTGTCATCCTTCGGATGGCGAAAGTCATAAGTGTAGTCCACATCGGCACGAATTTCCGGCGTGAAGAATTTCGAATCAAAGGCCGGCTCTTTGGTGCGCGGATTTCCATTCAGCCAGGTGAAGTCAGCAAAGGCGAAGGGCTCGCTTTTTGTGGGCGGAGTTTTGGTTGCAGAAACACTGCTTTCTGCGGCTGCCTTCACCACTGGTGTTGTTGTCGCAGCCGCAGGCGTGGCACTCGAAGCCAGCAGGTTCTGCCGTGAAATCTGCAACTGCGTGGCTGCGTCAGCAGACATGGCATTGCTTTTCATGCTGGACTGGGCCTTTAACTGAGCTTCCAGTTCCTGAATGCGCGTGCGCATCGCTTCCAGCTCCTGCAAGATGGCCGCATTCGTGGAATTGTTTGAGCCGCCGGAATTGTCGTCCTGACTGGCTGCAGTTTGTGCAGGTAAAGGCAGCGCCGTCAGACAAATCAATATACAGGCGGTCATAGCAGCATGGATTTTCATTCTTGTATTGCTGAGCATGATGTCCTCACTCAAATGTGTTTGCAGACACAAGCCAGCGTACGCTTGCTCAGCCGCAAACAATCCAGAGTAGAAAGAGAGGGATAAGCAGACGGTAAGGGCGATAAAAGGAATTTATAAGGATGATTTAGAGTTGATTTCCCAACGATTTATCGGGTTTTAGGCATTTGATTACGATCATTCTTGCATAGGTGGATAGGCCACAAGCGCCACGGCGAAAGGCGGCGAAGCCGCGCCCGCCCGCAATGGCCAGTTGCCGTCCGCCTGCAACGGTCAGTTGCTAGACTGAGTACATATGCAATCCCTGTCCGGTTCTGAAATACGAGAGATGTTCCTGCGTTTTTTTGAGACGAAGGGGCACCGCCGCGTGCATTCGTCTTCCCTGGTTCCTGCCAATGACCCCACTCTGCTCTTCACCAACGCTGGCATGAACCAGTTCAAAGACGTTTTTCTCGGACTGGAACACCGCGATTATTCACGCGCAACAACGTCACAGAAATGTGTGCGTGCCGGCGGCAAGCATAACGATCTTGAAAACGTAGGCTTCACCCGCCGTCACCATACCTTCTTCGAGATGCTGGGCAACTTCAGCTTTGGCGACTACTTCAAGAAAGACGCCATCGCCTATGCCTGGGAGCTGGTTACCTCGCCCGAGTGGTTCGGCATCCCCAAAGACCGTCTCTACGTCACCATCTTCAAGGGCGAGAATGGCGTCCCGCGCGACGAGGAAGCCTACAACCTCTGGCTTGCCCAGGGAGTCCCCGCCGACCGCATCCACGAATACGGCAGCAAGGATAATTTCTGGCAGATGGGCGACACCGGCCCCTGCGGCCCCTGCTCGGAGATTTTCTACGACATGGGTATCGGGGCTTCAGAAACTGGAGAAGACAAGCCCTTCGGCCAGGACGAATCGCGCTATGTCGAAATCTGGAACCTCGTTTTCATGCAGTTCGACCGCAACGCACAGGGCGAGCTGAACCTGCTGCCCAAGCCATCGATCGATACCGGCATGGGCCTTGAGCGCACCGCCGCTGTGCTGCAGGGTAAGATTTCAAACTTCGAAACGGATTTGTTTACACCTTTGATCCGGCGCGCTTGGGAACTGACCATTGGTGATGCCTCAAATGTCAATTCTTTGAAGGGGCACGACTTCAGTCGTGCCGAAAAGTCCTTGCCAACAGATGGGGCTTTAGCCCCTGAGGGCAATCCAGACCTGACCGGTAATGCCTCGCTCCGCATCATCGCCGACCATGCGCGCGCGGCGACATTCCTGATTTCTGACGGAGTGCTCCCTGCCAACGAGGGCCGCGGCTATGTGCTGCGCAAGATTCTTCGCCGCGGCATTCGTCACGGTCGCCTGCTCGGGCAGGAAAAACCTTTCATGCGCGATATGGTCTACGCCGTCCGCGATGAGATGCAGGATGCATATCCGGAGCTGAAAGAAAGCGCGGATCGGGTCGCGAAGGTGATTGAGGCAGAGGAGCGACAGTTTGCACGGGTATTGAGCGTTGGCTCAGAAAAGCTGCAAATGGAGTTTGCAAGTGCTCGCTCCATCCCTTACGAGCCGCCTAGGATTTTGCAAATTGGAAAGGCTACTGAACTGATAAGAGCCACAGATATTGAAAACGAAGAAACTGAGCCAGTGATACAACGGCCTGTCTCTAAGAAACAATCTGTGTTCTCTGGCGCAGAAGCTTTCCATCTCTACGAAACCTACGGCTTAGCGCTCGACTTTATGATGGATGCCGCGCGCGATGCCGGCATTCATTTCGATCTCGAAGGTTTTGAGAAAGCCCGCGCCGAAGAGCAAGCCCGCGCCCGCGCATCATGGAAAGGCGGAGCAAAGCAATCCGCGAGCCCGGTCTACCGCGAGCTGCCGAAGACCGACTTTGAAGGCTACCGCCAGCTGAAAGTCGAAGGGGCAGAAGTGCTCGCCATCATTAAGGATGGACAGGGCGTTCAAACTGCGAATCCCGGAGACGCAGTCGAAGTCGTGCTAGATCACACCAGCTTCTACGCCGACTCCGGCGGACAGATCGGCGATACCGGCTGGCTCTATTCCGACGATCACAACTCCATCGTCGCCGATGTGAGTGGATGCACCAAGCCCGTCCAGGGAGTCTTCTCGCACAAGGCGATTCTGCGCCAGTCTCTCAAGCTGGGCGACAAGGTGGACTCGGTCGTCGACAGCAATTTCCGCGCCGCAGTACGACGCAACCACACCGGCACGCACCTGCTGCACGCCGCGCTCCGCGAAGTCCTGGGCACGCATGTGAAGCAGGCCGGATCGCTGGTTGAGCCCAACCGCCTGCGCTTCGACTTCTCGCACTTCACCTCCATCGCCGACGAAGAGCTGCAGGACATCGAAGACCTTATTAATAAAGAAGTGCTCCAGAACACGCGCGTCGAGACGCTCGAAGATGTTCCCATCGACGTCGCCATCAACGAGTACCACGCCATGGCGCTCTTCGGTGAAAAATATGGCGAAAAAGTCCGCGTGGTCAAAATCGGCGACTTCTCGACCGAGCTCTGCGGCGGCACGCATACCGGCGCAACCGGCGAGATCGGCGTCGTCAAGCTGCTCGGCGAGGGCAGCGTCTCATCAGGCGTGCGCCGCGTGGAAGCAGTTACCGGATTCGGCGCGCTCAACGAATTCCGCCGCGATTTCGCCGTAGCACAACTCGCGTCCCAGCTTTCGCCGAGTGCGGAACTCACGCCCGCCGACGCGCTGAAGCAGAAACTCACAGCTCAGGATGAAGAGCTCAAAAAACTTCGCCGCGAGCTCGAGCAGATACGCATGAAGTCAGCGGCCTCAGCAGTCTCAAACGCTGCGGAGCAGGCAGTCGAAGTGAAGGGAATCAAAGTGCTCGCGCAGCGCGTCGATTCTCTCGACCGCGGACAGATGCGAACGCTCGTGGACAACCTGCGCCAGAAGCTTGGCTCCGGAGTGGTGGTGCTCGGCTCGGCGCAGGAAGAAGGCAAGGTCGCGCTGATCGTAGGCGTAACCAAAGACCTCACCGGAAAAGTGCAGGCAGGAAAACTCGTCGGTCAGATCGCAAAGCTCGTCGGCGGATCAGGCGGCGGACGTCCAGACATGGCTGAAGCTGGCGGCAAAGATGCAAGCCAGCTCGATGCTGCTTTAAAGAGCGCTCCTCAGGTTGTTGGGGAGCTGACTCAGTAACTTCGGCAAGGCAGATGCATCAAACTTACTGCGTCAGTGCTAGACTGACGCAGTAGTTATTTGGAGCTCTCAGATGATGTTTCATGTCACCCTTGAAAAAGCAGAAGACGGCTGGATTGTTGCCGAATGCCCCGCTCTGCCCGGATGTATCTCTCAAGGACGCGACGAGCGAGAAGCTCTCGAAAATATCCGTGAGGCAATCACAGCATGGATGTGGGCCGAAGATCAAAAGGCGCTGAGCTCCATCTCCGAGGAGCAGATGCCAATTGTTGTTGCGGTTTAGCGTAGTGACTTCTTTGCACATATTGACCCTGTTTTCCACACAATAGGCACCATTCCATACATATGATGTGCTACTCGCCTGCACTAACATCAGTGCATGAGCAGGCTCGGCAACATCTCGGGAAAGGAAGCGGTAAAAGCTTTCCAACGTGCTGGCTGGCAGTTAATAGGACAAGTAGGCAGTCACTGCGTTCTCACGAAGTCTGGTATGCGTGTAAATTTATCTGTCCCCCAGCATAAGGAACTCTCTACAGGTACTTTACGAGCACTGATTCGCGCTTCAGGAATGACAGTCGAAGAATTTCTGGAATTGCTTTAACGTTTCATTCCGGTTTCCATCCGGGTTTCCTCCTGTTAATTTCGAGTTTCCTCCGTTGCCTGCTCTCATCCGCCCACCTATAATCAAGATGTCTCTGGCGTGTGCCTCTGAATTTGCTTATGCCGCATCCTTACCGCACCGGAGGACGCACGCTGCTCCTGCGCATCAGCGCAGGAGCCCTTCAGCTCTTTCTGTTCTTTTCCCCGGCATTTGCAGCACAGCACTCGGCGCTCTCTCCTTTTGAAAAAGCGCAACGGATGCGCGAGGCATTGGAAGGCCGTCCCGAGCAGCAGCGCACGCGTCGTGATTACGAACGCATCATCGATACCTATCGCGCGATCTATCACGGCAATCCAGCATCGCCGAAGGCCGATGCCAGCATTCTCGCTGTGGCTGACCTGCTGGCCGAGCAGGGACGCATCTTTCAGGATGAAAAATCTCTGCACGACGCCATCGGGCAGTATGAATTTCTGCGGAAGCAGTATCCGGCCAGCCGCTATCGCTACAGCGCGCTGCTGACGGAAGGCGAAATCTACCACCGCGACCTTGAAGATCGCGACACTGCAAAGTCGACCTTCGAGCAATTCCTCAAGCTCTATCCAACAAGTCCGCTGGCAGATGAAGCACGCCAGGAGCTCGGCAATATCCGTAAGGAAGAAGTTGCCGAAAAACGCGGTAAGCGGCCGGGGCAGCGCGCGCCTGCTCCTGCTGTGCAGGCAAAGTCTTCAGCGCCCGTCCGTACTCTGCCGCCTCCCGTTGCTGTTCCGAGGGCAACCGCGCAGAACCAGGCCGAGACTGTTCCTCAAGCAGTGCCGCCTCCGCAGAAGACCAGGCCTCAGAACGAACCACCGACAACATCTGCTGAGATGTCCGCTGTAACATCTGCCCAGGCGCCTGCCGTCGATCAGCCAAAGCTGAGCGAGGCTGCAATGAATGCGCCTCCGCCGCCGCGCAAAGGCAAGATGCCGCTGGTGACCGGCATTCGCCACTGGTCAACGCCGGTCTATACGCGCGTCGCCATCGACCTGCAGGACGAAGTGCAGTACGAGGCATCGCGCGTCCCCGGGCCTGATCGTATCTTCTTTGATCTACATGGATCGAAGCTTGCGCCGGAGCTCGTAGGCAAATCAGTCGAAGTCACCGACGATGGGTTCCTGAAGCGTGTCCGCGCCGCGCAGTTCTCGAATGACGTAACCCGCATCGTGCTCGATGTGAGCGACGTAAGCGAGTATTCCGCGTTTCTGCTGCCTAACCCCTGGCGCCTGATTATTGATGTGCATGGCAGAAAACCGGGGACGCAGCCTGCGCCCACGATTGCCGCAGCGCAGCCCCCCGCCCAGCCTGTGCCTCCTCCGGCTGCGGCAACTGCGAACACATCATCCACTACGCAGACTGCCGTTCGCAGAAAACCTGCGGTGACGCAACCGGCTCCCACGCCGCCACAACCGCAGCCACAAACCGCAACGGCACAGCTGCCCGAGGTAGCCGGTAATTCAGCCCCCGACTCTCTCAGAGATATCGCCACACTCGACCGCCAGCCCAACCGCGTGAAAGCCACCCGGCGTCCGACTACCGCGCCGGTGGTTCAATCCGTGGCCGGCACAAAGCAGGAGGACGATGATTCTGATGATGATGACGTCGTTCAGCCCCCGCGGCCAGTCCCGGCAAAGAAGAACGGCAAGCCTTCCCCGCAAACGTCTGTAGCAAGCGCAGCAGCGCCGCCGGTTCACGAAGCGCAGCCTACCGCAGCAGGCGAGCGCTCGATGGTGCGCGCTCTTGGCCTGAAGATCGGCCGTATCGTCGTCGACGCAGGACACGGCGGCCATGACTCCGGCACGCTCGGCCCCGGAGGCATTCAGGAAAAAGATATTGTTCTCGATGTGGCCCTTCGCTTGGGCAAGCTTCTGAAGCAGCGGCTCGGCGCGGATGTTATCTACACGCGCGACGATGACACCTTCATCCCGTTAGAAACGCGCACAGCCATTGCCAACAAAGCCCAGGCCGACCTGTTTATCTCCGTCCACGCAAACTCAAGCTCCGACGCTTCCGCGCGTGGAGTGGAGACCTACTACCTGAACTTCACCACATCCGCCGACGCGCTCGAAGTGGCCGCGCGTGAAAACGCCGTCTCCGATCAATCCATCCATCAGCTCTCAGATCTCGTAAAGAAGATCGCGCTTCAGGACAAGATCAGCGAGTCGCGCGAATTTGCATCCGACGTGCAGCAGAGCCTCTACTCCGGACTCGAAAACGGCAACGCCGGACTGAAAGACCGTGGCGTCAAGAAAGCTCCCTTTGTTGTGCTTATCGGCGCGAACATGCCGTCGATTCTCGCCGAGATTTCCTTCCTCACCAATCCTGACGACGCGCATGAGTTGCGCGAGTCCGACTACCGCCAGCGCATTGCCGAATCTCTCTATAGCGGCGTCGCGCGCTATGTCAGCAGCCTCAGCGGAGTGCGCATCGCGCAGGGCAACTCCCGCTCCACCGGCAATTAAGCCTGTCGCTGCATAACCGGGGCCTGCGGTGGTAGTCTCAGAATCAGGCATTATGCTGCGCCGTTTGTATTCCATCGCGTTCTTCGCCGCTGTTTCCACATCGCTTTATGCGTTCAAGGCTCCGGTTGCGCCCGCACAGCCGCCGCTGCTTCCTGCCGACTTCGCCGGATGGCATCAATCAGGGGCGGGGCAGCAAAGCACTACTCCGGAAGCCGCCGACCAGGCAAACGCTCCCGTGCTGCGCGAGTACGGATTCGCACAATTCTCCGCTGTGACGTACACGCAGCCGGACAACAAGCTGAACGTCCGCGCCATCCGTTTTCAGGACGCCACCGGAGCCTACGGCGCATTCACCTTCTACCGCCGCCCCGGCATGCAGAAAGAGGACATCGGCAAGGAAGGAGCCTTCGATGGAACGCACGTGCTCTTCTGGGCAGGCGCGACGCTGGTGGACGCGACCTTCGATCACCTCACAGCGATGTCCGCAGCACAATTGCGTGAGCTCGCCGGCGACCTGCCGCAGCCTGCAGGCACCAGCGGCATTGTGCCTACACTGCCGAAATATCTTCCTGCAGCGGCGCTCGATGCATTGAGCATCCGCTATGCTCTCGGTACAGAATCATACAGCCGCGGCGGCGGTGCGCTGCCATCCGCAATCGTTGGATTCGATCGCGATGCGGAAGCCGTAACCGCGGGCTATTCTTCTGCGAACGGTGGCGGCACGCTTACGCTGTTCATGTATCCCACGCCGCAGATTGCCATCAACCGCGAGAGGGCATTTCAGGAATTGCTGAAGGCAGGCAACACGCCGCAGGCAGCGTGGCCGCAATCACTCGCGGAAAGTTCGCCTGTAAGCCTGCTGGTTCGTCGCAGCGGACCCATCGTCGCCGTCACCAGCGGAAACTTCTCCGTCAACGAAGCGCATAAGCTTCTCGACGCGGTCAACTACAGCGCGAATGTGACGTGGGATCATCCGCAAGGCTACGTCAGCGAAGCATCGAAGACCGCAAGGCTCATACTGGGCATCGCCGCGCTTACAGGAGTCCTCGGAGGCGCAGCCATCATCCTCGGCTTCTTCTTCGGTGGAGGGCGCATTCTGGTGCGTCGTCTGCGCGGCAAACCGCCTTCATCTTTAAACGATGAGCAGTTCATCAGCCTCAAACTCAAATAGCGGTATTCGAGGCAGGCATCTGAAAAATGCACAAAATATAGTGCATCCGTATGCAACTGACACAAAATAAATAATTTGCTGTTTATCCCGTCCTGTTTGGCGAATAAAAGACGAATGTTTGGTTTCTTCTGTCCGCCAAAAATTGCTCTCGTAATTGATTGATTTTTAATTGTTTACACCTTTGGGGATTTTGCCTTGACACCCCTCCGGCGCACCCATAGTATTTCGCCAGAAAGTTCTGATGGCTTTGCCTCCGTTGGAACTATTCTCCCTAAACGAAGAAAGCCGCCCTGTTGCCGGGCGGCTTTCTTCATCTTTGATCGCTTGTTCAAGCCGCCTCACAGCATTCATGGCGCTTAGATGTATTGATTTTTGGCTCAACTTTTTTATTCGCTGCTTCAACCGCAAAGAGAGAAGTTCGATCACCAGGACACAATGACAAAAAGCGCGACTGATCTACAGTTATTTGCACGCAACGAAGATGACAACTGAGCAGAAGTCTTTTCCTGAGCGCTGTTCACGTAGTATACGCACGCGCACCTTTACGATAAAATTCAAAAAGCAAGGCCGACGTAGCTCAGTTGGTAGAGCAGCCGATTCGTAATCGGCAGGTCACCGGTTCAAGTCCGGTCGTCGGCTCCAGGACTGCTCGTCCAGAGATACGCCCTTCGGGCCCACCGCCCAGACTTCCACAGAAATAAGCCAGGAACCGAATTCAGTACCTCTTTATCCACGGATTTTCACATACAGCCCCTTGTGTGTTCATCTGCGGATGCGCATAATCTGCTCAAGAGACAGGGTGTGTTCTGCCCAAGGGAGTAAACAAGGCCTCACTGTGACCCGATACAGCCGTCAGGACGTGCTGCGCATTCTGCGCATCCATCCCAGGCAACTGCGCGGATGGGAGCGCAGCGGGCTCATGATTCCCGCCGATTCCTATACTTTTCAAGACATGGTGCAGCTGCGTAAATTGCGTGATCTGCGCGCCACACGGCTTTCTGCCGCCAGCATTCGCGCATCTGTCACGGCCATGCGCTCGGTTTCAGGAATGACGAATCCACTGCTTGAGGCAGGAACAGCGCGTCGCGGCACCCGGCTGATCTTCCGCCATTCCGGCTCCGCCATGGAGCCAATCGCGCGCCAGTTTGTCTTTGATTTCGATAGCGATGGCAACCGGACGCCGGCAAGTGTTGGCTCCGTCGCGCTCACCCCGGCACAGCGCGACGCGAGAACCAGCGGTCTGTTTCTTGAGGCGGTAGGCTGCGAAGAGTCAGGCAAGTTAGGCGAGGCCGTCAAGCTTTATCAGGAGATTCTTGATATTGATCCGCGGCACGCTCCATCGTGTATCAATCTCGGCACAATCTTCTACAATCAGCGCGAGTTTCAGGAAGCCGAGCAGCTCTATCGCCAGGCCACGCATGCTGATCCGGACTATGCTCTGGCATACTTCGATCTCGGGAATGTGCTCGACGAGTTGAAGCAGTTGCCGGAAGCCATCGAGGCTTACAGCACAGCCATTCGCATCGTGCCCACCTATGCCGACGCGCATTACAACCTCGCGCTTGCCTTTGAGCGCACCGGCCAGCGCCGCAAAGCCCTCCACCATTGGACGGCCTATCTCAAGCTCGATCCCATCGGCCCATGGGCAAACCACGCGCGCGGCCAGCGCCGCAAGATTCTCGACCGCGAAAAGCTCACCGTCGTTCATACTTCTTTGAAAGCCCAGGGACGCAGTCTTCGCCGCCCGGGAACGATTCTCACGCTTGTCTAAGAGCCGTTAACGAACAAAGTGCGTAGTTAACGGACAAGGTTCGGCGCAGGCCATTCATAGATCACCACGCCAAGATTGTTCAGCACCTGCATGGTTGTTTCCACGTTTCTGCGCACCTGCAGACGGTTGGCGCGCGTCTCTGCCGGATCTTCCTCCACAGCGACTACGCGGCCGTAAGGCCACTCTTCCACAGGCAGCGCGCCCAGTGCGTCGGGCAGATCAGAGAGCCGGATGACCAGTTCCTGCCGCCGGGCCCCGGCCGGTTTCAGCATGGCGCTGGGAAGGGCATTGCTGTGCGTCAGGTCGGGGTAGAGAATGCGCAGCGTCAGGTTCTCGCCGCTTACCACCAGGAACGGATTGCCCCAGCTCTCCGCAGTATGAATGGCCATGTAGCGGCTCTTTGCCGGCGGCGGAATCTCCTCAAGCGACTGCCTTGCTGTGTTGACCTTTTTTGTAACGGTAGTTGCCTGTTCCCGGGCCTCGACGACAGCTGTATTCGACGCAGCAGGTTTCTGCGCGCACCCGCTGGTCAGAAGAGAAACACCCAGAGCAGGAATAAGTACGCGGGGTGTGATAGAAAGGCGAATCTTCACTCCTATAAAGGATATCAAGTCCGCGATCCACAAGGCAGTTAAATTTTTATAGATAAAAGTGTGACGGATGCCGTCCCCATTCAGGATGACTGCAACGCGCTCTGACAAATAAGCGATTTTGTATATCCGGAAAATTCCTCTGGAAAAAAGATTTCATTAAAGCAACAGCCAGGTTAATTGCTTAGAAGCTCCTCTTGTCGTTACTTCAAAAATATTCTTGACAACTGAAATTGCGCTCGTGCTTAATGTCCGACGGTAATAAATAAAACCATTTACTACTGGCGAAAACTCGCCAGATAGTAGACCCGGTATTTCTTGGCAGTTAGCTGAAACATAGAAAGAAATAGACGCGAAAAAAGCTGCCGGGAGGGTTTTCTGGAAGGAGGCGTGGGGATGAGAAGCTTGAGGCATCTCATAGCTCTTAGTGTCTTTGCTCTTTGCGCGTTGCTTACGGCCAGCGCACAGGAGAACGCAGAAATTGCCGGTACGGTCACCGATGCTTCAGGAGCGGCAGTCCCGGGTGTAACCGTAACAGTTACAGATACGGCGACCGGCGCAGCCCGCTCGACTGTTACCAGCGGCACCGGGCTCTACGACCTTCCCGGACTCAATCACGGCGTCTACAATCTCACCGTCACCGCGCCGGGATTCAGAAACTACACAAAATCCGGAATCGTCGTGAACGTCGCGCAGACGCTGCGCTCCGATGTGCAGCTCGAAGTAGGAGCAGCCGCGCAGACAGTTACTGTGCAGGCCAACGCGCTGCAGGTGCAGGCAGAGACAAATGAAGTCAGCTCGCTGATCACCGGTGAACAGGTCCTCCAGCTCTCAACCAATGGCCGCAATGTCATGTCGCTGACGACTCTCGGCACCGGCGTGACCAACACACTGCCGTCATTCAACGGTGTCACCGCACAAGGCAGCAGCGCCGAGATCAATTTCAACGGCATGCGCTATGACCACAACAACTGGCTGATCGACGGCGGAGAAGTCTATGACCGCGGCAGCGGCGGCAAGCTGGACGTGGCCATCAGCCCCGACGCTCTGGCTGAGTTCCAGGTTCTCAGCAGCAACTACAGCCCTGATTACGGCATCGCTTCGGGCGGCACAGTTTCGATGGCGATCAAAGCCGGATCAAACAAATTCCATGGCAGCCTGTGGGAGTTCAACCGCAACGACGCCTTCGATGCCGCGCACTACTTCTCGAAGCAGGCGAACCAGCCCAAGCCTGAACTACGCCTGAATATTTTCGGAGGAAACATCGGCGGCCCGATCTTCAAGAACAAGACCTTCTTCTTCGTCAACGAAGAATGGCGCAAGTTCATCCAGGGAGCCAACCCCGCGGTGGTCAATACCATTCCGGCCGAATCTTTCCCTACAGCCGGTCAGGATTTGCAGTACACGCCGCTCAGTGGAAATCCATTGATTGTTCCGCAGACTCAGGATCCTGCCAAGCTTGCTGCCTATGCCGCGGACGGCCTGGTTGCGGGCCAGCCGTTTAACAGTAACAACGGCGTATACACCATCCCCGCCAATCTCCTGGACCCCAACGCAATTCTCTTCATGGGCACCGGAGCCATCCCCAAGCCGAATTACAACGGCAACCAGGTCATCTCATCACCCAAGCAGCCGACCGATGTGCGCGAAGACGTAGTACGCATCGACCACCACTTTAACGAGAAATATCAGCTGATGGGCCACTGGGTCCACGACCAGATGTCGCAGACCATCTTCCCCACCATGTGGAGTGGCGACAGCTACTACACCGTGGGCAACGTCTTCAAGAATCCATCGTGGGGAACAGTCGTCAAGCTCACGCAGACTCTTTCCCCTACTCTGCTCAATGAAACTTCGCTGAACGTAAATGGAAACACCATCAACATCACTCCGGCAGGCATTTATCAACAGCCTCAGGGCTGGAGCGCGGTCGGCATCTTCAGCGGCAATAACGCGCTCAATCGTCTGCCTCAGATTCAATTCTCCGGCGCGCCCAACACCACCTGGACGGCTCTTTACTGGCCATGGCGCAACTCATACCTGAACTACCAGCTTCGCGATGATCTTTCGCTGACCAAAGGAGCGCACTCCCTGCGCTTCGGCTTCGGCTACATGCGCAACGATAAGAACCAGGAGCAGCAGGCCGATACGGAAGGCGACTACACCTTCAATCAGTCGGCATTCTCCATGGACGCTTACGCCAACTTCCTGCTCGGCTTTGCCAGCAGCTATCAGCAGCTGCAAGAGCAGTCTATCTTCCACTGGCTGAACAATACCTATTCGATCTATGCGCAGGACAACTGGCACGCTCTCCCAGGCCTTACGCTGAATCTAGGCGTCCGGTATGACATACTGCCGCACGTCTATGAAAAGAACAACCGGACTTCGAACTTCGTTCCGGCTGATTTCAGCATGGCCAACGCACAGTCGCCCGATCCCAGCACAGGATCATTGAATCCCAACGGTCCTGGTTTCAGCCAGCCCGCCGGAGCTCCCGTTCCGTTCTATCTCAACGGCGTGCAGCTGGCAGGCGTGAATGGTTTTCCCCGCGGTCTGGTCAAGAACGTCTACAACACCATCCAGCCGCGTATCGGCTTCGCCTATGATGTCTCCGGAAACGGCAAGACCGTCATTCGCGGCGGCTTTGGCATGTTCTTTGAGCGCGTACAGGGCAATGATATTTACGGCACCGATACAAATCCGCCGTTTGCGTATCAGCCCAGCGTCAACTCAGTCTACTTCTCAAATCCGAACACCAGCTCGCTTACCGGACAGACCTCAACAGCACCGTTCTTCCCCGGAAACCTTACCAATCTTGCGTATAACTATCCGCCTCCGGGCACCACACAGTTCAGCCTGGGCGTGCAGCATGAACTCGCGCCTTCAACCATCTTCACGGTCCAGTACGTCGGCATGACAGCCTGGGATCAGAACGACGAGCGCGCCATCAATACGCTGCCGCTCAATGATCTGACCCACAGGCAGGCGGTCTCCGGAGGCGCCAATGCAAACCTCTACCGGCAGTATCAGGGCTTCGGCAGCATCACCCAGATCGAGAACGCAACCAACAGCAGCTATCACTCGCTCCAGTCCGCCCTGCGCATGGAGAACAAACACGGCGTGACGCTCCAGCTCGCCTATACCTGGTCGCATGAGATCGACATTCAGAGCGGCGACCTTACTTCCACCAACCAGCAGGGCTCCGGCGGCTCGCTCTCCAATCCGTTTAATCAGGAATACGACCGCGGTTCAGGCACCATTGACCGCCGGCACGTCTTCAGCGCCAACTACATCTATAACCTGCCGTTCTTCCTGCATTCGCCGAATGGCTTTGCGCGAAGCATGCTGGGTGGCTGGCAGCTCTCCGGCATCACCACGGCGCAAGCTGGAAACCCGGTCAACGTCACCTACTCCGGAGCGGATACGCTGGGTCTCGGCGGTGGCACCACCAACCGTCCCAACTTCAATCCAGGCAATAGAAACTATCCTAAAAAGCAGAGCGCATGGTTCAATACTGCAGCCTTCGCTGCGCCCACCGCTCCGTGGGCTGGAGGAGCTAACCAGGGCTTCGGAACTGCCCGCAAGGATGCAGTCGTAGGCCCCGGCCTCTTTAACTGGAATCTCAGCCTCTTCAAGGAATTCCGCATCACCTCCGGCGAAGGCCCACGGTTCCAGCTTCGTGCCGAGTCCTATAACACCTTCAATCACACCGAGTTCAACGGCATCGACAGCGGGTTCACGGACAAGAACTTCGGACAGGTGACCTCCACTTACGATCCACGCACCTGGCAGTTCGGCGCCAAGTTCCTCTTCTAGCAGCAGTAATGCCTCCCTCGCGCAGTGGAGCAAACACTCCACTGCGTTTTCTTTTTGTGAAAGGCCGTGGTTGACTGTTGAGTGTGCTGATAAAGGCCTTACGATTTGCATTTCTCGCCGCCCTGCTTTTTAGCATCGGCGGAGAGATGCTCCATGCACAGACTCAGACAACACAGCAGGCCCTGGCATTCGAGCAGCAGGGTCAATGGAAGGATGCCGAGACAAGCTGGCGGCAGGTCATCGAGCATAATCCGCAGGACGGAACCGCCTATGCCCATCTCGGGCTCGTGCTCGCACACGAAAACAGTTACGACCAGGCCATCGCCGCCTATCGCAAGTCCATTGCGCTGAAAACGAAACTACCGGGTCTCCAGTTGAACCTTGGCCTCGCGCTTTTCAAGCAGGAAAAGCTCTCCGAAGCCATCGCTCCGCTCAAAGCCGCAGCTGCAGAAACGCCGGACAACATGCAGCCAAAAATCCTGCTCGGCATGTGCTACTACGGAACGGGCCGGTACGCCGAAGCAGTGCCTTATCTCGAAGCTGCAGTCGAAAAAGCGCCGGACAATGTCCAGCTAAGAACAACGTTCGCACAGAGCTGCCTGTGGTCTGCGCATTATGACTGCGTGCTGGAACAATATAAGCAGATCATCGCGCTCGCCCCTGAATCAGCACAGGCCGACATGCTTGCCGGAGAAGCCTACGACGGAATGGCCGACCGCGATAGCGCCATCCGGGAGTTTCAAGCTGCAGCAAAGGCCGGCCCCAATGAGCCCAACGTGTATTTCGGACTTGGCTATCTCCTGTGGAAGGCCCATCGCTATGACGAAGCCAAAGCCGAATTCGAGCGTGAGCTTCAGAACGATCCCGGACACGCGCAGGCACAGGCCTATCTCGGCGACATAGAGATGAAGCAGAATAACAATGCTGCGGCGCAGAGCCTGCTCGAAAAAGCCGCGAAAGAGCCCGGCGCTCCTCGCATTGCGTTTGTAGATCTAGGCATTCTCTACGCCAACCAGAATCGCAACGAAGAAGCAGTAGCAAACCTTCAGCGAGCCATCCAGATGGACCCCGCGCAGATCGACGCACACTGGCGGCTGGCGCGCCTCTACGCAGCGATGGGCAAAAAGGAAGAAGCCAAAGCCGAATTCGATAAAGCCAGCCAGCTGCACAAAACCGAGGACGAATCCCTGGTAAAGAGAATCTCCGGCGCCACTCCAAAATAGGATTTCAACAAAAGGCTGTCATCCTGAGCGGAGCAACGCGGAGTCGAAGGACCCGCACGAGCAACGCTCGTGCGAATCGTTGCAAAGCAACGACCGGCCTTTTGCCGCGTTCAATACGATAAAGGGTGGGAAAGCAAGACACTCAACAAGCTGAGACGGATAAAACTACTTACCCTTCCAGACCGCCACCCGCTTATCAAGAAAAGCCCGAGTCCCCTCAACCTTATCTTCGGTAGCGCAGCACAGCCCAAACAGAGAAGCCTCAAGATCGAGCGCCTGTCGCAGTGGCAAATCATACCCCGCATGCACCGCAGCAATCGACTTCTCAACCGCAACAGGAGCAACCGCCGCAATTGCCTGCGCAATCTGCTCCGCGCGCACAAGCAGTTGGTCCGGAGCAACCACTTCCTCCACCAGCCCCAGTCGCAATGCCTCGGACGCAGAAATGATCTCGCCCGTAAGAATAAGTTTGAGTGCCGCGCCTTTCCCAATCAAACGAGGAAGCCGCTGCGACCCGCCATAGCCCGGAATCAATCCCAGCTTCACTTCAGGCTGTCCGAACTTCGCCGCCTCGCTCGCGATGCGAAGGGTGCAGGCCATCGCCAGCTCGCATCCACCGCCTAGCGCGAAGCCATTCACGCAGGCAATCACCGGCTTGCCGCAGTTCTCAATGCGGTCGAAGATCCGTTGTCCGCGCAGCGCCAGCTCCTGCCCTTCGACCGCATTTACCTTGGCAAGTTCCTGAATGTCTGCTCCGGCAGCGAAAGCTTTTTCCCCCGCGCCAGTAAGAAGAATCGCGCGAACAGCATCGTTCGCAGCAAGCTCGGCAATAGCCATATCCAGCTCGCCCAGGCTTGCAGCATTGAGCGCATTCAAAACTTTAGGACGGTTCAGAGTAACGACAGCAACCGGCCCACGCACTTCAACGAGAATATTTTCGTAGCTCATAGCAAACGAGCGAGTGTATCAGAACCAGAACGCAAGACTGAAATTGATCGTCCGGTTCGCTGCCGGAGAAGTGGTAAAGAATCCCGCCAATGCCGTTGACTTGCCAAAAAGCGGAGAGCTCAGTACGCCCACTGGTTGCGAAGGATTGACATAGTTGAAGACATTCTGGGCGGATACAGCAAGGTTAAGGTTGTAGCGTCGCTGAATCTCTTTCTTCTTGGGCGGCGTCTTCGCTTTCGCATCTGCAGGAGGAGGCGGATTCTCATCCGGCACGACCGGCCCGAAAGAAAAGGTGCGCCCGAGGCGCATGTTTGCTGTGAAGTAAGAAGGTCCCTTGCCGTAATTCATAGGAATGATCGTCTGCCCCGGAAGCGGATCCGCATCAAAGGTGCCCCACTGCGTTCGATATACACTGGACCGGCTCAGGTCCGTTGCAAATGCAGGCCGGTCGTTGAATTGCGAATCGCCATTCAGGTCATCGCCGACCGTAATGTTGAACGGCGTGCTCGACTGATAGATCACGAACGGATTGACGCCGAAGTGATACGGAAGCTGCGCCCATCCGCCAAAGAACACCCGCTGGTGAATGTCGTTGCTCGCGCGTCCCCAGTCCTGATGCAGGTCATATTGATTGGAAGGGAAGTTGCTTGCCCCTGAAGTGTTGGCGTGGCTGTGACCCAGCATATAGAAGCCAAAAAAGCCCGTCTTTTTTGTTCGGTAGCTGACATTCGCGAAGAAGCGGTTTCTCTTTGACGCGCCCTCCGATTCATATTCATAGATATTCTGCGTGCCTCCCATGGGGCGAACGCCGCTCGTCGGATCAGCAGGGTTGTACGTTCCTGGTAGAGGAGCATTGGCATTGCGCGTCAACAGAAGGTCCACGCCGCGTGAGTGGATGTAATTCAGTGAAACATTCAGCTTCTTCGCAATAGTTTTTTCAAGAGAAATGCTCTCCTGCACTGTATAGGGAGTATGAATCAATGGGCTGATCCTGTAGATCGTAGGAGAAACGGCCGTGCCCAGGTCAGGGAAATTAGGATAGGAATCCGGCGAATTCACCACATACTGCAATTCCGTTATGCCATTCTGCCGCTCTGCATTGGCAATGTTGGTCGATGCAAAGCGTGTATAGAAAATGCCTGCGCCTGCGCGCAGAACTGCAATGGGAGGCTTGTTCTTCTTCATTCCAATCGACCACGCATAAGCAAACCGCGGAGCAAAATCAGAATGGTCCGCGATTCCCGTCTGTGTCTCAAAGCGCAGTCCATAGCTGAGCGTCATGCTCGGGCGCATCTTCCAGTCGTCTTCCACATAAACGCCCAGGTCCTGCATCAGCACGACAATGCTCGGAGTGCCGGTCGTAATGCTGAACTGGCTCGCGCCTCCGCCGGCAGCGCGAATCTGCGCAGGCGAGAGCCCTGATGCAAGTCCCTGCTCAGTGATCTGGTAAGCCGTCAGCGAAGGGAAAATAAACTGCCCGTTGAAGCCGCCAGTCGAGCGGTTGGCATCACGCGTCGCGCGATAACGTCCGCCAAATTTCCAGAAGTGGTTGCCCTGCGCAATCGACACGTAATCCTGCAGCTCGTAGCTGTCCTGGTTGTCGCGCGCGTCGCCCAGGTTGTTGCCGCCTCCCGTGAACGCGCCCTGTACGTTAATCGTCGGATCATGGCTCGCCGCTGTCTGAAGATCCCGCGTGCGAATGTACTGGAAGCGCGTCTCATTCACCACCTTCTCGCCATACATCTGCGTATCGCTGAACTGAAAAGTCTGCATCACGTTGTTGGAGCTGGTTGCCTGCGACAGAAGCGAGAACTGGCTGGCGAGGTTATTGGTCTGTGTTGTCTTGTTGAGGCTGTAGCGGGCGCTGATCGTGTGAATATTCCCCAGCTGAAAATCAAATCGCGGATTGATGTTTGTCGTCACCGAAGGGCTCGACACCGCCTGCACCAGCGCCTGCTGCTGAAACGATGAATCGAGCACAATGGCGTTGACGAACGACTGCGTCTGGTTGGTCTCTCTCATGCCGTCAAAAAAGAAGGAGAGATGCTTGCTGAGCGGCCCATTGATATCCCCTTCCATATAGGTCGAATGATAAGGCGGCTGCTCTTGCACATAAGGGTTACGCGCGTTGAACGACGAATCATTGCCCTGGACATACACATCGCCATGCAGCTTGTCCGTCCCCGGCTTGGTGAAAATCTCGATGCGCCCCATGCCCTGCGCATCATACTGCGCGGAGTAAGGATTCTGGTTGATGCGAATCTCGCGTATCGACGACTTGGGCGGCATCCGCCCGCCGCTGAATCCATCTACAAAGAACTGCGTCCCGTTTTCCGGATCAGACCCGGCAATCGCCTGCAGTTGCGTCTGCAGATCATCCGGATTATCCGCCAGCGCATCGAGGTCTTTGCCCTTCAGGATAATCGCGCTGCCGTTCTTCTCCGGGCTTGAGTCGATGTCTTCATCCGACACGGTCACCTGCTGCTCGGCAACCTCGATCTTCATCGAGATATTTACGGCGACCACGTGCCCATCAGTCACCACAACATTCGGTTGTTCGAAGCTCGCAAAACCCGCCGCCGTCGCCGTGATCGTATAAACGCCCGGCGAGACGCTCATGAACTTATATGAGCCCTGCGCATTGCTTTGCGTCACGCTGCTCTGGCCTTTGTTGCTGAGCGTGATCTCCGCCTGGGGAATGATCGCCCCGGAGGGATCTGTAACCGTACCGGATACAGAAGCGCCGTCGGACGCACTCTGGGCCAGCGCAAATTCAAGCGCCGGAATACACAACAGAACCAATACAGTCAGAAACCGCCTGAGTGGACAAGGCATAAGCTTAGTAGGCCCACGACTCGCGCCGGAGACTGCTGGCTCGACCCATAGGGCCGCTCAAGTTCTCCCAATTGAATTAAGCTCTGCGCTCCGCGCAGCAGAGGGAATGCTGCAATTTTAGACGCGGACGGCTGGATTTCCGCTCTATGCGGGCGCAAAATTAATCCTTTTCCAGCGTGGCTGGTCTATATCAGCTCCCTGCGCATGGCCAAAGCGTACAATGAAGGAAGACGTTGAACAGCCTGCTCGGCTGTAGCCTTCCGTTCCGCTTCATACGAGCTCCGTACCACACGCAAGATCACAGTATTGATCGGAGTTCAATATGCGTTCTGAACAGATCCATCGCGTTCTCGCGCAGGGAATTACCCGCTTCGAAATCTGCCAGCTTGTCTCCAAGGGCGTAAAAGCCACCCATATATCAGGGAGGCGCTTTGAAGACTCCATCGGAAATGTGCTGGAACACCTGGGCCGATACGAAGCTTCTCCTGGAAGGATTCGTACCTTGTCCAGGCAGCCGCAGACCGCATTCGTTATACCGGCCGCATGATTTTGCGGAATGCAGCCTTGGAGCGTATCCTTGGCATAGTTGAAGCTTCTTCTCACCTCCAGCCTTAGTTGCTCCGCTCCAGACGAGTCGTTCTCACGATAGTCAACCGCAAGAGTGGAGGCCTATGGCCGTCATCAAAAAGCCGCATATCAGCAAGACTGGAAAGAGTGTGCTGGCTTTCCGCAGGCGGAACACCGCTGGCAATGCTGCCGCAACGCAGCGTGGAACAAAGGGTGAACAGGGCGCAACCAAAACGCCCGCCGTGCGCATTGATCTCGTTTCCGATCCATCGCGCGTATATGGTAAGTAGCCCGTTCCAGCGAGCGCTCCCACTTGGACAGCGAAATTCCACTTCCACTGAAAGGGTTCCACTTGTATGACATTAATCAAAAAATCAGATGTGCATAATCACATGTCCACAAAATCGCGCGAAAGGCGCGAGAAGGCCCATGCTTATAAATCAGGCGAGCAGGGCAAGGAAACGAACAAACCCACGGCCGTGGCCGCCGAAGCTGCATCCGTCAATCCTGCAATAGCGCCACAACATACACCGAAGGCTGACTGAGTCGTAGCTGTATCCCATGCCAGCGCCTTGCAAAACCGGAGAAAGGCTGAGAGAAGCATGGTTGGACGCTGTCCGGCGCCGGGTGCAGATTCATCTGCACATCCGCGACAGGGAAGCGGGCGAGCCAGATCCTCAGTCAGCGGAAATGGATGCGAAGAAGAAATGGTTTGACCACTGCAGAGACGAGGTCTGCCATCAATGCTTTCTTTCATGAGCGGGAGCCAATAGATTTCGCTCTTGTACTTTTATCCCCGGAGGTTTGGATCGATGTTAACCATTTGTTCTGAGAATTCAGAATATAGAGCGAAGTTTGTCGCTTCAGTGCATGAACTTGTGTCTGCTGAGCGCAATTTGCATGAAGAGAAAGAACCGCCGCCATTGGGACATGCCCGCCTTGAACAGGCCCACAACGAATGGTGTAAATGCTGGAGAGACTGGAGAATTCACCGCTCCAGCTGCCCAACCTGCCAGCGTATGCTCGCCTAACCGCGAAATCAGTGAGCTGACTATCCCTGATAGCCCATCCCCGCCAGCACTCCGCGCATATAAGCGAAGCTCTTCGTTACTCCAGGCATGGGATCATCGCCGTGGACCTCATATTCCAGATCCACAAAGCCCTTGTACTTGATCGCGATCAGCGCTTCGAAGATCTCGCGGATGGGCATCTTGCCGTCCCCGACCGGCACCTGGCTCTCTTTGGAAGTGAAGTCCGTCAGATCCTTGGCGTGCATATCGAAAAGGCGCGGCCCGACTTCGTGGATCGCCTGGACTACATCCGTTCCTGCGCGCACGCAGTGACCTATGTCGATGCAGCACCCCATGCGCGGATCCATGCCTTTGAGCGACTTCAGAATATCGAGCGGCGACGGCCATATCTTATCCTCCGGGCCGTGGTTGTGGATGGCCAGGCGAATGTCATACTCCTTCACAAACTTCTCAATGCGCGGAAGCGCCTTTGGCAGAGGATCTCCGGCTACAATTACGCGGACTCCTGCGCGCTTGGCATACTCGAATTTGGAGCGGATATCGTCATCCTCGTCTTTAGGGAAGTAGACCGTGCCGATGGCATGGAGCTTGATGCCGGCAGCAGAGTAGGCGCTGAGCGCCTGCTGCGTGGCATCGGGTGGCGTCATCGGGAGATGGTCCTTCACATCCTTCGCATTCAGATCAGTGAGCTTCAGATCCTTCATCCACTGAATGACGTGAGCGCGGTCGAACTCGCGAAAGGTATAGCTCGCCATTCCAAGCTGAATCGGCGAAGGCTTCAGCGAAGCCGCGGCCGGTGCGCCGTTACCCCAGGCAAACGCTGAACGTGAAGCAGTGGAAGCCACGGCAGCAGCCATCGCGCCATTACGAAGAAATTCCCGACGTGTCGACATAGATAGCCGCATGATAATTTTTCGGTCGCTGTTATGTCTAAGGTTGAATGATCCAGCAGAGCAGGAATGAACCGCATAGCGGTACAACACCACAAATGCGTCATCCTGAGCGAAGTGAAACGGAGTCGAAGGACCCGCACCGTCGGTGCGAGGCCTTGCGCAGCAAGGCGGGATGCCGATCCAGCCACTCTACGATAGGGCTTACGAATTCAACCGCGCCTTAGCCACCGCATCCAGCACACCGTTAAGAAAATTGATCGACTCCGGCGCAGAATAGCGCCGCGCAATCTCAAGCGCTTCATTAATCACAATCGGAGCAGGCGTGCCGGGAAAGCCAAGCATTTCCGCAATCGCCATGCGCAGCACGTTGCGGTCGACGCTGGCCATGCGGTCCAGCCGCCAGTTGGCAGAGTGCTTTTCAATCAGATCGGTGACTTCGTCTTCCCGCGAAACAGCAACACGGAAAATGTCTTCAGCAAAGCCGCGAACATCAGGATCGGCATCCGCCTCATCGCGAGCCTTCCAGAAGGTGCTGCGCACCTGGTCGGGAGTCTGCTTGCCCATATCGAGCTGGAAAAGCATCTGCATGGCGAGCTCGCGTGCTTTCCGCCGCTTTCCGGGAGCGCTCATTTCGCCACGGCCCCCGCTTCCATCTTGCGGTGCAGGGAAACCATCTCAATTGCAGCCGAAGCCGCTTCAAAACCCTTGTTCCCGGCCTTCAGGCCGGCGCGGTCCAGAGCCTGTTCCAGTGTCTCGCAGGTCAGCACGCCAAACGTGTGCGGAATTCCGGTCTCCTGCTGCGACTGCCCAATGCCGCGCGCCACTTCGTTATAGATGGCCTCGTAATGCGCCGTCTCGCCGCGCAGCAGCAGGCCCAGCGTGATGACAGCGTCAAACTTCCTCGACTCCGCAGCCTTGCGCGCCGCTGAAGGAATCTCCCACGCGCCCGGCACGCGGATAATCTCGACATCCTGCTTCTTCGCCCCGCTGCGATAGAGTGCATCGAGCGCGCCCTGCAAGAGGCGGTCGGTAATCACAGCATTCCAGCGCGCCACAACAATCGAAAAGCGCATGCTCTCAGCAGACAGATCGCCTTCAAGAGCCACAGGCTTGCCCTTCAGCGGATCAGTCCATTCCCAGAAAGCAAAAGAGGTGCCAGGAACAGGCTCAATGGTAAAGACGCGTGATTTCCAGTCAGTATCCGAAACTTCGCTGAGACGGGCTGCAGCTTCCGTCTCACCCCAGTTTGTTACCAGCCATTTCTGTGCCACTTCACGCGCGGAATCAAGGCCCGTGACCTCCACCAGCACGTCACCGGGAACACTCGGCATGCCGTAAATAAACTCAAGATTGCCCTGCGGCGCAAGAAACGAGCAGCCGCGGCTCTGCTCATCTTCCCAGCCTTTGCCGGGCTCAAATCCCAGCGCGGAAAAGAAGCTCGCCAGCTTGTCATACACAGCCGGAGTGCTGGTCTGGCGCACGTGGATAATGGCTTTGATCATAATTCGACTTTATCAGCGGGCGGCACAAAGCGGAAATCAGCACCGCGGCAGTTACTCCCATATCGCCGCGCGCATCGTCTACTATGACAAAGGGAGACCAGATGTTGGCAATATACCGGAGTTGGCTTAAGCCCTCGTTCTTTTTTGCGGCGCTGCTCGTCGCACTCTTCTCAGTAAAACCGGCCTGTGCGCAGGGTCCTCTGTCTGTGGTCCGCAACAGCGATGTTTCCATCAGCGCCCTGGGCCAGTTCACCAATTCAACGAATGGAAACGGAATCTCCGTCGACCCTACAAAATCAGTTGGCGGATGGGCGGAGTTTCGCCACGTCTATCATCCGTGGCTTGGCTATCAGGCCGTCTATGGCTACACGCGTTTTACGGATCGCTATTCCTCAGCCAATTTTCCCGTGCAGCACAATGTGCATGAGTTCGGAGGCTCCTTCCTGGCAAGCGCTCCCAATCTTCTCGGGGTCCAGCCCTTCGGCCTCCTCGGATTCAGCGCGCTTCTGTATTCGCCCTCATTAAACGGCGGGCAGAACGCCAGCGCTCAAGCCAGGCCTGCGATCACATTTGGACTAGGCGCAAACTTTCCATTGCTGACGTCGCACTTCGGCGCGCGCCTGCAATACCGCGGCCTCTACCACCCAACTCCCGATTATGATGAAGCAATCTATAAAACCAGCACTTGGCGCCTGACCAGCGAGCCAGCAGCCGGCCTATACTTCAAGTTCTAAGGGGACTGGCCGTCCAGGCGGGCGCGCGCTTTGCGCGCCATTCTTGCTCGGTTGAAAGCTTAGCCATTCGAAGGGCTCCAACCTGCCATGAAGAAGCGACCAGCGGGAGCGGGCAGGAAAGCCGATGCATCAATCTAACTTAGAATTGGCGCGCGAAGCGCGCGTCAGCCAGCCTGCCCTGAGCGAAGCCGAAGGGGCCAGTTCAAATGGCGGAGCGCGGCCAGGGCCAGCAGCAGAAGCCCCAGCGCGCAGACGCCGCTCCATCCCCAGCGTGCCCAGGCCATCGTAGAGAAGAGCGAGCCCAGCGACCCGCCAAGAAAATAGGCGGTCATATAGACGGTGTTGATGCGTCCGCGTGCGCCCGGCTCCAGGCCGAAGATGCGTGTCTGGTTGGCAATCTGGTTGGCCTGCGCGCCCAGGTCAAGCACGATCACGCCCAGCGCCAGTCCGATGATGTGGTAGCCCAGAAGCCAGAGAATCCCATAGCCAAGCGAGAGCAATCCCAGCGCCAGCGTTACGACAGCGCGTGAGCCGTGACGGTCCGAAATGCGCCCGGCCACCGGAGCGATCAGCGCGCCCGTCGCGCCCAGGATGCCGAAGCTGCCTGCCACGCCCGCGCCGAGATGATAATGCTTCGAGCCCAGCAGGAAGACCAGCGTCGTCCAGAACGCGCTGAAAGCCGCAAACACCAACCCGCCCAGCACCGCCGACTCGCGCAGCAGCGGCTGCGTACGAACCAGTGTCCACAACGAACGCAGCGCATCGCGATAGGGCAGCGGTTTATGCGGAGGAAGCTTCGGCAGCCTGCGCAGCATCAGTGGAACAAAGGCCGCACTGCTCATGGCCGCGAAGACGAAGACAGCCCGCCAGCCCAGCAGCGATGCGATCCAGCCGGAAACAGCGCGCGCCAGCAGCACGCCCAGCAGCAGCCCCGTCATCACCGTGCCGATGGCGCGCCCGCGCTCTTCATCCTCAGCCAGCTCCGGAGCAATCGGCACAATAATATGCGTCACTGCCGCCGTAAGCCCGATAGCAATGCTCGCGACAACAAGAACAGCAAATGTGGGAGCAATTGCGCACAGCAGCGCAGAAAGAGCGACTCCAGCAAAGAGGCGCACCATCAGCCCGCGCCGCTCCATTACATCGCCGAGAGGAACAAAAGCAAGAATGCCGACCGAATAGCCAACCTGCGTGGCTACTGCCACGATGCCCATCTGGCCATGATCGGCGTGCAGGCTGCGCGCCATATCCAGCAGCAGCGGCTGATTGTAATAGATATTGGAAACACCCACGCCACACGCGAGGCCGAGAAAGGGCAACAGACTGCGGTGCCGTGGGTGCAGTTCAACAGGAGCTTCTGGAACTATTCTTTCAATGTCTTCCAAATACCAGTTTAGATGAGCCCGGAATGCATCAGGTCGCGGGCACTCTCTTTAGTGTTGTGTCTCCGCAGCAGTAATAAACGGTTCGAGCGCCGAGCTCTGGCTGCCTGCATTCCCGGCATCGAAGGGCCCTGACCACACCTGCCCGAATTGATAATTCGATCCCTGTGAATTGTTCCAGATACTTTCCGCATTCGTGTCAAAGAATTGCTTATATTGCGGATTGGGAAACGCATCGTTCAGCGCCATAAGATTGCGCACGAAGATGCCCTTGAACTGCACGCCATCCGCGCCACAGTTGGGCTCGCAGCTGTCATGCAGAACGCCGTTCGTATCGGTCAGGTTCGTGAGCGTCGCATTTGCAATGGCCCTGGCGGTGGTCACAAGAGTTGGGTTCGGAGTTACTTTATTCAGCTCCGTCAGGCCACCTAAAATCACGCCCTGGTTGTAGCTCCACGTGGTTCCTTGATTGTTCTGGCACGTGGAGAGGTCCAACCCGTCATTGATAAGGTTGTTTGAATTGATCATGCCCGAACTCTTGAACCACGACCATTCCTTCTGCGCCCAGGTCAGATACTGCGCGCGCTCCTTGGGTGGCACGCGGCTCGCGAGATGTGCGGCTACAGATAAAAACAGCTCATTGGCAATGGCATTCTTATAGGTCTTGGCCTTGCTCCACCAGATGCCGCCATTGCAGGTTGAGTCCCATCCTCCGGACATGTCAGAAAAAATCGACTCGGCCATCGACAGGTACTGCGTGTCCTGCGTCAGGTCATATGCGTCAATCCATGCCATCGCCCACCAGCCTTCATCATCGTAGTAATCGTTGATGAAGCCTACGTGGCTGGTCTGCGCCTGCGTGAAGGTATTCGCAAATACCGGGAGGTACTGCTTGCTGTGGCTCACTCTCGAATAGTTGGCGAGCACAGTAGTTGCATTGGCCGAGTTCCACCAGCCGGTGGTCTGGTAAAGCCCGGTGCTTTCTGTGTACCAGGATTGCAGTGTGCTGATGCCGTCCGTGGCTTGTTGGAGGTAATTAGGCTGCTTGGTTTGCGAGATTGCTGCGGTGGTGAAGAGCAAGATCAACAGCGGCGTAAGAGCGAGGCGAGATACCATGCTGTCTCCTTATGGGAACGTTTCCATCGAGCGAAAACAGGGTAGGGACTTACTCTTGAAACTGTCAAGCAGAGCAAATTAATATTTGGGAAAATACGTACTTCTAAGTGAGCCTGCTCCAGTTTTCTATCTTCAGACCACGAATGCGGCGGAACTCGCGCTCATTGTTCGTGACCAGAGTCAATCCGCCGGATAGGGCATGAGAGGCAATCCAGAGATCATTATTGCCAATCATCGTGCCGCGCTTTTCGAGATCGGCGCGCACCATCCCATAAGTTTCAGCGCAGTCCTCCGGGAGATTTTCTACAGACAGGATCTCTCGCAGAGCAGACAGCTTCTCGAATGCCAGTTTGCGTTGCTGGCTTTTCTGTGCCCCGTAAAGAAGCTCTCCGAAAGTAATAATGGAAATGACTGCATCGCCCGCCTGCATCTGCTCAAAACGTGCCAGTACAGTCTGCGGCCGCTTCTGGCGGATATAGATGCAGATATTCGTATCCAGCAGGTATCGCGCCGGCATCAGAGACGTTTCCGTTTCTGCGGCGGCTCATCTTTACGAGATTCAGGAAAAATATCCTCAGGCAGCTCCGTCAGAATCACGAACGCCCGTGCCAGATTCTTCGGCTTCTCACGCAGAATGATCTCTTCTCCGCGCCGGAAGATCTCAACTTCCCGGCTCTTTAAACGGAATTCTTTAGGCAGGCGCACCGCCTGACTGTTCCCGGATTGAAAAACACGCGCTAGTGCCATGAAAAATACCTCCAGACTTGAGTATATACGCGATTGTATATACACAAAGATCAGATTTCGTTCATACAAATCGCTATCCCAAGTATGGTATATATGTACCATGGTAACAAGTCCTGGAGCTTCAAAAGAATTCATAGTCGAGCGGGTACAGACCGGCGTCCGGATGGAAAAGCGCCTGCTGAAAGTGCTGAAAGCATTGGCCGAATATCACGATCTGTCCTTAGGAGACTTGCTCGAAGGAATCGTGCTCCATGCTTTCGATGGCAAATGCGCTTTCGGCAAAGAGAGCCTGCAGCGCATTGCCGATCTGAAGCGTATTTACGGGCTGGAACTTGATTCTTCAGCCAGCCACAAGATGCGTGACCGCAAGTGAGAGAAGCATGAAGCGAACCTGGTCGATTGGATTAGCTGTTGTCATTGCCGCCGCCGCACTGCTCTACGAACACTTGCATGAAGGGCAGGAGCCAGGAGACTTGAAGCACGTGAGCAACAGCTTTGAATTTGAGATCAATGCGCCATTAGCCAAAGCATTTCCACTTTTCGGAGCGGACAAGGAACAGGCGTGGGCCCCGGGATGGAAGCCGCATTTCATTCACCCCTCGCCTGCCGAAGATGTATCCGGCGCTGTTTTCCATGTAAGCCACGGACACCATAAAAGCACATGGATCAACACAGCTTTTGACGAGGCAAACGGACACGTGCAGTACGCATATTTCATCCCCGGCATGCTGGTAACGCTCATCGATATCCACCTGACACAGCTGGGAAATGAGCACACCCATGCCAGGGTAGTGTACGAGCGGACTGCGTTAAGCAGCGATGCAAATGCCGTCGTCATGCAGCACGGCGAGACCGATGCCAAAGCCGGACCGGAATGGCAGGACCAGATCAACAGCTATCTTCAAAAGTAAAAGGCGATTGATATGGTCAGGAATGGATGGCCAACATTTCATGCTTTGCTTGTCGAAGGCGTGCCGGGAATTGGTAAATCAACACTGATCGATAGCCTTATTCGGCGATATATAGAAACAACACGAACAAGACAAATCAGGACTTTTCTTAACCTGACGCAAACCTATACGTATGGGCCTTTAGCTCCTGCGGAAGATGCGGGTACCCTTTCGGCATCTGACAATTTGCATTTATTAGAACGTATTGTGCAGACGCTGGAATGGCTTCACGGCGATATTCAATTTACTGACAAGCCTGTCTTTATTTTCGTGGATTGCCTGCATCTGACACACTGCCTGCGGCCGGGAGTCGTTCAATGGACTGATGTAGAGCCGTTTGATCGTCGACTTGCCAGACTGGGATGCAAATTAGTGTTGCTGACAGCCTCAGAGAAAACAATCTGGGAGAGAAGCATTCAGGGCCGCGACGAATCGCAGTTCCTGAAAGAGTATGCACATAAATTCGGTTGCACACATAAAGAATTGCATGAGCATTTTATAGCTGAGCAGGAAAAATTCCTTCAAATGTTCGAGCAAACGGCCTTATCGAAGCTCCGAATACAGGCTGATGGAGATCTATCAGACATGGTTCATCAGGCTCAATCATTCTGGCTGAGTTAAATCATTTTTCACTTCACTCCACTCAGCACCAGCTTGCCGATCGTAGCCAGCTGCATATTGGAAGTGCCTTCGTAAATCTTCCCGATCTTCGCATCGCGGTAAAACTTCTCTACCGGATAATCCTTCACGAACCCATACCCGCCATAAACCTCAACCGCCTGGCTGGCGACGCGCTCAGCAACCTGCGAAGCAAAGTATTTTGCCATCGCCGCCTCGCGGATATAGCTCTGCCCCGCATCCTTCAACCGCGCAGCGTTATAGACAAGCAACCGCGTCGCTTCGATTTCCGTTGCCATTTCTGCGAGCGCGAATTGCACCGCCTGAAACTCGGCAATGGCTTTCCCGAACTGTTTACGCTCCCGCGCGTATTTTGCCGCGCAGTTCCACGCTCCATGCGCGAGCCCCAGCATCTGCGCGCCAATGCCGATGCGTCCTTCATTCAGCGTTTCAATGGCGATCTTGTATCCTTTCCCCGGCTCGCCAAGAACATTTTCCGCAGGCACGCGGCAGTCTTCGAGAATCAGCTCACATGTCGACGAGGCACGTATACCAAGCTTGTCTTCCTTCTTGCCCACAGAAAATCCAGGAGCATCCTTCTCCACCAGAAAAGCAGTAATGCCCTTATATCCAGCCGCAGGATCCAGCGTAGCGAAGATGATAAACAGTCCAGCTTCCCTGGCATTTGTGATCCAGAGCTTCTGTCCATTCAGAACGTAGTGGTCGCCGCGCAGCTCGGCCCGGCTCTGCAACGCAAAAGCATCGGAACCGGAAGCTGCTTCGGAAAGCGCATACGCGCCGACGGAATTCGCGGCAAGCTGCGCCAGATATTGTTTCTTCTGCTCTTCCGTACCCCAGCGCAGCAGAGCATTGATGCAAAGCGTGTTCTGCACATCGACCAGCACACCCACAGCAGGATCGACCGCCGAAATCTCTTCCACCGCAAGAATCGCTTCAAAAAAAGAGCCGCCGCTGCCGCCATATTCGACAGGAACCTCGATCCCCATCAGGCCCAGGTTGAAAAGCTGCGGAAGCAGCTCCGGAGCAAAGTGCTGTTCCTCGTCCATCTGGCGCACCAGCGGCCCGATCATCTGCTGCGCAAACTCGCGCACAGTAGATCGGAAGAGCTGTTCATCTTCATTCAGATAAGTAAGCGGTGTAGCGGTTGTCTCTGACATAATCCATCAACCTCAATCACAGGGGAAAACGCTAGAGTGTATCAAAATCAAGCGCGCAAAGTTTTCCAGAGACTAGCAAGGAAAAAGCGACCAACGAGAGCGGAAAGAAGCCAATAAAGCGAGCATCAGTGCGAATGGCATGCGAAGCGTGCGTCTCGCTGGACGGCCAGTCCTGCTAAGATCAATTGCACGCAGCATGACATCTTCATTCCATGCAGTTGCCACAGGGATTTTCTGCGTCAGCTTTCTGCTCGTGACGCTTGCCGGGTTCTGGGCTGTGCGCTGGAGACGCGGCGACCTCAACAGCCTCGAAGAGTGGGGCCTCGCCGGGCGCCGCTTCGGTACGCTCATTACGTGGTTTTTGATCGGCGGCGACTTCTACACTGCCTACACCGTCATTGCCGTACCCGCAGCGCTCTACGGCACCGGCGCGCCGGGATTCTTCGCGATCCCATACTGCATCCTGCTTTATCCATACATGATGCTGGTGCTGCCCCGGCTCTGGCATGTCTGTCACCGTCGCGGATACGTCACTCTCGCGGACTTCGTCCGCGGCCGATACGGTAACCGCCCGCTCACCATCGCCATTGCGCTCACAGGAATCCTGGCGACCATGCCCTACATTGCACTGCAGCTTGTAGGCATGCGCGAAGTCATCGCTGCATTGGGAATTCACGGAGAGTGGCCGCTGATTGCAGCTTTCGTGATCCTCGCCGCCTACACCTATTCCAGCGGACTGCGCGCTCCCGCCGTCATCGCTATCGTGAAAGACATCATGCTCTACATCATGGTGGCCGCTGCTGTCATCGTGATTCCGGCAGAGCTCGGCGGTTATGCGAACGTTTTTTCCGCTGCAGGCGCCGCACTCGCGCAGAAAACGCAGCCGGCCTCGATCATCCTCAAGCCCACTCAATACTGGAGCTACGCCACGCTCGCATTCGGCTCAGCCATTGCCATCGTGCTCTATCCCCACACAGCAACTGGAGCGCTCAGTTCCGCGAGCGGCCGCGTCATCAAGCGGAATGCAGCGCTGATGCCGGCCTATAACCTGCTGCTCGCGCTCATTGCGCTGCTTGGGTATTTTGCTCTCGCTGCCGGAATCCATTCCGCGAATACATCCAGCGCAGTGCCGCTGCTCTTCGTCCAGATGTTTCCCGAATGGTTCGCCGGCTTCTGCCTTGCAGCCATCGGCATTGGCGCTCTGGTTCCCGCGGCTATTATGTCCATCGCGGCAGCAAATCTCTTCACGCGCAATCTGTACGGCGAGCTGGTCCACCGCTCCATGACGCCAAAGCAGGAAGCCACGCAGGCCAAGCTGGTTTCGCTTTTCCTGAAAATCGGCGCGCTGGTCTTCGTCTTATTTGTTCGTGCGCAATATGCCATCGAGCTGCAACTGCTGGGCGGTATCTGGATCGGTCAGCTCTTTCCATCCGTAGTCTGCGGCGTCTTCACCCGCTGGTTTCGCGGCTCTGCGCTCTTTGTGGGATGGCTCGCAGGCATGGCCACCGGCACAGGAATGGCCTATGCGCTTGACCTCAAAAGCTCTGTCTACCCGCTGCACATTGCCGGACACGTTTTCCCCGTCTATGCCGCCGTTCCCGCGCTGCTTGTAAATTTACTGGTTTCCGCCGCAGGAACATTACTGCTTGACCTCACAGGGAAGGAACGCGGCGAGGACACAACCGAAGAGAAAGATTACGAATTGCAGGAAGCCTGAGCGGCTAGAATACTGCCGTGGCCCAGGTATCCCAGCTTCCCGTTCTCAACAACACCGAGCATCCGCACGAAAGCTTCAGCGCCTCACAGGAGCTCGAGCGCAAGCTTCAGTCTGCCATCCGCGGAGAAGTCCGCTTCGATCCCGGCTCCCGCGCTCTCTACGCAGCCGACGCCTCCAATTACCGCCAGGTTCCAATCGGTCTCGTCATCCCGCGCGATACCGATGACGTAGTCGCCACGATCGCAGCCTGCCACGAGTTCGGCGCTCCAGTGCTCGCGCGCGGCGGAGGAACCAGCCTCGCAGGGCAATGCTGCAATGTTGCCGTCGTGCTGGACTTCTCCAAGTACATGCGCAACATCCAATGGCTCGATCCGGAAAAGAAGCTCGCGCATGTCGATCCGGGCATCGTGCTCGATCGAGTACGCGAAGCCGCCGAAGAGCACCACCTGACGTTTGCACCTGATCCGGCAACGCACAGCCGCTGCACGCTCGGCGGCATGATCGGCAACAACTCCTGCGGCGTGCACGCTCTGATGGGTGGCAAGACCGTCGACAACATCCACTCGCTAGACATCGTTCTCTACGACGGCACCCGTATGACCGTCGGCGCGACCAGTGAAGAAGAGCTGAACGCCATCATCGCAGCAGGCGGACGCCAAGGTGAAATCTATGCGGGGCTCCGCCGTATCCGCGATCAATATGCTGATCTGGTTCGTCAAAGATTCCCGCGCATTCCGCGCCGCGTCTCCGGATACAACCTCGACGAGCTTCTCCCCGAGAACGGATTTCACGTTGCCCGAGCTTTAGTTGGGAGCGAAGGCACCTGCGCAACCATCTTAGGAGCAACGCTCGATCTCAAACCCAGCCCGCCGCACCGCCGATTGGTAGGCCTGGGATTCGAGAATCCCTTCATCGCCGCCGACTACGTCCCATTCGTACTCGAATACAAGCCCATCGGGCTCGAAGGCTTCGATGGCATGCTTGTCGACTTCATGCGGCGCAAGCGGCTCGCGCTTGACGACATCGGCCTATTGCCCGAAGGCCGCGGCCATCTGCTGGTTGAATTCGGCGGCTGGTCACCTGAGGACGTTGAAGCACAGGTAGACCGCTTTCTCGCTGCAGTTTCGCAGCTTCCCGCCACCATGCATCGTTACACAGCAGAAGAAGCGCCGCGCGTCTGGCATGTGCGCGAATCGGCTCTCGGCTCAACTGTCTTCGTCCCCGGCGAGCCGCATGGATGGGAAGGCTGGGAAGACGCAGCCGTTCCTCCGGAAAAACTGGGCTCCTATCTGCGGCAGATTTTCAAGCTGATGGATGACTTCGGCTATCGCAGTCCCATGTACGGACACTTCGGCCAGGGCTGCGTTCACATGCGCATCAACTTCGATCTCGAAAGCGAAGAAGGCATCCGCAAGTTCCGCGCGTTTCTCGATCAGGCAACCGGCATCGTCATGGATCACGGCGGATCGATCTCCGGAGAGCATGGTGATGGAAACGCGCGCGCTGCATTGCTGCCCAAAATGTTCGGCCCGGAATTGATGCAGGCATTCCGCGAATTCAAGTCGCTCTGGGACCCGCAGAACAGAATGAACCCGGGCAAGCTCGTGGACCCCATCGCCGTCTACGAGCCGCACGAAAATCTGCGCCTGGGCGCCGGATACGAATCGAAAAAGCCTGAGACATATTTTCAATTCCCGGAAGACAAGGGCTCATTCGCCGAGGCAACGCTGCGCTGCGTGGGTGTAGGCGCATGCCGGAAACAGAATCCCGGAACCATGTGCCCCAGCTACATGGCCACGCAGGAAGAGCGCCACTCCACGCGAGGCCGAGCGCATCTCCTGTGGGAAGCGCTCGAGGGCAATGTGCTCCAGCAGGGATGGGATGACGAGCATGTGCACGAAGCGCTCGACCTCTGCCTGTCCTGCAAGGCCTGCAAGAGCGAGTGCCCGGTCAACGTAGACGTGGCGACATACAAAGCCGAATTCCTCGCGCACTATCATGAGAGCCATCCTCATCCTTTGCGCGACTACGCTTTCGGATTCATGGACCGCTGGGCGCACCTTGCCTCAGCAATACCGCTTGCAAACCTGCCGCTCCAGTTTCCCGGAGTCAGCACACTCGTAAAAAATGTTCTGGGAGTTGCGCCACAGCGGAATCTTCCACGATTTGCCTCGCGCAGCTATCAAAGCCGCCTGCATGCGAAAGATATGACAGAGGCGCAGGTCGTTCTCTGGCCTGATACCTGGAATAACTACTATCACCCGCACGTGCTCGAATCAGCGCATCAGGTCCTGACAGACGCAGGCTTCTCTCCCTACACGCCGAAGCAGCACATCTGCTGCGGACGCCCCCTCTATGACTTCGGCTTCCTCAAACAGGCGCGCGCCTACCTCGAAAAAATCCTGCAGATGCTCGCACCGCAGATCGACGCGGGAATCCCATTCGTCTTCCTCGAGCCAAGCTGTGCCAGCGTATTTCGCGATGAGCTGCTGAACTTCTTCCCGGCAGATGATCGCGCCAGAAAACTCAGCGAACAGTCACTGCTGCTGAGTGAGTTCCTCGCGCGCCGCGCGCCCGAATATAAGCCGCCATCGCTGGCAGGGAAGCGCATCGTGCTCCACGGCCACTGTCATCACAAATCATTGATGAAGATGAAGGACGAGACAGCAATCCTGAAGAGAACCGGCGCTGAAGTCGAGTTGCTCGAGTCAGGATGCTGCGGCATGGCCGGCCCCTTCGGATTTGAAAAAGAAAAATATGAAGTATCGCAGACCCTGGGCGAGCGCGTTCTGCTGCCCGCCGTGCGCAGCGCTGCAGCAGAAACGCTCATCGTGAGCGACGGCTTCAGCTGCCGCGAGCAGATTGCTCAGAACACCAGCCGCCGCGCCGTGCACTTTGCTGAATTGCTTGCAAGACCGCGCGTCTAAATGAGTTCCTCGGCCAATCATTTAGGTAGAAGCACCGGCCTTTTAGGCCGGTGAAACAGGCCTGCGATAAGGAGGGGCTTTAGCCCCGGCATGGATATTCCTAATCCATAAAACACATCGAAAACTGGAAGTCATCAATACGCGCCTTCAACCACGTTCCTGAGCGGCTTGCCTTCAGCAAACCGCTTCACCTGCTCTGCAACCAGATCGAATGCCCGCGACATAAAAAGCGGACTCGACCCGCCAACATGCGACGTAAGCAGCAGGTTTGGCGCCTTCCATAACGGATGACCTTCCGGCAGCGGCTCCGGATCGGTTACATCAAGTGCCGCGCGGATACGATGCCCTTCGAGCGCCTTTACCAGGGCATTGGTTTCGACAACCGGCCCGCGAGCTGCATTCACCAGCAGCGCACCCTGCTTCATTTTCGCAATGTTGTCAGCATGGATCAGGTGCCGCGTCTCAGCGGTAAGCGGCACAATCAGGACAACAATGTCCGCATCCGGCAGCAATGCATCCAGCTTTTCTACCGGCTCCACTCCGGGTTTGGCTGTGCGCGCAACACGAAGAAGGTTGACCCTGAAAGGCAGCAGGCGTTCTTCAATGGATTTCCCGATCGAACCATAGCCGACAATCAATACTGTCTTGCCGGCAAGCTCTTCAATCAGCACAGGCGGATACGCATGTGGTTCTTCCTGGTATATAGACCGGTAGTTCTCAGCGGCCAGCTGGGGCGTTGCCCACGTACCCTTTCTCTGAAGATCAAAATAAAAAGGCAGAAACTTTATCATCGCCAGAATCGACGTAACCACCCATTCTGAAGTAGCGACATTATGTACGCCCTGCGCATCGCACAGCACCGCTCCATGAGGAACGAAGTCCCGCTGCCAGTCCACGCCGGCCTGCAATGATTGCACAACCTTCACACCGCGAAGGTATGGAGCAACGGGCCGCGCATCCTTGGCAAACAGAGGCGCAACCCAGAAGTCAATATCAATCGGAGCAGACGGCGCTTTCGGCAAAACAACGACTTCTGCGTCCGGAGAAAATTTGGCAATCAATGAATCGCTTGTCCAGTGCGGCACTCCCACTCTTACCATGCAGACACGTCTCCCTTTGCTCTATCGTAGTTTCTCATCCTTGTGCGGAGGAGCAAGTGGAGGAGGCGATTACTCTTTCTGATGGAAGACAGAGTTATTGATATCGGGCCAGAATTCTTTGAAGACAAAAGTTATTCCATCAAGGCTGACATTGGTGAGCCACCGCTGGCCTACCTTCGTCCAGGTACGCTCTCTGCTCGGATAGTACAGGCTCGATATCCCAGATGCCGCACCTGCGCCGATCACTTCTGAAGCATTGAATGCCTCATTGCCTGCATCCGTGCGCGTAATCAGGATACGGGAGAAGGAATAACCCGTTCTCTTCACGATGCTGCCGCTGCCCAGTGTGTAGTAGCGCGAATCCTGCCGCAGCGCCGATGGAAAAATAGCCTCGACCATGTAATTCTCTACCGCCTGGTCGGCAAGCGAGTGCCAGTAATAGCGCCCATATCCCACCGCGCCCTGGTGAAATTCAGGATAAGAGTTCTGCGCCATGCTCACCCCCGCCAGAGCTCCCGCGAAGATGAATGCTGAATAGTCGAAGCTGTCTTCTGTCGCGGTTATGAATTTATCTTTCACCGATTGAGGAGGCAGCTTTTGATTGACGGAAACAGAACGAAAATTCGGAATCACGCCAAGGATGCGCTTCGTCTGTTTTCCTTCCAGATTCCCATTTAGATCAGCTTGTTGCTGGGTCTGCCCGCCGCCTTGGTCAGGATTATCGGGCAGCGCATTCTGCCCATGCGCACAAGAGAAGGAAACAAATGCGGCCCACCAATAAAAGACAACTCTACTCAGAGAACTCTTCAGCGAAACTCGTAGACGCATGCCGGTTAGACGATGAAGGTGGGACTTCAGTTCACCGAACCTTGAAAGTGTTGTTGTTATTTCAGGAACTTTGACAACGCTTCCAGGCCCGCCTCAATGGCGCGCTTTGAGACCGAGTAGCCGAACCGCACATATCCCTCGCCCTGCGCGCCAAATACAACGCCGGGAATCGTGGCCACATGCGCTTTTTCGAGGAGCAGTGCCGCTGCCTTGCGACTGTCCTTATGAATCTTCGTCACAGAAGGCATCGCATAAAACGCGCCATGCGGAAGCTCACATTCCAGCCCGAGTTCATTGAGCCCTTTCACCAGCAGATCGCGCCGCTCGCGATATTCTTCTCTTCGCTTATCAAGAAAACTCTGCGGCATGGCCAGCGCTTCCAGGGCCGCCCATTGCGACGGCGTAGATACTCCATTCACCGAATAGAGCACCAGCTTGCGCAGGCCCGTCATGAACGGCTCCTTTGCCACGACATAGCCGACGCGCCACCCTGTCATCCCGTAGCTTTTTGAAAATGTATAAGTAGAAATCGTCCGCTGCGCCATGCCCGGCAGCGACGCAATCGATACATGCTCGCCTTCATACACAAGATCTTCGTACGCCTCATCGGCAATCACAATCAGGTTGTGCTTCTTCGCAAACGCCGCAACCTCCTCCGCTTCTTCGCGTGAAAATACAACGCCGGAAGGATTCTGCGGCGTGTTGTAGTAGATCGCTTTGGTATGCGGCGTCGTGAACTGCTCCAGAGTCATTGTCAGACCATTGCGGCGCGCGCTGGCCGTAGGCACCAGCAGCGGACGCGCCTGTGCCCCAGTCACCATATCGCGAATCGGCGTCCAGTAAGGCGAAAACAACAGCAGGTCATCGCCGGGATCAAGCACCGACTGAAAGGCAACATAAAGAGCATGCGCTCCGCCCGCGGTCACCAGAACATCCTCAACTGTGACATCAAGCTGGTTGCGCGTCTTCAGCTTGTGCGTCAGCGATTCTCGCAGCGGCTCAATGCCCGATGATGGTGCATACTTCGTCTTGCTCTCGACCAACGCCCGAACCATGGCATATTTCACCTGCTCCGGCGTTTCAAAAAAAGGCTCGCCGCCATGGAATGCATGCACCACTTCGCCGGCCGCGCGCAGCTCAAGAACCTTATTGCGAACCTGCACAATGTCAGAGAATCCGACTTCATCCAGCCGCTTCGCCAGTCGCAGGGAGCTCTTCTTCGTTGTCATTTAAGTTCTCTCACGCGAGGAATCAGACTCTCCAGCTTATCCGAATCCCGCGGTTTTGGGGCGGAGAGAAAATGATATTCTGCGACGTATGCGGCGCTCCACCATCTGGTTCGTGATTGCGGCATTATGGGCGGTGATTACCCTGCTATCCACAGTCCGCCATCAATGGCAGCTCGCATTGCTGCAGGCCGTGACCGCTCTCATATTCCTGGGCGTCGCCCTTTATTCACGCCGCAAAGAGAGCATCAGGTAGCCAGCGCACCGGTATAGATCGCCATCCCCGCAACAGCATCGACGCCCAGCGCATGCAGCGCGTCAATTTCTTCCTGCTCGCGGATACCCCCGGCAACGATCAGCTGCCGGTCCGTCAAGCCACGCAATTCCCTGGCAATTTCAAGAGGAAAGCCCTGCATCGTGCCTTCCGTATCCACATGCGTATAGAGAAAAGCCCCACAATAGAGATTCAAAGCAGCCATAGCCTCCTGCGGAGTAAGCCCGACCTGCTCCTTCCAGCCTTTCACCGCCACACGCCCGGCTTTTGTATCAATGCTGGCTACAAATTGTTCGCTGCCGATTTTTGCTGCAATCTCCTGCGCCAGTAAAGTGTTCACGCCGTTGCCGAACAACGCCGAGCCGAAGATGACCCGCTTCGCACCTGCAGCAAGCAGCTGCTCGGCGCGGTCGATCGTGGCAATGCCGCCGCCTACCTGGCAGGGCAGACGGAGAGCAATCTGCTCGATCAGCGCAGCATTGTCCCCCTGCCGCATCGCCGCATCGAGATCAATCAGCTGCACCATCGGATACCCGCTGAACTTCTCAATCCAGTGCTCGAAATCATCAAAGGCCAGTTTCAGTTTTTCACCGCGCACCAGCTGCACAATGCGGCCACCCATCAGGTCAATCGAAGGAATCAGCATGGCAGCCTCACTGCAACGCCTCGTTTCGCAATCTCTTCTTTCAATGTCTTCACGTTCGCTATTCCAAAATGAAAGATGCTCGCAGCCAGCGCCGCATCGGCTTTGCCGTCGAGCAGCACATCGGCAAAGTGCTCTGCCGTGCCTGCACCGCCCGAGGCGATCACAGGAATCTGCACTGCCTCGCTCACCCGCGCAGTTAGCTCGCAATCAAATCCCGCGCGTGTCCCGTCCGCGTCCATCGACGTAAGCAGAATCTCTCCCGCTCCACGCGCTTCCGCTTCCCGTGCCCACTCAACTACCCTGCGTCCAGTTGTTTTACGCCCGCCGCTTACAAACACCTCTGCATCATTCACCGGATTATTCCCATCCCGCGCGCGCCGTGCATCAATCGCTACAATCACCGCCTGCGCGCCAAATCGTCTGCCGATCTCTTCAATCAGCTCAGGCCGCGCAATCGCAGCCGAATTCACGCTGACCTTGTCTGCGCCCGCATCAAACACCGCCGAAGCGTCATCCACCGTGCGGATCCCGCCGCCGACAGTAAACGGAACAAATATCTGCTTCGCCGTCCTGGCTACCGTATCGATCAGCGTCCCCCGGCCCTCATGTGTCGCCGTAATGTCGAGCAGAACGATTTCATCCGCGCCTGCCTCAGCATGGCGGCGCGCCAGTTCCGCCGGATCGCCCGCATCGACAATATCAACGAACTGCACGCCTTTCACTACGCGGCCCGCATTCACATCCAGACATGCAATGATGCGTTTCGTCAGCACCTCTAAAGCCTCACAAAGTTTTCCAGAATGCGCAGGCCTGCTTCACCCGACTTCTCCGGATGAAACTGCACGCCCATCACATTCTCATGCTCTACCGCTGCAGAAAAAGGCTCACCATATTCTGTAACTGCAACTGTGCCATTTGTCAGCGGAGCGCGATACGAATGCGTGTAATAAGCAAAAGCTCCTGTCGGAATGCTTTTCAGCAGCTTCGATGAGCTTACTTCAAGTGAATTCCATCCCACATGCGGCACCTTCAAGCCCGATGCGAAGCGCTCGCACTGCCCGCTGAATGCACCCAGCCCCGCAGTCTCGGGAGCTTCCGTGCTGCCCTCAAAAAGCCATTGCAGCCCTACACAGATCCCAAGAAATGGAACACCTGCCTTGATTCGCTCCTGAATCGCAGCCTTCAATCCCTTTTGCTCAAGAAACTCAGTAGCAGCAAAATGTCCCACGCCGGGAAGCACAATCTTGTCCGCGCGCCGCACAGTATCCGGATCAGAAGTGACAGAAGCATCCGCTCCAACAGCATGAAGCGCTTTCATCACCGAGGTGAGATTTCCCGCCTTGTAATCTACAACTGCAATCACAGCAAGCCTTTCGTGCTTGGCAAAACATCGCCCATCTGACCGTCGCGCGTGCAGGCAAAGCGCAGCGCGCGGGCAAAAGCCTTGAAGAGCGCCTCAACCTTGTGGTGATTTGAGCGCCCATACATCGTCTTAAGATGAACATTGGCGCGCGCCCCCCGCGCAAAACCTTCAAAGAAATCATCCACCAGTTCTGATTGCAGATCGCCGACAAGCCGCGTCTTTACCTTCGTATCGATCACCGACGCCACGCGGCCGCTGAGATCGAGCGCAGCAATGCCCAGCGTCTCATCCATCGTCATCAGAAAATATCCGGCGCGCATAATGCCTTTCTTGTCGCCCAGCGCGCGGTCAAAAGCCTCGCCAAGGGCGATGCCAACATCTTCCACCGTATGGTGCTGATCTACATCAAGATCTCCCTTGCAGGTCAGCTCCAGATCAAACGCGCCATGACGTGTAAACAGCTCCAGCATGTGATCGAAAAAGCGAATGCCGGTGCTGATCTTGTAACGGCCCGCGCCTTCAATCGTCAGCTTTAACGCGATCTGCGTCTCTGCTGTTTTGCGATTGATCTCCGCCGAACGCCTGCGCGGCGATTTCTTATTGCTCATCCATGCTCCATTCAATTTCTGCGAGAGATTCTTTCAATGCCTTTATGCCCAGCTCTGTATGCTCGAGCGTCCCCATCGTAATGCGTACACACCCATCGCAGCCCGGATCGTTCGAACGGTCGCGCACCAGCACATTCCTCCGGCGCATGGCGGCAACAAACTCCTTGTGCTTTGCGCCGATCTTCGCCAGAACAAAATTCGCTTCTGAAGCCCAGTAGGAAATACCCGCCTGCTTCAGGGCGGCTGCAAATAGCTTGCGACCCTCAAGCACCTCTCCCACATACCACTCCAGATAAGCTTCATCACTGAGCGCAGCAGGCAGGCACGCCAGAGCAAGCCCATTCACGCTGTAGGGAGAGATCATGCGCCGCAGCCAGTGCATCTGTTCTTCGCTCGCCGCCAGCATTCCGAGCCGTAGCCCGGCAAGTCCATAGACCTTCGAAAACGTGCGCGTAACCACCAGGTTAGGAACACGTCCGATCAAGTCCAGCACTGTTTCGCCATAGAAGTGATAGTAGGCCTCATCCACCAGCACGATTGTGTGCGGCGCGCGCTCCAATATGCGCAGAATCGATTCGCGCGACGCTACACGCCCTGTAGGGCTGTTCGGATTCGCAATGGCAATCAACTTGGTTTGGAGAGTAATGCGGTTCAGCAGAGCTTCAATCGGGAAAGAAAAATCTTCCGCAGCCTGCACAGATACGATCTGTGCATCGGTAGACGACCCATACACCTCATACATGGAGTATGTCGGCACCGGCAGCAAGAACTCATCGCCAGCCTCAAGATAAGTCTGACAGAGAACGTGAATGGCCTCATCAACGCCATTGGTCAGCAGCACCTGCGACGTCTTTAATCCCAGGCGCTCCGCCACCAGGACTTCAACCGGTTCGCGCTCCGGATATTTTGTCAGGTCGGCACGTGAGATTCTGCCGAGCGCTTCAAGCACTTTGGGAGAGCACGCAAAAGTATTCTCGTTGAAGTCCAGGCGCACGCCATCCCGCGAGCCAAGCGGCGGATGATATTCCTTCGTGCGCAGAACTGCGGCGCGCGGTCTGGGAGCCTCAGCCACGGACACCTCGCGTGCGAATCGCTTCCGCATGTCCCTTCAGTCCTTCCGCCTCAGCCAGCGCAATGGCCTTTGGCCCTAGGGTACGCAGGCCTTTGTTGTTGTATTGCTGGAAAGTCACAATCTTCACAAAATCATTCACGCTCAATCCGCCGCGCACCCGCGCAAGTCCGCCGGTCGGCAGCGTGTGGTTTGGCCCGGAGATGTAATCGCCCAACGGCTGTGCCGAATAGTGGCCGATGAACACCGATCCCGCATTCCTCACCCATTCAAGGTCGCGTTCTGCATCAATCGTCAAATGCTCCGGGGCCAGGCGGTTCGTAAGCTCCCGCGCTTCTGCAACTGAATCAGTTACAAAAATCACGCCATTGCTCTTGATCGCCTGAGCCGCAATTGGATTCTCACGGACGCGCTGTTTCACTTCGGCGCTGACTTTGTCCGCGAGGTCCTTTTTCGTAGTGATGAAGATGGCAAGCGCATCCGGATCATGCTCTGCCTGCGCCACCAGGTCCGCAGCAATGAAAGCAGGCTCGCCAGTCTCGCTGGTGACGATAATCTCCGTCGGCCCGGCAAGCATGTCAATAGCACAGTCAAAGGAAACCAGCTTCTTGGCCGCGGTTACATAAGCATTGCCGGGACCGACAATTTTATCCACCCGCGCAATGCTCTCTGTTCCATAAGCGAGCGCCGCCACAGCCTGCGCCCCGCCAATGCGGTAAAACTCTGTAATTCCCAGAAACGCAGCAACAGCCAGAGTTTCCTTAGCTGGCTTGGGCGATACCGCAACAATCCGCTCCACACCCGCAATCTGCGCAGGGATCACCGTCATCAGCAATGTAGAAGGCAAAGGATAACGTCCACTCGGTACATAACATCCAACCGAGCCAAGCGGCTCGACCTTCTGCCCAACAACAAGCCCGGGAACCTGCTCGAAACCGAAATTTTTCGGCAACTGCTTCTGCGCAAAGCGGCGGATATTTTTCGCCGCAGTCTCGATAGACGCGCGGAACTCAGGCGAAACTTCGCGCCATGCCTCTTGCATTTCTTCCGTCGAAATTCGTAACGATGATTGTTTCGGAATACGATCGAGGCGCGCTGCATAGCGGCGCAGGGCAGCATCACCGCCCTTGCGCACGCCATCGATAATGCGCCGAGCCACAGGAACAGCCCGTGCATCGACCGTATTCCGCCGCTGTTCAAGCTCTGCAACCAGCTTGTCGCGGCCCCTGGTTTGGAGCACGCGCATTAAAGAACCACCTTGTTCAGCGGATACTCGACAATGCCTGTGGCATTTGCAGCCTTCAGCTTGGGAAGCACATCGCGCACCACGCTCTCTTCAAGAATCGTGTTTACAGCAACCCATGTGGGATCAGATAAAGCCGAAACCGTAGGCGAATTCAAAGCCGGCAGCACAGAAAGCACTGCCTCCAGATTGGCCTTCTCCACATTCAGCATCAGTCCAACCTGCCCCTGCGCCGCAATCGCGCCTCGCAGCATCAGCGCAAGGTTATCGATCTTCTGCTTCTTCCACGGATCGTCATAGCTTGCAGGATTGGCGATCAGGTGTGTCTCGCTTTCCATCACCGTGTCGATAATGCGCAGACGGTTGGCCTTGAGCGAGCTGCCCGTTTCTGTCACTTCCACAATTGCATCGGCCAGTGTCGGAGGCTTCACTTCCGTCGCGCCCCAGCTGAACTCGACCTTCACCGGAACATTCTTTTCTGCGAAATACCTCTTGGTCACTTCTACCAGTTCAGTTGCAATGGTCTTGTCGGCAAGGTCTTCGGCCTTCTGATATGGCGAATCGTCAGGAACCGCCAGTACCCAGCGAACTTTCTGCCGGCTCTGTTTCGCGTAGGTAAGGCTGGTTACGCTCTTCACATCGCGTCCGCTTTCCACCACCCAATCGATCCCGGTCAACCCCGCATCCAGCGCACCATGGTCCACATAACGCGCCATCTCCTGCGCGCGGATCAGCGTGCATTCAATCTCGCTGTCATCAATCGCAGGGAAGTACGAACGCCCGCTCGCATAGATGTTCCAGCCCGCGCGCTGAAAGAGCGCAATCGTCGCATCTTGCAGGCTGCCTTTGGGGATTCCAAGCTTGAGCTTGATCGCCATTAGCGCACCTCCTGCGCAGCGTTGATCGCAATCGGCCGCGTAAAGCAGCTTACGGTTCCTTCGTGGCATACAAGGCCGTCGCCTTCTACTTCCACGCGATAGAGCACCGTATCGCGGTCGCAATCTGTTGCTGCTTCCACCACCCGCAGGCGATTGCCGCTGGTCTCGCCCTTCATCCACAGCTTCTGGCGTGTGCGGCTCCAGAAAGTCACGAACCCGGTTTCAAGCGTCTTCTGATAGCTTGCTTCGTTCTGGAAGCCGACCATCAGCACCTGCCCGGTCTTCGCGTCCTGCACAATTGCGGGAGCCAGGCCATCCATCTTGGCGAAATCAATTTGCGTATCCGACATTCCTTTTCCTTTTTGTTGCCGTGCCGCTTCCGCGCAGTAAAAAAGCCCGCCTGCGCTTGGCGCATCGGCGGGCTTTAGGTCCTTTGATTTTCCGGTCTACTCGAGGCCGTAAGGATTCGCCGACACGCTCGTCACGTGATGATGGTGATGACGATGATGGCGATGAATCCGCATCTGTTTTTGAAAATATAAGGCTTCCGGCATCATGTCAAGCTGGGGCCAAATCGTTGCGGAGACAGAAACCCAATCGAATGCCTCGTAGATCCATCGATCGCGAGGTCCGCCAGCACTTCGCCGAGAACGCTGGTGAACTTGAACCCGTGCCCGGAGAACCCGCACGCAATCGTCACCTGTGCATGCTCCGGATGCCGCGCGACAATAAAATTCTCATCCGGAGTCATCGTGTACATGCACGTCGCCGCATGCACCAGCCGTCCATTCAACGCGGGCACATACTCCGCAAGCTGCTCGCGGATTTCCGCAATATCGTTTTCTGAAATTCCGCGCTCAATCGAATCCGGCGTACAAGCTTTTCCCCCAGAATGGATCGCAGCCTTTACACCCTCACTCGAACCATCGGTGGCAGGGAAGCCATAAAACACCACACCCGATCTTGCCTCCCATATATAAATAGGTAGCCGATCGAGCGAGAACATCTCCCGTTCAGACACCGGATCGAACCAGGCCATCACATGCCGACGCACATGCAGCGGCAAAGCCAGCGACCGGAGCAACTCCGCAGCCCAGGCCCCCGGAGCAACCACCAGATGCGCCGCCTCATACACTGCCTTCCCCGTACTCACGCGAACCGTACCCGATGCATCTACATGCCATTCGGAAACAGGCTCTTCAAAATGCAAGTCAGCCCCATGCCGCGCAGCAACTTCGAGGTGCGCTTTCACCGCCGCCTCCGGCCTGAGGAAACCGGCCTTCGCCTCGAACACCGCGCAGTCATCCGCATGCGGCCGGAATACCGGAAATCGCCGCTGCAATTCGGCAGCATCGAGGTACTCGCAAGTCAGCCCATGCTGCTTTGTGCTCAGCAGGCTGCCGCGCACGACACTGCTCTCCAACGGTCCGGCAAACAGCCCGCCGGTGATGTGCAGCAAATCGCTGCCTGAATCCCGCTCCAGCTGCTCCCACAGCTCATAAGCGCGCAGCACCAGCGGCACATATTCCGGATTCTCGTGGTATGCCTGCCGGATAATCCGCGACTGACCATGCGACGACCCGCGATCATGCGCCGCCGAGTAGCGCTCCAGTCCAAGCACACGCTTTCCCCGCCGGGCAAGATGGCAGGCCGCAGCGCTGCCCACGCCGCCCAGCCCCAGCACGATCACGTCGTAGGTTTCTGCCATCGTCGCTTTTAGTGTGACTCAGTGCTTGCTGACCATATCCATCACGTCCTTGCGCAGCGCAAGCCTGCTCGCTTCGCGTGTATAGAACATGTGACCGCCGGGATACTCACGCACGGCCACGCGCGTCGTATCCGTGCCCATCAGCGGCATCTGGTTTACCGTCAGAATCGAGCCCATAAACGGGCAGGACAGATCATTCCAGCCATGCGCAATCGTCACGCGCATCTTTGGATCGGCCGCAACCGCCTCGCGCAGGTCCTCCACTGAGCCTTTGCGCAGGGCCTCATCCTGGTCCCACAACCGGCCCACATCATAAGAGAGAGCGTTGTAGCGCGCATCCACTTTCCAGCCCACCGTCTGCGTTACAAAATTCACCATGGCCGTCGTGGTCGGCGCAATCAGCGTTTCCAGCAGGGGATCGTTTGACTTCTGATCAGGAGAAAAGGGAAAAGGATCAAACGAAGTTACATTTGAGTCGTACACCGAGCCAATCTTCCCCTGCTCGCGAAATACCTCGCGCAGATATGCCCCTGTCTCCAGCCGCCCGCCCGAGCGCTTCACAAATGCCGGATCAAGCCCGGTCAGTTCCGTCACGCGCTTCACAATGCGGTCTGTGGCCTGCGTGTCCGAGCGGCCCTTCAGAATATCGGTGGCATACTCGCCCAGCGTATACGAGATCACATCCTGCATCGCCTCCGGCGTGAGCTTATGCTCGCGCTCCATGTGCGCCGCCGTAATCGAAGGCAGTGTCATCAGCCACGGCACTGGAGAAACATCACCGTTGTCCTCAATCGTCGGATTCAGATAAGGCGAAACCAGCACCACGCCGTTCATCGCCACGCCCAGCTGCGACTGCAGATAGTGCGTGATGCGCGGCCCGCGGAACCCGCCATAGCTCTCGCCTACCAGGTACTTCTTCGAGCTGAGCCGCCCGTTTTTGATGAGCCAGTCATAGACCGCGCGCGAAAGATACTGAATGTCGGGAACCGTGCTGTAGAAGAGCTTCTTCGCCTGGTCTTCCGGAACCAGCGCGCGGCTGAATCCTGTCCCGATGGGGTCGATAAAAACGAGATCGGTAAAGTCGAGCCATGTGCCCTGGTTGTCCGTCAGCGTCGGAGCATCCGAGGGGCTGTCGCCTTCATTTCCCACTTCCAGATGCTTCGGCCCAATCGCGCCAAAGTTCAGATAGACCGACGAAGCACCCGGGCCGCCATTGAAGGCAAATGTCACCGGACGGTCGCCCCCGCCCACAACATAAGAGGTATAGACAACACGCCCTGCCTCCTTGCCTTCCTTGTCATACGAAGGCAGCGTGCCGACTGTGACCGTGTAGCGCAGTGTTCTGCCATTCAGCTGTATCGATTGCTCAGTGTGAGCATCGGCAGGAAGCGGCGGCAATGAGGCTTTCTCCGCGGGCGGTTTTTCTGCAGGCTTGTTTTTATCGGCATCCTTATCGGTCTGGGCAGAAAGGGGCAGGCAGGCAAACAAAGCCGCAAGCGCCAAAGCAAAGCGGCGGACAAAATCTCCGGAATGGTTCAGGTTCATGTGGATACCATACACGGAAGGCCGCGCAATCCACACTGTTTCTTGCGCCGAAGCGTGGTTTTCTGCCTGTTGAAATGTCAACCACAGCGTTTGTCATCCTGAGCGGAGCGGAACGCAGTGGAGCGTAGTCGAAGGATCTGCTTTTTGCGTCGATAGCCACAAAAAATGGGTGCCCCATCCTCTCGCGTTTGTGCGAAAGGGGGAGCAATATCCTCGTTGTGCGAGTGGTCCCCGGAACGCGCGGTGTTCGCGTTCTGGGGTTAAAACTCACTGCTGCGTATCCAGTGGATGCTGCGCCTTCTCAAAATACTCCGTCTGCAAAGCAAGACTCGTCCCATCAGCCTTCACCGCGCGGATGACCTTGGCAATATCGCCCACATAAGCCTTCATGTCCGCCTGCCCCAGCTCTTCAGTGGCCACGCTGCCGTCGCCCGCATAGTGATTCGGAAATCGCGCATACCACCAGATGCCCGTATACACGCCTTCAGGCAGATGCAGCCGCGCCTGGTCAGCTCCGGACTGCTGTGCCGCGCGATCCTGATGCACCAGGTCAGGCCGCGAAACCATCGTATGCGCCGTTTCCGATTCGCCCGCATGCAGATCCACCTTCGAATGCTCTGCCGGACGCCCCGGATAATTTGCATGCCAGCGATACACATAGACGACATAGTCGTGCCGGGTTTGTAACTGTGACTGGGCAAAATAAGGCAGCAGGCTTTCATTGCCGCCGTGCCCGTTTACAATGACGATCTTTTTGCAGCCGTTGCGCGACATCTCATCGGTTGTCTCCTGCAACAGATCAAGCTGCATGTGCATGCTGTAAGAAACCGTCCCCGGCTGCTGCCTCGCTTCGGCAATCTGCCCGAAATAATAGGCGGGAAAGATGACAGCAAACTCTTCCTGGGCCGCGTGCTCGGTGGCATAGCGCACATTGATCAGGTCGGTGCCCAGCGGCAGATGCGCGCCATGCTTTTCAATGATCCCGAACGGCAGCAGGCAAACGCCCTGCGACTGGTGAATCGCACTGGCAAAATCCGCAGCGGTCAGCTCTTCCCATTTAGGAGAAAGTTTTGCCTGCGCAAAAGATGAAGGCATGATCCACATCACCGAACACAACAAAAGAAAGAGTCTCTTCAAAATATCCTCCAGCAAATGCGACCATCATACGTAATACACAGGCAGGTTTTTTCTTGAAGGGGTTCAAAAAGGATTTTAGGTAGAAGCACCGGCCTTCAGGCCGGTGAATAAAACGAGACACACATACGGGCTTTAGCCCCGGTCCCTGGAAAAATCGGATTCGTGAGGCATGCCAGCGCTATTGAAGAATATTCACGTCTCGCAATCACAAAATAGAATCTAAGTTGAAACGATCATTTCCCCAAGGAGCATCCCCCTATGTCGCATACGCCTGAAGCCGTAGAGAAGCTGAAGCACGCCCCCGCAGTCCCCGGAGTCGACGACGTCATATTCAGGCGCTGGAGCCCGCGCGCCTTTGCCGACAAGGAAGTCTCCTCTGCCGACCTCAAGAAAATCTTCGAGTCCGCGCGCTGGGCCGCATCCTCCTATAACGAGCAGCCCTGGCGCTTCCTCGTAGGCAAGCGTGGCGATGCCACGTACCAGAAGATCTTCGACTCTCTTGTCGAATTCAATCAGGGATGGGCAAAGAGCGCGCCCGTGCTCATCCTCTCAGTTGCCAGCAAGGAATTCGCCGCGAATGGTAATCCGAACTTCTACGCTTTGCACGATACCGGAGCGGCCACCGCAACGCTTTCCCTCGCCGCCACCGCCCTCGGCCTTCACACGCATAGCATGGCTGGTTTCCATCAGGAAAAGGCGCGAGCCGCCTTCAACATTCCCAAAGACTATGAAATGGGAGCAGTCACGGCCCTGGGCTACTTCGGCGATTCGGCCACACTTCACGAACACCTGCGCAAGAGCGAGGAAGCCCCGCGCCAACGCAAGGAGCTGAAAGAGTTCGTATTCTCCGAGTGGCAAAAACCAGCGACGCTTTAAATCAAAAGGGAAGAGATGGATCAGAATTTTAGAGGCTGCGGAAAGAATTGTAGTTTTGAAGGGGCACGGCTTTTAGCCGTGCCTTAAGTTCAGGGGTTCGGCGCGGCTTTAGCCGCTGAGGGATTGCTTTTTAAACGGCCTTCTTTTAGCCCCGAGGTTCTCAATAATACAAATACTTCCGCCACTTCAAATCACTGTGCCCGATCATCCGCATGATGTGCCGGCTGGTGTGCAGCGTAAACGGACGCGGCTCGCGCATCAGCTTCATCCCCTCAAGCTCATGCAGCAGCTGGTTCCCTTTGCGCCGGTTGCAGGAATGGCAGCACGCCACCAGGTTCTCCCAGGTCGAAAGTCCGCCCCTCGAGCGCGGAATCACATGGTCGAGCGTCAGCTCTGAAGACGGCAGCACCACGCCGCAATACTGGCAGGAATTGCGGTCACGCAGCAGGATATTCTTCCGCGACAGCGCCCGCGTCTGGTGCGGAATCCTCCGGTACTCAAGCAGGCGGATCACCGAAGGCATCGGCATGCGCACGCGCGCAGCATGCAGCGTCGCGCCCTGCTCTTCTTCTGTCTTGGCGACGCCCTTCAACACCAGCACCAGCGCACGCCGCGCTCCGCAGATGTTGATCGGCTCATAGGAGGCATTCAACACCAGCACCGGAGCCTGCATCACCGTGCTTGTATGAACACGCACCTCTTCGCGTGGAATGGCGGCGTGCTTCTGTTTACGCGCGTGAATCATGGCTCTTCCCAGTGACATATTTCTCCCCCAGACCTTGCAAAGACCTGATATGAGCGCAGCCCTTGACGCTTACGCGCCGCCTGCCGCAGGAACCCAGAACGCCACATCCTCGTGCATTGGCACATCCACAGGCTGCTGCTGCGGCAGCATCTCATGCCGCTGCGCCCGCGCCACCGTGGCCACGCGCACACTCGCTGCGCCCGCCCGGCGAAGCGCCTGCGCGCACGCCCGCGCCGTTGCTCCCGTGGTGTAAATATCGTCAATCAGAAGCACATCCGCGCCCTTTACCTTCTCAGGCCTGGGTGCAAAAAAAGCGCCGCGTAAATTGGCGCGACGCTGATGCGGAGTCAGCCCCGCCTGACTGTCGGTGGCGCGCCGCCTTTCGAGAAGGCCGGCCGCCAGTTTCAAATCCCATTCCGGACGCCGCCTCTTGAGCGTCTTCACCGCCGCCCGCGCCAGAACTTCGGCCTGGTTGAATCCACGCTGCCGCCGCTTCGTCCGGAAGAGCGGCACCGGAACCACCAGCATTTTCACCGGAGCATCCTCGAACCGCAGAACCTGGCTGGCGAGCAAAGCACCCAGCCTGTCCGCCACAGGTTCCATGCCGTCATACTTCAGCAGATGGATCAGCTCTCGCAGTCGTCCCTGATACAGCCCATGCGCCACCGCCTGCGCAAACGGCGGCTCCGTCACGCGGCAGGGACGGCACAGCACATCGCCACCCTCAGCTTCAGCATCGCCAAAGCCGCGAGCGCCAAGGGCCTCGCCGCACACAGCGCACAAACTTCCAGTCTGTTCAGGGAGTTGCGTCCAGCAGGAGTCGCAAACAGGAACGCGGGTGAGCCGCGTAAGAGGGTCGCCGCAAAGGCGGCAGGAGGCGGGAAACAGGGCACAGCAGAGGCTGTCCGCCGGACTTCGCAGCACGCGAGCAACCGCTCTCCATGCCGAGGTTCCGGATCGCATCACGTCCAGCGTATGTGAATCACGCTGACTGCGGAAGACGCACCTCTCACAGCGGGTTTGCCACTGTTGGACAAAAGTATACACAAGAAAACTGCACAATTCCAGGTGCTGCGCGCACGGCGACACGCGCTTCGCGCCAAAAACCTCAATCTCTGTGATTGCTCTGTGTCCTCTGCGCCCTCTGTGGTGAAATGGTTTCCTTTACGAACCCCCGTGCCTCCTGTGGTGAAAACATGGGTGCCCCATCCTTTCGCGTTTTTGCGAAAGGGTGGGAGGGGGGATGTAAGCTTACGCCGTCACCCGCTTCGCCGTAAGCGTCGCAAACACCCCGGCCAGCACCAGCACCACCCCCACCATCTGCAGCCCAGACAGCCGCTCCCCCGCCAGCGCCGCGCCAGCAAACAAGGCAATCACCGGATTCACATACGCATAGCTGGCCACCCGCGTCGTAGGCTCATGCGAGATCAGCCACACATAAGCCGTAAACGCCAGAATGGAAGCCGCAAGCACCAGGTACGCCATGCTGACGACCACCCTCGGCTGCAACAGCACTTCCATCGGAGGCAATCTGCGCATCTCGCCCGCCAGCGCAGACCAAACCAGCAACAGTGCCCCGCCAATCGCCATCTGCCACCCGGCATTCGCTGTCTGCGGTTTAGGCAAGGGCAGCCTGCGTGCCAGCAGAGTCCCAAAGGCCCAACACAGCGTTCCACCCACCAGCACTAAAATATCGAGAGCCGATGCCCGCGATCCCGCCCCAGGCGACCGCCAGGCCAGGACGACAACACCCGCAAATCCCAGCACAACTCCAAGCGACGAAAGCCACGAAGCTTTCTGCGTCCGCAGAATCACGAGCTCACCCGCAAAGATCCACACCGGAATCATCGCCGAGATCACCGCCGCAATCCCCGAAGGCACGCGAATCTCACCCCAGAAGAGCGCCGCATACATCAGCGTGAACATGATGAAGCCAAGCAAAGCCGTGCTCAGCAAAGCCCGCTGCGGATACACAACCCCACCGCGCAGATAGCTGTAACCAACCAGCAGCGATCCGGCCAGAAAAAATCGAAATCCTGCCGCAAAGAAAGGAGGCGTAACCGCAACAATCTCGCGAATGGCAAGAAACGACCCACCCCAAAGAATGTAAATCGCAGCATAAGCCAGCAGCGTGCGGGTAGGCATGAACAAGCATATCCCATAATCACAGATGTCCTACCAGCCCCTAACGTGTCATCCTGAGCGAAGTCGAAGGACCCGCACGAACAAACGTTCGTGCGAATCGTTGCGAAGCAACGACCGCTTTTCAAGAAAGTGAACCAATCACAAAAGGAAGCGACCAAAGGAAGCGAAAAGGAAACTGAATATCAAGCAGCAGCAAGAATGGCGCGCAAAGCGCGCGTGTGCCCGGACGGCCAGTCCTGATACACTCACGCTTTCCTGGAGGAGTAGCAGTGCCGCCCACAAAACAAGATTTCCAACCCTTCGTTCCCGCCTCCGAATCCCGCCGCGAGTTCTCCATCCGCGCCGTGCTCCTGGGCTGTATCTTCGGTCTTCTCTTCGGAGCAGTTACCGTCTACGTCGGCCTCCGCGCCGGACTCACCGTCGCCGCCTCCATCCCCATCGCTGTTCTCTCCATCAGCGTGCTGCGCGCACTGGGCAAGGCGTCGATCCTTGAGAACAATATCGTCCAGACCACCGGAAACGCCGGCCAGTCCATCGCCGCCGGAGTCATCTTCACCCTGCCCGCGCTTATTTTTCTTGGCTTCGATCTCGAATACATCCGCATCTTCATGCTGGCCCTGCTCGGCGGATGGCTCGGCGTTCTCTTCATGATCCCGCTGCGCCGCCAGCTCATCGTCGAAGAGCACGGCAACCTCACCTACCCCGAAGGCACCGCCTGCGCCGACGTGCTCATCGCCGGCGAGCGGGGCGGCTCGTTTGCCAGTCGCGTCTTCTATGGATTGGGCTTCGGCGCCCTCTACACTCTCTTCCAGAACGAGAACCTGCTCGGAGCCTGGCCCGGCACTCCCAACTACGAGCCCAAATGGCTCCCCGGCGGCGCCGTTCGCGCCGAAGCCACTCCTGAGTACTTGGGCGTCGGCTACATCATCGGCCCGCGCATCGCCGGCACTCTCTTCGCCGGAGGAATCATCAGCTGGCTCGTCATCATGCCTGCGATTCACTTCTTCGGCGCGCACTATCCCGGAGCGATCTATCCCGGCACCGTGCCCATCGCGCAGATGTCCCCCAGTGATCTGTGGCGAACTTACATCCGTCCCATGGGAGCAGGCGGAGTCGCAGCCTCCGGCCTCATCACGCTGCTGCGTACCATGCCGACGATATTCAACGCGCTGCGTGCCGGCTTCAAGACCATCGGTAAAAGCGCAGCAACCGACCGTTCTTCGCGCACCGACCGTGACATCCCCATGAACATCGTCTTGATAGGAAGTGTCCTGCTGGTGCTCATGATCTTCCTCTTCCTCACCTTTAAGCCCATCCCTGGCGCGCAAACCGGATGGCTCGCCAACCTCGCAGCCGCGCTGCTGATCATGGCCTTCGGCTTTCTCTTCGTCACCGTCAGCAGCCGTATCGTCGGTCTGATCGGAAGCTCCGCAAATCCCGTCAGCGGCATGACCATCGCCACCTTGATGGCGACAGCAGCCGTCTTCCTCGTCAGCGGCTGGACCGCCCCAGCCTTCGGCGCGCTCGCCATCTCCATCGGCGGAGTTGTCTGCATCGCCTCCGCCAACGCAGGCGACACCTCGCAGGATCTCAAAACCGGCTACATCATCGGAGCAACACCGTGGAAGCAGCAGCTCGCCGTCATGGTAGGCGTAATCGTTTCGGTTTTCTCGATAGGCATCACGCTGAACGCTATGAACAAGGGCCTCGAAGAGTTCACGCCCATGAAGCAGCCCATAGCCTTCAATGTGGCCGCACCGCCCGATGGAGTTCAGGTCCAGCAGCAGCACTTCTCCCGCCAGCGCTTTCTTTTGACTAAGCCTGACAACTCAACAGAATTCGTAGAAGGCAGCCAGTACACGCTGCTCAACGCCCTCGGATCGACCGTGCTCCCCGACGGCAAGTACCTCTATAACCCGAAGACCGGCATGATTGAAGTCCAGTGGATGCAGGGCATCGGCAGCGAGAAGGCTGCCGCGCCGCAGGGCCGCCTCATGGCCACCGTCATCAACGGAATCCTCTCGCGCAAGCTCCCCTGGGGACTCGTCTTTCTCGGCGTCTTCCTCGTCCTCGCCGTTGAAGTCCTCGGCGTGCGCTCTCTGTCTTTCGCTGTCGGAGCCTATCTCTCCATCGGCACCACGCTCGCCATGTTCTGCGGAGGCATCGTGCGCTGGATGGTCGAGCGCGCCGTCGCCAAAGCGGGAGGCGACACCGCAGAGACCGAAAGCGAAGTCTCTCCCGGCTCCCTCTACGCCAGCGGACTCATCGCCGCCGGCGGCGTCATGGGCCTTCTCGGAGTAGCCCGCAAGCTCTACGAAACAGCAACCGGCAACCCACTGCACCTCTGGTTCCCGGCAGGCAGCGCGATCGACCGCCTCCTCCAGCACCAGGCCATCTCGATAGCCGCCTTCGCCCTGCTGGCCTTCTCGCTGTATTACTTCGCTCGCAAACCACTAAAAGAATAGCGAAATTATGCTCAGCATTGTTGAAATACGTTGTAAGGCCGCAAAAGCGTCATCCTGAGCGGAGTGAAATGGAGTCGAAGGATCCGCACGAGCAACGCTCGTGCGAATCGTTGCAAAGCAACGACCGCTTTTTGCTACGATAGCCGCATCAACGGGTGCCCCATCCTATCGCGCTGATGTTGCGCGATAGGGTGGGAACCACAAATCTTTCCCAAAATTGTCATCCCGACCGAAGCGGAGGGACCTGCAGTTCCTGCACCCTGAGCGCTGCACGCTGCACCCTGGTTATCCAACCTGCTGTTCCTCCAACTGCCCCATCAACTCCTCCCACTCCCCCGTAAGCGAACCATGCTGCTTCCGCAGCTCCTCCAGCAGCAAAGTAAGCCGGCTCGTCTCCTCGGCACTCACAAAAACCCCAAGCGACTGCTCCGTATCCGCAATCGAAGCCTCCACCCTCGGAATCTCCTCTTCCACAAAAGAGAGCCTCTCCTGCATCTGCCGAAGTTTGATCGGATTCACCCGCCGCGCCTTCTCCGAAGGAGTCGCAGCCGGAGTCTCGACAACCGCCACCGGAACGGAAACAGCTTCAGCAACCGGAGCCGTCACCCCCTGCTTGCGCCACAAATAGTCCTCATAGTTACCGGGATACACATGCACATGCCCGCCCTCCACTTCGAAGACCCGCGTCGCCAGCCGGTCGATAAAGTAGCGGTCATGCGAAACAAAAATCACCGTGCCGGTAAATTTGTTCACCGCATCCAGCAGCACATCTTTCGCCCGCAGATCAAGGTGGTTCGTCGGCTCATCGAGCAGCAGAAAATTCGCCGGACTCACCAGAATCCGCGCCAGCGCATAGCGGTTGCGCTCTCCACCCGAGAGCACCCCCAGCGGCTTGAACACGTCATCGCCTGAAAATAGAAAACACCCCAGCAGACTGCGCAGGTCAGTCTCCGGAACGCGCGGCGCAATGCGCCCTATGTCATCGAGCATCCGCGCCGCCGGATCAAGCACCTTGTACTGGTCCTGCGCAAAATAGTCAGGCAGAACGTTGTGTCCCAGCTTCAGCACGCCCGAAGTCGGCGCCTCCTGTCCCGATAGCATGCGGATGAGCGTCGATTTGCCCGCGCCATTCGCGCCCACCAGCGCAATGCGGTCGCCGCGGTCAATCGTGAAGCTCACGTCTGAGAGCACGAGTTTTTGCCCATAATTCTTATCAAGCCCGGAAACCTCAACCACCGTCCGCCCCGATGCAGGAGGCTGCGGAAAGGTGAAGTGAATCGCCTGCTCCTCCTGCGGAATCTCGATGCGCTCGATCTTCTCCAGTTCCTTGATGCGGCTCTGCACCTGTTTGGCCTTCGTGGCCTGGTAGCGGAAACGATTGATAAACGATTCCAGATGCTCAATGCGCTCCCGCTGGTTGCGGTACGCCGCCTCAAGCTGTGCCCGCCGGTCGGCCTTCTGCTGGATGTATCGCTCGTAATTGCCGGAGTAGAAATGCAGCCCCTTGTTCCATATCTCGACAATCTTGTTCACCGTCACATCCAGAAAGTAACGGTCATGCGAAATCATGACAAAGCCATTCGGATACGTCCGCAGATACTCCTCAAGCCAGTTGCGCGATTCGAGATCAAGATGGTTCGTCGGCTCATCGAGAAGTAACAGATTCGGCTTCTGCAGCAGAAGCTTTCCAAGCGCAATCCGCATCTGCCAGCCGCCCGAAAATTCTTCCGTCCGCCGCGCCCAGTCTTCCTTGCTGAAGCCAAGCCCTGTAAGCACCGTGCCCACCTGCGCATCGAGCGCATAACCGTCATGCGCATGGAACCGCGTGCTCAGGTTCGAATACCGCTCCGCCGCCGCCTCGTATTCGCCGCTTTCCGGATCGAGCTCCGCCAGCGCAGACGACAGTGCATGCAGCTCCTCTTCAATGCTGCGCAGCTCTTCAAAGACGGAGAGGCATTCGTCAAAAACCGTCCGCCCCGAGAGCGCCAGCCCATCCTGCGGCAGATAGCCGATGCTCATCCCGCGCGTACGCTGGAGCCCGCCGTAGTCAAGCGAATCGAGGCCAGCCAGAATTTTGAGAAGTGTAGACTTGCCCGTGCCGTTCGCGCCCACCAGCGCCGTGCGCTCGTTCGCCGTAATCAGCCAGTTAGCATCCCGAAAAAGAAGTTTCGGCCCAAATCGTTTGCCGGCGCCGGCCAGTTGCAGCATGGTTTTATTGTATCGAGCCTATCTGGCGCCAATGGCTCTTGCCCTGAGACGATGTCATCCTGAGCAGAGCGAAGGATCTGCTTTTTCGCATAGGCAGCCCTAACATGGGTGCCCTAGGTTCGCGAAGCTAACCTGGGAGTTTTGCAAAATCCAGCGTAATCAGGTGCTTCATTCAAGCCCGGGTTTGGCTTGGGTGGGGTTAGTTTTGAAAGGGCACGGCTTTAGCCGTGCCATAAACCACAAAAGCGAAAAGGGCTTTAGCCCCTGAGGGAGTGCTTTTCTTTGATCACAATCACAGACCGCGGTTCTTATTGAGCCATTCACGCCAGTTCCATGTTGCTGCTATACCGCCGAGACGTCCGAACTGAATTTTAGGATCGTCTGATTGAACGAGAACCAATAAGCGTTTGCCTACAAGGCTGTGATAACGAATTGCGCGCGCAAATATATCTAGCACGACATCAGCAAAACGGATAGCTCTTACGAAATGATCGTAGTGGTTAAGTACAAGCACCAGCCCACCAATTTCGGGTATGATCACATCGTCCCACATACACTCATCGAGTGCATTGAGGTTTCTCCCATAGTAGTCAGGAAAGGATAGGGCAGTCCGTAGAGAATCATGCATATCCTCTTCAGACTTCCAGTCGGAGGCCTCGAACGAATGAATTACATAGCCATGTGATTGGAGCCAGCCCATATCCTTTGCTAGAATTTCCGGGCGCCAATAGAGAGCTATGCCGCCATCGCGGAGAATTACCCAATCGAGTTGCTGGTCATTTACTTGACTCAGTTCAAACACAGCCATGGTCAATCGCTGTCCCAGCCTGCGTGAATGGCTGTCAAACAGATATAGTCAACATCCAAACAGTCACGCTGACTTGCCGCTCTCCTGACTAGCTGATTTGTTCTTCTTAGGCACATGCCTTGACTTCAAAAGCTCCTGCCAATCCCGCTCCGTCTGATCGGCATAAGCCTCCGCAAACTTCACCAGCGCATCAGCAAAGCGCTTGCCATTACCGATATATCCTGAAAGCAGACAGGCATCCCCCGACCGCGCATGACCCCGGGCCAGCAGCTCGCCGCACATCTCCGCATACTCGAGCAGCCCGGTCCCTTTCAGATCGTCTACTTCGATCCCGGCCTTATGGTCATTCAGTTGCCGCACCAGGTAGTGGCGGTTCACAATCGTCGTCCATCCCAGAAACGGATCGGACGCAAACTGCATCGCCCTCTGGCCCTCCGCCACGCGCTGCCCCTGATGATGCGGTCCATGGTAATCGACATACTTTGCATAGCCCGAAAGCGGCTCTTCCTTGATCTGCAGAAACAGCGGATCGCCCGGCCCATTGCCCTCAAAGTAGACAAGGTAATCACGCAGCCCCACCGACCCCGTCCCGACGACTTTGAATCCCACATCCACCGGCCTGTACTGCGCAAAGAAGTGCCTGCGCTCCGGCAGCAGCGTCTGCGTGTACTCATGCAAAGAAGCCAGAACCGCGCGCGCCTGCGCCGATCCCAGCCGCGTAAGCAGCGGGGGCTCTTCCTTAAAGACGCGCTTCTCCTTTGCCGGAACCGTGAGCTGCTCGAGCGTATGCACCGGAGTAGAGCGCTCCGCCTTCAGCAGCGCAGTCGAAACAGGAGCAATCCGCTGCAGCCGGTGTATCTGGAAGCGCGCCGCATCAATCACCGGCATGCGCGCAAACATCTCCACAAATTTGCGATACTGGGCAACAAGCTTTTGCACGGCTTCTTCGCACTGCGCGCGCTTCATCCCCGTCTCGCGTCCCGCCAGGACAAGGCTCGTGGCCAGGCGTTTCAGGTCCCACTCGAAAGGCGCGCGAATCGTCTCGTCAAAATCGTTGATGTCGAAGACCAGCCGCCCATCTGGAGCAGCATACGCTCCCAGATTGCGCACATGCGCATCGCCGCAAATCTGGTTCACGATCCCCGTCTGCGGCAGCAGAGAAAGGTCCGCTGCCATCACCGGCACAGCGCCGCGGAAAAACCCGAAAGCAGACGCCGCCATGCGCTCGTACTTGATTGCCACCAGCGCAGGCAGCCGTCCGCGCATCGATTCTTCAATCAGAGCAATCGGATTGTGCCGCCGGTGCTGTGGCTGCCAGCTCGCCTGGTCCTGTCGCGGCAGTTGCTTGCGGCGCAGCCGTCCAGCCTCGCGCCGCTCCTGTGCTGTTACATGTTGCATCAATCAGGATTCTACAGCCTGTCTGATCTTCGCTTCGATCTCGCCGCGTATTTCATCCGACAGCGCAGGCATCGCGCCCGGCTGCGACGCAACCCACGCTCCCCAGCGGTTTCCAGCCTCGTTCATTACAGGCAGCGGAGCGCCCTGCAGGAAGTAATGAATCAGCGCTGCGAGAAACGCGTCTCCCGCGCCCACCGTGTCCGCCACCTTCACCGGAATCCCGGGATGCCGGTCATAAGCATCACGCGTGACCAGCAGGCTGCCATGCGATCCCATCGTCACGCAGACAAGCTGCAGCGGAAACTGGTCGAGCAGATGGCGCGCGCCATGCAACAGCGCAGTCTCATCCATACCCGAATGCTCCGCAAACCCAAGCATCGAGAGCACCGCAGGCATCTCCGCATCGTTCAGCTTCACCAGCGTGGCTTTGGGCAGAGAATGCGTCAGCACCTCGGCATCAAAAAACGGTATCCGTATATTCACATCGAAAACCCGCAGGCAATCGGGCGACGCTGCATCGAGAAACTCGCCGATAGTCTCGCGCGAGACCGCGTCCCGTTGTGCCAGCGTATCGAAGCAAACAGCATCAGCCTGCTGCGCAAGTTCCTGCCACTCCGGAGTGAACTCAAAAAAATCCCACGCTACCGGACGATGAATCACATACTCCGGCTGCCCATCGCGCAGCGAAACAGAAACGCTGCCCGTCGCATGCCGCGTGTCCGTCTGCAGATAAGTAGAATCCACGGGAAGGGCAGAAAGATATTCAATAGCATCCGAGCCCAGCTCATCTTCCCCGATACGGCTCGCGATCACTCCATGATTGCCCAGCCGCGCCGCCATCACGGCAAAATTCGCCGATGCGCCGCCCAATTGCTTTCCATCCGGCAGCAGATCCCATCCCAGTTCACCGAGTCCCACGATCAGGCGCCGTTGTCTCTCGTTCACTCTTTGCTCCTGCAGTTGCAAGCAACTGCTGCATCTTCAGGTAGGCGGCATTGGTCCAGCCAAAGCCCACCACGTTTGTTTTATAGCCGGTAGCGACATTCAGCTCCGACGATCCATGCACCACATCATATTTCTCGTGGATGGTGTGATCGCGGTCAAAGTTAGCTCGAATCGTGCCGCTGAATTTCTCCGAGATGCGACGCGCATCTTCAAGATCACCCACCTTCTCAAGACCAGCAATCGCAACACATGAAGGAGGAGCCCAGCCAAACGGCAAGTCCCACTGCGTGCCCGAATCATACGTGCTCATCGCCAGCCCGCCCTGCTGCTCAAACCAGTGCAGCGACTTCTCCACGCCTTTGGTCTGCTGCTCATCGGCAAGCCCCGCCCACAGCGGATAGAACGTCGTTAGATAGCGATACGTGGATTGCTTGTGCGTCATGTAGTCATAGTCAAAGTACATTCCCTCATGCGCGTTCCACAGATATTTGTTGATCGCAGCATTGCGCGCCTCCGCCTGCGCGTTCCACTCCTTCGCTTCCGCAGACTTGCCCAGTTTCTCCGCCATCCAGGCCAGATCGCGCTCATATTTATAAAGCAGGCTGTTCAAGCAGATCGGCGCATAGTGATGCGTCGCCCCGCTGAATGGCCCGAACCGGAAGCTCGGATCATACCCCGACTCACGCATCGCCCGGTCGCCGCGATAGAAATCCTTCGAAAGCCAGTGCCCGTTGACATGCGCCCGCGCGCACACCGCCGAGACACGAACATCGCAGCTCGTCTGTGCCAGCTTCGTCTTTGCTGCTCCATCCGGCTGGTCCGGCACACTCACTAAATAATCCGTATGCACATCAGGATGCGCCAGCAGCCAGCGAATCACATCCGAGTAGTACGTCGTATCATCATCTTCTTCCGGAACCGGCCCCTCGCCCAGATCGTAGTAGCGCGCCAGCCCCGTATCACCCGCGCGATGAGAATCACTCAGCCACAAATTATGATCGCGCACCGCATAGGGATAAGCCTTCGCCAGCCACTCATCATCCTTCTTTCCCGCGCCCTCCGCGTCATGCACATCGCGAATCATCGACGAAAGAAACGGAGGCTGCGACCGCGTCAGATAATACGTGCGGTTCGCATTCAGAATGCTGCCGTAGTGCTCAATCTCAAAGAAGAAATTCTCCACCATGCCGCGCGCAAGATCCGTGTGGCCATCCTTGAGCAGGCCCAGCAGAATAAAGTAGCTGTCCCACCCATACATTTCGTTGAATCGCCCGCCGGGCACAACATATTTATTAGGCAGATAAAGCAGTCCCGGAACCTTGATCGACCGCGGATCAATCTCGCCAATATGCGTAATCCGCTTCGGCAGTCTCTCCACATCTACCTTGCACTGCGCCTTCAGCGCAGCCACCTGCTTCGGCTCGGCAATCTCCTGCGGCAGATAAAGCACCGGAGCAGCCTTCAGCTTGGTATCGGTAAACGAGTGGCAGTCCACCATCGAGCGCGAAAGCGTGCCCCACGCCTGGTGAATATACTCATCGATATTCGTTGAGGAAGAACCTGTCTGCGCTACACCAGGTAGGCACAAGCTGATGACAAGCAAACAGCCCAGGTACTTCACAGCAGAGCCAACAGCAAGACGGAAACGTGCCTCTAATTTCATAAACACCACACCCACAGAAAGGCTTTGAACGTGCAAGACCAGCCTGTAACAGCAATAAAAAAGCATAGTCGCTTCAAGCGCATCTTGCTATGGAGCGCGGGCATTTTTTTGATCCTCTTGATATGCGCCGGCGTTGCAGTTGAGATTCTCCTGCACCGCTCTGAGCCCATTCTGCGCGCCCGCGTCATCGCAGCTCTTAGTGACAGGTTTGACAGCCGTGTCGAGCTCGCGCACTTCGATGTGTATTTTCTCGATGGCGTAGAAGTCCGCGGTTCCGGCCTGCGCCTCTATCCCAACCAGATCACGATGGATCACCCACTCTTTGCCGTCGATGAATTCTCCTTCCACACCGGCTGGCGCGACCTGCTGCATGCCCCCATGAACATCGGTCTCGTAAAGCTCAAAGGGCTGGCTATCCATCTCCCGCCAAAAAGCGAGCGCCATAATATGCCGAAGCTTTCGAGCAGCAGCAGCGGCGGCAACAGCAAACTCTACGTCAGCAGGATGCAGGCGGAGAACGCAACGCTCGTGCTCGAGACAAACAAGCCGGGAAAAATCCCGCTCGATTTTGAGATCAGCCATCTCGATCTTGAATCCATCGGCTCCGGCCAGCCGCTCAAGTTCCACGCCATCCTCACCAATCCCAAACCCGTTGGTGACATCGACTCCAACGGCTACTTCGGCCCCTTCGACGCGCACAATCCCGGCGACTCGCCTGTTGAAGGAAGCTACAGCTTTAGCCACGCCGACCTCGGCACGCTGAAGGGCATCGGCGGCATTCTCTCCTCCACGGGAAAATACAACGGCACGTTGAACAACATTGTTGTCGATGGAGAGACCGACACGCCTGACTTCCAGGTCAACACCGGCGGCCATCCCATGCCGCTGCATACCAGGTTTCACGCCATCGTCGACGGCACAACCGGCGACACATACCTGCAGCCGGTAGACGCGCAGCTGCTGCATTCGCACATCGTCGCCAGTGGAGATGTAGTGCGCGCGCCGCAGGGTGGCCACAACATCACGCTCGATGTCACCGTCGGTCCCGCGCGCATTGAAGACGTATTGCGTCTCGGCGTAAAGTCGCTGCCTCCCATCATGAGCGGCGATCTCACAATGAAGACAAAATTCTTCCTGCCTCCCGGCCAGGCAGCGGTAACCGACAAGCTGCAGCTCAACGGAAATTTCTCCGTGTCGAATGCAATCTTCTCAAGTGATACCGTGCAGGCAAAAGTCGATCAGCTCAGCCTGCGCAGTCAGGGCCGCGCCGGCGAAGCCAAAGCCATCGACAAGCAGAACCCGCAGGGCATCCAGTCCGACATGCGCGGTCAATTTCAGCTAGGCAATGGCAAAGTGACATTTTCCAGCCTCAAGTACAACGTTCCCGGAGCGGACATCGCGCTTCAGGGCGTTTACAGCATGGGGAAAAATGAGTATGACTTCTACGGTAAGGCGCGCCTCACGGCAAAGGTTTCCCAGCTCATGACGGGATGGAAATCCATCCTGCTGAAGCCGGTCGACCCGTTTTTTGCCAAGAATGGCGCAGGCACGGAAGTCCCCATCAGAATCAGCGGCACAAAATCCCAGGCCAGATTCGGCCTCGACTTCAAACACAAGGACAACAGCGGCAGCAAAACCGGCCTCCACGACAAATCGAAAGACTACGGCATCGTCGGCAGCAAGCCGCAATAACTATGCTGCAATCGCTGTGTCCAATGTGGTAGTTTTCTCAAGGATTGAGATGCTGAAGCGCTCTCTGTGTTCTCCGTGCGCTCTGTGGTGAGAGAAGTTTTTCTTTGCGGAATCTTGGCGCGCTTGGCGTCTTGGCGGTTGATTTTCAATCACGAATTCAACAGAGCCCAAAAAGCATTCTAAACACCTTTCCTGGGAGGTCCATCCATGAAGTCAATGCACACAAAAGCATTAAGCTTATTAGGCGCACTCGCATTCAGCGGATGCCTCTGGGCACAGACAGCAACACCGCAAGCCGCAGAGCCCTGGTGGAAAGGCGCCGTCTTCTACGAAATCTATCCGCGCAGTTTTCAGGATTCGAACAACGACGGCATCGGCGACCTGAACGGCATCACCGCGCGCCTCGACTATCTGAAGACCCTCGGCGTCGACGCCATCTGGCTCTCGCCCATCTATCCGTCGCCACAAGTTGATTTCGGATACGACATCTCCAACTACGTAGACATCGATCCGCAATACGGCACGCTCAAAGACTTCGACCGTCTCGTAGCCGAAGCAAAGAAACGCAATATCCACATCATCATGGACCTCGTGTTGAACCACACCTCGGACAAGCATCCATGGTTCATCGCATCGCGCAGCTCGAAGACCGACCCGAAGCGCAACTGGTATGTATGGCGCGACGGCAAAGGCCCGGGCCAGCCGCCTAACAATTGGATTTCGATCTTCGGCCACTCGGCATGGCAGCTCGATCCCAAAACAAACCAGTATTACTACCACAAGTTCTACATCCAGCAGCCAGACCTCAACTGGGACAATCCGCAGGTGCGCAAGGCCATGTATGACGTCGAGCGCTTCTGGGTAAAGCATGGCGTCGACGGCTTCCGTCTCGACGCCATCACCACGCTCTTTGAAGATCCGCAGCTGCGCGACGAAGCCGTCCTCAAAGACGAAAACGGAAAGCCGAAGATCAATGCTTACGGTGATCAGGATCTTGACGATTCGCTGACCAACAACCTGCCCAAAGTGCACGATGTTCTCCGCGAGCTGCGTCAGGTCGCGGACAGCTACAAGGGCCGCAACATCGTCCTCATTGGAGAAACCTATCTCAACAGCATCGACGATCTGAAGAAAATGTATGGCGCCAACAATGACGAGCTGCAGCTGCCCATGGACATGCAGATCGGCTTCATTAATAAGTTCGACGTCGGCACTTTCCGCAAGCGCATCGACGAAGCGCAGAACGACATCAACGGCAATGAGCCGATGATCATCTTCGACAACCACGACCAGCCGCGCTTTGACCGCTACGGCGACGGCTCGCACAATCAGGACATCGGCCGCGTCATCGCTACCATCCTCTTCGCCACGCGTGGAAGCGCTCTCTTCTATTACGGTGATGAGATCGGCATGGTCACTACGCCGCCAACACGCAAGGAAGACGTGAAAGACCCCATCGGCATCACCGGCTGGCCGAAAGAGAAAGGCCGCGACGGCGAGCGCACTCCCATGCAGTGGAATGACAATCCAAACGCCGGCTTCACCGGCGCAGACGCGAAGCCGTGGCTGCCGATTCCTGCGAGTTACAAAAACGTGAATGTGAAGAATGAAGTCGCGGACTTCAACTCGTTACTGAATTGGTACAAGCAGATGATCGAGTTCCGACGCTCCGTTCCCGCGCTTCGCGAAGGCAAGAACATCATGTTGAATACCAGTGACAACAACGTGTTCTCATGGCTGCGCGTCGCTCCCGGCCAGCCCGCAGTCGTTGTCGCATGCAACTTCACCGCGCAGCCGCAGAAGGTGAGCTTCGATCTTTCATCGCAGGGCATCAACAGCAAACAGGCGAAAACATTGATGAAAACACCCGGATCAGGCGATCCCGCATCGCTCGACAGCGTGCAGCTGCCTCCCTTCGGCGTGTACATGGGCCAGATTCAATAGCGGGGCATATGAAGCACTTTTTGATGAATGAGAGGGAGTGGTTTTTCAGGTAGAAGCACCGGCCTTTAGGCCGGTGAAAAATCCTACCTCAACCGCAGGGGCTTTAGCCCCGGCCGCCATGTGAATCGCTATTCGGAACCGTCTGGCGTATTTCTTCAACGCTTTAACGTAAGAACACAACGCCGCAAACTGAAAACGGCTGCTTTGACAACACAGCAGCCGTTTTTCATTTCATCTGATCCGTCAAGAACATCTTCCCAAATTTGACAAGAACTAGACGGCAACTTAACGCCAGGTCTTGCTCCGCCTGCGTACTGTTCATTGCGTAGGGAGGAAACACCTAATGCGACCGATCACGAAGATATTCGCTCTGGCAGTGGCTCTGGTTAGCTCCAGCGCTGCGTTTGCATACACCCGGGCGGCGGTTAACATTCCCTTTAACTTTGAGACCCGCGGAAAAGTATATCCGGCTGGCATATACGATGTGCAGCTGAACCAGGGTCAGAACCTTCTCATTCTCAGCAGCCACGATCACACCAAGCTGTCTCTCATGTGGACTGCATCACCCGCAGATTTTGGTCCCGAAACACCGATGCTGTCGATGAAGTTCGACAACGACGAAAACGGCACGCATGCGCTGCGCACCATTCGCCTCGCATCTCGGACCACACCAGTACTGGACGTACGTGAACGGCACGCCGCACAGCGTGAGGTGTCGATCACGGGCGGACGGTAGTAGCAACCACCCCTTCCAGGAAAGAGCCTGTGTCATCATGCTCCGATGCAGGCTCTCTTTTTTTGCTATTCGAAAATTGTCATCCGGCCAGAGCGACCCTATCTTTAAAATTGTCATCCCGACCGGAGTGCGAAGCACGGAGCGGAGGGACCTGCAGTTTTCCTGATCTGCTCTAAACTTCATCACCACTCCTGAGTGGGATAGTTAGCCGCGCCCCCAAAGCCACACAAGACTTGCGCTCCACCCCAATAACGTGTTCCATTGAAATGGATTTTCAACCAAAGGGGTGGTGATCAATGCACCAGATGACGAGGCGGTCTTTTCTCAAAACAGGTTCCGCAGCCGCAGTCGCAGGACTCGCTGGAACAAAACTATTTGCCGATCCGCTCGGATTGCCGCCGGGCCTGCAGCTCTACAGCGTGCGCGCCCAGCTGCCAAAGGATTACCAGGGCACTCTCAAGCAGATCTCCGCCATCGGATTTCGCGAAGTCGAAGCTGCAGGCTTCTACGGTCACAGCCCCGCTGAAGTCAAGCAGGCCATGTCCAACGCCGGACTGCATTGCGTCAGCGCGCACTATCCTCTCGGCGCGTTGCTCAAGGATGTCGATGGAACGCTGCAGTATGCTAAGGCGCTTGGCCTCCAGTATGTAATCTGCTCATCGCCTTCTCTCGCCGATCCATCCAAAATGTCCCGCGGTTATGTCCTCACGCTCGACGACTGGCGCTGGAACGCCGGCCAGTTCAACGATCTCGGCAAGCGCTTCAAGAGCGAGGGCATTCGTTTCGGATATCACAACCACACCCCCGAGTTTCATGATCTCGGCGGGCAGTTTGGCTACGACGTGCTTCTCAAGGACACAGAACCGAGCCTCGTCACCTTCGAAATGGACTGCGGATGGATTACAGCCGCCGGCCAGAACCCGATCGAGTATCTATCGCGCCACGCCAACCGCATTTCCATGCTCCACATCAAGGACCTGAAGCCGCCCGTCGAAGGTAAAGCTCCAGGCGAGCGCATCTCGACGATCCTTGGCAAGGGAACCATCGACTACAAGCCCATCTTCGCCGCCGCAAAAAAAGCGGGCATCAAGCACTACTTTGTCGAGCAGGAAGAATTCGACGGTGATCCTTTCGAAGAACTGAAAGGCGATTACCAGTACCTGCACGCGATAGCCGGTTGATATCCTCTGTGCCCTCTGTGTTCTCTGTGGTGAAAGAAGTTTCTTTGCGGAACCCTGGCGATAGATTTTTTGAAAGCGTGGAATGCCAGCAAAACCAAATCGGTTATCAGCCCTCGGTACTTACCGGGGACTGATAACTGAAGAACTGATCCCTTAAACCAGCTCGTACCCCGCAAAAAAATACCCGATCTCAAACTTGGCGGTTTCTTCTCCGTCCGAGCCGTGAATGGCATTCTCTTCAATTGAGCCAGCATACTTCTTGCGGATCGTCCCTTCCTCGGCATTCGCAGGATTGGTCGCGCCCATCAGCTTGCGCAGATCGGCAATGGCGTTCTCCTTCTCGAGCACCATCGGAAAAATCGGCCCCGAAGACATGAAGTCGGTCAGCGACCCGAAGAACGGCCGCTCCTTGTGAACGTAATAGAAACCCTCGGCCTGCGCCTTGGAGATGGAGGCCTTCTTGATGGCAACAATCTTGAATCCGGCCTTCTCAATTTCAGCGAGAATGGCTCCCGTATGGCCCTTGCGGACCGCGTCTGGCTTAATGATGCTGAAGGTGCGTTGGGACACCTGATCAATCTCCTTACAAAAAAATGCGTTAGGGAATGCCTGACGAATCACTGAATAAGGTTTTCGGGTAGAAGCACCGGGCTTCAGCCCGGTGAATGAGAGCCGGAAAACATAGGGGCTTCAGCCCCGGCCTTCACCTGATTCGATTCACCAGACACTACGTTGCTTCCAGTGTAAAGCAGCCACGGAACCGCCGTCTCACCGGAGCAGACAACCTGAACGGCTGATTTATCAGAAGGGTCTCACCTCCTCACTCGTGTCCGCAGAATGAAAGAGAATTTTCTTCATTTTGTAATCTGAGCGTAATCATCAGTCGCGACGCTTGGTTGTTCAGACAACTAAGGAGGAAGTACCCATGCCAAGCCTTCGCCTGAAGCGCCTTGCCCCGGTTATTCTTGCGTTTGCATTAGCGGTCAGCGTCACTCACATCGCTTTAGCCGAGAAGCAGGAAGGCCGCGTCCCCACAGCCGCGGCCAACATCAGGCACGTCTTCGTGATCGTGCTCGAAAACAAGAGCTTCGCCGACACCTTCGGGACCAGCACCCAGGACCCTTATCTGCAAAATACTCTGGTGCCCAAGGGCAGTCTGTTGACCGAGTACTACGGCACCGGTCACGTCAGCCTCGATAACTACATCTCGCTCATCAGCGGACAGGCTCCCACGCAGGACACCGACAACGACTGCCTCCCCGGATTCACCGGCACCATCGGAAACTACAACGATGTGAAGCAGACAGGATGGGCGCCGCAGGGACAGGTCATCGCCGATGGCGGTTGCATCTATGCGAAAAATGTCCCCAGCCTTCCGAAGCAGCTCGAAGCCGCAAACCTGACCTGGAAGGGCTACATGGAAGACATGGGGAATGATCCTTCGCGCGAAAGCGAGGCATGCGGTCATCCCCAGATCGGGGTCGGCACAGACAACACGAATGCCGCCGAAGCCCCAAGCGCCGCAGTCCCCGAAGGCGACCAGTATGCCACCCGGCACGATCCCTTCATGTACTTCCACTCCATCATCGACAATCCCCGCAGCTGCGCCAGCCACGTTGTAAATCTCAAGAACCTGCCTGCCGACTTGAAGGAAGAACACGCCACGCCGAACCTCGTCTTCATCACCCCGAACCTCTGCAATGACGGTCACGACGGCAGCGGCACCGGGGCCGCCGGCACCACCTGCGCTAACGGTCAGCCAGGAGGACTCACCTCCGCCGATGCCTTCCTGAAGACCTGGGTGCCGCAGATCATGGACTCGCCCGCTTTCAAAAAGGACGGCCTGCTCATCATCACCTTCGATGAGAGCAACTACACCGGAAGCACCAGCGAAAACCCGACCACCGGCCAGCAGATCGTCGACATCACTTTCCCGGGACAGACCTGCTGCGACCAGCAGCCCGGTCCCAACCTCAGCGGAGTTCGGCCGGGCACATTCACCCTGGTCAACACACCTGCCCTGCAGGAGAACATCGTCATCAACGGATTTGGCGGTGACCGCATCGGCGCCCTGTTGCTCTCTCCCTTCGTCAAGCCGGGCAGCACCTCAGACACTCCGTATAACCACTATGCCCTCCTGAAGAGCATCGAGGACATATTCCATCTCGATCACATCGGCTACGCCGCCGACGATCCCAAGACGCGCTATCACCTCGATACGATCGGAGAAGATGAAGACGTCTTCTTCTCCGGCCCAGGCCGCGGACGGAGCCACCATGGTGACTTCCCGCCCAATCCCTGGTTCAAACTACCCTGGTATTGATAGGCAAGGTTTCGGCCCCCTGCAAAATGCTGTCATCCTGACCCTGACTCTGAGTGAAACGAAGAGGAAGGGGCAGGATCTGCTTTTGCTTCGGTAGCCACAACTAAGTGCGATCGCCAAAATGAATTGTCATCCCGACCGAAGTCGGGGTCCCCGGAACGCGCGGGTTTCGCGTTCTGGGGTGACGGAGCGGAGGGACCTGCAGTTAGCTCCTAGACACAAGACTTCCAATCGTCTCGCAACTATGAGATGGTTCACTTAGCCACAGCGGCACTCTTATGGAAAGCCTTGCGAAGCAAGGCCCGGTAGAAGCACCGGCCTTTAGGCCGGTGAACAAGAGTCGAAAACACAGGGGCTTCAGCCCCGGCTATCATGCGAATCTATTCTTCACACACTGTCTAATGCCGACGAGCGCCGCCGTCCGATCGACGAACCCGGACAGCGGCGCTGCCAGCTGAATTTCTAAAAGGTGTAATCACGAAGTGCATCACCCAGCTCCCAATGGCCGGCTTTCTTATCGGAAGCTGGCCATCGTCATAATGATTGTTGCCGTGCTGGCCGCCATCGGCTCTTCCACCGCCAGGACGGGCGCTGCCGAAGCACCATCCGGCAATACTCCAGCGCTCAGCGCGCTTGGGAAAAAGATTTTCTTCGACGCCTCGCTGTCCGCGTCAGGCCGCATCTCCTGCGCAACCTGTCACAATCCTGAGCACGCCTATGGCCCTCCCAACGGACTTGCAGTGCAGCTGGGAGGCCCCGGAATGGACCGTCAGGGTCCGCGCGCAGTGCCTTCGTTGCGCTACGTGCTCAACCGCACGCCGGTATGGAATAAGGAATACGTCGCCAATCCCGCCGAGCGCATTCTCGAAGGAGAAGAGCCGCCGGCCGGAGGCTTCGGCTGGGATGGCCGCTTCAATTCACTGCGCGACCAGGCAACGTTTCCGCTGCTGTCGTCCAGCGAGATGGCCAATGCCAATCCGGAAGATGTCGTTGCAAAACTGCAGCAGGCCGCGTACGCCGGCGATTTTCGCAAAGCATTCGGCGAGCAGATTTTCGAGGACCCCCACAAAGCCTTCACCGCAATGCTCACCGCGCTGGAGCGCTTCCAGCTCGATGACCCGAGCTTCCATCCATTCAGCAGCAAGTACGACGATTATCTCGACGGCAAGGTAAAGCTCACCGCGCAGGAGCAGCATGGGCTGGCCCTCTTCGATGATCCACAGCGCGGCAACTGCGCCACCTGCCATCTTGACCGCAAGGGTGTAAACGGAGCGCACCCCATCTTCACCGATTATCAGTTCGAAGCACTGGGCGTTCCCCGCAATCCGGAGATTCACGCCAACGCCTCGCCCACGTACTTTGATATGGGACTCTGCGGCCCCTTGCGCACCGATCAGGCAAAAGAGACGAAGTATTGCGGCCTCTTCAAGACACCGACGCTGCGCAACGTCGCCGCGCGAAGCGTCTTCTTCCACAACGGACGCTTCCATACCCTGAAGGAAGCGCTGCGTTTTTACGTACAGCGCGACACCGACCCTCAGCTGTGGTATCCAGCATCCGCTTCAGGCTCAGTTGACAAGTTCGACGACCTCCCGCCACACCTGCGCCGCAACATCGATGTGATCGACGAGCCACTGACCCGCAAAAAAGGCGACCCTCCCGCCTGGACAGACGCCGAAATCGACGACGTAATCGCCTTCCTGAAAACCTTGACCGACCGCGACGTGAAACCATCCAGCCAATAGGCTGCGGCGAAGTAAAGAGAAGCAAATAGTCGATTCAATTCCTTAGAGCGCTGTCATCCTGAGCGGCAAAATTTGGGATGTCATTCTGAGCGAAGCGTGCATGGCACGCGAGTCGAAGAACCCGCACGAGTAGGAAGAATCCTGCCCAGAGCAGAGTCAGAGCGCTCGTGCGAATCGTTGCTTTAGCAACGACCGCCTTTATGCATCGGGGGCCACTACAATCATGGGGCAGCCCACGCCCCACAGATTTCCCCCCATTTCCAAGGCTCCAATGCAACAATGGTTCCCCAAGAGGTAAACCACGGTGCTGAACAACCTTGTAATCGCCGCCCGGACTCTGTGGAAGCATCCCGCCTTCACCATTGTCGCCATATTGACCATCGCGCTCGGCGTCGGAGCCAGCACCACCATCTTCAGCGTCACCAATACCGTGCTATTGCAGCCTCTTCCTCATTACAAAGAGCCGGGCCGCCTGCTCATCGCCGGCATGGAGCTGCGTAAGCGCAACGTCCACGACCTGCCCTTTTCCAACGCCGACTTCATCGACCTGCGCGAAGGCACCAAGTCTGCATTTTCCGACATGGCCGGAGTCGCCACCGGCAAGATGGTCGTGCCCCGCGAAGGCGGAACGACGGAGCAGATTCGCTACGCCACCGTCACCTCGAATTTCTTCAACGTAACCGGCGGCCGGATTCTCTACGGCAGAAACTTCACCGCCGAAGATGGAACCCCGCAGGCACAGCCATCGCCGCAGGACGCACAGGGAACCGCGCCTCCGCAGGCGCCGCGCATGGCCATCCTTAGCTACGAATACTTCATGCGCCGCTATAGCGGAAATAAGGCTGTGATCGGCAAAAGCATGGAGTTCACCGGAGTGCCCGGCCCCATCATCGTCGGCGTCACCGCTCCCGGCTTCCGCCTGTATTTTCCTCCAGCTTCCAATGAGGAAACAGAGCCGGACCTCTGGATCGCCAACCGCCTCAGCTACGACGCCGCCAATCGCAATCAGTTCGGCATCCGTCCCATTGGCCGCCTGCGCGATGGTGTCTCGCTTGAGCAGGCCCGCAGCGCCGCCGATACCGTAGCCGCCGAAGGACGCCGCACCATTCCCATAGACGCCTCCATCGGCTACTACATCGCAATGGAGCCGCTGCAGCAGCACATGGTCGCCGCTGCGCGTCCAGCAATTCTCGCTCTCATGGGCTCGGTCATTTTCCTGCTGCTCATCGCGTGCGCGAACGTAGCCAATCTCCTCTTGGTCCGCGCCTCTCTCCGCGAGCAGGAATTCGCAGTGCGCGCAGCACTTGGAGCAAGCGGATGGCGTCTGGTGCAGCCGCTCTGGCTCGAAGCAATTCTGCTCGCCGGCATAGGCACGCTCCTGGGCCTGGCACTCGCATGGGCTGGCATTCGCGAATTGCAATCGCTCGCCCCAACCAATCTTCCCCGCCTCAACGACATTCGCATCGACGGTTCTGTCTTCGGATTCAGCGCGCTCGCCGGCCTCGTCGCTGCTACTCTCTTCGGCATCGCACCTGCATGGCAGGCCGCGCGTCCTGCTCTGATGAATGTGCTCCGCGGCAGCAGCCGCACTTCCGGGCTCGCTTCCGGAGCAGCCCTCCGCAATCTCGTAGTCATGGCCGAAGTGGCGCTCTCGTTCGTGCTGCTCATCGGCTCAGGGCTCATGTTCCGCAGCTTCCTCGAGCTCCAGCGCGTCGACCCCGGCTTCGATCCGCGCAACCTCCTCACCTTCCAGCTCGCCGGAGTCGTGCCCAACCAGCCATCGCCCGAACAGCGCGCCGTAACCATCCGCCGCATCCAGGAGCGCCTCCGCGCCATTCCCGGAGTCGAGAGCGTGACCGCATCTTTCCCGTTCCCATTGACCGGAAACTTCAGTCCTATCCGTTGGGGAACCGAAGACGCCCAGCGCGATCCAAGCCGATTCCAGGCGACTGACTTTCAGCTCGTGCTGCCCGGATACTTCGAGACGCTGCGGACACCCCTGCTCGCCGGACGCACCTTTACTGAGGACGACAACCTCCCCGGAAGAAACCGCGTCATCATCGACGAAGCCCTCGCAAAGAAAGCCTTCCCCGGCCAATCCGCCATAGGCAAGCGCATCCTGATCCGCATCCGCACGCCCGAGCCCGAATGGGTCGAAGTGATCGGAGTCGTCGGCCACCAGCATCAGGACTCGCTGACCGAAGCAGGCCGCGAGCAGATTTATTTCACCGACGCTTTCCTGAACTCAGGCGTAGTCCGCTCCTGGGCGCTCCGCACCGCCACCAGCCCCGCCGCTTACGAAAATCAGGTGCGCGCCGCCATCGCCGAAATCGACCCGAAAATCCTCATCCTCGAAATGGACCCAGCCGAATCCGTCGTCTTCCACGCGCAGGCAGAAACGCGCTTCTCGCTTCTGCTCATCTCCATCTTCGCCGTCATCGCAGGCACGCTCGCCGGCATCGGCCTTTACGGAGTGCTCGCCACCGCCGTGCGCCAGCGTACCTCCGAGATAGGCGTCCGCATGGCCCTCGGCGCGCAGCGCAGCGACATCGTCCGCCTCGTCGTATCGCAGGGATTGCGCCTCAGCATCATCGGCATCGCCGCCGGAATCATCGCCGCCATCATCCTCGGCCGCCTCATGACCGCCATGCTCGTCGGCATCAAGCCCACCGACCCGGCAACCTTCCTCGGCATGACCATCGTCTTCCTCGCCATCACCGGACTGGCCTCCTGGCTCCCCGCGCGCCGCGCCTCCCAGCTCGACCCAAAGACAGCCCTCCACGAACAATAAAAGGGTGCCCGAGGTGAAATGCTGTCATCCTGACCCTGAACGTAGTGAAGGGGAAGGATCTGCTTTTCGTACCGGTAGCCATAACAAAGGGATTTGTTTTGAAGGGGCACGGCTTTAGCCGTGCCGTAAGAGTTCAAAAAATGGGTGCGGCTTTAGCCGCTGAGGTAGCGCTCTTTCTCGCTACTCTGATTAAGTTGACCTGATACTTGATAACCCAGCGAGTAAAGGAGCGCAGTAATTTTTCTTCCCCTCAAACCCCGAATGCCCTAAATTGCTTCTATGTCCCTGAACGATCGCCGTTCCTTCCTCAAGATGGCGGCCCTTGCCGGCGCATTTTCGTCGAACAGCCTCTTCCGCCAGGCACACGCCGCCGAGTTCGAAGCCGCCTCCCGCGCCGTCAGCCATGATCCCCGCGAGGCCGCGCAAAACGAGGACTACTGGAGCGTCATCCAGCGCGGCTACTCCGTCAGCACCCAGATCATCAACCTCAACAATGGCGGAGTCTCTCCCGCGCCCATCGTCGTCCAGCAGGCCGTCGAGCGCTACAACCAGATGACCAACGAGGGCCCGTCCTATTTCATGTGGCAGATTCTCGACCAGGGCCGCGAGCCGCTCCGCCAGAAGCTCGCCCAGCTCGCCGGCACATCGCCTGAAGAGATCGCCATCAACCGCAATGCCACCGAATCCCTGAACACCATCATCTACGGCCTCCCGCTCAAAGCCGGCGACGAAGTGGTCGGCAGCAAGTTCGACTACCCCAACATGATGAACGCCTGGCGCCAGCGCGCCGACCGCGACGGCATCGTCTACAAGCAGGTCACTTTCAACTTCCCCATGGAAGACAACGACGCCATCGTCAAGGTCTACGAGCAGGCCATCACTCCGCGAACAAAAATCGTGCACGTCACCCACATGGTCAACTGGGTCGGCCAGCTCATGCCCGTCAGGCAGATCGCCGGCCTCGCCCACGCCCACGGAGCCGAAGTCATCACCGACGGCGCCCACTCCTTCGGCCTCATGGACTTCAAAATCCCCGACCTCGACACCGACTACTTCGGCACCAGCCTGCACAAGTTCCTGTCCGCGCCAATCGGATCGGGCATGATGTACGTCAAGCGCGACAAGATCGAGAAACTCTGGCCGCTCATCTGCGCCGGCAACCCGCACTCGAGCGACATCCGCAAGTTCGAATCCCTCGGCACGCGCAGCTTCCCCATCGAGCAGGGCATCGGAGAAGCCATCAACTTCCACGAAGCCATCGGCTCCCGCCGCAAGCAGGAGCGCATCTTCTACCTCAAGAACTACTGGGCCACCCGCGTCCGCGAAACCCCCGGCGTCAAGCTCCACACGTCGCTCGACCCGCGCTTCTCCTGCGCCATCTCCGGAGTCAGCGTCGAAGGCCTCACCCCCGCCCAGCTTATGTCAGAGCTCTTCAACCGCTACAAAATCCACACCGTCGGCATCGACTACGAAAACGTCCACTGCATCCGCGTCACCCCGCACGTCTACACCACCATCGCCGACCTAGACAAATTCGTAGGAGCCATCAACGAAATAGCCACCACGAAAAAATCCTGAAAAAAGTCGCGAACGTCGCCTCTTGCTGCTGTCATCCAGAGCGACAAAAAATTGGGATGTCATTCTGAGCGAAGCGTGCGTAGCACGCGAGTCGAAGAACCCGCACGAGCAAGAAGAACCCGCCCTGAACAAAATCAAAGCGCTCGTGCGAATCGTTGCACAGCAACGACCGCTTTAAGCAGCGGTAGCCACAACAATGGGTGCCCCATCCTGTCGCGCCGATTTTGCGCGATAGGATGGGAGAGCAAAAACCCAAACCAAGAAAAACCAGAAGAGGCGCCAAAGCGCCTCTAGGTAGAAGCGGTGGGCTTTAGCCCACCGAACAAAGACCCGGCCCGAAAGGGCCGCACCTCACTGCCGTAGGCCATCCGGGGTCCCCGGCATGCGGTCTTTGCGTGTTGGGGTGGTGGAGCGCAGGCCAAGCCGAAGCGACTCCCCAAAAACTTCACCGAGCACTATCGTGCAGATAAATCTCAGGAATGGGATTGCCCTCGCTCTCCCGGTCCCATGCAACCTGCGTGATGTACCACCGTCCTCCACTATTGAGCAGCTCAAACGACTTGACCCCGCGAACAAACGGTTTGGGATCGTCCCGGTTCTTGCGCGATTCATAGGAGACATAGACGTGGGCCATCACACCAAACTGCTGCACCTGCATGGCAATCGTGTGATCGAAGAAGCCCTCATCCTTTGTCCCAGCATCGGACATCTCAGCGTAGCCATCAGGACTCACAAACACCACATCCGTCGGCCGCGAGCCCGGCGCAGGAAACGGTATCTCGATTCTCCCATCCGGCACAAAAAGTGACTTGAGGCGCCCGCGATCCAGTGTGCCTCCCTTGGGCGCGGAGATAGCCTCGAAGAATGCCTCAACGATGCTGCGGACCGACCGCACATCGCCCGGCCGCGCCGCAGGCCAATCCGGGTGACTGCGCAGTTCGTGGACCGGCGCAGACGAAGCAGGCGCTGTCTGCGCGCCCGAAAGAACAGAGGCCAGCACTAAAGAAAAACCAATCAGCATAAGACCTCCATTCGATGCAGCAAGCACCTCCAACGCTTCGGGCGCCTCCGTCTCCATTCTTTTGAACAAAAAGGGTGGAAAGCAAAAATCCGAGCCCATAAAAAACAAAGGAGGCGCGAAAGCGCCTCCCACCATAAAGCCAGAAAAGAAAATCTCTCTTACCCGCCGGCCGCCCCCTCAAGCCAGTTGCCCGGCCAATTCCGGATGAGCAAAGAGTTCCAGCCGCGACTTGACCACTTCCTTCACAGCCTCAACAACAGGAGGAAGAATCTTGTAAGGCACAACTTCATCCTTTTTGCTGGCCAGGCTGGCTTCGAGGCTATGCCTCCACGCCACTCGCAGCTCCGTATTGATATGGACAATGTTGATGCCGGCACCAATCGCCTTGCGGAAATCCTCATCATCCGTTCCTGATCCGCCGTGGAGAGTCAGAGGCACTCCGGCAGCCTTCTTGATGGCGGCGATCCGCTCAATATTCAGGTGCTGCTTCGTATCTCCCTGAACCATGCTTCTCGACATACCGTGCATGCTGCCCACAGCAGGAGCGAGAATATCGATCCCCGTCTCTTCAACAAATTGTTTCGCTTCTTCTGGAGTGGTCAGCCGCTTCGAAGCATCAGGCATCGATTCGTGAATTTCAGAGCCGCTGCCGATATCGCCAATCTCTCCCTCCACCAGCATGGAAGGATGGATCGACTTGAGCGCAGTCACCGCTTCCTTCGTCTTGCGGATATTCTCTTCGAACGGCAGTGCAGAGAGATCGAACACGATCGAGTCGAACCCCGCTCTCGCCACTTCCTCGCCGCCCGCAAGGGAATGTGTGTGGTCCGCATTCAGAAAGATAGGGAAGTCAAACTCATCGCGCAGGCTCTTCACCAGATCGGCGATCTGGCGAGCTCCCATAAAGGCCCGCTCGCCTTCAGAAGCCCCCACGATCACCGGAACATCCGCTTCCTGTGCGGCGCTGAAGACTGCCTTCAGCAGAACAAGGTCAGAAATATTGAAATGGCCGACGGCGGCGCCGCGCTGTTCCGCCTGGTGTAGAACGTCCTTTAGCGTTTGCATGGAAATGCACCTCCTTGTGCGTCAGGATTGTGAGTCAGAATTCAGATAAACAGGCCATCTGCCGGCCGCTTATCACATCTTTGGATGATTGCTTCTGTTGCATTTTGATGTAAATAAGTCAGCGCCGGGTGCCACAGTTCGGCGAAGTACTGAGCGCTCCATCTTCCATTACAAATAATGTCATCCTGAGCGATAAAAATAGGATGTCATTCTGAGCGACACGCAAGTCGAAGAACCCGCACGAACAAGAAGAAGCCAACCCTGAGCAAAATCGAGGGTTCGTGCGAATCGTTGCATAGCAACGACCGCTTTTGTGCATCGATAGCCACGACAAAGGGTGCCCCAGAGCCAGCCCTGAGCGAAGTCGAATGGGTTCGCGGAGCTAACCTGGGTAGGCGAGGCTTTTAGCCCTCGCAATAAAGCAAACCAGGGAAAACCAAAAGAGGGGCAGAAGCGCCTCCCGGTAGAAGCAGCGGGCTTTTAGCCCACTGAATAGGACCGGCGCAAAGCGCTGCACCTTACCGCCCGCAGGCCGGAGCGGAGGCAAAGCCGAAGCGACCTCTAAAATCAGCTCAGCCAACAACCTCAAAAACTGCCCAGAAGAAAATCCCGCGCATGCGCCAGCACCTTCTCGCGCACCGGCTCCGGCAGCAACCGCGCAATCTCAATCGCCCCTATCATTGTCGAAAAGATCACAAAAAAGGCGCGTTCTTTGTCGGACGTCCTGCGGCCCGGCATAAATGGAAGCATACGGTCCCTGTAACTCCGCATCTCTTCGAATATCCGCCCCTTCATTTCCTGATCGGTCCGCACCAGCTCCGGCCCCAGAGCTGTGAGCGGACACCAGCTCCCGGCCTGGCTGCAGTGTTCCGCGCTGAGATAGGTCTTCACAATCGCCTTCCACCCCGTTCCCTTCGGAGCGGCTTCCGCAGCCGCTGTCAGGCGGTCCGTGATTTCCCGGAAAGCCTCGCTCAACGACTCGATCAGCAATGCATCCTTGCTCTCGAAATGCTTGTAAAAGCCTCCATGGGTCAGGCCCGTGTCGCGCATCACCTCAGAAACGGCAGCGCCCGTCAGGCCTTCCATGCGGATCCTCCGCGAGGCGTCTTTCACAATCTTCTGGTGGACTTCAGCTTTATGCTCCGGCCGGTAGCGCATAGCTCATTATAGGGATGCCGGACATCATCCCATCGCCGCCCGCTACATGCGCGCCAGTAAAAAAGAAACTTTGCATCCGTAGGATGATGCATATAATCCCATAGCTGTCAGGAGGACACTGTTATGGCGCCGGAAACTCTTTTCCGCATCCATCTCGTTTTAGGTTATGTCGCGTGCCTGCTCTGGTTCAGCGCGTACGCTTGGCCCAAACTCAGGTCGATGGGCCGGTTCGAAGCGCAGCGAGTCATTGCCACCATCCACAGCTTTCGCTTCTTCGGCCTCGTCTTCATCCTTCCCGGAATCGTAGACCCCAGCCTGCCTGCGAGCTTCACCACTGTTGCCGCCTACGGCGACTTCGCCACCGGAGTGCTGGCTCTTCTGGCGCTTCTCACCGTAAGGATACGTCCGCTCTTCTGGTCCCTGGTCGTAGCCTTCAATATCGTGGGTGCGGCCGACATCCTCATCGACTATTACCATGCCGTTCAGGTTAATCTTCCTGCTATGGCGGGGCAGCTGGGCTCCACCTATGTAATCCCGATTCTCTATGTGCCCGTGCTGATGATCACGCACGCAGTCTCTCTCTACTGGTTGCTGCGCCCTCAGCCGAAAACAACCCGGCCCCTCGCTGGCAATGCGGTCGCGGCATAGACGCGTACATCCGTCTCAACCAACAACTATCTTGGAGAACATCATGACCGATACGAACATCAAAGTACGCGAGCACTATAACGCTGCCGGCCTCACCGGCCGGATAAAGTCCGTGCTTGCAACCATTGCTCCCGACGGTCAGCCGCTGACCGTCGCTCAGCTCGCGCCGCTCGATCAGTTCCACACCAGAGGCATCCTTGCCACAACCGAGTTGGGCCAGGCCGCCGAACTGACGCCGTCGACCCGTGTGCTCGATCTCGGTTGCGGGATTGGCGGTCCGGCGCGTTACCTTGCCGCGACTTTCGGTTCTCAGGTAACAGGCGTCGACCTGAGTCCCAGCTTCATCGAAACTGCCAGTTACCTGACCGCACGCTGCGGACTCTCAGGGCATGTCGCATTCCAGATTGGCGACGCCCTGCGCCTTCCATTTCCAGACGAAGCTTTCGACGCGGTGTTTCTGCAGCATGTGGCGATGAATATCGAAGATCGCCCTGCCCTCTACGCTGAGATGCGTCGAATCCTGACCCCAAATGGCCGATTCGTTACCTACGACATCGTGCTTCAGGGTGACGGTATTATCTATCCCGTCCCCTGGGCCCGCACTGCAGAGACAAGCTTTCTCAAGAGCGAGGGCGAGACGCGCAGACTGATCGAGCAAGCCGGGTTCAAGGCAATCCTTTGGCGCGATGACACGCAAACCGCGCTCGATTGGTTCAAGGCCGTCACAACCACCCCGCCACCAGGCGGACTGAACCTCGGTGTAGTCATAGGCCCCGAGTTCCAGGTCATGACCGGCAATCTGGCGCGCAATATCCGTGAGGGCCGCGTTGGGGTGCTGTCGGCAGTACTCATTCGTGAGTGAAGAGGTCTGCATCTCGGAACCCTGTCAAGCCCCTGAAGAGCAAGGAAGTCCCGCAACCCCAACAAATCAAAGCAAAAACAGAAGAGAAAAAGTTGGCATAGTATTCCACCCAAAATTGATAAAATTAAATCAGGGAGCAAGAAAAAGCCCGCCATAAATGGCGGGCTTTCCTGTTTGAGGGAAGAAGTCATGTATCGCACAAAGCTGTCATCCTGAGCGAACCCTGAAAGCGGAGTCGAAGGACCCCCACGAGCAGAAAGAACCTGCCCTGAGCGGAATTAAAGGGCTCGTGGGAGGTCCGCCAAAAAGGCCGACGGGATACAAATCAAGGCAACACAGACAAGCGAAGCCAATACCCTGCGAATTTGTCATCCTGAATGGAATGAAGGATCCATACAGAGCATCGAGCGCCATAGCGCCCGGCTGTTTTCAGCCACGAAACTGACACCCTCCGAATCCTGAAGAACGCTTGTCTGAGCACTGCCGAGAAGGTAACCAAAAAACAGATTACCCGCTAAATATATGAAAACAATGGAGTAGTGCACAAGCAATAGAAGAATCAATCACATAGCAGGGGGTCACCCCCTCGTAAGTCATTGAAAACAAATAAACCAACTGCTACATAGGGGGGAGGGGGGTACCCCCTGAAACCAGTCCTTTCAGGTCATCCTCCGTATCGATATCCACCTCGCCCCCGGGAAAATCCACCACCGACACCTCGCCCCGGAACCGCTCGATAATCTGCCGGGCCCCCCTGTCCCCCTCCACTCCCCGAAGAGCGGGGTACAACTCCCGCCGGAAGACCGCCGGAACCCCCAGCCTTCCCGCATAACAGGAAGCCGCGATCAGCGCCCCATCACTCTTCTCCAGCAGAGCCCGGATCACATCAGGCGACAGCCGCGGCTGGTCGCAAAGCAGAACCAGGACCCGCTCCGGGGGAGGGAGATGACCCTCCATGGCCTCAACCCCGCAGCGCAGCGACGACCCCATCCCCGTCTGCCACTCCGGATTGACGGCCACATCCGCATCCAGATCGCCAGTCTCCCGCCGCATTGCCTCAGCCTCCGACCCGAGCACCACCACAACGGGCGAGCATCCCGCTTCGAGAGCAAGCCGCACCGCCCGGCGGAGGAGAGTCTCCCCCTCAACCTTGACCAACTGTTTCGGCCGCCCCAGCCGCGTCGAAGCGCCGGCAGCCAGCACAATGGCAGCGCAGGGTGAATCAGGCATGAAGAAGCTGGGCGACGGCGCGCTTCTTGAGTGAAAGGCCGTCACGTCCATTCAGGATGGCGAAAATCTCTCCCACAATCGAGAGAGCGATACCTTCAGGAGAATGCGCCCCGATATCGAACCCGACCGGAGCATGAAGGCGCGCCATACACTCCTCCGGCGACAGGTGAAGATCGTCGGCAATCTCGCCGATAAGGCGCAGCGTGCGCTGCCGGGGCCCCAGGATGCCGAGATACTTCGGACCCAGCGGCAGCAGTTCGCCGAGCAGCACTCGGTCTTGTTCATAGCTGTGGGTCATCAGAACGCAGGCGCTGTCGCTGCCGAGGTCAAGGCCATCAAGAGGCGCCGACGACCTGTAATCGAGAACGACGGCCCGGTCCGCAGCAGGGAAGCGCTCCAGCCGCGCCAGGTTCGAGCGCCCATCGGCAACGGTCACATGCCAGCCCAGCTTCTGGACGAACTCAGAAAGCGGCCTGGCATCGTCGCCCGCACCGAAGATCGTCAACGCAGCCGGAGGAGCAACGTACTCGACAAACAGCTCATCAGCAACAGGGAAGGAGTGCCGTTCGGCAACAGCCCGCTCAAAGAAATCCTCGGCCCTGGAACCTGCCGAGAACAAAGTCGTCCCGCTCGCCTGCCGGACAAGCAGCGTCCGCGCCGCACGGATATCTGTGATGACCACAAACGCGCGCCGCGCTTGAACACTCGCCTCAAGAGCATCGAGCACCGCCCGAACTGCGGCACCTCGTTCGAGCAGAACGTGGACAATGCCGCCGCAGCCCAGCCCATAAGGCATCGGAGCGTCATCATCAAAGAAGCTGCTGTAACGCTGGACTGTAGGGCCGTTCTCAGTGAGCCACCAGGCCTTCCTGGTGACCTCACCCTCAAGGCATCCGCCACTGATGGTTCCCGCTCGCTGCCCGCTGCGAGTCAGCAGCATGCGCGCTCCGGGCTTGCGATAAGACGACCCTTCCACACGGACAACGGTCGCCAGGCAAACCTCATCACCCCGTGCCTTGGCAGCACGCCAGAGGTCAACGATTTGTTTCAGTTCGGACATCTGCTAAGCCAGCAACTGCTCAATGCGGATCGGAAGATTGCGCACGCGGACTCCGGTCGCGTGATGGACCGCCATGGTGAGCGCCGAAGCCACGGAGGTAAGCCCGATCTCACCGACGCCGCGTGCTCCATATTCATTCAGGTTCGGGTCAGGGATATCAAGGAAAATGCAGTCAATCTCAGGAATATCGGCGTGAGTGGACACCATATAGTCGGCGAAATTGTTATTGAGCGGCTTGCCATTGCGCGCATCATAGAGCGTCTCTTCAAACAACGCCATGCCGATACCCATCACGACTCCGCCGAGTATCTGATTGCGCGCCGTCTTCTGGTTGATGATGCGCCCCGCATCCATAACAGTAAGCCAGCGGGAGATGCGCAGGCGCGCAATGCCGGGGTCCCAGGTAACCTCACCGAACTGCACGCCGAAGGTATGACTGGAAAATTTCTTCATGCCTTCATCGGGGCTGGTCTTTGCCTGCCCGTCGATGCCGGCAAGGCGGCGCATCGACAGGATCTCTTGAAAGAGCACGCCGCTCTCAGGAGACTTGTCCTGCAGGTGGACGCGGCAGTTGGTCAGCTTCAGAGTTTTAGGATCAGCGCCGTGGAAAGGCGAGCTGGGTGTCTTGACCGCGACCTGCATCAATGTGTCGATGGCGTTCCTGGTGGCTCCTGCTACGGCTGGCAGGACGGAAGCAGTGGCAGTAGAGCCACCGGACATAGGGCCGGGAGTCAATGAACTGTCGCCGAGAGCAACGTCGATCTTGTCAACAGGAATGCCTGTCTTTTCGGAAACGACCTGCGCCAGAATGGTGTAGGTTCCGGTGCCGATGTCCTGCGTTGCGCTGGAAGCACGCGCAGTGCCGTCTGAGTTAAGGCGAACGCGCACTTCTGCCGAGCCGCGGCCTGCGGGCCAGGTGCAGGTGCCCATGCCCCAGCCGAGAATCAGATTGCCATCGCGCATGGAGCCGACTTTGGGGTTGCGTTTGCTCCAGCCGAAGCGCTCCGCTCCGATGCGATAGGCTTCGCGCAGATGCTTGTTCGAGAAAGGCTTGTTGGTGCTTTCGTCGGTTTCTGCATAGTTGCGGAGGCGCAGCTCAAGCGGATCGAGATTGAGCTTGATGGCGAGCTCATCCATGGCCGACTCAATAGCAAAGAGGCCGGGAGTTGTCCCAGGGCCGCGCATTGGCGTAGGCGTGCCGATGTTCAGTCTGGCGAGATGCTGCTGCGCAGTGACGTTCGGGCAACTGTAGAGCAGGGGAGTCGGCTCGGTACAGTTCTCAGCGTACTCATCGATAACGGAGGTGGTTGACAGAACATCATGCTGCAACGAAACAAGCTTGCCATCTTGGGTAGCGCCGAGGCGAACACGCTGCTGTGTGTAAGGTCGGTGCCCGACGGTAGTGAACATCATGGTGCGCGGAACCGATACTTTTACCGGGCGATCGAGGCGGCGCGCGGCCATGGCGGCAAGCATGGAGTGCGGCCAGGGAAAGAGTTTTCCGCCGAATCCTGAACCGCAGAACGGAGAGATGACATGGACATTTTCGAGCGGGAGCCCAATCATCTCGGACATGACCTGCTGGTGATTGACCACTCCTTGCGTTGTCTCATAGAGCGTGACCTTATCACCGTTCCACACGGCGATGGTGGCATGCATCTCCATGGGATTGTGTGTTTCAGCGGGTGTGGTATAGGTCTGGTCAATCTGCACGGTAGCGCTCTTGAATGCGTTGTCGGCGTCTCCACGTTTGTAACGCTTTGCCGGTTCGCCCATCGGAGCAGGAGCGTCAGTAAGGCGAATGGTTGATTTCTGCTCCTGGTAAATGACTTTGACGCGCGCGGCCGCGTCCTGCGCCTGCTCGAACGTATTTGCAACTACCAGAGCTACAAATTGCCCGTAGTAGTAGACAACATCGTCTTCGAAGGGAGGGCGGCTTTCTCCGGCGCGGCTGTTGTTCTCAATGCCGCTTGCGGGACGGAAGAGAGGATCGGTATTGCCATGATGAAGAATCTCCAGTACTCCAGGCATTTTTTCCGCCGCAGAAGTATCGATGCGCGCAATTTTGCCGCTGGCCACGTTGCTGGGGACACCGACGCCGTAAGCCATGTCTTCGAGAGGATGGTCGACGGCATAACGCGCTGCTCCGGTGACTTTAAGCTTGCCGTCAATCCGGCTGACAGATGCTCCTATGACTGCTGCACCCATATGTTTTTGTCCTGATTAAGCTGCTTGCGTTGTCACCTGAAGAGCGCGGACGATTGCGCGCTTCGCTAATTCGACCTTGAATGCGTTGTCGCGCAGAGGCTTTGCCGGCCTGAGCGCGGCTTCTGCCGCTGCGCGGAAGGTTTGCTCATTGGCTTCTCGCCCATGCAGCACCTGTTCGGCTTCTCTGGAGCGCCAGGGCCTGGTTCCTACTCCGCCCATGGCGACACGCGCATATTGAATTTTTCCTCCGCTGACCTGAACGATGACTGCGGCTGAGGCGAGCGCGAATTCATACGATGCTCGGTCGCGCAGCTTGAGGTAATGGGATCGCGCGCCCTGCGGCAGGGCCGGAAGCGTGACGTGCGTGATGAGCTCGCCGGGATCGAGAACGTTTTCCCTGTTGGGCGTTGTGCCGGGAAGCAGGTAGAAGTCATTGAGCGCAATGCTGCGTTCGCCTTTTGACCCACGCGTATGCACGGTGGCTTCGATTGCCATCATGGCGACGGCCATATCAGAAGGATGCGTGGCGATGCAGTGTTCGCTGCCGCCCAGCACGGCGTGGATGCGATGAAATCCATCGATGGCGGAGCAGCCGGAGCCGGGCTCGCGCTTGTTGCACTTGTAGTTGGTGTCACGGAAGTAGTAACAGCGGGTGCGCTGCAGCAGATTGCCTCCGGTGGTCGCCATGTTGCGCAGCTGCGGCGATGCACCTGAAAGGAGAGCCTCAGAGAGCACAGGATAGCGCTGCTTCACTTCTGCATTCCAGGCAAGGTCGCTGTTTCGCACAAGAGCCCCGATTCGCAGGCCGCCGCCAGATGCGGGTTCGATGCGATCGAGCGGCAGTCCATTGATGTCGACCAGGGCCGCAGGTGTTTCGACGTTGAGCTTCATCAGGTCGACAAGCGTTGTGCCGCCGGCGATGAACTTGCCGTTCTGGCCGGTATTAGCAACAGCGCCTTCGACGGATTTCGCGGGAGTGTAGCTGAAAGTCTGCATGGGCATCGCCTCCCTGGATTATGCTGAGCGCCGGGCCTGCTGCACGGCGGCAACGATGTTGTTGTAAGCGCCGCAGCGGCAGATATTGCCGGCCATGGCTTCACGTACATCGGCATCTTCCTTGCCGATCGGTTCTTTGAGAAGCGCTGAGGCGGACATGATCTGTCCTGGAGTGCAATAGCCGCACTGGAAACCGTCATGCTCAATGAATGCCGCCTGTACAGGATGCAGTTCGCCATTCTGTGCGAGGCCTTCGATAGTGGTGATTTCATCGCCCTGGTGCATGATGGCGAAGCTGAGGCAGGAGTTCACGCGGCGGCCATTCACGTGGACGGTACAAGCGCCGCACTGGCCGTGATCGCAGCCTTTCTTGGTACCGGGCATCTGAAGATTTTCTCGCAACGCATCGAGCAGGGTAACGCGCGGCTCCAGCATGACGCGGTGGTCCTGACCATTCACTTTGAGGGTGACCGGGACAGCGCCCGGGACAACGAACTTACCATCGCCATCGGTTGGAGCGGAAGCTGTAGCGGCAGCATGAGCCAGCGGCGCAGTGGTTGCAGCAATGCTGGCTGCGCCAAGCTGAGTCAGGAACGAACGGCGGGAAAATCTTCCAAACAAAGGTTTGGAATCCTGAGCGTCCGCGGCTTTTTCCTGTTGTTCGGGGCTTTCAAGGTCCGGCAGTTTTGGCATACCGATGATCCTTTAGTTGCAGTTGGGTGGTCTGACCATTATACGTTTGGATACGTTTTCAGGACGCAGAGGTGCATTTCCTTAAGGATGCCACTGTGTAGAGGAATTTTACAGGTCCGCCCCCTGCGTTCACCCAATATTTATTACGGTTCGCCTAATAGATTGGATGAGGTCGATTCTTAAGAAAGAATGAACGCGCTGCTTTCGCGTGCCCAGAGCAGCATGCACAGATAAGACGCGTTGCTACTCCTGAACGACAACCTTGGCCGGGTTTCACGAGCTATCTACGTCGATCTCGTAAAGAATCGCGGTGAGGTCCCTGCATAATCGGTAACTTCTTCTCTCTCAGAGTCGTCAAATATGACATTGCATTATCGATTTTATTAATAGTAATTCGCATATTTCATGGAGAGAGGAATTCCTTGGCGCATTTTCAGCGAAGACTGGTTTTGGCACTTTGCGCGGCGTTTGCTGCTGTTTCAGCACAAGCGCAGCAGTCGTTTATTGATCATTGGCAGGAGCGTGTCAATCGCACGCAAGCGGAGCAGCCGCACTGGGTGACTCCACTGGTGACCGTCACGCCACGCCTCGAGCAGGAGTTTCGTACTGATTTCACCCGGCAAATTATGCCGAATCTTACGGACACCTGGAATTTCGGCAACGGCAAGGGACTGGAGTTGATTCCAGCGCGAAGGATCGAGTTGTTGATGAACGTGCCTCCTTATATCCAGCACAACGTCCCTACTGCCAAGGATGGTTTCGGTGATGCGACGTTCACTATGAAATATCGCTTTTATGCCAGCAATGAAGAGCAGCACAATGCCATCATCACTGCCTTTATTGCAGGCAGTATCCCCACAGGAAGCTACAGCAACGGCAGCACCGATGCTTCAGTAACGCCGACGCTGGCAGGAGGCAAGGGCTTTGGACGGTTCGATGTGCAGTCGACCCTGGGCGCCACCTTGCCTGTCGCCAATTCAAACAAACTGGGACGGCCTATCGCCTGGAATACGGCAATGCAGTGGAAGTGTGATCCGCACTGGTGGCCTGAAGTAGAGTTCAACACAACGTTCTATAAGGGCGGACCAAACGACGGGAAAACGCAGAACTTTATCACGCCCGGCATTGTGGCACGGTATCCATTGCATCATCGTCTTGGCGTAACCTTGGGCGCGGGAATACAGACTGCGACATCAGCCTTCCATACTTACAACCACGGGCTTCTGTTTTCGGCGCGCATGCCATTCTGAGCAACTGGATCCGCCCTATTCCTGAATGACGGCTTTTACCAGGTTACGCGGGGAGTCCACATCAATTCCGTGAAGAATCGCGGTGAAATAAGCGAAGAGCTGCAGCGGAACAACTTCGAGGATGGTTAGCAGATATTCGCTGGCGTCTGGAATGGAAACAGTGAAGTGGGCGAACTTCGATACTTCGGTGTCGCCTTCAGATGCGAGCGCAATAATCTCGGCACCCTGCGCCTGCATGTCCTTCATGAGCTGCAAGGTCTTTTCATAGCGCAGGATGGAGTCGGGATCGTTGCGGTCCTGCGTCGCGATCATCACGAGCGGCGCATCCTTGCTGACGAGCGCATTGGGTCCGTGCTTGAGCTCGCCGGCAGGGTAGCCTTCGGCCTGCACATAGGCTGATTCCTTCAATTTCAGGGCGCCTTCACGGGCAATCGCATAGTGGATGCCTCGTCCTAAATAGAGGAAGCCACGCGCATTTTTCGTGTGTTCTGCAATGGAATGGAGCTGCTTCTCCCATGCGGGGAGCGAAGTTTCGAGCAGTTCCGGCAGCTTTTCAAGCTGTTCGATCAGTGCAGAGGAAGAGTGCGCGGTCATGCGTCCGCGCAGGCGCGCCATGGAAAGCGTCAGCAGATAGAGCACGGTGAGCTGTGTGGTAAAACTCTTGGTTGCGGGGATGGCTTTTTCCCTGCCGGCAATGGTCGGCAGCGACGCATCTGCCTCCTTCGCCATGGTAGAACCTGCGTTATTGGTGATGGCCACCGTTGAGAGGCCGCGCGATTTGCCTTCGCGTAGAGCAGCGAGGGTGTCGGCAGTTTCGCCCGACTGCGAAATGACGATAACGCCCGGGTCCTGCAGCGTATGCGTGGAGCGGTAGCAGTACTCGCTGGCATACTCGACATCGACGGTCATTCCGGCAAGGTCTTCGAGCATGATTTCACCGGCAAGACCGGCATGGCGGCTCGACCCACTGGCCGCGATGACGACCCGCTGGTGCCCGCGCAGGGCTTCGGCTACAGTGGCGAAGGCTTCAGGCTCGAGCGCGCCGTTTGCAACATAGTTACGAATGGTGGCAACGAGGGCCTCGGGCTGTTCATAGATCTCACGCAGCATGGCGTGCGGAAATACGCGCGTGTCGAGCGATTGTGGCATAATCCTATTCTCGCTCAACTGGAACCTGTATGGACAGCTATACCTCCTAAATTTCTTAAAAGAAACAAGGCGCAGAAGATTTTCTGCGCCTTGTTTGGGAGATCCAGATCACCTAGAAGGTGAATTTCAAAGCGAGCTGAATTTGCCGTTCTGTTGAGTTGGTGTTAGTAATCTGTCCGAAGTTGCTGTCGGAAATACTCTGGTCCGGGTTGGCTAAACTGACTGTATTCAGAATATTGAAAAAGTCGGCACGGAATTCCAGGTTGCTCCCTTCGGTAATGGCGAAGCGCTTGCTTGCTGCCATATCGAAGTTTTTAAAACTAGGAGCACGCTCAGAGCCAACTCGGGCAGTACCGAAGCCTGTAGTCAATTCCTCACCATAGGCGCAGGTATTGTTCGCATTGCTAGTCCAAATTGGATTGTCAGTTGTTCCGGCATTGACAGCATTTGCATTGTTAGCGCTGTTGAGACAGCCGGCAGCCGTCGAGTCGTTGCCGAACCACTGGTTAGTAGATTGGTTGCGGATTTTCAACGCTGCATAATGATTGGCGCGGTTTGTGCGCTGGTTAGCGTTGTAGAACTGGTTTGAGTTAATGGTGACAGGGAACCCAGAATGCAAGCTGGCTATTGCTCCCAACTTCCAGCCGCCGAGGGCAGCATCTTCAAGCCGGTTCATGTTTGAGCCAAACAGCTTTCCACGCCCAAAAGGCAAATCATAATATCCCGAGAATGAGAAGATGTGTTTTGCGTCAAAGAAGGCTGGGCCGTAATCGCCGCCGCCGTTGTAGGCGTCCTGCCAGTATGCTGATTGCGACGAGACGCCGCCCGCGCCGTAATAGCCAAGGTTGTTTGAGAGTGACTTGCTGTAGGTGTAGTTGGCCAGAAACTCTAAGCCATTGCTGGTGCGCTTGCGGAGTGATGTCTGGAGCGCGTTGTAATTCATCATGGATTCAGATTCGGTGTAGCTGACTACACTTATTCCGCTAACGTTTGGTGCAAACTTAGAAAATGGCAATGCGCAAGGAGTTGGCTGAGTGGGCAGTGCAATAAGAGAGCAAGGCGCCTGATTGCCTTCACGCGGGTCGACAAGGTGATTGCCGACCTGGCCCAGATAAGCAACGACCAGCGATAGGTCATTGCCAAATTGTGTTTCTGTAGTCAGATTGAACTGCTGAATCAATGCAGGTTTCAAGTCAGGTTGCCATGCGCGTACGTTCTGCCCTGTATAGTCATTCAAGTCAGTTGGCTGAGGGAAGCCATTCTGCGTCTGAAAACTTGTAGTTGTTGCTGTTGCTGAGGAGTCAACAAAAAATGGCAAGTTCAGAGGGAGGCGCAGGTTGGCGCCAGTGCCTTCCATGAAGTTTGTGATTGCATAACCACCACGAACAACAAACTTGTCATGAAAACGGTCTGGGGAGAAAGCGAAGCCCACGCGTGGCATGAATCCGCCCCAGAATGGTTTATAAAGAGCACGGCTTGCACCATTCTGTCCAGCAGCAGTGACTTCGCCGGTATAGATGTCAATATTGACCTGTTTGTTGTTGACTTCGTAGAGAGGTTGATCGTATTCCCAGCGTAGACCCAGATTCAGAGTCAAATTGGGCATGACCTTCCAGTCATCCTGAACGAAAAGAGCATCCCGCCATTGTCGCTGTCCCCAGCGGTTTACAACACTTTCTCCTTGGCCATAGGAAAACGCATCGTCCTGTAAAAAGTCAGCCCAACTGTCGCCAGTAAACTTACCTGAATAGCCAAACTGTCCTAAGGCGCCATCGTTGCCCGAGTAATAACGGTTCTGTTGATAACGAAGAGCCTGGCCACCGAATTTCACAGTATGCTTGCCGAGCTGCCAGCTTACGTTATCGCCATAGACAAAGGTATTGATAATGCTGTCAGAAGCGATGCCGCCATTGGAGCTGCCATTGCCTCCACTGGCACCAATGGGGGTGACCTTGCTCCCGCCATTGAAGACAAAAGTACTAAAACCCGGAAGGCCCTGTGCGCCGGGAATACCCAAAGTTTGATTGCCTGTCAGCCCGAAGTGGCCGGCGATATCTACTGGCAGTTCAGTGTATCGAGGGCGGCCATAGCCAGCGCGCGCCTCGCTCACTACATTTGGCGAAAAGGTGTGTGTCCAATTGATGGCAAAGCCGGTATATGGATTGGAGTTGTTTTGCGGGAACTCTGTTGCCATACTCACGGTGCTGTTGCCATCTGTCTGACGTCCCATGGTAAAGCGGCCTGAGAGCAGATCACTCTGACGAACTTGCCAATCGATTTTTACATCGCCCTGATCGTTCTGCACGAATTGTTTTGCCACGCCTATGTAGTTATTGGAAGGTAAATAAGCGCCTGGCGCTAAGTTTCCTGGTGCATTCGCCAGAGGATAAAGCTCCGGGTGTGCCAGCAGGTATTGGGCCGCGGGATTCGTGATAGTTACGGTTTGTCCGGTGGCAGGGTTGTATCCGGCACGCATTGCCGCATCGGGAACGGTAAATGTTTCGGTGGTACCGGTGTGTTGACGGCCGCCCTGATAGTCGACAAAGAAAAAGAGCTTGTCGCGTTTGATAGGCCCGCCGAATGTGCCGCCGAATTGGCTGCGGTTGAATGGGCTTACTGGCAAAGGCGTTCCAGAAGTGTGTTTATTGAGCCAGCTGTCAGCGTTCAAGTTTTGATTTTCGAGAAACCAGAAGGCGTTGCCATGGAAATGATTGGTGCCGCTCTTGGTGACCATGACAATCTGGCCACCGTTCGCATTGCCGTATTCGGCTGTGGCATCGCCGGTAATGACTTTCATTTCACCGATCGCATCTACGTTCGGACTGTAACCGATGTAGTTATCAATGGATTCGTTAATGTCTATGCCATCGAGCGTGTAGTTGTTGGTCTGCTCGCGGTTGCCGTTCTGGAAGTAGCCGCCGTTATAAGCAGAGCGCTTAATGCTGTTCTGTGTCGATGGGCTTGTCGTTACGGCCCCGGCTACCAGCAGGGAAAGATAAGAGAAGTTGCGGGCCTGCAACGGCACTTCTGTCGCAGTTGCTGAGGTGATGGTGTCGCCTGTTGTGGGGTTCTGGGTATTCAAAATGGGTGCGGCGCTTGTGACTAATACATTCTGGCTGACCTGGCCAACAGTGAGTTTAGCGTCTATGCGGGCTTCCTGCGCAACTTCCAATGCGAAAGGGCCAATAGTTGATTTCTCAAAGCCAGCTGCTTCCACTGAGACGTTGTACTGGCCGATGGGCAGGAAGCGCAATGTATAAACGCCGGCGCCATTGGTCTGCGTTGAGGAAGTGACGCCTGTTGCAGTGTTGATAGCAGTGACCGTGGCTCCACTGATGGTTGCCCCGCTTGCATCAGTGATGGTGCCGGTTACGGAACCGGTAATCGTTTGAGCAAGGGACATGGCACAACACATCAGCAGCAAGAGAAAACTAGGGAGAAACTTTCGTACTCGCATGTTGAGTTTAGGACCTCCGACTTGAAAAGGTGTTGATGGAAAACCGCGACGGAACTGACGTCCGCTTGCGCGACCTGTCTTTGCAATCCTGAAAATCCAGGCGCATTTTTATGGACTGGGTTTTCAGATTCCAGCTAATGTATAGACAACTGTACTAGCTAGCAAGAAAAAAATAATCGGCAGAAGAAAAACCTATGGGCCATATAAATGGTGGCGGCCGGTTCGGGTTAGAGAGCCCGGGTTATGTCTGAGAAAATCTTGATGTTGTGGAAACCAAGGGTGGAAAGGAAACGTTTCTATGAAAATCAGGCTCCGATGGCCTTCACGAACCTGGCAGTAATGGATTCTGGCTGTGTAATGGCAGCGCCCGCCACAACGGCAAAGACGCCGCAGTCGAAGGCGCGCCGGATATCCATGGTTTCGCGCACGTGGCCTTCTAGGATTACAGGGACCCTCAGGAGCTTTACAAGCTGCTCTACAAGATTCCAGTTGATGGAACGATGGCCGACCGTTTCCAGTGTGTATCCATACATAGTGGTTGCGACTGCGGCAGCGCCGGCCTTTTCTGCGGCGAGTGCTTCTTCGAGGGTGGCAATGTCGGCGAGGACGGGCTTGCCGAGCTCTGCAGTGATGCGGGAGATCAGCTTTGGCCATGGCTCGCAGGAAGCGGAGCGGTTTGCGCTGCAATCGAGGCCGACAATGTCGGCTCCTGCATCGGTGATGCTCTTGGCAGACGCGAAGTCAGGCGTGATGAATAGATTTTCCGCTTCAAAACGCTTGAAGATGCCGACGATAGGCAGGGGTGTTTCCTTGCGGAAGACAGCGATGTGCTCTGCACCATTTGCGCGCAGACCGCCAGCTCCTCCGCGCAAAACGGAGACGGCCATGCGGCGCAGCGTGTCTGTGTGGTCGAGCGGATCGCCGGGGAGGGCCTGGACGGAAACGATGAGTTTGTTTTTTAGGCTGGCAGGAAATAACGCGGTTGATGTCATATATAGCTGCCGGGACGTGATTGCATGTTAAATGAATTGAAATTTCCTAGAAACGAAAGATGATTTCCCAGCTGGTTGCTGTTGTTGGGACAAACTGTTTCGAGCGAGGATCAAAGTGGCGAAGGGCCGTACACAAAATGAATCAGCATTTCATCCATTAGATAAGAATGGTTTCATACCGCTTTATTACCAGATCCAGCGCGCTTTGATGGAGAAGATCCAATCGGGCGAGCTTTCTGAAGGCGACCCTCTGGCCTCAGAAGAAGAGCTCTCCCGCTATTACCAGGTCAGCCGCATGACGGCGCGGCAGGCGTTGCACGGGCTAAAGATGAGCGGTTATGCCTTCAGCGAAAAAGGCCGCGGCACATTCGTTACCAAACCGAAGCTGGAAAAGAACATCATGCATCTCCAGGGCTTTACGGAAGAGATGCGGCAGCGCGGCATGAAGCCGAGCTCGAAGTTGCTTGACCAGGCGGTTATTGTGGCAACGGACGATCTGATTCAGAAACTGAAGCTCGAGAAGAATGACAAGGTGGTTCGGCTGCGTCGCCTTCGCATTGCTGACGGCATTCCCATGGCAATAGAAGAGTCGCATATTCCGCTGAAACAGTTTCCCGGCCTGGATCGCATCGATTTCGCGAAGCATTCGCTTTATCAAACATTGCGCGAGCGCTACGGGGTGCGTGTCGGTTACGCGGATGAGATCATCGAAGCGCTCGCAGCCACGAAGGAAGAATCGGAGTTGCTGACAATTCCGCGCAAATCAAGCATTCTTTCCATCACGCGGGTGATCATGACAACGCAGGAGACGCCGGTGGAAGCGGCATGTTCGCGTTATCGCGGTGACCGCTACCGCGCATCCATTCGCGTGCCGATGACGGCCATCGAATAATCTGTAATTCAAATGAAAGTCTGGGATGCAATTGTGGTGGGGGCAGGGCCGGCAGGCTGTGCTTGCGCGTATGACCTCGCTCTTGCGGGTGGATCTGTTCTGCTGCTTGATAAATCGGAGTTCCCGCGAAAAAAAGCATGCGCCGGAGGGCTGACGGTGAAGACGATGCGTGCGCTGCGTTACTCCGTTGAGCCGGTGGTACGGCAGGCGGTAAAGCGCATTGTGCTTGAAGGTAGAGACTCCGTATGCATTCCTGTAGCCAGCAGCAGGTCCATCTGCGCCATGACTGTTCGCGAAGAACTCGATGCATTCTGTCTGAAGAAAACGATTGAAGCCGGGGCAGTTTTTGAGAGGATCGGCAGGATCGAAGCAATCGATGAAGGCGAAGACGCGATTGCCATGACAACACAGGATGGAGTGATGCATGGGCGTTTTCTTGTTGGCGCTGATGGAGCCAACAGCCGGGTGCGGCGTTTGACCAGTGATGAGAGCTGGTTTCGCAAGGCCTTTGCCATTGAAGCTGACGTGCAGCGCAATGCAGAGGAAGAGGATCTGGTATTTGATTTCGCTTCAGTCGGTTCAGGCTATGGATGGGTCTTTCCCAAGCGCGATCATGTGAATGTTGGACTCTATAGCTCGGATCCTGATGAGAAAATCAATCGCAGCAGGTTGTCCTTATATATCGCGAACCGTTATGGAGAGAGCGCACAGGCGTCCAATTTTATTGGACAGTATGCCGGATTTGGAGCCCCGCAGCACCGCGTAGAACGCAGCCGTGTCTTTCTGGTGGGAGATGCCGGCGGTTTTGTTGATCTGCTGACCGGCGAGGGAATTTATGGAGCCGTGTTGAGCGGCCAGGCTGCGGCGGCAGCCATCGCTTCTGATCTCGAGAACAAGACAGTGGCTAAGGAGACGTTTGTCCGGCTTACGGAAAATCTCAGGGAGAATCTCCATATTGCCGAACGCATCGCAGGTTCTTTTTACGTGAATCCACAACGCGGGTTTCGGGCAATGAAGACGCCCTTTCTGCGGAGCGCTATTTTAAAAGGCTATGCTGATGGATTTAATTTGTCCGTGATCACAGGTCTTGTTGATCGCTTTCTGCCGAAGACTTCAGCTCCGCAATAAATTGCGCAAAATTTCGTTTTCGATGTGACGAGCACACGCATAAAAGCATCATTACTGTTACGATAGGAGGGTAACTCCCTGTTGTTCGCAGTGATGTAAAGTAGCCTGTTCTGTTTCTTCACAGTGGTTTCGTCACTGTTTGAAGAAGACCCAGCGAGATGTGCTAAAATCGCGCTTTCTGGCGCACCTTTACAAGGCTTCATCTTGTCTTTCGCTCGGTTTGCCTAACTGCCGTCTGGCACGGTGAGGGAAGTAAGATTCGATGCTCGCGGAATGTTTAAGACGAGTAAAGTGGTCTGCCAAATGTCTTTCTCTGTTGATGGTGGTTTCTGCATGGCAGGCCATGTTTGCAGAGGGCCCGCAAGCCACGCCCAGCACTTTTGCGCCTGCTTCCACGCCCGCAAGCTCAATTTATGAGCTGTCGCTGTTTGTGCTGTCGATCACGGGTGCAATTTTCGTCGTTGTCGGTGTGCTGTTCGCTTACATTGTGATTCGCTATCGGCAGCGTAAGCAGGATGACAACAGCGAGCCTGCACAGATCTATGGTTCTGTTCAGGTGGAACTGGCATGGACAGTGATTCCGGTGCTGATTGTCGTAGTGCTGTTTCTGACGACGGCGCGCATGATTTTCGCCATCCAGGATGCGCCTAAGCCGCCTGCGGCCGTGGATGTGACGGTTGTCGGCCATCAATTCTGGTGGGAGTTCAATTATCCGAAGCTCGGAATTCGTGCTGTCAATGAACTGCATGTGCCTGTGAGTAGCCCGCAATCGCCGACGCCAACTTATCTGAAGTTATTGTCTGCGGATGTAATTCACAGTTTCTGGGTGCCCCAGTTGGCAGGAAAGACAGACCTGCTTCCGAACAATGTGAATCAGCTGTGGATTGATCCACAGCATACCGGTGTTTATGTAGGGCAGTGCGCTCAGTTCTGCGGCGTGCAGCACGCCAAGATGCTTTTGCGCGTCTATGTGCAGACGCCCGAGGACTTCGCCGCATGGGTAAAGAACCAGCAAAAAGTCGCGGTGTCCGATGAATCCGTAGCGCAAGGCCGCCATGTCTTCGAGACGCAGGCGTGCATGAACTGCCACACGATTCAGGGTACGGTGGCAACGGGACGCTTCGGGCCTGACCTGACGCACCTGATGAGCCGCGATACGCTTGCTTCCGGTGCCACGCTCAATACGAGAGAGAATCTGCGCGAGTGGATCAGGCATCCCGACACTTTTAAGGAAGGTTCGCTGATGCCCGCGATGCAGTTGAACGACCAGCAGCTCGACCAGGTAACGGCATACCTGTCGACACTTCGCTAGTTTTTGTAGGAGCACAACGGAATATGGCAGATTCAACCTATCCGATTCCCGGCTCACTGGAGGCAGCTCCGCGGCGCTGGTCGCAGGCTGCGATTCTTGAGTGGCTGAACAGCTGGGTGATCACGGTCGATCACAAGAAGCTGGGCATCCTCTACATGGTTTACTCCATCTTCTTTCTGCTCGTCGGCGGAGCAGAGGCTCTTGCGATCCGCATTCAGCTGGTGCAGCCGAACATGCACTTCATCTCGCCGCAGGTTTTCAACCGTCTCTTCACCATGCACGGCACCACGATGGTGTTTCTCGTGGGCATGACTTACATTTTCGGATTCGCGAACTACCTGATCCCTCTGATGATCGGCGCACGCGACATGGCGTTTCCGCGGCTCAATGCGTTCAGCTTCTGGTTGACCTTTTTTGGCGGCCTGCTTCTCTACTACAGCTTTATCGGCGGCGGCGGACTTTATGGAGCGGGCAACGCTCCGGATACGATGTGGTGGGCCTACGCGCCTCTTACGGAGCGCGCATTCTCGCCCGGCCACGCCCCTGACTACTGGGCCCTCTCGCTGATCGTCACGGGATTCGGGACAATTGGCGCTTCCGTTAACGTAATCGCAACCGCTCTCTGCATGCGCTGCAAGGGTATGACGCTGATGCGGCTGCCGCTGCTGGTCTGGCTGAACATGGTTGTCTCCGGCCTGGCGCTGGTCACGATTACTCCGCTGACAGCGGCGCAGGTCATGCTGCTGATTGATCGCTACCTTGGCGGTCACTTCTTTGATACGCAGGCCGGCGGCTCTGCGCTTGTGTGGGCGCACTTTTTCTGGATCTTCGGACACCCTGAAGTGTATGTGCTGGTGCTTCCCGCCTTTGCGATTGCGAACGAGGTGATTCCGGTCTTCTCTCGCAAGGCAATCTTCGGCTATCCGGCCATGGTCGCGGCCTCGGTCGGAATTGCGTTCGTCAGCCTCGGCGTCTGGGCGCACCACATGTTCTCGATTGGAATGACATCAGTGGGCAATGCCTTCTTTGTGCTCTCGACCATGCTGGTCGGCATTCCGACGGGGATCAAGATTTTTAACTGGCTGGCCACGATGTGGGGTGGAAAGATACGCTTTGCCACGCCCATGCTTTTCTGTTCGGCCTTTGTCATTCAATTCCTTCTTGCTGGACTCACCGGCATCATGTTGTCTGTGGCTCCATGGAACTGGCAGCTGCATAGCTCCTATTTTGTGATTGCGCATTTTCACTATGTGCTGGTAGGCGCCATCGTCTTCTGCATCTTCGGCGGAATCTACTACTGGTATCCCAAGGTCACGGGGCGCATGCTTAGCGAGACACTGGGCAAGTGGCACTTCTGGCTTTTTGTCATCGGCTTTCACGTCACGTTCGACACGATGCATATTCCCGGCCTGATGGGGATGCCGCGATCCATCTACACCTATGAAGCGGACCGCGGATGGGCGCACTGGAACGTGATTATCTCGATTGGCGGATTCATTCAGGCGATTGCTGTTTTGATTTTTGCTGCGAACATGGTGCTGTCCTACTTCAAGGGAAAAGTTGCCGGCAATGATCCATGGGATGCCTGGACTCTCGAGTGGGCAACGCCTTCGCCGCCGCCGGCCTACAACTTCGCGAGTGATCCGGTGGTGACCAGCCGCCGGCCTTTGTGGGACATGAAGCATCCGGAAGATCCGGACTGGAAGTATGAGTGAGGCCGTAACACGATGAGCACAGTTGCAGTGGCGCAGGCAGAGACAGAACACGCATGGGTGCAGCCCTCAAAAGGCCGCGTCGCCATGTTCTCTCTCATCATTGCCGAGTCGGCCATCTTCACCATCTTCGTGGTGGCCTACATCTATAACATCGGACGGAGCCTCTATGGGCCCACCCCGCAACAGGTGCTGGAAGTTCCCGTATTCAACAGCATCATCCTGCTTTCGAGCAGTTTGACGATCTGGCTTGCAGAACACGCCATTGAGCGCGGCAGGACCAAGGCCTTCGGCCTGTGGTGGGCTCTGACGTTTGCTCTGGGCGCGGGCTTTCTTATCGGCACGGGCATCGAGTGGCACAAGCTGATTTACCAGGACGGCCTGACGATCAGCACGAATTTATTTGGAACCACCTTCTACTCGCTGGTTGGACTGCATGCTACGCACGTTATTATCGGCCTGATTGCTCTGTTCATTGTGCTGCTCTTCAACATCACCGGCCATATCCGGAAGGAGCATGCGGAGCGCATTCAGACGCTGGCTTTGTACTGGCACTTTGTCGATGCCGTCTGGATCGTGGTCTTTACCGTTGTCTACATCATTGGCCGTTAGCCATTAAGAGATTTGTTTATGGATTCGCACGATCAACATAACGGTGAAACGATCCATCTGCCGGCGCCGACGGCGTGGCCGATCGTCCTTGCCTTCGGCGTCACCCTGGTTTTTGCCGGTGTGGTGACGCATGCGGTGATCAGCATTCTTGGTGCAGTGTTGATGGTTTCCGCCTGTGTAGGATGGTTCCGTCAGGTACTGCCGCATGAGGCGCACGAAGACGTTCCCGTCGAGGAGCATGAGATCACAATCGCCTCGGCGCGCACGCATGTGACCCGCATCGAGATCAGCGAAGAGCATCGCGCCCATCTTCCGGTGGAGACGTATCCGGTGCTCTCTGGAATCAAGGGCGGCATCGCCGGCGGCATTGCGATGATTCTCCCTGCGCTGCTGTATGGAATCATCGGCTATCACAGCATCTGGTATCCGGTGAACCTGCTGGGAGGCGCTGGTGTTGCGCACTGGACGAATCCGACGACGTCCGATATTGCGTCCTTCCATCTGGAGGCGCTGGTTATCGCCACCATTATTCACATTGCTGCCAGTGTTCTCGTCGGACTGCTTTACGGCGCCATGCTGCCGATGCTGCCGCGGCATCCGATTCTGCTCGGCGGCATCATTGCTCCGTTGCTCTGGACGGGGCTTCTTCACTCGTCTCTCGGCATTGTGAATCCGGTGCTCAATGCGCGGATTGACTGGGGATGGTTTGTTGTGTCGCAGGTAGCCTTTGGCCTGGTTGCAGGATGGGTGGTTGCGCGCCAGGAGAGAATCCGGACCGGCCAGGCAATGCCGTTTGTTCTGCGCATGGGTATTGAAGGTTCCGGTCTGAGTCACGAGCAAGGGCACAAGGAAGGAGAGGGTCACCGCTGATGAATGCACGTCAATTCTGTAGCGGGGCTCTCCTGTTCGGCAGCATTCTGCTGGCCGGTTGCCATCAGCCATCTGCCGGCACTGAGGCGATGCGGCCCGAGGAGGTCCACGACTTTAAGCAGCTTTATTCGCAGAACTGCTCGGCCTGCCATGGTGCCGACGGGCAGCACGGGCCGGCGATGGCGCTGGCCAATCCCGTCTATCAGGCGATAGTCGATGACAACACGCTGCATTCGGTGATCGCCAACGGTGAGCCGGGAACACTGATGCCCGCATTTGCGACGAGCGCAGGCGGCATGTTGACGGATAAGCAGATCGACGCGCTGGTGAAGGGCATCCGCTCGCAGTGGTTCAAAGCCGGATACCTGCAGGGCGTTTCGGCTCCTCCGTACAAGAGCGATAAGCAAGGCGATGCGGCGCATGGGCAGCAGCTCTTCACTGCGAACTGCGCCAGCTGCCATTCGACGGGAACGCAGGCGGAGAAGGCGAAGGCCAGCTCGGTCACTGACGGATCGTATCTGGCGCTGGTGAGCGACCAGACGCTGCGGACGACGATCATTGCGGGGCGGCCTGACCTGGAGCATCCGGATTGGAGAAGCTTGCAGAGCGGCCACGCGTTGAGCGACCAGGATGTATCGGACCTGGTTGCATGGATTGCGAGCCAGCGACAGAAGACACCGGGACAGCCGTATCCGTCGCAGCCAGCTCAAGCGTCGCAGCAGTAAGTCAGCAGAGGAAAGAATTATGAGTGAAGAAAAACAGGTAACGCGGCGATCACTGCTGATGAAGATTGGCATTGCCTTCAATGCGATTGTGGGGCTTGCCATTGCCACTCCTGTCATCGGTTATTTGTTTTCGCCGGTGAAGCGCAAGGGCGCTTACAACCAGTGGATCTCCCTGGGGAACCTGAGCCAGTTTCCGGAAGGGCAGACGCGGCTGGCGGAATTTGTAAATCCCTTCAATCGCCCGCAGGACGGCGATACCGCCAAGACTCCCTGCTGGGTGCGCCGCCTCAGCGCGGACAAGTTCCAGGTCTTTGCCATCAACTGCGCCCATCTTGGCTGCCCGGTGCGCTGGTTTCCGCAGTCGGAGCTGTTCATGTGCCCGTGCCATGGCGGCGTTTACTACGCTGACGGCGAACGTGCCTCGGGGCCTCCGGAGCGCGGATTGTTTACCTATGACTACAAGGTTGTGAGCGGCGAGCTGCGCATCAACGCCGGACAGATGCCTACGCTGGCCGACCAGGCCATGGCCGGGAAAGGGAAATCTCCATGCCTTGGCTGAAGAAGACTTACGACTGGTTTGAGCAGCGGCTGCAGCTGGAAGGGCCGGTGAAGGAAGCTGCTCTGCACCCGGTCCCACGCAATACGGCGAGCTGGTGGTATGTCTTTGGCAGCGCCGCCACAACGCTGCTGATCCTGCAGGTTGTTACCGGCATTCTGCTGGCGCTGATCTATGTGCCTTCCGCCAGTGAAGCGTGGAAGACGCTCGATCAGCTTAACCATCAGCTTTACCTCGGCTGGTTTCTGCGCGCCATGCACGGATGGGGATCGAATTTCATGGTCGCCGTCGTACTCGTCCACATGGCGCAGGTCTTCATGTTCGGCGCGTACAAGTTTCCCCGCGAGCTGACCTGGACTCTCGGCGTTTTCATGCTGCTGATGACGCTGGGCATGGCCTTTACCGGGCAGGTCCTGCGCTTCGACCAGGACGCATACTGGGGACTCGGCATCGGCGCTTCCATCATGAGCCGCGTGCCCGTGATTGGCGGGCCTCTGGTCAATCTGCTGCTGGGTGGACCGATTATCGGCGGCGCGACGCTGTCACGTTTCTTTGCCCTCCATGTCTTCGTAATTCCGGGGACGCTGCTCTTCTTCACTGCTGTGCATATCTGGCTGGTGCTGAAGCTCGGCATTAACGACTGGCCGATGCCTGGACGCATCGTGCGCCGCAGCACCTATCTGCAGGAGTATCACGACCTGACTCACAAGGACGGCGTGCCGTTTGTTCCGGACGCGCTCTGGAAAGATCTGGTCTTTTCGGCGGCGATCCTTGCGGCTGTCGCGGTCTGCGCCATTGTCCTCGGGCCCTTAGGACCGGGCGGCATTCCTGATCCGACGATTATTCAGACTGCTCCCAAGCCGGACTTCTTCTTTCTCTGGCTCTATGCGGTGCTCTCTTACCTGCCGCCGAGCCTGGAGACGCCGTTTGTGCTCATCGTCCCGGTGATCGGCATCTGCATTCTGCTGGCGCTACCGTTTGTGGCCGGCGAGGGCGAGAAGAGCTGGCATCGCCGTCCAGTGGCTGTGCTGGTGCTGGTGACGGTTGCGGTGGCGTTCGGCATCTTCACCCATCTTGGAACCTATACTCCGTGGAGCCCGATCATGAATGCGTGGAGCGGCGATCCGCTTCCGCAGAAGATAGTGCACAAAGCTACTCCGTTGGAACGGCAGGGCCAGGTGGTCTTCCAGGCCAAGCAGTGCCGCAACTGCCATGCGATCGGCGGCTCTGGTGGCCAGCGCGGCCCGGCTCTCGATTCGGTGGCGACGCGGCTGACCGAAGACCAGCTGATCCGGCAGGTGCTTCAAGGGGGCGGCAACATGCCGGCTTATGGGAAGAACCTGAGTCCACCGGAAACGACGGCTCTGGTGAAGTTTCTCGAGACTCTGAAGCCTGAGGGGCAGCCGGCGGCGGCGGATGCTTCGCAGACTGCGCAGAAATAGGGCTCAGCGTACAGGGTTGTAAGGTTCAGAAAAACAACCCCACCCTGACTTTGTCAGGATGGGGCCCAGGCTGGACACCGTAGTATGAATTGTCATCCTGAGCGGAGCGAAGGACCTGCTTTTCCCTCAGACGGGATCAACAACCGACGCGAAAAGCAGGTCCTTCGACTACGCGCTTTGCGCTCCGCTCAGGATGACAACTTTTTTAAAGTAGGCTTCAAAATATTCTGTTGATGTCGCCTGAAGTTCAATCCGTTCTGCTTGACTGGAACATTCCTCCGCTGACGACTGTTCTGCTGCTGCTTACCGCAGTCATTTATCTGCGGGGATGGCTGCTGATCGGGCAGACTCGGCCACGGCAGTTTCCGGAGTGGCGGCTGGGGTGTTTTCTGCTGGGGCTCTTCTCCCTTTTTCTTGCGGTGGCTTCACCGCTCGATACGCTGGATGGCGAGCTGCTTTCGGCGCATATGGGGCAGCATTTTGTCTTCATGACTGTGGCGCCTCCGCTGCTGCTGCTCGGGATGCCGCAGGTTCCCCTGCTGCGCGGGCTGCCGCGAGTGATAATCCGGAAAGTGCTGGGGCCGCTGTTTCGTCTGCGGTGGCTCACGAAGGTGGGGCACTTCCTGACCAGCCTGAAGCCGGCTTGGATCCTGATGAACCTGGCCTATATTGGCTGGCACATTCCGGCGTCCTATGAGCTGGCGCTGCGGTCGCAGGGCTGGCATAACCTGGAGCATGCCTGCTTCTTCTTTACCAGCGTGCTGTTCTGGTGGCCGATCATCCGTCCCTGGCCCGACCCGCGGCAGAAGCTCAGCTGGATGCTGGTGCTGTACATTCTGGGCTCAGACCTGATCAATACGGTGGTCTCGGCCTCGCTCTGTTTTGCGGGAAAGGTGGTCTACCCGAGCTATGCGCTGAAGCCGAATATTCTCGGCGTTAGTCCATTGATAGACCAGGCGGCGGCGGGGGCCTTCATGTGGGTCTTCGGGTCGACGGTCTTTCTTGTTCCTGCCTTCTGGATTGTAATGTGTCTGCTGGCTCCGAACCGCGGGCGGAGGCGCGCTCCGGTGACGGCGCACTGATTCTCCCCCTTTGTCTTGTACGGAGATTGTTTATTTTCAATTGGTTGGACTAAGAGCCCACCCCCCGGTGCTTTTGTACGGAGATTCTTTGTTTTCAATGATTTACGGGGATAAACTTGTACGGAGATCGTTTATTTTCAGTGGGTTATGGGTTTGTGCGCTTGCATCCTTGGAATCTCCCCACACGCTTTGCAAGTAGCTTTGCAAGTATAGGTGCCTTCTATTTTCCCTATTTCCAGTTTATCAAATTAAATGGTAATTCCCTGCAGGCATAAGTGACTTCTTATCTGGTGTTTAGATGATTTAGGGCTTGACAGGCAGTTCTTCCTTCCCAAGGACAGGTTTGGAGGAACAGGTGGATAAGCAGGTTCTTCGACTGCGCGTGCTTCGCATGCGCCGCTCAGAATGACAATTCCTGGGCCGTTGTGAGTTATAGCTGTTTCCAAGAAAATACCCCACCCTGACTTCGTCAGGATGGGGCACCGGGTTTGTGGTTCTTACTGGACGGTCAGAGTCAGGTTGGTGGAGTGGCTGATAGCGCCGGCTCCGGAGCAGGTTGCGGTAACTGTGACCGTGCTGGTTCCAGCTGGCGTGCCAGAGTTGGCTGTGGATTTCGTGCTGCCGCCTCCGCAGGCGGTGATGGAGACAGCCGCAGCGGTGAGGATCAGGAGGGCACTGAAGAAGCGTACTCCTCTGGATACATTTTTCCTCCGGCGCGCGACGAGGCCGAGCATCATTCCCAGTCCGGGCAATACGAAACCGTAGAAGGTGCGAGGCAGGCCGCTCCGTTCATGCTGCAGCATGGCGCTGGACGCTGCTCCAACGACAGTGATCTTGGTGGTGGTGGAGTTGGTCCCATCCGGCGTCACCGTCTGGGGGCTGAAACTGCACTGGGCTCCGGCGGGCAGTCCGGTGCAACTGAAGGAGAGGGCGGAGTTGAAGCCATTGGCGGGTGTAATGGTCAGGGTAGTTGCACCTGACATGGCCGTAGGCGTGAGCGTCAGCGTGCCGGGGTTAAGGGCTATGGTGAAATCCGCCGCTGGAGGCGCGTTTACCGTGATGACCACAGGGGAAGAAGCTGAGGCAGCAAACGATGCCGTGGCGGCATATTGAGCAGTGATGGAATCGCTGCCTACTGGCAGGGCATTGGTGGTGAAAGTTGCCGTGCCGGTGCTGTCCAGGGTTCCGGTTCCGAGGGCTGTCGTTCCATTCAGGAAGGTCACTGTTCCCGCGGGGATGGCTGCGTTGCCTGTCGCGACTGTAGCGGTGAGTGTGACGTTCGATCCGGCAGTGAGCGTAGTGGCGGATGGCGTCAGAGTAGTTGTCGTGGCGGCAGGCGAAACTGTGACGCTCACGGCCGAGGACGTTGAGGCGGCAAACGATGTCGTCGCCGTGTACTGAGCAGTGATGGAATCCGTGCCCACGGGCAGGTTGCTGGCTGTGAAAGTTGCCGTGCCGGTGTTGTCCAGGGTTCCGGTGCCGAGGGCCGTGGTTCCGTTATAGAAGGTCACGGTTCCGGTCGGCGGCGTCGTGGTTGATGCGGAGACCGTGGCAGTCAGAGTCACCGGCGCTCCGAACAATGCACTGGTCGGTGTTGCAGTAAGGGCCGTAGTGGTCGTAGCAGGGTTCACCTGGATGGCTGCCATCATGCCGAGGTCCTCATGAGAGAGGACGTGGCAGTGATAGACGAAGGTGCCGACGATATTGGGATCGCGGAAATCCATCAGCAGGGTGACGCTCGGGTAAGGGTCGGAGGAATTGCCGCTCCAGTGCGGGACGTTGATGGTGTCGCGCATGGTCGGGTCATTGACCGTCTGGCCATTGATGGCGAGGGTCTGGAAGTGGATCTGGTGGATGTGGAAGGCGTGATCCATCTGCGAGCGGTTCTGAATGGTCCACTGCTCGACGGTGCCGTCCTGAATGGTCAAGGCAGGGGCAGCATTCATGTCGAAGACGGCCGGGGTCTGGCCGTCAACGGTGATTAAGAACTGCGCTGGCGAGGTGCTGAGATCGGTCGAGAAATAAATGGTGCGCGTGGTTGTGGGTGAAACGGTGTCGAGGGCCGCGAAGCGGGTGATCCGTTGAGGATGGGTCGTCTGCGGGAGCCTTCTTGCCGATACGGTCTGTACGGTCTGCGCTGTCTGGCCCGTTCGTGCGGATTGCGCGACTACGGATGACGAGGTTGTGCTGGCGGTGGCCTGGATGTTGGCCAGAGTCCTGCCCGGGTCAGGCTTACCCTGCGGGCCGGTGTCCCAGGTCTGGGAGACGAGCGTCGCGGTCTGGCCGGAGGCTGGGGTGGTGAGGGTGAACTCTACGCGTCCGGCGGGAGGCACGACGTAATTGGTCGCGGTAATGGGGGCTGGGTTTCCGTTACTGTCCTTGACCGGGACGCCGTCGACGGCGACGATTTTGAGGGTCTGGGCTGTGCTGCCAACCATAACCTGCAGGTTGAAGACCGTATCGGCCGAGGCGTTGAGAACGCGCCAGAATTCAGTCTCAGAGGGCGCTACCTGCATGACCGCGGGAGTATTGGTGGGGTAGAGGATGGGAACGTAGTTGATCGAGATGTCGTTTTCCGGCTTGGTGACGCTGGAGTCCGTTCCCGTGTAGGCGACAGGCTGGTCGCGCAGGACGATTGTCTTTTCCGGGAGATTGGCGAGATCCGTATCGAAGTTCTGGATGCCCTGAACTACGATGGCGCCGGAAGCTCCGCCGAGCACCTGCGCTTCGCTGTATCCATGGGGATGGGGGTGATACCAGTAAAGGCCTGGGGGCTCGTTCGCGGGTATATCAACGGAGTAGTCAAAGGTCTGGCCCGGCTGGATCAGGGTATGAATGACCTCGTCCTGGTGGCAGGTAGGGGCCACGTTGAAACCATGAAAGTGCATGTTGGTGAAGGTGGATTGCATGGTCGTGACATTGCAGGCTGCGTCAGTGGAGCTGCTGGTGTCATTCGCCTTCACCTTGTCGTCTTCGGAAAGGTGCATCTTCATGCCGGGCATCTGCTCGCTTGAGGTCTGCGATGCCGGGATGTCGTTCGTGAAATGGATGATGAGCTTGTCCCCGGGATTGACGATGAGGGTCGGGGACTCAACGCCTGTGTCGGTGACGAAGCAATAGCGCGTCAGCCCTGCGGCATCGACCACGGTCTGAAACTTAAATGTGACTTCCAGGGTGCCATTCTGGCTGGTGAGCGTGGGGGGCTCCGCGATGGTGGAGCCAGCGGCGTAGCGGGCGCAGACTGAGTCTGCGGGATCTGTGGTTGCCGCCGTGGACTGGGCAAACGCGGAGAAGGCAAGTTCATTCGCGCGAAGCGCCTTGCCTGGGCTTTGAGCATGTGCCGCAAAAAAGGTTAAGAACATCAATACGGATAGACACAGAGGTCGGGCGAGCGCTCGATTCAAGTGCATAAGGTCCCTTTTTAAATTCTGAAGTTGGTAAGCTGCCTGATGCCGTGCATTACTTACAGGTAACTAGCGGGTATTACCTGAGGATGCACGAAACGGCCGGCGTGTTGTGTCGCGGCGAGGAACAAGTCACTTTACCAAGGGTGGGAAATTCGATTTTCCGCCGCGATACAGGCCCATTTGTTTTTGATGGCCTGAAAATAAGTATAACCAATATGCGGCCCTCGAATAAAGATTCTGTCTCCTATAAAATAATGAGGCGAGCCTGTTCTTCCGCATCCATCTGCATCGAAAGGGTTGTAGAAACTGGCTTTGTTTCCTATGCCGATTCGTTTTCGCCTGCTGGTAGCCTTCCTGTTGTCGGCCACACTGCTGGCTGCAGCTGATCCTGCGCCTTTTGACCTGAATGGACCCAAGATTGACGTGCGGGTGACGCGCGATGGCAAGACTCTGCCTATCGCGAAGGTCCCGAACCTCGCTGTGGGGGACAAACTGTGGATACATGCGCAGCTTCCTCCGGACCAGGCGGTGAAGTACCTGGTAGTGGTAACGTTCCTGCGCGGCTCGACCAATCCTCCTCCGGAGAAGTGGTTCTTCAAGGCGGAGACCTGGGACAAGAAGGTGGCGCAGGAGGGGATTTTCGTCACGGTTCCGGATGGCGCGCAGCAGGCAGTGGTGTTTCTAGCTCCTTCGACGGGCGGGGACTTCGGGTCGATCCGTGACGCAGTGCATTCCCGGCCCGGCTCATTTGTGCGCGCTACGCAGGACCTGAACCAGCTGAGCCTGGAGCGCGCGCGCCTGGATGCTTACCTCAATTCAGTGCGGCTGATCAATGAGACCAATCCTGACCGGCTGAAGGATGTTTCGCCGCTGCTGGCGCGAAGCCTGAGCATCAAGCTTGACCAGGACTGCCTGCAGAAAGAAGTGGAACAGCAGGCGTCATGCCTGGTGCAGAAGCAGGACCAGCTGGTGATGGACGACGGGCACAGCCTTTCGATGACCGACGCGCTCACATCAGGAGCGACGAGCGACCTGGCCATGCAGCTGAGCTATACGCAGCGTGCCGGAGCAGGCTATTACAGCCCGTACATTGCGTCGGTGATGGACATTGCCCACATCATGGAGTCGTTCCACACGGCACAGTACCAGTACATTCCCGGGCTGAGCGTGATCCACAACGATCAGGTGGAGCTGAAGCTGAACACGCCGCCGTCGTTCCGCAATCCCAAATCGGTGATTGTGATGGCGCTGCCCTCGATTGATAAAGGGCACCTGCCGCCGCTGCGTCCGGTGGATGAGAAGCAGGTGCAATGCATCGCGAAAAACAAGCCGCTGCTTCCGGTGGAAGGAGCTCCGCTGGCCTTTTCAACCGACTACGCACATGACATGGTGCTGCGCGTGAAAGGCAAGGACGGCAAGGATATGGATATCCCGGTGAAGGCCGATCCTGCGCAGGGCGGATTCGTCGCCGATACGCATGGCATTCCTGTAGAGAATGTGGCCGGGGATTCGGGGACGCTGCATGGGTTCTGGGGATTTGACGCTTATACCGGGCCGGTATTCCATCTGCAGAACGGCAAGCAGGCGAAGTGGGAGCTTGCGGCCACAGACAAGCATGCGCTTGTCGTCGGACGCGAGGATACGCTGCATCTGACGTCGGCTGACGCGACCTGCGTGGATTCGGTAACAGCAAAGGATGCGGGCGGCAAGGAAATTGCAACGACGTGGAAGGTCGACCAGCCGGACCAGCTTGAAGTGAAAGTGCCGCTGAAAGACGCTTCTCCGGGCGCGCTGAAGCTGCAGGTGAAACAGGCGGGAGCGAAGCAGCCGCAGGAGCTGGCGCTGACGAGCCTGGATGAGGCTGGGAAGTATGTGAGCTTCACGATCAATGCGGGCGATCCGCAGGGCGTGCTTGCAGGCAACCGGCTGGATCAGGTGGCGAGCCTGAATCTGAAGAACATCGAGTTCAAGCCGGGGAAGCTGGCCAACACGGAAAGCGGCGACGAGCTGACGCTTGAGGCCGCGAATACTCAGGCTGCGGGCGCGCTGCATGCGGGCATGAAGGCTACGGGACAGGTGGTGCTGAAAGACGGGCGGACGCTGGATGTTCCGGTAAGCGTGGTGCCATCGCGGCCCAAAGTTCAGCTGTTGAGCAAAAGCGTGCAGCCTTCCGATGCAGTGAAGGCGACGCATATTCAGCTTACGGATACGAACCAGATTCCGCTGGACAGCACGGTTACGTTCTCGATAAAGGCGGTGACGCCGGAGACCTTCTCTCCTGACGAGAAGATCGAGATCGGGACCGAGGATGGGACGTTCCATTCGACGCTGAGCATGGCAGACGGCGGCATTACGCTGCAGGATGCGAAGACGGCGCTGGTGACGATGGATCCGTCAAAGAGCTTCGGGCCGTCGGCGTTCGGGCCGCTGCGTTTTCGTCCAGTAAATGCAAAGGGAACGACAGGCGACTGGCAGCCGCTGGCAACACTGGTGCGCCTGCCGACGCTTGACACCATACAGTGCTCGGGCGGAGCGGGCCAGATGTGCACGCTGAAGGGATCGAATCTCTTCCTGCTGCAGGGCGTGGCCTCGGATGCGGGGTTTGCGCAGGGAATGCAGGTTCCGGATGGATTTGCGGGCAATGCGCTGCAGGTGCCGCATCCGGTGAACGGGTCGCTGTTTGTGAAGCTGCGGGATAATCCCGCATCGGTGAATACTGCGGCACCACCGCGGCAAAACCCGCCACAGCGGGTGGCGCTGGCGCCTTCGTCTCCATCCTCCTCATCTTCTTCGACTGCTCCTGCCGCTCCTCAGAGCAGCGACCAGCAGCCTCAGCCAACGCAACAACAGGCGCCGCAGCCATCAACGGATCAGCCGGCGACGACGACTCCTGCTCCGCAGCCTCAGGCCCAGCCGCATTAAGATTCACAGGCGGGTGACTCATCTGCTCGCCTGATGATTCAAGGGCCGACTCAGCTATATCTTCTCATTCGTCTTATTACGGAGATTAGATCGCGCAACGAGATTTTGTGTTGTGCACAGACATTTTGTGTCTCTCCTTGACAATCTACACATTGTGCATGATATGTAGATTGTCAAGGAGAGACGGATGCCGCCCATCGAAAAGAGCGATCTGCTGCAAGGCACGCTCGATATGTTGATTCTGAAAATCGTTGCCCTCGGACCTGTACATGGATATGGCATTTCGCAGCGTATTCGGCAGATATCGAAAGAGATTCTGCAGGTACAGCAAGGCTCGCTTTATCCGGCTCTCCATCGCCTGGAAAAGCGCGGCTGGATTGAGGCCGACTGGGGCGAATCAGAAAATGGAAGACAGGCAAAGTTCTATCGGCTTTCCGCCAAGGGGCGCAGGCAGCTTGCGGAGGAGAAGGCGAACTGGCAGCGGCTCTCTGAAGCTGTCACGCTCATCATGCAGACTGCGCGCTAGGAGGACACCATGCCCTTCCACAAAAACTTCCGCAAGGCAAGATTTGACGATCAGAGCTATGACCGTGAAATTGCTTTTCACGTCGAAGAACTTATCGAAGCCAATGTAGCTGCAGGCATGAGTCAAGAGGAAGCACGCCGTCAGGCGCTGCTGGAGTTTGGAGGACAGGAGCAGGTCAAGCAGCAACTGCGCGAGATCCATGCTTCTATCTTTATGGACACGTTCCGGGCGAATCTACGCGCGGCCTTCCGCTTCATACGTCACTCGCCGTCATTCTCCCTGGTTGTGATACTGACGCTGGCGCTCGGTATCGGAGCAAACAGCGCTGTCTTTTCCGCCATCGATGCTGTCGTGCTGCGGCCATTGCCGTTCCCGCACAGTAATGAACTGGTGAGCCTGCGCCAATACGACTTCAAAAACAAAGCTCCAGAACAGGAAGTTGCTCCTGTGCGTCTTGAAGACTGGAACCGGCTGAACTCCACTTTTCAAGCCATCACGGGTTACTACACTGAAGATGTTTCAGAAACCTCTGGAGAACTTCCGGAGAAACTGACCGAAGCGAATGTCGCGCCTCGTTTCCTGCAAGTATGGGGAATGCTGCCAGAACTGGGCCGGGACTTTACTTCGCAGGAAGAACGTTATGGCGGACCACATGCCATGCTCATCAGCGATCGCTTCTGGCGCCGGCGTTTTCATGGCGATTCATCGGCATTAGGCAAAATGCTACACGTCAATGGGCACTCTTATACGATCGTCGGCATTTTACCGCAGTCATTTCGCTTTCCCGAAACGGATGTCGATCTTTGGGAGCCAAACCCTACCGGCTCACCTTGGGGTTTAATGCGCGACATTACATGGTTTCAGGCACAAGGGAGGCTCAAGCCCGGAGTTACGCTTGCCGAGGCCCGCGCTGACCTCGCTACTGTCCAGAAGCAACTCGGCCGGCAATTTCCGAAGACCGATGCCGATCTGGCCGTGAGAATGTCTCCGCTAAAGCAAGAGATTGTCGGTGAATCCAGTGATTCGCTCTGGCTGCTTTTCGGCTCCGTTTCTCTGCTTCTGTTGATTGCCTGCACGAACATTGCTGCATTGCTGCTCTCTCGCGCGACAGTTCGTGAGCATGAAGTAGCCATTCGTTTTTCACTGGGCGCCTCACGGCGGGCAGTTCTTTCGCAATTGCTTACGGAAACCCTTGTCCTTGCTCTGGCAGGTTCTATTGCAGGGTTGATCATTGCTGCCGAAGCTTCGCATTTTTTCGCATCTTTCACTAAAGATCTACCGCGTGTCGATGAGATCACACTGAACTGGCGCATTGTGGTTTATTCGATTGCCTTCGCATTCCTGACGGCACTGGCCAGCGGATTATATCCCGCGCTTCAAGCTACGCGCCGTGACCTGCTCCTTTCGCTTGGGCAATGCAATCGCACACAGGTGGCAGGCCGCAATCGATTGCATTGGACGTTGGTCGGCACACAGGTGGCGCTCGCCGTAGCGCTGCTTATTGGTGCTGGACTTCTGCTGCGCAGTTTACAGGCTATGGGCAGAGACTATCCGGGGTTTGAAACAGCACATGTGCTGACTCTGCGCATTAGCGGCTCGTGGAGCGAAACAGGAGACATGAAGAAACTCACGCCGCGCATCAATGGAACCCTCAACATGCTTCGTGCTATGCCCGGAGTCGAAGCTGCTGCGACTTCATCGTTTATTCCGGGAGAGCCGGTTGACTATCGGAGCGAATGGAAGATCACGGAGGGCCAGCAGGACCCGAACCGAAAGCTCATGGCTGATACTCGCTATGTCTCCGCCGGTTATTTCGCCGTGATGAAGATTCCGATACTGGAAGGCGACGCTTGCCGGGATGGATTACCGTACATGATCTCCGTAGTCAATCACAGTTTTGTGAGTGCATATATGCCCGATGGGGATGCTATTGGCCACCATGTGGTGATGGCTGCCTCTCCGAATGCACTGCATAACCAAATTACGGGTATTGTCAGCGACGCAAAAGAAGAAGGACTGAACCGCGAACCGGCTCCGACGCTGTACTGGTGCACAAGCGCACCGAGCGCCGATCCCTACTATCTGATCCGGGTTCATGGCGACCCCATGGCTATGGCAGATGCCATTCGCCGCGCAATCGGCAAACTGGAACCGGCGCGCTCCGTTTACGATGTTATGCCACTTAACCAGCATCTGAGCGATGCGTTTGCCGAGAACCGGCTCAGAACCTTGCTGCTTACGCTTTTCGCAATAACAGCGGTAGCTCTGGTCAGTATCGGGATTTATGGAACGGTTAGCTATCTTGGGCGTATTCGTCGCCGCGAGGTTGGACTGCGACTTGCCCTCGGTGCTATGCCTGGCGAGATTGTAAGACGCTTTCTCCAACAGAGCCTTTGCGTTGTCGGGTTGGGATCTATGGGTGGAATTCTACTTGGCTTTGGCATCAGTCATCTGTTTGCAAGCATGCTTTATGGTGTCTCTCCACTTGATACCATCACATATAGTATCGTCGTTGTTCTCATCCTTGGTGTGACTTTGCTAGCCACAATCATTCCCGCGATACGGGCCACCAGAATCGAACCCATTAGTATTCTTCGGGAGGATTGATAGTCTCCCGACTGTGATTCGACCAAACCTACAGACATGCGGTGACGAAACTGCCGCCGCATTTGCAATAGTCTCTATTGCGGGTAGGTGTGTGGCTGTGCACGAATCAGGTGCGCGGCAGTCGCGACCAGATCAGCGTTGTCCCGTGCCAGCTTGCCATCAGGCAGCAATGTGACATCTTCTAACCCGGTGCGAATGCCATGCCCTCTATCGAGTGCGCGTCGATTGACTGCCCAGCACGCTATACCGTATCCGTGGTGAACCTGCTCCAGCGTGATGCCTGCGGACAGGACAATGTCTTCCATAGCGGCAGCATGTTGAAGAGCAGTGTCGGGATCAGTGTCCAGCGACTCGATCAGGATGCGGCGACAGCGGTCTGCCAGTCCGGAAAGAACAAAAGCTCGCGCATCATCGATGCTCAGTAATCCAGCTTCGATGCCGACGCCCCGGGACAACAGCAACTCACAGAGCTTCACAATTCCCGATTCCCCCTGGTTCGCAGTCACAAGATCAGGCATCTCCTTCCAGGATTGGACGACACGGAAACGCTCTTCTGGATCGGACACAATCGCCGCTGATGTTGTTAAGGAAATCGGAGTCCTGGGGCACAGAGCCCTGACGGAGCGCAGAACTTTAGCGCAAGCAGTGCCGTCGAGAGTCTCCCGGCCAGCGTCGTCGAACGCATGAACATGTACGGATTGAGCGCCGGCGTCCACAGCTGCGCGAGCCGCCTCTGCAATAGCAGCCGGAGTGCGTGGCGCGGCCGGGTGAATCCGGTCGCCGTTCAGAGCGGACTGCAGGAAAGTCGCGGTCTGCATTACAGCCATGCGGTGACGAAGCCGCCGCCGGATTCGCCGCCGAGGCGCAGGCCATCGCTGCGGTTGCCGAAGTAGCGGGCGTTCATGTCGGCTGGGCTCAGGTCTTCGATCTGTTTGAAGCCGTGAGTCTCCAATTCCTTGCGTATTTCTTCCGGCGTGAAGAATAGCCGGAAAGGCTCGCCTGCTTTGGCTACGCGCGCGGCGAGATGGTCGAAGGCCATCCTTCCTCTTTCGCTGAGAGAAGCGCGCGGGAGCACATATTCAAACGTCACTGCTGTTCCGGCGGGCAGAGCGGCGATAACGCGAAGCGTGCCGCGGAAAGCTTCAAGCGTGAGGTAAGGTGTGACTCCCAGCCAGGAAAAATATGCCGGCTGATCAAAGTTGAATGCGGAGGCAGCGAGACCTTCAGAGAGAGTATGCTGCTCAAAGTCAACCGGAATGAAAGACAGGCTGTCCGGCACTACGATGCCGGCTGCTGCCAGCAGCTCGCGCTTCCATTCCTGTGTGGCGGGGTGGTCGATCTCAAAGACCTTGAGCTGCTCGGCAAGGTAAGGATTCCTGTAGGCAAAAGTATCGAGGCCGGCGCCGAGGACAACGTACTGGCGCACTCCACTGGCAATGGACTGGCGCAGATGGTCTTCCGCGTAACGGCTGCGCCCCACCATGAGCGCGCGCAGGGCGATGGCGAAGGGATGGTTGTGTTTTTCAAGATCGCCGGTGATGGCAGCTACCGCGTTCGGCCCAAGGATGGGCACGGCAACAGGGTCATCGAGCACCAGAGGAGGATGATCGATCAGCTGGTGCGCGGCGCGGCGGCCGGCGACGGCGAATGCGGTGAGGCTGGGTTGGCCTTTCTGCATAGTGGTTCCCGCTTTTGATGCTATCGCAAGCAGTACCGGCGCGGGGATTCACGATGGATTCCGCAATGGAAGAATGGAAATACGGATCTTTGTTTTCCCGGAGGAAGCGTGAGAGTTGGAAAATGGATCGCCTCTGTGGCGTGCGTTGCGGCGAGTCTGTGCGGATGCAAGGCGTCGAAGCCGAGCTCCTTTGAAACCCATTCGGTGAACTGGGTGAAACATCACGTGACAGTTGGCGGCAGTCATGACCGGAACCCACTCCCGGCGTCGAAGGAGAATATCGACGAAGGCAAGCAGGCATTTACGCAGTACTGCTCGGTATGTCATGGGCTCGATGGGCAGAATACGGGAGTGCCGTTTGCGGAGGTGGTGTCGCCTCCGGTGCCCTCGCTCGCTTCGAGCGAAGTGCAGGCATATTCCGATGGACAGCTGCGATGGATTATCCAGCATGGCATCGAGCCTTCGGGGATGCCTCCGGCAGAAGGACTGTTTGGCGATGACGATATCTGGAAGATGGTGCTCTATATCCGGCATCTGCCGCAGGCAGGAAGCCTGGGCGAGCCTCCGGCATATGGAGGTGGCGGGAAGTAGCTTCTCTACCTTTCTGAGTTCAGAGACAACGGTTGTGTCTCAGCAGGTACTTCAGGTGAGGTTCGCTGCGCTATAAAGATGATCTGTAAGGCGAGGCGGCTCGAATTCAATTGCGACAGCCTCCGGCATAGCCAGAAGGTCCGTGATGCTCTTCTGCTTCTCGGTGAGCTTCTGGTATTCCTCGATGGCCAGCGGGACGTGAGGCGACGACGTGGCATCGTCTTGATGACGAAATATCGTCTTCAATCTTCGTCTCAGGATGAGTTTCTGCGTCGCCTTACTGGGCTTCGATCGAAGAGCTAATCTTTTTATTTTCAATCCATTAAAGCACCGTCCAGTAGTGACGAAGCGCTTTGGCCATTCGTTTGCCATATGTATGAGCAGAAAGAAAGACGCAGGCGGTATCTGAAAATTTCAACGCAAGCCGAAGTTAACGTATTCACGCTGAAGATTGAGGGAAAGGTGATTGGGGCGTGGGCTTCTGAACTTGAGCGGGTATGGAAAGTTCTTGAGCCTTCGCTGAGTGCGAGACAACTTCGGCTGGATATCTGCGGAGTGCTTTATCTGGATGACAAAGGAAAACAGGTTCTGAGGGAAATAGTTGAGGCTGCGGATGCTCAGATTCTGGCTGATTCACCACTGACAAAACAATTCGCCGCTGAGGCGAGGCGGGGACTGCGGAAAAGAGACAGAGAGGGGACTTAAGGATGCAAGGTCTACATGGACTCGAATTAAACCAGGATTGCCAGAATTGCAAATTGAAGGAGAACGGTTTTTTCTGCCACCTGAATTTGGCAGCGACGAAGGAGTTTGAATCCATCCGGTACTCATCGGTGTATCCGGCTGCGGCGATGTTGTTTCTTGAGAACGAGGCGTCGCGCGGCGTTTACCTGCTGTGCTCCGGACAAGTGAAGCTCTCGGTGAGTTCGAGCGCGGGCAAGACGCTGATTCTGCGGATCGCGAGACCGGGAGAAATCCTGGGCATGACGGCGACGATGTCGGGCGTTCCATATGAAGCGAGCGCAGAAACGCTGCATCCCTGCCAGGTGGCATTTATCCGCAGAGATGACTTCCTGCGCTTCGTCAATAAATATCCTGAGGTCTACCACGCTGTCATCCGGCAACTGAGCTCGCAGTACAATCACGCGTGCGAGCAGCTGAGAACTGTGGGGCTCTCGTGTTCGGCGCATGAAAAGCTGGCGCGCCTTCTGCTGCATTGGTCATCCGAAGGAAAGGTCACCAAGGAAGGGATGCAGATCAAGGTGCCGCTGACGCATGAGCAGATTGCCGAGTGCGTGGGATCGACGAGGGAGACGATCACGCGCACGCTGACTGAGTTCAAGAACAGGCACCTTATCATGCCCAGGGGCGCGACGATGATTATTCCTGATCGGGCAGCGCTCGAGGCAATCAGCGGAGCTTAGCAATTTGAGTTTTGGTGATGAGGTATGGCTTTCAGGCCATACCTTTCTTTTTAGAGATCGGCCGGAGCGGGGAGGTCTTCATAGTTGTAGGCTTCGTGGTCGACGACAGGCCGTTCGGTGAAGTTCTCGGTAGGAGGCGGAGATGAGGTCTGCCACTCGAGGCCGGCGGCATTCCACGGATTCGGTCCGGCAATTTTTCCATAGCGCAGAGACCAGAGCAGATAGATTCCGGTGGTGAAGTAGCCGATTGCCATCACGGTTGCTCCCGCAGTGGAGAGAACGTTGAGCACCTGCCACTCCGGTGGATACTCGGCATATCGGCGGGGCATGCCGAGATGGCCGAGGATGAACTGCGGGATGAAGGTAAAGAAGAATCCGATGAAGATGGTTACGGCGGAGATCTTCGCCGGCGCTTCGGGATACATGCGTCCGGTGATCTTTGGCCACCAGAAATGCAGGCCGGCCAGGTATCCCATGATGACGGAGCCGACCATGACGAAGTGAAAATGGGCAACGACGAAGTAGGTCTCGGTCAGATGGATATCGCTGCCGAGCGACCCAAGGAATACGCCGGTGCAGCCGCCGATGACGAACAGACCAATAAAGCACAGCGCGTAGATCATGGGCGCACGAAAGTGGATCGATCCTTTGTAGAGCGTGGCGGTCCAGTTGAATGTCTTGATGGCGGACGGGACGGCGACCAGCATGGTGATAAACGAGAAAACCAAGGCAGAATACTGGCCAACACCCATGATGAACATGTGGTGCTCCCAGACGAGAAAGCCGAAGACGGCAATGGCGACAGAGCTGAAGGCGACGGCGGTATAGCCGAAGATGCGCTTGCGGCTGAAGCAGGCAATGACTTCGGAGATCACTCCCATGGCGGGCAAGATCATCACATAGACCGCGGGATGCGAATAGAACCAGAACAGGTGCTGGAAGAGCAGCGGGTCGCCGCCCTTGGTGGGATCGAAGATCCCGATGCCTACGAGCCGCTCGAGAGCGACCAGCACAATGGCGATAGCGACCACAGGTGTGCCCAGGATCATGATGATCGAAGCGGCATAGTGCGCCCAGATGAACAGAGGCAGACGAAACCAGGTGAGGCCGGGAGCGCGCATGCGGTGGATGGTGACGATGAAGTTGAGGCCGGTGAAGATGGAGGAGAATCCGGCAGCGAAGGCAGCAAGGCCGGCGGAGATGACGTTGGTGTTCACGAAATGCGTGCTGAGCGGGGTGGTGAAGGTCCATCCGGTATCGACGCCGCCTGCGATGACGGTATAGAGCAGAAGCACGGCGCCGAGCATGTAGCAGTACCAGCTCAGCAGATTGATTTTCGGGAAGGCGAGGTCACGCGCGCCAAGCATCATGGGAAGCACGAAGTTGCCAATGATGGCAGGGATGGCCGGGATGAGCACGAAGAAGATCATGACCACGCCGTGCATGGTGAAGACCTTGTTGTAGGTGTCGAATGACATCAGGTCGCTTTGCGGTGTCAGCAATTCCATGCGGACGGCCATGGCAAGCAGTCCGCCGATAAGGAAGAAGAAGCTGACTCCGGCCAGATAGAGCATGGCGATACGCTTGTGGTCCTGCGTGAGCAGCCAGCTGAGCAGGCCGTGTTTCTGGTTGAGATAGTTTTTCGCGATCGACGGCTGCTGGATTGCGGTTTGTTGCGGTGCGGCCAGAGTGCTCATCGCTGAAGCTCCTGCAGGGAAAGGCAGAAAGGCAACAGGATTGGTTTATTCGGGCGTTTCACAGCTCTATCATCGGCGGGGAAGATGCGCCGTGTATGTGATAGTCATCACACCCAGGCCTCTCTGTCGGATTTTGCTGCGACTAAGCATTTCTTTGAGAGATACTGGCAATACTTATGAGCGGGCCATTGTCTGGAGGGAAGGATATAGGGCAATCCCAGGCCCTTTTTGAAAAGCTGTTTGCAAACGCGCCTGACGGGATTCTGGTGGCCGGCGGCGATGGCTGCATTCGCGAAGTGAATCCGCAGGGCGAGCGGCTCTTTGGCTATTCACGCGAAGAGCTTATTGGCAGCCCGATCGAAATGCTCATCCCGGACCGCCTCCGTTCTTCGCACGTTCATCAGCGCAAGGAGTATCAGGCTGCACCGCGCACACGTCCGATGGGCGCAGGGCTGGATCTTTTCGGCAGGCGCAAGGATGGCAGCGAGTTTCCCGTCGACATTCTGCTCAGCCCCGTTGAGAGCGGCGGAGAACATCTGGTTCTCGCTGTTGTGCGGGACATCACCCAGCGGAGAGCCATAGAGAGGGCGCTCCGCGCAAGCGAGGAGCGCTTTCGCCTGCTGGTGGATGGCGCGCGGGACTATGCCATCTTTATGCTCGATATGGAAGGCAAAGTGGCGACATGGAATCCGGGAGCCGAGCGCATCAAGGGCTATCGCGCGGAAGAGATTCTGGGGCAGCACTTCTCGCGGTTTTATACCCGGGAAGACCTGGACCGCGGCAGGCCGGAACAGGCTTTGAAAACAGCGAGAGAAGAAGGCAGGTATGAAGACGAAGGCTGGAGATTGCGGAAGGATGGTTCGCGTTTCTGGGCCAATGCCGTGATTACTGCGCTCCGCGGAAAAGACGGCGAACTGATCGGGTTTTCCAAGGTCACGCGCGACTTCACTCATCGTCACAGAGCCGAAGAGACGTTGCTGCAGCATCTCAGCAAGGCCATGCTCTCCGGCCAGGATGTGCGCGAGACTTTGAGCGCGATTGCGGGCAGCATTCAGAGCGTTGTTCCGCATGACTATGCCACGCTTGCTCTTTATGACCGCGATACGAATTCCCTTCGTGTGCAGGAACTGCTGGCTGATGAAGAAAAGCAGTATTCGGAAGCTGTTCTTATCCCGATTGAGGGGACACCCTGCGGATGGGCATTCAAAAACCAGCAGCCGCTCTTCCTGGATCTGGCCCGGCAGAAACAGTTTGTTGCCGGCGCCATGGACCGCTACAGAAAAGCAGGAGTGAAAGCGGGCTGGTGGCTGCCGTTGAAGTACAACGAGGAGATCATCGGCACTCTGTTTATTGGCAGCCGCCGTGAGTCGGCGTTCAATGGAACGGATCGCGAGCTGCTGCTTCAGCTATCCAACCAGATCGCCGCGGCGGTCGACCATATCGAGACATTGCGGCACATCGCCAGTCTGGGTGAGAGGCTGAGAAGAGAAAGGGAATACCTGGAAGAGGAGCTGCTCACCGAATACAGCTTTGAAGAGATTGTTGGAGAAAGTCCTGCGCTCAAGCGCGTTCTGAAGCAGGTGGAAACAGTGGCTCCGACCGATGCGACGGTGCTCGTCCAGGGGGAGACGGGCACAGGCAAGGAACTGATCGCCAGGGCCATTCATAATCTTAGCCCGCGCCGCGAGCGCACGTTTGTGAAGCTGAATTGCTCGGCCATCCCGCTGGGGCTGCTCGAGAGCGAACTGTTCGGGCATGAGAAGGGTGCTTTTACCGGGGCGATTGCGCAGAGGATCGGACGCCTGGAACTGGCGCACCAGGGAACGCTGTTTCTCGATGAGATTGGTGATCTGCCTCTTGAGCTGCAACCGAAGCTTCTGCGCGCATTGCAGGAAAAAGAAATCGAGCGCCTTGGCGGCAAGAGAACGATTCCAGTGGATGTTCGCCTGATTGCCGCGACGAACCGTGACCTGGCGAAGATGGTGAAGGAGGGGCAGTTCCGCAGCGATCTTTACTATCGCCTGAAAGTTTTCCCGATCACGATTCCTTCTCTGCAGCAGCGGCACAGCGATATTCCTCTGTTGGTGAATTATTTTGTGACCAAGCACGCGCGCCGCATGAAGAAGAACATCGACATCATTCCGCAGGACGTTATGGCGGCGCTCAGCAAATGGCACTGGCCCGGCAATGTGAGGGAGCTTGAGAACTTTATTGAGCGCGCTGTGATTCTTACGCAAGGCACGGTGCTGCGCGCGCCGCTGGGCGAACTGGAGATTGGGGAAGAGGTGGCAAACTCTGTATCTTCTGATCTGCGGCTGGCGGAACGCGAACATATCCTGCGTATTCTCCGCGAATCGAAGGGCATGATCGGCGGCCCCGGGGGAGCTGCAGAAAAACTGGGACTGAAGCGCACCACCTTGAATTCCAAGCTGAAGAAGCTTGGCATCGAGAGGGATGACTACACATAGGTTTCAAGCGATATGAGGCTGCACTGCTAACACAGGGCAATGCGCTTCGCGAATGACCTTCGATATGGTGGACCAGGGAGCGTGGTCTGCCATCGTCTCTTTTTCGTTGACGCCCATGACAATGAGGCTGGCGTTCACGAATTTTGCCACTCGCAGTAATTCGGGCGCAGGTTCTCCGCTCCTTATGCTGTATTGCGCGGTGTTGCGCAGGTCAGAGGGAATCATCTCAGCCATTTCTTTTTCGACGTGCCGCTTTTGTGCCGCGCTGGTTTCATTTGCAGGAAAGACATGCACGACGGCCAGCTGCGCATGGAATTCTTCCGCGAGAGAAGCTGCGTACTGTGCAGCCCGGAGCGAATTGACGGAAAGGTCAGTGGCCAGCACGATGGACTTCGGGCTCTGGTAAGTTCGCCTGCAGTGCGGACCACAGATGAGCACTGGGCAATGCAGATGGCGTAAGGCCGATTCGGCGACAGATCCGAGCGCGAGTTTACTGACACCGCCGCGCCCATGGGAGCCCATAACAACGAATTCGATGTCCCTTTCTTTCACAATCTGCTGGATGAGGTCCTTTGCCGAGCCGCAAGTGATGATCTCTTCATAATTGACCGGATCCAGCTCAGTCATCCTGGAAAAATAGCGAGTGAGTTTTTCATGAGCCAGCTTCATCTCCTCTTCCTGGAGGATGGGGGCGAGCACACCGCTGCTTGCAGCGTAATAGACAGGCGCGAGCACATGCGCCATATATAGCCTGCTGCCGAAGTGCCGGCTGAGCCGCGCCGCCCATTTGAAGGCTATGGAAGCCTGGGATGAGAAATCGGTCGCAAAGAGAATGCGCTTCGGGTGGAGACGCGATGTGCTCAGGTGGATGTTCTGATCCTTATGTGTTGCTGTAGTCACGACTGCCTCCTCCTTGCTGGATGTGCTCTGTTCGCCGCGACATTTGTCGCAGCGGTTGCCGCTAGCCGCAGACCGTGAGCACGGGGCATGCGGCTTTGCGAATGACCTCGAATGCGATTCCGGATTTCAGCCTGTCGAACCAGTGAGAGAATCGGCGTGCGCCCAGTACGATGAGGTCCGCTTTCACACGATTCGCGAGCAGAAGGACGCCGTCTGCCGCATAGCCGTGTTCGAGGACGCACTCCGGTTCGCACCACTCGCGAACAAGATCGGGAATCAGGCGCTGAAGCGCAGCGGTGTAGTTTGTCATCAGCTCCTGCTCATTGATGCGGCGGAGATGAGTTGATTCCGGAAGCACGTGGCACAGATAGATATGCGCGCCGCTGTCCTGTGCAAAGGAGAGGGCGAAAGCGGCTGCTTTCGTTGCCTCGGGAGAGAAGTCAGTTGCGTAGACGATCCGGCGGAAGACCCCGGATGGCTCAGGCGGGCTTGTGTCCGGACCAACTATGAGCACCGGGCATTTTGCATGGTGGATCAGCTGTTCGGTGAACGAGCCGAAGATAAAGCGAGACAGACCGCCATGCCCTCTTGTGCCGGTCACAATGAGATCTACCGAATCCCGGTTTGCAATGTCGAGTACTTCCATGGCTGGATTTATGCCTTCTCGGAGAGCCATCTGCACTGTTGCGCCGCCGGAGATAAATTGCGATTTGAGGTTCTCCAGGCTGTCTGCTCCTTCTCTGCGAAAAGCATTCATGCAGACGGCTGCATCAGGAGCCTGGAAGGCGGGCGTGAGGTCAACTACGTGGACCAGCCGGACTTTCGACGCATAGCGATGCGCCAGCGCTTTGGCATAGAGCGATGCTTTTTCTGCAGCCGGAGTGAAATCCGTGGCCAGAAGGATATTCTCCAGGCTGATCTCCACTCTTTTTCCAAGAACTGTCACGGAATGCCTCCACGCTCAAGACCATATTGAGTCATCCGCCAAGGGATGCGCTGTGACTGAGCGCACGCGTACAAGTGACAGCGGTCACATCCATAGTTTGCGGAGTGTTCCTAGTCTGGTTGCGAGCAGGAGGTGGAGTTATGCCTACCACATACGTTGAGTCACCGGTTGCGGTTCATCACATTCTGGTGGCCACGGATTTCACAGAGGCTTCGCGCAAGGCATTTCATTATGCGCGAGTGCTGGCACGCCATTTTCAAGCGTCGATTACCACAGCGCATGTTATGCGCGCTTCGATCAGCGACTGGCCGAAATTCGGCACAGACCCTGAATATAAGAAGCTGCTGCGCGAGACGAAGGAAAACCTGGACGACCTTAACCGGCAGCTGCACCAGGCAGGTTTTCAGGCTGACAGACTGCTGCTGCAAGGTGATCCGGTTGAGGAGATTCTTAAAGCTGCGAAGCACCACAGAGCGGATCTATTGGTGCTTGGCACGCATGGATCGAGAGACTTTGAGCGACTGATCCTTGGCTCAACTGCGGAAGAAATTCTTCGCAGAGCGCCATGCCCTGTGCTTACGGTCGGGCCGAATGTTGACGAGCCCTCACACAGGGACGTAACTTTCAAGCACATTCTGCTGGCGACGGACCTCACCCCGGAGTCATCGGCAGCTGCTCTGTTCGCATTTTCGCTGGCTGCGGAACAGGCATCGCAGGTCAGCATCTGTCATGTCCTGCCGGAAGGTCACACCAGGACCATGGATGCTGCCAAAATGCAGGCGGAGTTCGCACGCGCCATGCGACGGCTCATTCCTGAGCATATCTGGAAGAACTGCGAGCCTGAATATGTTCTGGAATATGGCAATGCAGCGGATGAGATGCTAAAGCTGGCCGGGGAAAAGCATGCCGACCTCATTGTCCTGGGAGCGCATTCTGCCTCTATCGTTGCGACGCATCTTGTGCCTGGAGTTGTCTTTCGTGTGATTGCCGGCGCTGCGTGCCCTGTGATTACGATTCACAGATAGTTTCGACTTATAAGCCCGCATGCCTGAAGAGGCGACGCTTGGCGACTTCGACCAGCAGCAGATAGGTTGCTGTCGCGAAAGCTAGAAATGCGAAGTAAGACGCAGGCAGCATGGTGAATCCAAGCACTTTGGCGATGGAAGAGTAGGGGAGCAGGCATCCAACGATCACGACGAGGATGGTAGTGACGGTCAAAGGCGTGCTGGGACGGCTTTTCCATGGATTGCCCATGGTCCGGATGACGAAGAGCACGAGCGTCTGTGTGGCCAGGGATTCGACGAACCATCCGGTATGAAATTCAACTTCGCCCGCGTGGAAGAAGTGAAGCAGAACATAGAATGTCAGGAAATCGTACAGCGAGCTGACAGGGCCTATGAAGAGCATGAAGTTGCGGATGAGAGACATATTCCAGCGGTGCGGGCTGCGGATGTAATGCTCATCGACGCGGTCAGAAGGAATGGTGATCTGCGCTGTGTCATAAAGAAAGTTGTTGAGAAGCACCTGCGTGGGCAGCATGGGAAGAAATGGAAGCACGATGGAGGCGCCGGCCATGCTGAACATATTTCCGAAGTTGGAGCTGGTGCCCATCAGAAGATACTTCATCACGTTTGCCGACGCGCGCCTGCCTTCGATGATGCCTTTGTGCAGGATCTGAAGGCCAGGCTTCAGAAGGACAATATCAGCTGCCTCGCGCGCCACATCGACAGCGGAAGCAACAGAGACGCCCACATCAGCCTCGTGCAGTGACGGCGCGTCATTGATTCCGTCTCCGATATAGCCGACGACATGCCCGCGCATCTTCAGCGCATGGATGATGCGGTGCTTCTGCATGGGCGAGACACGCGCAAATACCGTCGTGTTTTCCACCATATGCTGCAAAGCGGAGTCGCTGGTGCGCTCCAGTTCTTCGCCAAGTACGATGGCCGGACTTTCTAACCCAACTTGCTCACAGATGTGTCCGGCCACGAGCTCATTGTCGCCGGTCAGGATTTTTACTTCGATTCCGTCGCGCTTCATAGCGGCGATGGAATCGGCTGCATCGGGATCGGGAGGGTCAGAGAAAGCGAGATAGCCGGCAAGGGTGAGAGCGTATTCGTCTTCGACTGCGAACTTCTCCTGTGGAGAAACATTGCGATAGGCGACGGCGAGCACGCGGAATCCCTGACTGCTCAGATGCTGAAAGGTTGTGTGGCAGCGTGCGCGCGTTTCGGAGTCGAGTGGGAGGACGCGGCCTTCAGCTTCACACGAATCTGCAAGCGCGAGGATGCCTTCGGGCGCTCCTTTGGTGATGAGCAGCCGGTCTGTTTGTTTTTCCACGACGATGGAGACGCGGCGCCGCTCGAAATCGAAGGGGATTTCATCGCACTTCACGTAATCATCCGCGTCGAGATGCTGGTTCTTGAGAATCGCAACATCGAGCGGGCTGCGAATGCCGGTTTCAAAGCGGCTGTTCAGGTAGCCAAGAAGGAGTGGATGTCCGGATGACTGGCCATAAGCATCGATTGCCGAGGTGAGGACCAGATTTCCAGTTGTAAGCGTGCCGGTCTTGTCGCTGCACAGGACATCAATTGCGCCGAAGTTCTGAATCGCGGGCAGATGCTTGACGATGACCTGCTCGCGCGCCATGCGGACAGCACCGCGGGCGAGTGTGACAGAAGTGATCATGGGAAGAAATTCAGGAGTCAGCCCGACGGCCAGTGCGACAGCGAAGACGAAGGACTCGAATGCATCTTTGTGCAGCGCGACACGCACGATCAGGATAAAAAGCACCAGGAAAAATACGGCGCGCATGATGAGCCATCCGAAGCGCCTGAGGCCGCGCTCGAATTCAGTCTCTGCGGGACGCACTGTCAGCCGTTTGGCGATTGCACCAAACATGGTATTGGGGCCGGTGGCGAAAACCTCTGCGGTCGCAATTCCGCTAACGACCGAGGTTCCGAGGAAGACCAGATTTGCGGACTCCGGGCTATCTGTGCTGCCTTCGTTGGAATGCGCGTCTTTTTCTGCCGGCAGGGATTCGCCGGTGAGTGCTGCCTGCTGGATGTACAAATCGCGCGCATTGAGAAGGCGCGCGTCTGCGGGAACGAGATCTCCGGCAGAGAGGCGGATCACATCGCCGGGTACAATTTCACGACGCTTGATTTCAGCCCAGGCGCCATCACGCAGGACAGTTGCTGTAAGAGTGATATGCTCCTGCAGTTTCCTGATGGCCTGCTGCGATGTATAGGTCTGGAAAAAATTAATCGAGATGCCTAGTAAAAGTACGACCAGAATGATGATGGCATCGGGAGCGTCGCCCAGCACGAAGGAAATGGCGCTGGCCACGAGGAGGATGAGCACGAGCGGGTTCAGAAACAGGAGCAGGAATGCAACGAGAACCGCGCTGCGCTTTACAGGAACGGGGTCGTTCGGGCCGTAACGGGAGAGGCGATCGGCTGCTTCAGCTGAAGTCAGGCCTGTCGCTGCCGGTGAGGGGAGTGTGTTCACGTGGTTCACAGGCAATGTGAGCATCTCCCGCACCCCACGTCAGGAATGATGAACGGCGAGACGCTCTTGCTGGAGGCGGAATCTTTCGGCCTCTGTCAATTCCTCGCCTGTGGACTCCACAGCATGCGTGAAAAGAGTGAAGACGGGGCACTTTGCCCGGCGGATAATATCGAACGCAATTCCATCGTTGTGCTCTTTGTCATGTACGCCCATCACGATGAAGTCCACGCGCTTCGCTGTGGCTACGGAAGTGACGACGTCTGCCGGGTGCCCGACACGCGCGATCGATTCAGAGACGATGAACCCATTCTTCATCTCCTTTGTCAGGGCCTCAAATTCTTCTTTATGTTCGGAGGATTCTTGTTCGTCGGCATGTATGAGCAGCAGCCGTCCGCCAAGGTGCTCAGCGAGGCGTTCGGCGTATGCCAGGGCAGCACGTGACACTTCAGAGAAGTCTGTCGGGAAGAGGACCAGGCGCGCATGGGTATTCTCCCATGCGTCCTGGCGTACCGACCTGCCTACCGTAAGGACCGGGCAGGAGGCGGCATGGAGAAGGGTCTCCGCGACCGACCCCAACCCTTCTCCGTTCTTGTATCCTTTGCCGCGCGTTCCGAGGACGAGTAGATCGACAGCGCGCTCGTCAATCAGATCGCGGACCGTCTGCCGGATGTCGCCCTTGCGTACGATCATCGCGGAACGCACGCCATCATGCGCAAGCGCACTGACGTATTTCTGGAGTTCCTCTTCTGCGGCATCCATGAGCTTGGGAAGAGGAATTTTGGACATTTCGGTTTCCGGCACGACATGAACGAGCAATACCTTGGCCGAGAAGTGCCGGGCCAGTTGTTTGGCATAGTTCAGAGCGCCATACGATGCGTCGGAAAGGTCCGTCGCCACCAGGATCGTCTTCATTGTGAACTCACGCATGGCGCACCTCCTGCTTTTTCAGCACTGCTCGTCGCCTGGTTTCAGGGGCCGCACTTCCTGCGGTCGAATGGCCACCTTCAACACGCCCTCACGCTGCTGGCTGAATAACGAGTAAGCATCGGTGATTTCATTCAGCGAAAAAGTGTGCGTAAGCAGGGGAGTGAGATCGACGCGCTTATGCAGTACCAGTTCCATCAGGCGGCGCATGCGTTCTTTGCCGCCGGGGCACAGCGTAGTGACGATTTTGTAGTCGCCGATTCCAGCGGCAAAGGCATCGACGGGGATGTTCAATTTTCCTGAGTAAACGCCGATGCTGGAGAGCGTTCCTCCCGGGCGCAAGGCACGCAGCGCGGTTTCGAAGGTGGATTGCGTTCCCAGAGCTTCGATGGCGACATCGACTCCACGGCCGTTTGTCAGTTTGCGGATTTCAGCTATTACGTCTGTTGTTTTCGGATTGAGCACGATGTCTGCGCCCATCTTGCGTGACATTTCCATGCGTACCGGATTCGATTCAGTTGCGATGATGAGCCCTGCGCCCTTTAATTTTGTTCCAGCAGTTGCGCAGAGGCCAATGGGCCCTTGCGCCATGACGGCAACGATGTCACCCAGTTGAATGTCGGCGCTTTCCGCAGCGGAAAATCCTGTCGAAGCGATGTCAGACAGCAGGATGACCTGCTCGTCGCGCAACTCGTCGGGGATCTTTGCCATGTTGGCCTGCGCATAGGGAACCAGCAGGTACTCGGCCTGTGCGCCGTTGATGGTGTTGCCGAACTTCCAGCCGCCGATGGGCACGCCGCCGCATTGTGACCAGCTGCCGCCGAGACACGATAAGCACTGTCCACAGGGAGTGATGGCTCCTACGAGCACGCGTTCACCGATCTTGTAATCGGAGACGCCGGGGCCCAGTTCGTGAATCACGCCAACGGCTTCGTGTCCGATGATCAGGCCTGGTTTTACGGGATACTCACCTTTGAGGATGTGCACATCGGTTCCGCAAATGGTGGTGAGAGTAACGCGGATGACCGCTTCTCCATAACCTGCTCCAGGTATGGGCGCGCTTTCGACCGCGATCTGATTCGGCCCGTGAAAGACGAGGGCTTTCATCATTGACGTCTTGTGATCTGTCTCAGGCTTTCTGGAGAGGACTGCGGTAGTCATGACATTCACCTCGATTGAAACTCCAGCCTACGCCGTATTCGGCAATCTGCCAGTGATAACGGTCACAGGGCTTCAATGGGCCAGTTCCGCGACTGCTTCACTCACAATGCTCTTGATAAGTATGGTTTTCCGGTGGAGGCTCCAGCTGAAGAAGAGCATTTTTACTCCCAGAAAACACAGATATGCTGCCAGCAGCATTGTGGCCTGTTGATTGGTAAGCTCTCTCAGCAAGGCGGCCATGGCGCCAGAGAATAAAATCGATACGATTCCTACGCCATACATAGTGCGCTGCTCGATACCATGATGCGCCGTTCTGGCAGCGAAGAGAAAGGCTGAAAGGCCGGAGGCCAATGCCTGTACGGAGGCGCAAGCGAGCAGCAACTGGAATGAAGCCTTTGGATAATAGCCAAGAAAGAACCCTGCAAGCACAAAGGACAGCCCGGCGATGAGGTAAAGCACAGCGCGCTGGATGTGTTTTGCTCCCTCGGCGAAGGCTGCAAACCAGTCAACAAGTCCGGCAAACAATAGAGCTGCTGCCGCCACCAGAATGGCAGCGACAACCACGACCACTTCAAACAACAGGCCATCCATCATAGAGCTCAGATAGAAGAGAACCAGCCCCATGCATATGGCAAGAACTCCGTGGCCGAATATGACTGCATTCCTGATTTTCATTTCGTTCAGCATTGGCTTGAAACCTCCTCCAGAATTTCCGTTGCAGCAGTATGAGCAGCAGCAGGCACGCAGAGCACCGGGCAGGAGACTTTGGAAATCACATCGAGCACGGTGCTCGTGTAAAAGCGCTCTGCCGTTAGCTCACTGTCCGGGGCTCCGAGAACCACTAAATCAACTTCCTGGTTGCGCACATAGTCCGCGATGACATCTGCTACCGCCCCGCTCACTACAAAATGCTCGACAGGTACAGTATGCGATTCGTTGAATGGCGCAAGGAAGCGCAGCTGTTCGATGTAGCGGGAATCATCTGCCGGAGCGTTATGAGCAGGCACATGCAGAACGAGCAGCTGATCGTGAGCGATGCGGTGCGCGCACATAAGAGCAGTCAGAGAAGCATTGGAGAAGTCAGTGGCAATAAGCACATGGCGCCAGCGTCCTGCCCAGGGCAGATGATCTTCAGCATTGGGGCCGACTGTCAGGATGGGGCATGGTGTCCGGGCAAGAAGCTGCCGCGCTACGGCGCCTAACGCGGCCTGACCCGCTTCGGTCTTTGCGCGGGTGCCCAGTATCAGCAGGTCGGCATGGTGATCCTGAACAGTTTGAAGGATGCGGTCACAAATCACTCCGCTTGCGACTACTGAATGAACCTGGATGCCTTCCCGGCGCGTCTCTTCTTCGATTTTTCTGAGCTCTTCGCGAGCTGCCTGATGCGTAGTGACTGCTTCCGGCGCTCCACCGGGGAATGCGTAAGCGACGGGATCGATCACATGCACAATCACCAGGGTCGAATCATGAAGGCGCGCAATTGCCTGTCCGTAGCGAAGAGCGGAAGAGGCCGTGGCTCCCAAATCTGTGGCAATGACGATGGTTCCGAATTTGAGCCTGTCTTCGCGCATTTCTTTCTCCTTTTAGTTCCACGATGCGCTTAACAGGCACGATCGTGCAGTGACCTGAGGCACGACTGTTTTGTGATGCGCATCACATCCAGGAGCTGGAGCGCTGTGTTTCAGGCTGCGGTAGGAACGCGCGGCGCGCCGACGCGGCGCGGCCGGAGCTGCTGGCCCGGAGGTCTCCAGGTCTCGACAACAAATTTCCGCGAGCACTCGGCGCAAAGCCAGATCACTTTGCGCTGCCCTCCTTCAGGAGCCTGAGTGCCGGCATCGGCGCAATCCATGCAGTGCAAACTTCCACTGCGGAAATATATCGATTCAGATCTGCATTGGGGGTTGGCGCAGCGCATAACACACCTATCCGATCACGCCGGCAATCCGGCTCTCCTCTTTGTTTGCGGTTTCCTTTTCTGCCGGTGCGTGACGAAGAGCCATGACCGGGCAGGAGGCTTCTGCCATAACTTTGTAAGCTGCGCTGTTCTGAAGGCGCATCCATGGAAGCGATCCATCCATGCCTACAACGATCCAGTCAGCCTCGCTTTCAGCCGCTATCTTCAGAATTTCCTTTACGAGATCGCCTGCCACCACGCAGACGCGCGCCGGAGGCATCAGGTCATCTGTATCGGGAAGGAGGGCCCTTAATGCATGCTCGGCCCATATGTATGTGCGGGCAGGATTGATGCTTTTCTTAACGTCGGAGTCGAGCACGTGCAGCAGAGTCAATTCGGCCCGATATGCCTGCGCCAGATCGAGAGCGAGGCGGACGCTCTCGATGTAATCACCGGTAAAAGAAACGGGATGGAGAATCGTGCGCGGCCTGGTTTGTCTTCCGGCAATCTGAGCATGAGGGCCGACGGCAAAGACAGGCACCCTGACTGAGCTCAGCAGGTGATTGGCCACAGAGCCGAGCGCTATCTGGCCTAATTTGCCACGCCCATGCGTTCCCACGATGAGCCGCGTTGCGCCCGTCAGATCCAGTTCTTCGCGGATGATGTCTTCTGCGCGTCCATGGCGATAGATCACATCACAGAGCAGACCATGTTCCTCAATCTGGCGCTTCAATCCGGACAGTATCAAGCGCACATCGCGGTCGACCTTTGCGTCGTCAAGGTCAGGAATAACACCCGATTCAGGCGGCAGGGAATCAGAGGGTGGAATGACATGGATAAGCGTAATGCTGGCACCGGACTCTTTCGCCTGGGCGATGGCATGAGGCACGAGGTAATCGGTGTCCGTAAGATCGGTTGCGACAAGAATGTGGTCGGGTGAAGCAAGTGCGCGGATGCGGAAGCAATCTTGTGCGGCGAGTGACATTCCTTAATCTCCTATGCCAGTAATATGGACCATCAGGAGAAGCGGCGGCAGTGATGTAAATCACACAGCAGAGTGCACCTTCAACCGGGCCAGCACGGATGCGATAGCACATGATGCAACGCGGGCCTCCGCCGCATCGGCGCGGCTGGTAAGAATGACCGGCACGCTGGCGCCAAGAACGATGCCCGCCAGGCGCGCTCCTCCCAGATATTCGAGCTGCTTGGCCAGCATATTTCCGGATTCGAGATCGGGGACGATGAAGATGTCGGCTTCTCCCGCAACCGGCGAGCGCAGGTTCTTTACCTGTGCGGCTTCGGCGCTTACAGCTGTATCAAAAGCCAGCGGGCCGTCGAGGATTGCGCCTGTGATCTGTCCGCGGTCCGCCATCTTGCAGAGCGCGGCGGCATCAATCGTTGAGGTGATTTGTGGGCAGACGGTTTCGACTGCGGAGAGGATGGCGACCTTCGGTTTCCTTACACCCAGCACATGGGCGAGATCGATGGCGTTCTGCACGATGTCGACCTTGTCTTCGAGCGTGGGATAGATGTTGATGGCCGCGTCGGAGATGAAAAGAGTGCGGTTGTAGAGCGGAGCTTCGAGCACGAAAACGTGGCTGACGCGCCGGGAGGTGCGCAGGCCGGATTCTTTGTGAAGAACAGCGCGCATGAGCAGGTCGGTATGCAGGCTGCCCTTCATGAGCGCGGCAGCCTGACCGGTGCGGCAGAGCTCTACGCTTTTGGCCGCGGCTTCCTGTTCTGTAGCGGCATGGACAACTCTGAAACCGAGCGATGCCGCCTGGCTGGCCAGCTCATTTTCAGGGCCAACCAGGATGGGCTGAATGATTCCTGCCTCTGCGGCTTCGACCGCTCCGGCAAGGGAGACGTCGCTCAGAGGCCAGCAGACGGCGACGGGAATCGCACCCCAGTGGTGGCAGATATTCGTTAAAGCTTCCAGCAGATATGGCTTAGAGAGCTGTTGCGATTCATTGGTGGCAAATATCTCTGTCATCGGCATTCACCCTGATGACAGTATTGGCCGAATAGAGCAATGGCGGCTGTGACTCGAATCACAGCCGCCATTGTCAGATGATGCGCAACGATCGCGAGAAGGAGTTAACACTTCACGAGGACTTTCGTGACGGCGACAACACAACAGCGGCTTCGCTGGTAAGAACGCGAAAGACAAACGTCTCCTGCAGATACAGCCGCACAGCAGATTCGCTATGGCTGAGGTAGCCGATCGAGACATCCTGACCGATGTTCAGCTCGAAGTCGCCGCCACGAGTCGTCAGGACGACTGCACCCTCAATCGCCGGAGCCCAGACAATGTTGCCGTCAACAATCCGCTTGACGTGCTCGAGCACGGGATATCCATGATCGCGAGTCTCGGCGAGGGCTGTATATTCATCGGCTCCAAGCAAAACCGAGTAGGGTCCGTTGACGCCTACAAGTCGCAGCTGGCTCAGTGCGTGCGCCACTGCATCGGGATAATCGCGCACATCCGCAGGAAGCGTGTCGATTGGATTGCTGGTGCCTTCGCGAATGCCCTGGATATCCGCTTCCGCGTATCCGTGGAAGATGGCCTGGTCTTCAGCAAAGGCGAGTTTCTTTGCCGCGTCTTTCGCGGGCTGCCAGTCGGAGTCATCCGACCCGCGCTCTACGTCATCAATCGCCTGACGCGACAGTTCGAACGGCACCCGCAATTCCACTAGAGGCTTGACCTCGCGCTGGCTTGCGATGATGCCCTCTGCGGGAGCGGAGATCGACCGCAGGTGGCCGGTTGCAACTCCGGGCAGAGCGATTCCTCCGGATGAAGGCACATCTACAACCCTTCGTCCAGCCAGATACCGCTTCAATGTTCTCGTCGTCTCTTCTTCAATCTGCGACCATGCAGCGTCAGAGATGGGCGCCAGCTCCCGATGGAGGTTATTCATCTTTCTCTCCCTTAAGTGATCCTATTTTGAGTGATGTGTCCTGCGTGGACGAATCCGGCGGGGCATTCGATGTCAGCGAAGCGCTGCCTTCTGTAGAGTCCGGCTCATCTCCGCTGATGTTGTCGAGAAATGTCGCCGACGGTACGAAAAACAGGTTGCCGGTGACAGCACGGCTGAAGTCGAGGAGCCGGTCATAATTGCCCGGCGGGCGTCCGATGAACATATTCTGAAGCATGATTTCGGTGATACGCGGCGTGCGGCTGTAACCGATGAAGTATGTGCCGAACTCGCCGTAGCCTGGCCGCCCGAAAGGCATGTTGTCTCTCAGAATCTTGCGCTCTTTTCCATTTTCCTCGATGACGGTCAACGCGCTGTGCGCCGAAGTCGGCTTTTCAGCGTCGGACAGCTCAATGTCTGAGAGTTTTCTGCGGCCAATGATGCGTTCCTGTGCCTCGACGGGAAGAGCATTCCACGCTTTCATGTTGTGAAGATACTTCTGCACAATCACGTAGCTGCCGCCGGCAAAGGCCGGGTCTTCATCGCCGATAATGGCAGCCTCGCGGGCAGCGTCTCCTCGCGGATTTTCCGTGCCATCGACAAACCCCATGACGTCGCGGTCTTCGAAATACCGAAAGCCCTGAACCTCATCGGCAACCGTAACTGCATCGCCGATGCTGTCCATGATCTGGGTCGCGAGCTCAAAACAGAGGTCCATGCGTTTGGCTCGAATGTGGAACAGGATGTCGCCCGGGGTAGAGACAGCGTGACGGCCACCGGAGCGGATCTCCTGAAATGGGTGAAGCTCAGCGGGGCGCGGCGATCCAAACAGCTTGTCCCATGCATCTGACCCGAATCCCACCACGCATGTAAGCCCACCTTCAATGTCCCGGAACTCAACGGCACGTATCAGCCCGGAAAGATCGGCGCAGAAGGATCGCAGAAGCGCATAAGCGTCCTGCTCCTGGCGAATGCAGACAACCAGAAAGATCGCCGCGCGTGTAAGCGGGCCGACTACTGTCTGGGGAAGAACAATTTCGTTTAGCTCTTTGGGGACGCCCATTTCGTCAATCTCGATCCACAATCATTTCGGATGTATCTGAAGTATCGCATTTTATGCGAGGTCGGAGTTTTCATCTCGAGATCGATGAGCGCAGAGGAGATTTTCAAAGAAATAATAGGCTTCGAGACAGGGGCGCCAAGCAATGAATTCAGCCAAACATCTGGCATCCTACATCGATATGGAAAAATCCCGTTGGGGGATGCCAGATCATTGCAAGCGTTATTCGCCGTTATGCGTGTGCTCGGCAAGCAGCTTTTCTACATTTGCGATGTAGTTCTTTCTTACTTCGCTGCTAAACTCGGCGCTGCCTGGAGAAGGGAATCCTGTTTCGACGGCATGCACGCGCCCGTCTCTTCCCAGGAAGAAGGTTGTTGGCCATGCATTCAGGTTTACGGCCTGTGGCACCTTGTCGTGAAGGTCGCTGGGTTCTCCTGCGAGCAGATAGGTGTATCCAATGCCATATTTTTGAATGAACGAGTGCAGCCGCGAGAGTGTCTGCTTCTGGTCGGCCTCTTCAAAATCGAGCGCGACGATCTCGAGGCCCTGAGCGTGATATTTGCGGTAGAGCTCGGCCAGATAGGGCGCTTCATCATGGCAATTGGGGCACCAGCTGCCGGTGATGTTCACCAGTACAACCTTGTTTCTGAACTGCGGATCGGTGTTCGAGACGAGCTTTCCGTTCAGGTCAGGAAAGCTGAAGCGGAAGGGCTCATGCGCGTCTTTGACTGAAGTGTGCTGCGTGAAGTCGTCAGGCGTGGGCAGATTTTTTGCTGTAGTGGGACGCAATGCGGTGAGTGAAACGCTGGTCTGGCCGGATTTCGCTCCCACGTGCGGCCCGGAAAGACTCAGTGCAAGCGAGCCGTCCGCTGCAGGCGTGATTTCGAGAACTGCCGGACGCACATCCTGAAAGTGGCTCAGCACGAACTTGCCGTCTTTGTATGTTCCGGCCAGAGTCCCTGTATCTCCATCGACGCGAAGAATCGTGGCAGAGGCATTTGGTCCGGTCTGGTGAACGATAAGCCTCCAGGCATGCTCACCTTTCGGGCTCTCGGTTGGAATGATCCACACGCCTGCAATCTGCGGCACTTTGCCCGCGGGCGGATCGTCGGCTGTCTGTGGCTTCAACTCGATCGGATAGGAGAACGAGCCGCTGTCTTTGCTGTAGGTTCCTTTGAGCGTTCCATTCTCGAGCGTGGCCTGCAATGTTACCGCATACTGTGTGAATTTCAATGTAAGCGCATTGCCATCCAGCTGGCCCTGCGTCGCAACGGTTCGCTGCGCACCGTCGACAAGCGCACCGCTCACGTGATCGCCCGAGCCGGAGAGCTCAAGATGCACTGGCACCACGACCTGGTCGTTGACTTTCGCTGTTCCGTCCCACTTGCCGTCCAGTTTCTGTGCAGCAGCCGAACCCACCAACAGGAGAAGAAGAGCACTACGATAAAAGACTTTCATTGTGTATTCCTTTTGCTGTGGCGACAGCAAATGCAAGGTATGTAGGGACGCCGGCCCGGCAGAGAAAGTAGCTCAGAATGATTTGAGGAAATCCGCGGACAGGCAGGTTATGCGACGCGGCGACAACAGAAACGGCGGGATGGGACTTGCTTCAACATTGTCTGAACCTCAAAATAACGCAATTACATTTCCTTTGCAACATAAACCGGAATTGAAGTAGTTCCATATACTCCAACTAAGAACAGTTAGAGTGGATTTTTCTGAAAGGTTCTCGCAATGGCTACTGTAAAGCTCTGGACGGATGAAGAAGTTGCAGCCGATCCTCGTGTGAAGGCGGTTTTCGACGATATACGCACGACGCGCAAATCTGATTTCGTGAATAATTTCTGGCGTGCTCTGGCCAATCAGCCTGCGCTTCTTGAACGGACATGGTCGGATATCAAGAAGGTCATGGTGGAGCCGGGCGCTCTCGATCCTCTCACCAGGGAACTGATCTATATCGCTGTGTCGACTATCAACAGCTGCAGCTATTGCATTCACTCCCACACGGCGGCGGCGCGGGCCAAGGGCCTGACCGACCAGCAGCATGCTGAGTTTCTCGCGGTGGTCGGCATGGCTGCGGAGACCAATGCTCTTTCCAATGCGCTGCAGATTCCCGTTGATCCTGAATTCATGGTCGAGTAGAAACCTGTCTACCTGAATTTTTGATTTCCAATCAAGCGAATCGGGGAGATACTGGTCGCACTATTCTGCTAAGGATCAAGACCAGATGAAAAAGCTCAGAGCATTTCTTATGCTCCTGGCTGCGGCTGTTCCCGCGACCGCGCAGGAGTCTCCGGAGAAGATCGATCTCACCGTTCTGCACGATATCAAGTCCCAGGCCTTTCAGCACTCGCAGGTCATGGACACTCTTTTTTACATTTCCGATGTCTACGGCCCGCGCATCACCAGCTCGCCCAATCATCGCGCGGCTGCCGAGTGGATCATGAAGCGGCTGGAGTCATACGGGCTCAAGAACGTTCACCTCGAACCGTGGGGACCGTTCGGAAATTCATGGCAGTACAAGAAATTCTACGGCGCTCTGGTCGAGCCGAATTATGCGCCGCTGATCGGTTTTCCGCTGGCCTGGACGCCGGGCACGAATGGCCCCGTGACTGCGGAGGCTGTGCTTGCGCCGATCCACTCTCAGGCTGATTTCGAGAAGTACAGAGGCAAGCTGCGCGGCAAGATTGTGCTGATCGCCGATCCTAAGGTGATCCTGATGCACACTGAGCCAGAGGCGCATCGCTTGACGGACGAGGAAATAGAAGCGCGCACGGTCGTACAGGATCCTTCGCGGCTCGGCATCGGCTTCGGTGGCGCTCCTCCTCGTGGCCCGGCAGCCGCTGCTGCTCCTCCACCTCCGCCGCCTCTTCCGCCCGGAGGAGCTTTGAAGCTGCGCAACGACACCAGCAAATTCCTTTCCGATGAAGGCGCGCTGGTGGCCGTCAACTATGGAACCAACGGCGACGGCGGCACGGTCTTTGCCACGTTTGGCGGATCACAGAATCCGAATGATCCGGTTCCTCCTCCCATGGTCGCTATTACACCGGAGCACTATAACCGCATCGCGCGTTTGATCGAGCACGGCATGAGTCCCAAGCTCACGTTTGATATTCAGACGGAGATCTACAAAGATAATCAGATGGGTTTCAACGTTGTCGGCGAGATTCCGGGCACGACCAGGAAAGACGAAATTGTCATGCTCGGCGGACACCTTGATTCATGGCAGGGCGGCACCGGAGCTACGGACAATGGCACAGGATCATCTGTCGCGATTGAAGCCGTTCGCATTCTCACCCAGCTTCATCGGCCCATGGCGCGTACCGTTCGCATTGCGTTATGGGGCGGTGAGGAAGAAGGTCTTCTTGGCTCGAAGTTTTATGTCCAGCAGCACTTCGCTCCCCGCGACACGATGAAGGTTACGCCGGAATACGCGAAGCTCGATGCCTACTTCAATGATGACAGCGGCAGCGGGCGTTTCCGCGGCATCTCTGCTGACGGCAACGACGAGATTGCTTCGATCTTCAAGCAGTGGGCTGCGCCGATTCGCGATCTGGAGTTTCAAGCTGTTCTAGGAGCGACGGCTGCGCCCACACGCCAGCCGGGCGGCACGGATTCAACCAGCTTCTCGTGGATCGGGTTGGATGGCTTCGGGTTTATGCAGGATCCGCTGGAGTATGGCAGCCGCACGCACCATTCCAACATGGACCTCTACGACCGGGTGCAGGTTGGCGATGTCATGCAGGGAGCGGCGATCGAAGCATGGTTCGTATACAACACGGCTATGCGGCCTTCCATGCTGCCTCGTCTGGATACGCCACAGCCAGAACAAGGGAACTGATTTGCGCTGAAACAGAAAAAGCATGGCTGAGAACAGCCATGCTTTTTCTGTTTGAGATGAAGTTCGTCAGAAGATGATTTTTCCTGCGAACTGCACATTGAATGGCTCTCCGGGGCCAATGCCCGGAGCGCTCCCGTTGTTGCGTGTGGCTGTGATCCGTCCAAAGGTTGAGGACGACAGCGTGCCGGTGCCCGGATTGGCGAGATTGGTCCGGTTGAAGATGTTGAACATCTCTGCTCGCAGCTGCAGGCTGATGCCTTCGTGAAGCTGCGTGTTCTTCACCAGCGATGCATCGACGGTTGCAAATCCAGGGCCGCGGAAGGCGTTGCGCTGTGTTGTTCCAAAGCTGCCCGAAGGAGCTGCTGCAAATGCCGTGCTGGTGAACCACTGCACATACGGCGAGCCTCCATTTGTTGGCGTGAAGAGATTGCGCGCCAGGCCGGCTTTGGGGTCGCCGATCTGGTTGGCGCGATCCTGAAACTCGCCTGTGCCGCTGTTGTCCACGCTGCCGAGCTTGACTGACATCGGAGTGCCGGTGAAAGCCGAAACGAAGGCATTCCCTTGCCATCCCTTGGTCAGAACCGGCAGGCTGTGGCCGATCTGCGGAGCCTCATAGACGACATAGCCATTGAAGGTATGCTTCACGTCGAAGTCCGCGTTGCCGTACTCGCCGGAGAGGTTGGTCGAGTCCTGCGGCGCAAAACCACGAGTGCCCGACACCACGTCCAGCGCGTGGCCATAGGTGTAAGAACCCTGCGCTGTCAGTCCATGGAAGTTGCTGGTTCTCACCAGGACCTGTGCCGAGTTGTAGTTCGATCCGCCCTCGCTTTCAGACTGGTTGATGGCGCCGATCGACTGCGCATTCGGAATGGCGCTGTTGCTGTAGTAAGGACGGCGTGGTTGCAGCGCGGCTGTGGTTGATCCTGCGCCGGGGCGCGCCTGGTTGATATCGATCAGGTCAAAGAGCCGCCGTCCCAGCGATCCCACATAGCCTAACTGGAGGATGGTGTTGTGGCTGAGTTGATACTGCGTGTTCAGGTTGAAGTTCTGAATATAGGCGGTGCGGAAGTTCGGACTGATGGTGGCCAGTCCCTGGGCCGCGGGGCCGGATGCGTTGGTGAAGGGATCGACGTTCGTCTGCCACTGATAATAGGAATTACTGACGTTGACTACAGGATTCGGTCCGGTCGGATTCGCCTGCACGCCGACAGCACCTCCATTGCCAGGACGGTTGTCAAAGAAGCCGTTGAAATTCAGGGCATCGAAGAAGATGCCGTAGGTTCCACGAATTACCAGCTTGTCCGCTGCCTGATAGGAGAAACCGAACCTCGGAGCAAAGTTTGTGTGGTTGCCTGGATAGATCGATCCTATGCCGTTGCCTGGAATGACCAGTCCATACGCATCTGCTCCGGCAATTCCCGGGCGGAAATCCGACATTGTTTCCGGTGAGTTGAATGGCGCGTTGTAGTCATAGCGCAGACCGTAGTTGAGCGTCAGTGTGGGAAGAACCTGATACTGGTCCTGCACAAAAAGATCGAAAGTATTCTGATAGATATTGCGCCGCAGAACTCCTTGCGTGAAGCTCGACGAGGCTACATATCCGGCGAGATAATCCGCCAGTGCGCGAACATCTGTTCCCGCAGAAGTATCCGTGGCATATGGAGTCGCACCTGCAGGCAAAGTAACATACGGCTGTCCTGTTGCGGGATTTGTAGCCGTAGCAGCTCCGGTAAAGTTGAAGGTGCCGCGCACGTTTCGCTGATACTGCAGGTCCATGTAGTTCCGGCGAAACTCTCCGCCGAAGCGAATCGTGTGCTTTCCAAAGATGTAGTTCACCGTATCGGTGAGGTGGCCTGTGTAGTCCTTGCGGCCAAGCGGCTGCGTTACGCCGGTCTGGTCAAGTCCGGTGATCGAGATGGTTGGAGCGCCAAAGAGAGATGGGTCGGTGGCTCCGGTAGCCAATCCAAGAGCGGGCATGTTGAAGCTGTGGTTGGCGTCATTGAACGTCTGGTTGAAGATACCGACAGCCGCCAGCAGTTGATTGGAGAGATGAGCCGTAGGCGCCCAGTTATGCACAGCGGTAAAGTTCTGCGTGATGTCTGGTGCTTCCTGGTAGTAGTCGAAGACATTTGTTCCTGCGGCTGCAAACTGCCGTCCGGTTCCGATAAAGGCGCGCACAGAAAGCGTCTGCTTGGGAGTGATGGTGTAGTCGATCTTGGCGATGGCATTGTCGCTGTAGCCATGCTGCGGAGTCTTGTCGAGAAAATTTCCCGAGGTGGCCGGTCCGGCCTGGTTTGCCTGAGGCCAGATAGCGAGTACGCTTGTCGACAGCGGATTCACCTGGATTCCGTGGTTATTCAGCAGCGAGGTTGCGGACTGAATGTACGCAGCGGTTGGCTCCGTTGCCGTGCCGCTATTCTGAATCAGGTACGTCTGCCGCTCGTAATTCACGAAGTAGAAGAGCTTGTCCTTGATGATCGGACCGCCCACTGAGCCGCCGAACTGCTGGTTGCGCAGCTTGGGCTTCCGCTGTGTAGAGAGAAGGAAAGGACTGCGCGCTGCGAAAAACTCATTGCGGTTGAAGTAATAGGCCGATCCATGAATGCTGTTCGTGCCGGACTTGATGGCCAGGGAGATCAGGCCGCCTCCGTTGCGCCCGACTTCAGCATTGCCCTGTGTTTGCACGGTGAATTGGTCGATCGCGTCAATCGGGATCGTCACGCCTGCGATGCCGGCTACGCCGCCCTGATTGGCTGCTGTGCCGTTCTGCCAGATGTCATTGTCGTCGGCGCCGTCAATCTGCCAGTTGTCCTGGTTGGTGCGCGTGCCGTTCAGCGACTGCGCTCCGTTGTAACCCGGAACAATCTTCACCAGCTGGGTGAAGTCGCGGCCATTGAGCGGAATGTTGGAGACGGCCTTGTCGCCCACAACCGCGTTGTTTGTCGATGAGACGGTGTCCAGTGTCACCGCCGCCGCGCTGACCTCGACCTGCTGTGTTGAAGACTGGACCTCAAGCTTGATGGGAAGCGAATAGATCTGGCCTGGGCGTACGGCAATGTTGCTGATTTTCTGTGTGGCGAAGCCGGAGGCTACTACATCAATACTGTAGTTGCCCAGCGGCAGGTCCTGAAAGGTATAGTCGCCGCTGCTGCTCGAAACGGCCTCATGCGTGGCGCCTGTGTCAGTGGCGGTAAGGGTGATTTTTGCGCCGGCAACAACTGCGCCGCTCGAATCCTGAACCACTCCGGCAACGCCGCCGCGAAATGTCTGCGCCGACAGGGGCAATGCAATCATGAGTGTCAGAAAAATGAATGGCCGTGCAAGGTACTTCAGAAATAACTTCATTACGTCGCACTCCTGAATAGAAATGAGGACAGCTTGTTGATTCGTACTTTTTGGATATGCTGCTGTTGAGTTGAATTGCAGAAATGCCTGTGCACCCACTGGCAAGAGAGGACAATCTGCAAATTTACTTGGGTTACCCTTGGCGGCTGCAGGCTTTCAGATGTGGCTGCGCCAGAGGCCGAACATCACACAGAATCAGAATGCAAATCTATGTAAACTCTCATCCCGTTCAAACGCCGACAGGCACTGGGAGGAGAAAAACCAGGAAAGAACCAGACCCCATCGCACCGCCGGCATTCAACACTCAACGCTATGCAGCGCTGGAGGCCAGCCAGGAAAGTACAGATTGTAGGGGCATAGGGAAACTTTCGCTTGATTCATTTGTTCTGTCAAGACATTTATCACGACAATGCGCCGGGACGATCATGAATTGCGGGTACCGGTCCCGCTGCCAGGCATAACGATTAAGCTGGAAATCAACAAAACCCACGCCACGATCTAGAATGCTTTTTTAGGTTGGCTATGATCTCTGCGATTCCAGGAGCCGCATGAACATCAAAGAAGTCGCGAAACTTGCCAGGGTTTCTACTGCTACGGTTTCCCGCACCATTAACGGCTCGAACAAAGTTACGACTGAAACGGCCGAGCGAGTGCGCAAGGCCATTGAGACGCTGAAGTACTATCCCAACACGAACGCGCGGGCTCTGGGTTCAGGCCGCAGCAGCCTTTATGGGTTGATCATTTCTGACATCACCAATCCATTCTTTCCCGAGCTGGTGAAAAGTTTTGAAGACGTAGCCGTGCAATACGGGCAGGAAGTGCTGATCGCGAACACCAACTATGATCCGCACCGCATGGAGCTATGTGTCAGCCGGATGCTGCAGCGCAAGGTAGACGGCGTGGCCATCATGACCTCGGAAATGGACAAGCACCTGATCGAAGAGTTCAGCAACCGGAAAATTCCCCTCGCATTTCTTGACACCGCTACACCGCAGAAAGGCATCAGCAACATTCGCGTGAACTATGCGGCGGGAATCGATGCGGCTGTCGAGCACCTGCTCACCCTTGGGCACAGGGCCATCAGTTTCATCGCCGGACCACCCTCGCTCCACTCGGCGCGCATGCGCAAACGCGCGTTCATCAATATTCTGCGCCGCAAGGGAATCAAGCTGGAGAAAGGGTTTGTAGAGCAGGGCAATCACCGCACCGACGGAGGACACGAAGCGATGCTGCGACTGCTCGATCTGAACCCCCGGCCCACTGCGGTTCTGACTTCGAATGACTTGACCGCCATCGGTGCCATGGGCGCGATCTTTGAGCGCGGCCTGCGCATTCCTCAGGACATATCGCTTATCGGATTTGACGACATTGAGCTGACCGCATTCACCCAGCCGGCGTTGACCACGGTGCGGCTTTCAAGGCAGGAAATTGCGAGGCTCGCTTTCCGCGCGCTTTACAACACGCAGCAGTCAGGAACAGCAGACGGCGCTGAATACCAGGTGGCGCCAACGCTGGTGGTTCGGAAATCCACTGGTCCGGTTCCAGAGGGAAGAGGCTGACTACTTTCCGCCGCCCATGCTTGTCGGGGCTGCATCGAGCGCCGTGTGCAGGTGCCACGGCACGCTCTCTCCGGAAAGTTCCGGATGCTTTTCGAGGAACTGCAGGGAAGCAGTGTTCGCCATGGGATCGTCCTTCTCATCGGCAAAGTACGCTGCTTCTTCCGCGGCCTTGTCCTTCATGCCCATGCGGCGGTAGACAATCGCTAGAATGTAGTGCGCTGCCAGATCGTCGGGATCGATTGCCTGCAATGCCTGGTACTGCTTCTCCGCGAGATCATACTTATGCAGCTGGTAATAGCTGAAACCGAGCTCGCGGCGCGCATCCGGCGATTGCGGGAACTTTTCTACGACTTTTTCGAGGTTTGCAATCGCATGGTCTAGATCGCCCTTGTTGCGGTCGACCAGCGCCTGGTAGTAAAGCGCGCGCGGGCTGTCCGGACTGATCTCGAGCGCCTTTTTCAGGCTTTCGTCAGCCAGCGCATATTTTTCCCAGCTGTAATAAGCCAGGCCGATATTCGTGAACGCATCGGCATAATCCGGGCGCATCTTGCTTACTGTTTCGAAGGCTGCGACTGCATCGCCATACTGCTGCTGGTCAATCAGCGCGATGCCGAAGTTGTTCCAGCGCATCCAGTCAGGATTGTCGGCAGGATCGGGCTTGCCGGCTGCATTGTGGCCAATCTCTAATGTGCGCGTGCGCGAGGCCATCTCGACAACCGGATACGGAGGGTGCTTTTCGCCGACAACAAAGTTTGTATAGACCTGGTTCAGATGCCGGTAATTGACCTTTGCTGTAATGCTCAGCGGCCCTGTTGCTCCTTCCGGGATCTGGAACTGATAGCGCACGATCGTTGAGCGGCCGGGACGGATCGTCGCGTCTGTGGCGGTGGTGTGGCGCAGCCAGACTTCGTGCTTGATCAGCAGGTTGCCCTTCTCATCCAGCATGCGATTGATGAAGCTGTGCGCACGCGGATCGAGCGAGCCGTCGGGCTGCAGATATCCGCTGTCGACAAGCACGCGGCCGGTTGCGTCCTTGACCGTGAACTGCACCCAGCCCTCAAAAATATCGCGCTGTTCCGGAACCAGAGTGTGCGCGATGCCCTTGTTCTGGATCACGACAAAGGTTTCCACCTTGTCGTTCGGCTTCAGGTCGAAGTCCACTGAGCCAAGCGGCGCAATATATTTGCTGTCGTCGTTCTTGCGCAGCGCAAAGAGATCGATATTCAAAGTCTGCGCGCGCAGGAAAGCGATGGTCTTCTGCAGCTGCTCCTCATATCCGTAATAGAAGGCGACGGAAGTGTTGCCGCCGAGCCAGCGATGCGATGCCAGCGTGTTGTTCTTCGCTCCGTAATCGGAAAGCGTGATGACCTCGCGCTGCATGTGGCAGTTCTGGCAGGTCTTGTAGTCCTTGGTGTAGAAGGGCAGCGGCGAGCGGTGCGAGAACGAGGAGGCCTGCCACTCGTCATAGAGCCCGATGGCGCGCAGCCACTTGTAGTGATTGAGGCTTGTAGGCAGATTGGCCTTGTGGCATGAGCCGCAGTACTCAGGCGTGCGATAAAAGTCTTTCATCACCGCCTGCACGTGGCGGTCGGTATGTGCCAGGACTTCCTTGTAAGGCACTTCGCCTGGAATCGGTTTGCCGTGCTCATCCACCATGACGGCGGGCGTTCCCATCACATACGCGCCCAGTCCATAGGTGGGCTGCAGCTTCTGGATGGAGTGGCAGACCGAGCAGGTGATTCCATCGTTATCGAAGTTGCGGTCTTTGACGACTGGATTCTTCGTCAGCACCCCACTCAGCAGAGCTACCGGGTTGTGGCATCCTTCGCAGTGCCGCGACGACCGGATTCCCTGCGTGCTGTTCAACAGCTCAACATCCTTTAAGTAAGAAGGAGACCGGAAGGAGTTCGAATGGAGAGATTCGCGCCATTGGTGATACGCCTCCTGGTGACAGTGGCCGCAGTACTGTGCTGTGGGGAAAGCTCCCGGCTCGATGAACTGTCCATCTTCCGTCGTGGCCTTGCTCGGCAAAAAAGGTTTGTCTTTGCCGAAGGGATAGTCATAGCTCGCGGAGACCCTGGCGTTGTACTCCTGATGCATCGCCTCGGGGCTGGAGCCGGCGTGGATTGTCTTGATGGAAAGAGCAACAAAAGCCGCGAAGAATGCTCCCACAATCGCTATACGAAGCGCCATGGAAGATAGAACTGCTTTGCGTGCGAACTTCACCGGCCTGCCTGCTCCAAAGAAACGAGTGCAAGTCGAACTTTACTCTATTGAGAAGACGGCCCACAAGCGCGAAGTCAGCGCATCTTTGTGAGAAGAAAGATGCTGCAACTGGAGGTGGAATTCTTACTCATACTTTTGGTTGAGTTCACCAGCGATCCCGCGTCCGTGAGAGATTACAGCGTTGACCAATGCGCCGAAATCGTCCATGCGGCTGCGATGGTTCGTATTCGCAATGCGAATGGCATAGTCGCCGCGCAGCACGGTTCCGGAGACAACAAATTCACCGGACTCCTGTAAGCGCAGCACCAGTTCGCGATTGATTTGATTCAGCGATTCTGGGTCGACGTTTTCATGCGGGCGATACCGGAAGCAGACGATGTTCATCGTGCGCGGCGTCAGCAGTTCGAGCTCGTCGTGATTTTCGATGAGTGAGGCCAGATGCTCTGCCTGCTCCATGTTTTGCGCGATGAGCTGGCCATGCATCTCCGTTCCGTAAGCCTTGAGCGACATCCATACCTTCAGCGCCTTGAAGCTGCGCGTAAGCTCGATGCCGCGATCGGAAAACTGCAGGCCATCAGCCAGCATTCCACGTGTGGTCTTTTCAAGATAGCTGGCCTTTGCTGAGAATGTTGCGGCATGCGCCTCCGCATCGCGCACCAGCAGGCAGCCGATCTCAAAAGGAAGATACATCCATTTGTGCAGGTCAAAGGCGAGCGAATCCGCCAGTTCGATGCCTGCAACGAGATGCTTATATTGCGGCGCAAATTTGAGCAGCGCTCCAAATGCGCCGTCCATGTGCAGCCACAGGTCTTCCTGTTTGCAGATTCTCGCCAGCTCAGGAATATCATCGACTGCGCCAGTGTTGACTGTGCCTGCTGTTGCGATCACTGCAATAGGGCGCAATCCGGCAGCGCGGTCTGCCTTGATCTGCCGCTTCAGTTCTTCGATTTCGATCTGATAGTTATTGTTGACTGGAATTTGCCGGAAAGCCTGCCTTCCAAGGCCAAGAAACTCGACGCTCTTCTGCGCCCACATATGCGTTTCCTGCGAACCGTAGACGACGAGTTTTTCGTGCGCGCTTTGCAGGCCTTCTTCGCGCACATCGAATCCCGCCTTCGCGTGACGGGCCACAGCGAGCCCCAGCAGGTTCGCCATCGTTCCGCCGCTTACAAGGATTCCACTGGTGCCAGCGGGCATGTCCATAACCTGAGCCAGCCACGCGAGCGCCTGTTCTTCGACATAAGTCGCGGCCTGCTGTCCGCCTGCTGCATGTGTATTGATGCCTGCGGCAAGCATCTCCGACAGCATGGCAAACGGAGTGCCCGTGCCGCGTACCCATCCCCATGCCCTAGGATGTCGGTTGCCGGTGGTGTAGGGAAGCACGTAGCGCAAAAAGTCGCGGTAGGCTAGCTCTTCGCCCTGCGGCAGGCGCGGCAACGGTTCATGCAAGGCCTCACGCACAAGCTCGGGCACAGATTGCCATGCGGGCTGATCGCGCAGTGTTTCGAGGTGATCGAAGATGTCGTCGAGCATGCGGTGGGCCAGCCGCCGCTGCTCATTCCAATCGTGCGGGTCGAGCGTCAGCTCAGTTGCCGGCGCTCCGGTAAGATGTGCCATCGTGACCTCGGCTGCCTCCTCATTCTGAGTGAAGCGCCACCGACTATTCTATAAGTTTTGCAAGGGCTTTTGCTGCTTACTGTATCCGCTCATAGCGGTAGCCCGCTTCTGTAAGCGCACTTCCAATCTGTTGCACATGCTCGCCTCCGCGAGTTTCCAGTGTGAAGTCGATGACCGTATCGCCAAGATTGACGCCATAATAAGCGCGGTCATACGCGGTCTGCACGATGTTGGCGCGCGTATCAGCGATGATCTTTGTAAGCTGATGCAGCGATCCGGGCCTGTCGGTCAGATGGATGCGCAGCCTCGTCCAGCGATGATCTTTCACCAGGCCGCGCTCGATGATCTTGGCCAGCAGGCTGACGTCTATATTGCCGCCACAGACGAGCACCGCTGTACGCTGGCCATTGAGAGAGGTCTTCTTCTGCAGCAGCGATGCCAGCGCCACCGCGCCTGCGCCTTCGGCAAGCGTCTTTTCACGTTCCAGCAGAACAAGAATGGCCTTTGCAATTTCTTCTTCATCGACGGTGACAATTTCATCGACGTACCGCTGCACGAGAGGCAGGGTCACATCTCCCGCGCGGCGCACAGCGATGCCGTCGGCGATTGTTGCCTCAGCGGGAATCGTAATCGGCTTGCCTGCTTCCGTAGCGCGCAGCATGGATGGTAGCCGCTCCGTCTGCACACCCACAACGCGAATCCCGGGGTTTGTCTCCTTGATCGCGCAGGCCACGCCGCTGATGAGTCCGCCGCCGCCAATAGGAACCACCACGGCTTCAAGATCAGGCACCTGATCGAGCAGTTCGAGGCCGATTGTCCCCTGGCCTGCAATGACGTCAGGATCATCGAACGGATGCAGGAACGTCATGCCGTCGGCTTCGCCTTGCCGCAGAGCTTCCGCATAGGCTTCGTCATAATTTGCGCCATGCAGCACAACCTCTGCGCCAAATCCCGATGTCGATGAAACCTTCACCAGCGGAGTCATCAGCGGCATGACGATGCGCGCCTTGATGCCGCGCTGGCTTGCGTGAAACGCAACTGCCTGCGCGTGGTTTCCTGCGCTGGCTGCAATCACGCCGCGCTTCTTTTCTGCGTCTGTCAGCGTGAGGATCTTGTTCAGCGCGCCGCGCTCCTTGAAAGCTCCGGTGCGCTGCAGGTTGTCGAGCTTGAGGAAAACCTGCTGGCCCGTCATCTGCGACAATGCCGCCGAATGCGTCGCCGGAGAACAATAAATAAACTCGCGGATTCTGTCTCGCGCTGCCTGAACATCTTTAAGAGAAACGTCTTTCATGGTCGCTTTCCTTCGAACCCAAAATAAGAAAGCCACCAGCCCGCTGCGGGTGGTGGCTTTTTTACTGCTTCTAAACTCTCGTCGCCTTACGCACCCGCATGCTGTTCGAAGGTAATTCGAATGATGCCGATGCCAATGGAAATCCCCGCTGCGCAAACGCTGGTGCTGTTGCGATGCTGATTGGAGAATTCCATAGCGGTTGAAACTATCAGTATCAGAGTGCCGCGCTAAAGGTCAAACTCCGGCTTCGCTTTGTTCCTGATCCATCCATGCATCAAAGACGCCATCCCGGATGGCGCGAGCCAGCTGCTCCATATCGCTTGACAACACACGGTCTTCCGTAAGACGCGGCACGACGTTGCGCACAGCGGTCTGCGCGCGTTCCACTTCGCGCGCGGGCTTCAGCGGTTCGCGATAGTCCAGCCCCTGCGCGGCCGACATCATTTCTATGGCTAAAACGCTCTCCGCATTCTCGACCACCTGGCGCAGCTTCAGTGCCGCGGTCATGCCCATCGAGACGTGATCTTCTTTGCCGCCTGATGTCGGCACTGAATCGACGCTTGCCGGATGCGACAGCACCTTGGCTTCGTTCAGCAACGCGGCAGAGGCGACGTGTGCGATCATCAGGCCCGATGAAACTCCCGGAGTGTCGGTCAGGAATGGCGGAAGGCCTTCATTGATGTCCGGATTGATGAGGCGGTCGATGCGGCGCTCGCTGATGCTCATCAGGTCGGTCAAGGCAATGGCTGCGTAATCCAGCGCAAGAGCGAGCGGCGCTCCATGGAAATTGCCTCCCGACAAAATGCTTCCTCCCGCGACAATGCCGCTCTCGTCGATAAAGATCAGTGGATTATCTGTTGCGGAGCCGGTCTCTGTCTCAAGCACCTCGCGGACATGGGCAAGGGCGCCGCGCGCGGCTCCGTGGACCTGCGGCATGCAGCGCAGGCAGTAAGCATCCTGCACACGCGGGTCGTTGTGGCGGTGCGACTCGCGTATCTCGCTGTCTTCGAGCAGATGGCGAAGATGCGCGGCAGCTTCTATCTGTCCGCGATGTGGGCGCGCCAGGTGGATGCGCTCATCAAAGGCTGCGGGTGTTCCGCGCAGCGCTTCGAGGGACATGGCTCCGGCAAGATCGAAGAGCTGGGTCACCCGTAGAGCGCGTTCGAGCGCGAGCGCTCCGGTGGCCGCCATGGCCTGCGTGCCATTCAGCAGCGCAAGGCCTTCCTTGGCTTCGAGCTTCAGTGGCTTGATGCCTGTGGTCTTGAGCGCGTGGCGGGCTTCGGTGCGCCTGCCTTCATGAACTACTTCGCCTTCGCCGATCAGCGCAAGGGCAAGATGTGCCAGCGGAGCGAGGTCACCGCTTGCTCCCACCGATCCGCGCGAGGGAATCACCGGATGAATTTTGTGATTGAGCAGCGCAACCAGAGTCTCGATCACAACAGCGCGAACACCGCTGTGGCCTTTGGCGAGAACGTTGGCGCGCAGCAGCAGCATGGCGCGCGTCTCTGCTTCGGGAAGCGGTTCGCCTAGCCCGCAAGCATGGCTGCGCACGAGATTGTGCTGCAATGCGCGCAGGTCGTCATTCGAAATACGGACATCGGCGAGCTTGCCGAAGCCGGTATTAATGCCATATGCGGTTTCGCCGCCGGCAATTACGCTTTCAACAACTTCGCGCGATGCCTTGATCCCCGGCCATGCTTCATCCGCAACGGAGACTTTGCGATGATGAAGCGCAACGGACGCGATCTCCTCGATAGTGAGCGCTCGTCCGGAAAGCTCCAATACTCTTTCCAAACTCATCACTTCGGATACTAGAGAATCGAGGGCAGCTCAGTAAATGGCACTTCAGTGTCTGCCGCATGAGTTTTTACCATCTCTTCAAAAAGAGATTGCGGGCACGGAAGTACAAGCTATACTCTTTTCCGCTATGACTGTTCTGATTTCCATGCTGCAAGGAGTGAATCTTGGCAACCGCCGAATCAAGATGGACGAGCTGCGCTCTCTCTACGAATCGCTGAAGTTTGAAGACGTGGCCACATTCATTCAGAGCGGAAATGTGATTTTTCGCACGAACGAGTGCAGTCTAGACATAGTCGGCAAAAAGATCGGCGAAGGCATCGTGAAGGCCTTCGGTTTTCAGTCCGATGTGATCCTGCGCACAACGGAAGAAATGCGCGGAGTGATTGCGCGCAATCCCTTCGCTGCGAGAAAAGACATTGAGCCCGGCAAGCTGCTGGTGTGGTTTTTTGCGACTGAGCCGGATTCTGAAGCGCGCAGGAAAGCTCTTGCTCTCGCCACCGGGGTGCCGGAAGAGATGCATCTCGATAAGCGAGAGGCATACATATATTTTCCCAATGGCCAGGCCCGCCCGAAGCTGGCGATGCCGGCGGTCGCACGCGCGCTTAAAGTCCCCGGCACAGGCAGGAACTGGAACAGCGTTCTTAAGTTGATGGAGATGGCGGAGAAGCTGGATTAACCAGCAACTCCACCTGACTTTATGTCTTAAGCAAACTGGCTCATATTGATGCCAAGTTGATATGGCTCGTCTTTTGCCAGCAGCTCATCCCAGGTGACTTCGCGCTTTTCGTATCCCGCCATGCGGCCCAGCATGCAGCTGCGCGCAGTTTCCACGCCCGCGGCGATCTGGTTGTGGAAGTTGCCCGAGGTGATGCTCTCGATAAAGCCCTTATCTTTTTCTGAGTCGGACTGCGCGAGATTGTCGGAGAAAGCTCCATTTGCTGCAAACGAGCCTGTTGGCTGCGCCGTGCTGCCTGCCCATGTCCATGGATTGTCGCCGAGGATACGCAGCGGTCCGGAGTAGGGCGCTTCGGCGATTCCTTTCGCACCAAAAACGCGCAGCGAAACATCAAACCAGTGCCCGGGACAGAACTGCGTCGACGAGAAGCTGACGCGAACATCTTCAGGATAGGTGTACGTCACCTGGTAGTTGTCCCAGGTATCGCCCGCGTGCGTGATGATGCTGCGCCCGCCGGTAGCAATGGCCTTGACGGGATGCGACTGCAGCACCCAGTTGCAGATATCGATGACGTGGATGTTCTGTTCGAGCAGAATGTCTCCGGAGAGATTGCGATACCACAGCCAGTTGCGGATGCGCTGTTCATCGGCTGAAGCTTTCGGGTAATCATGCTCGACGGCAGGCGGCGCGTTGTACCAGGCCGTGATGCTGGCAATCTTGCCCAGCTCGCCCTCGTGGATGCGGCGCACGATCTCGACATAAGGCGGCGCGCTGCGAATCTGAAAGCCGACGTCGACGCTTACTTTTCCATCGACATGCTTCGCAATTTCAAGCGCCTGTTTTGTCTGCGCGACGTCCACCCCTACGGGCTTTTCGCAATAGGCGTGCTTGCCGCCTTTCACCAGGGCTTCCAGATGCTGCACATGGAAATAGGGAGGTGTCGAAATCTGGACCGCATCGATATGAGGCGATGCGGCGAGCTCTTCATAAGCCTTGTAGCCGCGGAACATCAGCTTCGGATCAGGCCCCGCATAGCCCAGCGACTGGTTCACCTGATCGAAATGCGCTTTGCCTTTTTCGAGCTGATCGGAAAACAGATCGCCGAGCGCGACAACGCGCGCCTTGGTGTTCTTCGCAAATGATGTAGCGACCGAAGTGCCGCGGCTGCCGCATCCGAGCAGCGCATAGCGCACCGCAGAGTTGGCTTCATAGCCGAAGGCGGTCTTTGGTTTCAGCAGCAGGACTCCTGAAGCGGCGGCTGATCCAGCAATGAATTTTCTTCTGTTCATGTTTTCTTTCTGATGCTATCCGTTCTGGACTTTGGAAATGATGCGCTCCAGGTAGACTTTCTCTTTCTTCACGTCTTCGATCTGCTGCGTGCCTTCGATCTCGCGCTCGATGGTGACTGCTCCGGTGTACCCGCCGGCATGCAATTTGGCGAAGACCTTCTCGAAGTCGACAAGGCCGGTGCCGATCAGCACTTCTTCGCCAAGTTTCATGGGGTCGGTCGGCCACTTGCCGTCTTTGGCGTGAATGCTGTGTATGTGCGTGCCGAGAATATCGACTGCATCCACCGGGTTTGCCTTGCCATAAAGAATAAGGTTTGCCGTATCGAGGCCAACTCCCAGGTTCGGCTGGTTCACATCCTTGATGGCGCGCGCCATGGTGGTCGGCGTCTCCTGTCCTGTCTCCATCAGGAAGCGCTGCCCATTGTTGGCGCAGTGCTTCGCCAGTTCCTGGATAGCGAGCACGGCTTCGTCGTAAAGCGGATCGCGCGGGTTTTCCGGAATGAATCCACAGTGCGTCTGCACCTGTCCGATGCCGAGCAGCTTGGCGAAGTCTGACGTCTGCTTGAGCGCATCGATGCGCGCTGAGCGGCTCTCGCGCGGCACCACTCCAATAGTCGAAGGGCCACCCTCAAAGTCCCATATCAGCTTTCCGGGCCCGACGACTTCCGCAGTCGTTGCGGTAATGCCGTGCTTCTGGAGAGCGGCGCTGATCTGGCCGGCAAGGTCAGGCGTGAATTTGTCAATGTGAGCATCGAGCGACAAGAAGCAATTGTTCAGGCCGAGTTCTTTGACGCGCGCAATCGGAGCTTCCGGATCATTCCCGATGCGAATGAGCACGCCTAGCGCCATCGGCTTCAATGCCGGCTGCTTTTCGGTATCGAGGAAGGGCTGGAGATGGCGGCCGGCACGCGCAGTGGCGATGGCTCCCGCCTGCAGCGCGGCCGCGCCAAGAAATTCTCTTCTTCGCATTTTGGGGACTGCCTCCGTCTGGCAACGATTCCAAGAGGGAAGAGTATCAGAGTGGCGGGCACGCAGAAAGATGGCTGGCCAGGCTAATCCGGAACAATTACCTGCGATCCCTTAAATCCGTAATACGCGATATACAGGTAGCAGAGCACCGGCAGAATAAACGCGTGGTGAATTCCGATGTGGTCGGCAATCGCTCCCTGAGTAAGAGGAATAATGGCTCCGCCGACAATCGAAAGAACCAGCAGGCCTGACGCCTTGCCGGTGAGCGGGCCCAGTTCGGCAATGCCCAGCGTGAAGATTGTCGGGAACATGATGGAGTTGAAAAGCCCGACGAGCAGGATGCTCCACATGGCGAAGTGGCCGAAGGTGGCCATCGAAATGATCACCAGCAGCAGTGCAACAATGGAGCAGATGCCGAGCATGTATCCGGGGCGGATTTTCTGCAGCAACGCCGAGCCGATGAAGCGGCCCACCATGGCGCCTCCCCAGTAGAAGGGGACATAGTTCGCTGCCGCCTGCGCGGTCAGATTGCCGATATCGGGCTGGTTGAAGTAGTTGATCAGGAAGCTGCCGATCGCAACTTCCGCGCCGACATAAACAAAAATCCCAATCGCGCCCAGAATCACATGGCGGTAGCGCCAGATGGTGACAGGATGCTCGCCCGCTTTAGGCAGGCGGAATTCCCTCGTCGTGTCGATACGCGGGAAATGGTAAAAGGCGATGACGAGAGCCAGCACCACCAGCGCCAGCGCAATGGCAATATACGGGACCTTCACCGTCGATGCCTGCTGAATCTTGTACGCCTGCAACTGTCCGTCGGAGAGCGTCTTGATATCAAGAACGGTAGTGGCTTCTTTCAGGATGAGCCACCCGCCAAACCACGGAGCAATGGTTGTCCCGAGCGAATTGAAGGCCTGCGTCAGATTGAGGCGGCTTGCTGCCGTGTCTGACGGTCCCAGAATCGATACATAAGGATTCGCCGCTACCTGCAGGACTGTGATCCCGGCGGCGAGAACGATCAGCGCCGAAAGAAAGAGCGGGAACGACGGCGCGCTGGCTGCGGGCACAAAGAGGATTGCGCCCAGTCCCATAGTGGCCAGGCCCACGACCATGGTGCGCTGATAGCCGACCCATTCAATAATCTTGCCCGCGGGCAATGCAAACACCGCATAGGAAGAGAAGAAGGCGAACTGCACCAGCATGGCCTGGGCGTAGTTCAGGTCAAAAATCGATTTCAAATGGGGAATGAGGATATCGTTCAGCGACGTCAGAAATCCCCACATGAAGAACAGCGTGGTGACCATCGCCATAGCGCCTTTGTTGGTGCTGCCGGGAGCATTGATAGGCGTGGTCGAAGAGCTGCTTACGTTCGTAATCGCCATGCGGCGTTTATTGTCTCATGATAGAGATGCGGAATGCATTTGCAGGGCAAAGCGAGGTGGCTCTGATAAGTGGGTGTAAGCTGGTGATCTTTATGGAATCAAGAAGATAGGCTCTCGGAAACAAGGCAGATTTCGAGACTCAGATTTATACCATTTTCCTGAGACTTTCCTGTAAAAATTCCCGTCTTTACTGATAACCCACTGGTAAGATCCTCGCTAAATAGAAGAAAATAAAGCCTACATGCGACTTGCACGAACAGTTTTCGCACTCACTTTGTCCGCTTCTGCGGCGATCGCTTACAACCTTCCGGCGATGGCCGCACAGGCAGCCGCATCGACCGCCCGTCTGCTCGGAACAGTAACATCTGTCAGCGGCGACACCATCACGCTGAAGTCTGATGCCGGTGTGGTGTCCACCATTTCTGTCAGCGATGCGACGCGCATCGTGCGTACTGCGCCGGGGCAGAAGGATCTGAGCAGCGCGACCGTTATCCATCTGCAGGATCTCGCTGTAGGTGACCGCGTGTTGGTTCGGGCAACTCCCGGTTCAGCTGAGAACACGTATTCCGCCCAGGCCGTGATCGCGATGAAGCAGAGCGACATCGCACAGAAGCAGCAGCAGGAGAGCGAAGGCTGGCGGCGCGGGGTCGGCGGTCTGGTGAAGTCAGTCGACACATCGGGCGGAGGGATCGTAGTTGCATCGGGTTCGCGCACGGTTATGATTCACACTACGCCTAAGACCGTCGTCCGTCGTTACGCGCAGGACTCGGTCAAATTCGACGACGCAAAGATGTCTACGCTCGATCAGATCAAGCCTGGAGATCAGCTGCGCGCGCGGGGCGAGCGCACCCCTGACGGAACCGGTCTGGTGGCGGACGAAATCGTAGCGGGAACCTTCCGCAATATTGCAGCGACAGTCGTTGCCGCGAATCCCGGAGCGCAGACAGTCACCGTAACCGACCTGGCTACCAAGAAACCGGTGACGATTCACTTCACTCAGGATTCGCAGTTGCACAAGCTTGCTCCCGAGATGGCCCAGATGATCGCGGTGCGCCTCAAAGGCAATGGCCCGCAAGGTGACGCGCAGGCAGGAGCGAATGGTCCCGAAGGTGGACGTGGGAATGGAGGCGGCGGGGGAGGCGGTATGCAGCAGGTTCTGCAGCGCGCGCCCGTCATCCAGGTCGCCGATCTGCATAAAGGCGATGCCGTAATGGTGGTAGCGACAGAAGGCTCGGCTGACAGCGCCACAGCCATCACGCTGCTCGCCGGAGTAGAGCCCATGCTCCAGGCCTCCACGAAGGGAAGCCAGAGCCTGTTTTCTTCTTCCTGGAGCCTCGGTGGCGGAGGCGATGCAGCAGCAGCCTCACAGCAATAGAAAGTTTTTTGACTGCCAATCGATCGTGTGCGCAGAAAGCCTTTACCGCACGGACGGCCACAGGTATCGAAACGCACGAGCAGTTTATTTTTTATCGATCTCTTGGAGATTTTGTGAAGCAGAGATTTTTTATACATTTCTTTTCTATCTTTCTGGGTTTGCTATGGACTGCGGGGTGCCTCATCCCTGCGCACGGACAGGCAGGCAAAGGCGGCGTACGCGGGCAGGTGACTGATCCGAGTGGCGCTGTGATTCCGAACGCTGCTGTCAGCCTTACCACTCCCGACGGACATACAGTTGCCACCGTCACTTCGAATGCCAATGGCTCCTACCAGGTAAACAATCTTTCTCCCGGAACCTATATCGTCATTGCGACTGCGCAGGGCTTTGCGCCTTCGAACTCGAAGGCCGTCTCCGTTACTACCGGACAGGCCAAGCAATTCGACATCTCCATGCAGATCCAAATGGAGCAGCAGCAGGTACAGGTGCAGGCCGAAGGCATGAATGTTGACACCAGCCCGGACAGCAACGCCAACGCGATCGTCATCAAGGGCAAGGACCTCGATGCGCTCTCGGATGATCCTGACGAATTATCGAATGAGTTGCAGGCGCTGGCCGGTCCCTCGGCCGGCCCCAATGGCGGGCAGATTTACATTGACGGCTTCACCGGCGGCCAGCTTCCTCCGAAATCCTCCATCCGCGAAATCCGCGTGAACCAGAATCCGTTCTCCGCACAATATGATCGCCTCGGCTACGGACGTATTGAGATTCTCACCAAGCCGGGAACCGACAAGCTGCACGGCAGCATCAATGCCCGCGGCACCGATTCCAGTTTCGATGCAGCCAACCCGGTCCTGAACTCGAACCTGCAGCCCGGTCAGCCGAAGATTCCGTTTCCCGACTACTACACTTATTTTCTCGACGGCAACGTCGGCGGGTCGCTTTCCAAAAGCACATCGTTTAACGTGAGCGTCTTCGGCCGGAACATTCACAATGTGAATGTTGTCGATGCTGTCGATCCCGTAGCAACGACCGATGCCAGCAACCCGATTTACCTCAATACGACGGTAAACAGCCCAAGCACGCGCATCGATATCAGTCCCCGCTTCGACATTCAACTCGGCGAGAGCGATACTCTTACGGCACGCTATCACTTCACGCGCGGCACCCAGTCCAACGCGGGCATTGGAACATTCAATCTTCCTTCGGTTGGATACAACACGCACAGCATTGAGAATGAGATTCAGCTGAGCAACAGCTGGGTTATGGGCCCCAAAGTCGTGAACGACATGCGCTTTGCGTACAATCGCTCACGCACCCTGGAGTCGCCGTTCTCAACCGATCCAACCATCTCCGTGGCGAGTGCCTTTACCACCGGAGGCAGCAACACCGGAACTGTTCGCGATAATCAGGACTACTACGAACTGCAGGATTACTTCACTGCATCGGCAGGGAACCACGCGCTCAACTTCGGTGCAAGGCTCCGGGCCACGCGCGATGCCAATTACAGCAATGCCGGCACCAATGGGAAATATACTTATCAGTCATTGCCAGCCTACATTAGTGACAAGGGCAACAATCCGCCCATCAACTATCAGAAATACCAGTACACCGTTGTCAACAATAACCAGTACACACAGCGCGCCATGCTCTTTGACGCCGCTCTCTTTTATCAGGATGACTGGAAGATAAATCCGCGCCTCACCTTCAGCTATGGGCTTCGCTGGGAGGCGCAGAACTACATCCACGACATCAACGATTGGGCGCCGCGTCTTTCTTTGGCCTATGCTCTTGACGGCGGCGGCCAGCGCCAGGCGAAGACCGTTCTGCGCGCAGGCTATGGATTCTTCTACCAGCGCTGGGGCGTTTCCAACTCTTTTGGCGGAGGCGGCACAACGCCTTTTGTCATCAATGCCCTCCGCAACAATGTGCCCACGCCCAGCAAGCCGACCAACCAGCAGATTGTGATTCAGACGCCTTCGGGGCAGGAAAATACTGCAGAGGGAGGCGCATCAGCAGCACCGGCCTATTATCAGCTTGACCCGCATCTGCGCGCTTCCGTCGACATGCAGGGCGCCATCGGCATCGACCGCCAGATCACAAAAAGGGCGACGATGAACGTCACCTATCTCTACACCCAGGGAGTGCACCAATATCTCACCAACAATCTCGGTGCGCCCTTCTTTGATTCGTCCAACGGCACCTATGAGAATGCAGTAAACCTGATCGTGCCCTCGGAAAACCTCTACACCTATCAATCGACCGGCTTCTACCGTCAGAGCCAGGTCATCGCCAGCGGCAATGCGCGTTTCCGGCGTTTCACCCTCTTCGGCTTCTACATGTACAACAATGCGCTGAGCAATACGGGCGGAGTCAATACGTTCCTTTCGAACGCGTATGATTCCAAGCTCGATTACGGCCGCACTACCTTCGATGTTCATAACCGCTTCGTCATCCTGGGCAATATCCAGGGACCATGGGCGACATCATTCGCTCCGTTCCTCGGCTACAACTCGGGCACGCCGTATAACATCACCATCGGCACGGACAGCATCACGCAGAACAACCAGTTCAACGCGCGGCCGACTTTCGCCGCAAGCTGCAGCGAAACCGGGGCCATTAACCCGGCCGACTACGGCATCCACGGCATGCCTTGCCTTAATACGGCTCCGGCAGGCACCAGTGAAAAGATCATCCCCTACGGCTATGGCACCGGCCCCTACAACATCAGCCTGAACCTTCGCGTGAGCAAGGTCATCGGCATCGGCCCGCGCGTTGAAGGCGGTCGCGGAGCCTCCGGAGGCGGGCCAGGCGGTGGACCTGGCGGCGGTCGTGGCGGTCGCGGAGGCGGTGGTCCCGGCTTTATCGGACTGAGCGGAAACCAGGGTGGCCCAGGTCGCATGGATGCCACAGTCCCGCGCAAATATAGCCTCACTCTCTCAGCGGCAGGGTCGAACGTGTTCAATCGCCAGAACCTTGGCACGCCCAATGGTGTGATCGGCGCTCAAACATCAGACAGTGGTGTCACTACGGTTCAACCGCTCTTCGGCAAGTCGCAGTCGCTGGCCAGCGGATTCTTCTCGCCGCCGGCAGCTGGCAACCGCACTATCTTTCTCCAGGCCTCCTTTAACTTCTAGCGGCTAGATAACAACCTCGAGAGTCCCATTCTTATCGTCGATATTCGATGAAAGTATGGGACTCAGCTTCCTTGACGCTCCCCAAGACCACCTACTAACCTAGATGGAGTGAGGTATTTCCACTCCATCCCGGTCATCTGTTGTGCCTGTTGTCACACTGTGACGGGACTGTCGAGTGAATGACCTGAACCCAAGGTTCCACTCACAAGCCCGCGCAAACTTCAATCCGCGCGGGTTTTCTATTTTTCAAAGGACACCATGACCGACACTGCTCCAGCAAAAGAAACCAAAGCCCAGAAAATGGAGCGCCTCAAGCGCGAGAAGAATCCCTGGGAAGCCTTCAATGAGGTGCGCGAGTTCGCGCGCCAGGGGCGCACGAGCGTTGTCCCTGAGTGGGCCGGGGCTTATTTCAAGTGGTGGGGCGTCTACACCCAGGGCGACGGAGTAGGCGCGGTCGGCGGCAAGGGCGGTGAAGGCCTCGCCACCGACTATTTCATGATGCGCATCGGCGTCCCCAACGGCATCGTGCGCTCCGATCAGCTGCGCGTCATCGCCGACATCACCCGCAAGCACGCGCGCAATCTCGCCGATATTACCGTGCGCCAGAACATCCAGCTGCACTGGCTCACGATTGAATCGCTGCCCGAAATCGTCGATCAGCTCAATGCCGTCGGCCTCTCGCCCAAAGGAGCCTGCGGCGATGTGGTGCGCAATGTCACCGGCTGCCCGCTTGCCGGAGTGGCCCATGACGAGATCGTCGATGCCTCTCCCATCGCCGTCGAAATCGCGCACCTGCTGACCGCCAATCCTGAGTTCTACAACCTGCCGCGCAAGTTTAAGATCTCCGTCTCCGGGTGCCCTGTCTGGTGCAATTACCCCGAGATCAATGATGTGGCCCTGACAGCTGTAAAGCGCGGCGAAGAGATCGGCTATACGCTGCGCGTCGGCGGTGGCCTCTCGAATGAACCGCATCTTGCCGTCAAGATCGATGCTTTCATCCATCCCGATCAGGCTGTCGATGTGGCGAAGCGCGTCGCCGAAATCTTCCGCGACCAGACCGTGCTGCGCGAGAGCCGCGAACGCGCACGCCTGAAATATCTGTTCACGCGTGAAGGCTGGACCGCCGAGAGCTTCCTTAAAGAGCTTGAGTCGCGTCTCGGCTACAAGCTCGATCCCGGAGTCGAAGAGCATGAGCCCGACGATGTTCTGCGTGACCACGTCGGCATCCACGCACAGAGCCAGCCGGGCCTGAGCTATGTTGGGGCTGCTGTCCTCCGCGGGCGGCTCTCTGGAGATCAGCTGGCCGCTGCCGCCGATCTTGCCGAGCGTTACGGCTCGGGCGAGCTGCGCGCCACCGTCATGCAGAACCTGCTCTTCATCAACGTGCCCACAGAAAAAGCCGGTGATCTTGCCGCAGAGCTCGGCAAAATCGGCCTGCGCGTCGAAGGCTCGACCTTCTGGCGCGGAGGCATCGCCTGCACCGGCACCGAGTTCTGCAAGCTGGCCATCTCTGAAACCAAGGGCTTTCTGCGCTGGCTCGTCGAAGAGATGGAAGAGCGCGTCCCCCAGTTTACTGAGCAGCTCAAGCTCCATGTCACAGGATGCCCCAACAGCTGCGGCCAGCACTGGATTGCCGATGTGGGTCTCGAAGGCAAGAAGATCAAGCACGAGGGAAAAATGGTTGACGCCTATTACTTCTGCGTAGGCGGAGCCGTCGGCAAACACGCCGCCATAGCGCGGCCCGTAGGCTATCGCGCGCCCGCAACCGAGGTGCCCGCTGCACTCGAGCGCCTGCTTCGCACTTATCTCGCTGAGCGGAATGCAGACGACAGCCTGCGTACATACTTCGCGCGGCATTCGGCTGATGAAATCCGCGAGCGCCTCTCGGGAGCTGCTGTTGCGGCAGTCGCGCGCGACCTGCCCACGGCTCCCGTTCCGCATGGAGTGGCTGAATGAAGCGTGGCAAAAACTCTCTGTTCTCTGTGCTCGGAGCCTGTCCTGAGCGAAGTCGAAGGATGGTGAAGAACTTTTCTTAGCTGACCCTGACGTTCTTCGCGCCTTAAGCTGTAGATTTTGCTTTTTTTAGCGCAGATTTTTTGATGTATACGCATTGTCAAGTATCCCTCAAGCCATATTGCGCTGCAAACCACTCATTACAAAAGATAAATGTCGCAACAAGCAGTGGCATGATATTTCCTCTTTTCCTGATATCCTGAGAATAGGGACAAATATAGACAGAGAAGCCCGCCTGGGATCTGGCGGGTTTTTGTCGCCAGGAATCAGGACTTTACCTGGAACACTCTTGTTTTCAATACTTTGCCGCATTGAAAACGGAAGCCACGTGTTTTCAAAGACTTAACACCTCCCCCAGGGGGGAGTATCCTTATGAGTAGTGGCTCGACAGAGGTTTGGCATTCGCAAAGAGCGGATGCGTTCGCCTGGACGGCCAGTCCCTGGAATAACCACATGAGCCTCTTTCCCATCTTCCTGAAGCTGGACGGCCGCCGATGCCTCGTCGTCGGCGCAGGGGAGATTGCTGAATCGAAGATTCAAAGCCTGCTGTCCGCAGGAGCCGACGTCAACGTCATAGCGCCGGAAGCAAAACCGGCATTAGCGGCACTGGCAAAAGAGGGCCGGTTTACATGGCAGCAGCGCGAATTTGCGCCATCCGACCTCGACGGAAAATTCCTGGTCGTAGCTGCCACCAACCGCCCGGATGTGAACGAACTTGTATACAAGGAAGCAACGAAACGCAATGTCATCTGCAATGCCGTTGACGATCCGCCGAACTGCGACTTCTACTTTCCATCCATCGTGAGCCGCGGCAATCTCCAGATCGCCATCTCCACTGCTGGAGAAAGCCCTGCTCTCGCCCAGCAGCTGCGCAAGGACATCGACCAGCAGTTGCCACAGGATTTAGGCCCGTGGCTCGAATCCCTGGGCAATCTTCGCAGAGAGGTGCTCGAAATCATGCCTGCAGGCGAACCACGCAAACTCCTCCTGCATGAACTCGCTCAACGTCAGGTTTGCGAATTAGAAGAATGTCCCTCGCGCCAGCTCGTACACGCAAATCATTACCGGCCATAAAGCAGGCTGTACACAAGCACCGCAAGCACCACAAGGCTGACCAGGACATAGAACCAGTCGCGCTCCAGTGAAAACCCGAGCGCCGCAAATACAACGCGCGCAATAGGAGTAGCGATCAGCAGCAGCAGCCCCAGCTGAATCACAGCCTGGCTGCTGCCTGAGGGCAGAGCGTGTATCACTCCGGCAGGGCTCCGCAGCGCTGGGGTGTCGCCATGAAAACTGGAGTAGTCCGGCCGCGGTCCGCGCGCCTGATGCAGGTACAGCAAGCCGCCAACGAGAACGACAAAAGCCGCCAGCGTCACCCCGATCTGGAGCAGCCGGCCCATCAACTCTTCCATCCGCTGGTCGTTCATAGCCTGCCTGTAATGCTGTTGTAGATCATCTCAAGCCCCAGCAGCACGATGACCGTAGCGAAGACAAGCCGCAGTGTTCGCACCTTCGCCTTCACCAGGATGCGCGAACCGGCGAGCGAGCCCAGCAGCACGCCCAGCATCACCGGCATGGCGAGTCCGGGAGATATGTAACCGCGGCTGAGATAAATTCCCGCGCTTGCTGCTGCCGTCACTCCGATCATGAAGTTGCTCGTTGTAGTTGAGACTTTGAAGGGCAGCCGCATGGCCTGGTCCATGGCCAGCACCTTGACCGCGCCCGAGCCGATGCCCAGCAAGCCGGAGAGCGTCCCGGCGAGAAACATCAGGCTCGCGCCTGCAGGCACATTCTGAGCAACATATGTTTCCTGCCCTTGAGGCGTGGGGTAGCTGCCCTGAAGTTTCAGCTTCAAGGCCAGGGGATTGGGCTCATGCCGCGCTCCATCCGCATGCGGCCTGAACGACGCATACGCCGAGTAAAGCAGCACCACACCGAAGACAATTCCAATTGCATGCGTAGAGACAACTGCCGTGAGATAGGCGCCGAGAAGCGCGCCCAGCGTAGTCGCTATCTCAAGAAACATGCCGATGCGCACGTTCGAGAATCCTTCGCGCACATAGGCTGCGGCTGCTCCGGAAGAGGTAGCGATGACAGAAACCAGCGATGCCCCGATAGCGTAACGGATATCGACATGAAAGATCAGTGTCAGTACAGGCACGACGACCACGCCGCCGCCAAGCCCGGTCAGCGCTCCAAGCAACCCGGCCAGAACAGAGCTAAGAAAAATCCAGGATGAAAACTCAAGCGTGCTCATCGCGAAGAATCAGGATACTCGGTTCACACCGCACGTTGTCATCCTGAGCGGAGCGAAGGATCTGCTTTTCTTTCAAACGGGCTCGGACATTTAATTGTGTAGCTGTCAGAAAGCAGTGGATTCTAAGCATTTCAGAATAGCCACGCTATCAGCGAGCACCCGAATCGCTCCATCCTCGACCTTGATGGAAGAATCCGAAGCCAGCAGAAGCTGCGTATCGGCAGCTATCCGCCGCACAAGAGGCTTTTTCCCAAGGCTCACAACGATCTCGATTGCCCCGCGATGGATGACGAGCCACTGTTCCTGTTCGCTGAACTCGACCTTCACATGCTCCAGCGATCCATCCGTTAAATCGGGCTCTGACTTGCGCAGCGTGATGAGCTTTCTGTACCACTCCAGCATCTCCGCATGCGATGGTTGCGTCTGTTCTTCCCATCGTAGCTTCGAGCGCAGAAAGGTCTCCTCGTCCTGCGGATCGGGAACATCTTCCGGTTTCCATCCGAAGGCAGCAAACTCGCGCCTGCGGCCTTCCGAAACAAGGCGGCCCAGTTCCGGCTCATGATCGGTGAAGTATTGAAAAGGAGAAGATGCGGCCCACTCCTCTCCCTGAAAGAGCATGGGAACAAACGGCGCCGTGAGCACCAGCGCCGCGGCAATCTTCGCACGGCCTGTATTCGTGATGTGGCAGAGGCGCTCGCCTTTGGCGCGGTTGCCTACTTGATCGTGGTTCTGTGAGTAGCCAAGAAAGCGCCACGCAGGCAGGCCTTCCACCGGACGGCCATGCACACGATCACGATGCGCGGAATAGATGCCGTCATAAACAAAGACCGACTTGAGCGCTTTGGCAAGATCGGCGACGGAGCCAAAATCCGCATAGTACCCGCTGCGGTCGCCGGTAAGCAGCGTAACAAGCGCGTGATGGAAATCATCGCTCCACTGCGCATCCATGCCGTAACCTCCAGCCTCAGGCGCACGCACCAGGCGCGGATCATTGAGGTCGCTCTCTGCGATCACGACATAACTCTTTCCCGTCTCTGCTTCGAGATCGCGCACTTCGCTGGAGAGCTGCTCCATAAAATGGATGGCTGAGCGGTCGTTATAAGCATGAACAGCGTCCAGGCGCAGGCCGTCGATGTGATAATCCCGCAGCCACATCAGAGCGTTGTCGCAAAAGAAGCGCCGGACTTCATGGCTGCCTGCGTCCTCGAGGTTCACCGCATCGCCCCAGGGAGTGTTGTGGAGATGCGTAAAGTACGGCGCGAACCTGGCCAGATAATTTCCTGAAGGTCCGAGATGGTTGTAGACCACATCGAGCAGCACCGCGAGTCCATGCTGATGGCACGCGTTGACGAAGCGCTTCAGCGCATCCGGCCCGCCGTAAGCTTCCTGCGGCGCAAACAGGTCGACGCCATCGTAGCCCCATCCGCGTGCGCCGGGGAAAGCTGCAACCGGCAGCAGCTCGACATGAGTGATTCCGAGATCACGCAGATAAGACAGATGCATTTGTGCCGCATCGAGCGTCCCTTCCGGAGTAAACGTGCCGATGTGCAGCTCGTAAATAATCGCGCTCGAAAGCGGCGGCGGCTGCCAGCGTTCATCGGTCCAGCGGAAGGCCGCGTGGTCGACGATGCGCGACGGCCCATGCACTCCATGCGGCTGCCACGCTGAGCGCGGGTCAGGCAGATCGGGCGCCGCGCCATCGATGACAAAAGCATAGTCAGTCCCGGTAGAAGCGCCGGCAACCTCAGCCTGCCACCAGTTGCCATCGCTCTTTTTTAAGGGATAGAGTTGCCCAGCAATTTTGACACTAAGATTTTTTGCCTTCGGCGCCCACACTCTAAATCGATGCATGCTATGTATTCTGATGCACGACAAGAGCATCTGACAGTCTGAAGGAAGCAGCGATGCATGGCAAAGTAAGAATCGGCATCTCGGGATGGACCTACGCTCCGTGGCGCGGCGTTTTCTATCCTGAAAAGCTCCCGCAAAAAAGGGAGCTGCACTTTGCCGCCACCACTTTCCCGACCATCGAAATCAACGGAACGTTCTACTCGCTGCAGCGGCCTTCATCTTATGAACACTGGGCATCCGAAACGCCTGATGACTTTGTCTTTGCTGTTAAGGGAACGCAGTTCATCACGCATCAGCGCAGACTGCGGGATATCGAAGCGCCGATGGCGAATTTTTTCGCTTCAGGATTGTTGAAGCTGGGCAGGAAACTCGGACCCATCCTTTGGCAGCTTCCGCCATCGTTCAAATTTGATCCGGAAGTGCTTGAGTCATTCCTGCGTTTGCTGCCACATGATACAGATGCCGCCGCGTCCCTGGCTGCAGAGCATGAGCGATGGATGCACGGCCGCGTCTTTATCGAATCGGCAGAAAAACTTCCCGTGCGGCATGCTCTTGAAATTCGCCACAAAAGCTTCGTCTCGCCGGATTTCATACAGCTCCTGCGCAAATACAAAATGGCCCTGGTCTGCGCCGATGCAGTCGAGTGGCCGCGTCTGATGGATGTGACTTCCGGCTTTGTGTATTGCCGCCTGCACGGATCAGAGGAGCTCTACGCCAGCGGCTACGATGATGCATCGCTCGACCAATGGGCAGAGCGTGTTGCCGCATGGGCGCGGGGCAAGGAGCCGAAGGATGCGGAGAAGGCCGATCTGGATTTCGTTCCGCAGCATGTGAAGCGAGACGTGTTCGTCTATTTCGACAACGACGCCAAGGTGCGCGCTCCGTTTGACGCACAAGGGTTGATGGAACGCGTCCACAAACTGCTCTCCTAACTCAAGACAATTCATAGGTTTCCGGTTGTCCCCCGATTTTCCTTGCGTGATATTGCAATTAGCGATATAAATATTGCGATTTGCGATATGAAGCTCGGCGAGAAAATCCGCTATCTGCGTGAAGTCGAAGGCAACCTGCGCGGCCTGAACCGGGCCATGACACAGCAGGAGCTGTTGAGGGCCATCCGCTCTGAACTGAAGACCCAGGGCGAGGCAAAGATCAGCCAGTCGTACCTTTCGCAGATTGAAAGCGGCGCGCGCCCTCACCTGACAAACACCACGCGGCAATTGCTGGCGAAGTTCTTCAAGGTGCATCCCGGCTACCTCGTGGATGATCCGGAGGGCTACCACCCGGAGCTGCTGAGCGACGCGCGCACACTCGAAGACAAGCTGGATTTATGGCTTGTCAGCGGCGCCGAACGCTTCCGTCGCGATCCCGGGCTGCGGCAGGCGCTGTTGACGCTGGCGCGGCACAAGGACACGCGGCGCTGCCTGCTGCTGCTCGAAGAGATTATTGAGACTCCCGGGCTCGTCGAGCGGCTGCTTGAAGTGCTGCGGCCTGCGCATGGAAGTGCGCGCAAGACAAAGGAGGTTCAGAAATGACGTGGGAGGGCTTCTATCTGTTCTGCTTCGCTCTGGGACTGTGTCTCAGCGCCATGGCGGTCGTAGGCGGCTTCTCGCATTTTCACATTGGCCACCTGCATCTGCATCATGCGGGCAGTGCGGGTCATACGCAGGGCAGCAGCCAGTCGATCAGCCCCGTGAACGCATTCACGCTGATGATCTTTCTCTGCTGGTTCGGAGGAAGCGGATATCTGCTGGAGCGGTACGGCGGGTTTGTCGTTCCTGTCGTGCTGGTGCTGTCAACGCTTGCCGGAATTGCCGGCGCTGCTGCGATCTTCTTCTTTATGACGCGCGTTCTTCTGCCGCACGAGCGCGTTCTGACTGCGGAAGACACAGCAACCGCGGGCATGGTGGGCAGGGTGAGCGCAGCCATCCGCGACCATGGCACGGGCGAGATTCTGTTTACGCAGAACGGCAGCCGCAAGTTCGCAGCCGCGCGCAGCGAAAATGGTCTGCCTATTCCGCGCGATACGGAAGTTGTGGTGATGCGCTACGAGCAGGGCATCGCCTGGGTACGCCGCTGGGACGAAGTTGCCGGTGATCTGAGGTAAGTCCGGCGGCGTGGATCAACGTTATTCAAACAGTTTTCCCGGTGTGAAAGGACCGGGATCACTATGACGAACACAATTATTGTCATTGTTGGATTGAGTCTTCTGGCGCTGATTGTCCTGACTGGCCTGCTGGCGAAGATGTTTCGCAAGGCCGGTCCGAATGAAGCGCTGATTGTCTATGGATTTCGCGGGCCGCGAGTCATCAAAGGGCACGGCACGGTCATCTTCCCCATGGTTGAAAGCTGTCGCGAGTTGTCGCTTGAGCTGATGTCGTTCGACGTGGCGCCACAGCAGGACCTCTACACCAAGCAGGGCGTTGCCGTCACAGTGGAAGCGGTGGCGCAGATCAAGGTGCGCTCCGATCAGGAATCGATTCTGACCGCTGCCGAGCAGTTTCTCACCAAGACGCCTCCGCAGCGCGAAGGTTTGATTCGTCTGGTAATGGAAGGCCACCTGCGCGGCATCATCGGCCAGCTCACGGTGGAGCAGATCGTCAAAGAGCCGGAGCTGGTCGCTGAACGCATGCGTTCCACCTGCGCGGATGACATGAGCAAGATGGGGCTTGAGGTCGTTTCGTTCACCATCAAGGAGGTGCGCGACAAGAACGAATACATCAGCAACATGGGTCGTCCTGATGTTGCGCGCATTCGTCGCGACGCCGACGTGGCCTCAGCGGAAGCCGAGCGCGATACGGCTATCCGCCGTGCCAACGCATTGCGCGAAGCTGCCATTGCCAAAGCGGCTGCCGACCAGGAACGCGTGATTGCTGAGACTGCGTCACTTGCAAAGCAGGCCGAAGCACAGCGCGACCTTGATATCCAGAAAGCGCAGTTTGCCGAGCAGAGCCGCAGACAGCAGGCGCAGGCAGACAAAGCCTACGAGCTGCAGACAAACGTCATGCAGCAGCAGGTCATCGCGGAGCAGGTCAAAGTCGAGCAGGTGGAAAAAGAGCAGCAGATCAAGGTGCAGGAAGCAGAAATTCTGCGCCATGAGAAAGAGCTGATCGCGACCGTGCTGAAGCAGGCGGAGGTAGAGCGTCAGCGGGTCGAGAATCTCGCTGCTGCAGAAAAAGCGCGCCTGACGGTCGAAGCGGAAGGCCGCGCCGCTGCCATCCGCGCGCAGGGCGAAGCCGAGGCTGCAGTCATCTTCCAGAAAGGCGAGGCGGAAGCGAAGGCGATGAACGTGAAGGCCGAGGCCTATCAGGATTGGAATCAGGCTGCGGTAGTCGACCGGCTCATCAGCAATATGGCAGAGGTTGTGCGCGCCATGTCTGAGCCGCTGTCGAAGGTGGATAGAATCACCGTTGTTTCCACCGGCAATGATGGCGCTGCGGGAGTCAACAAGCTCACCGGCGACATCACGAAGATTGCCGCTCAGGTGCCGGCATTGTTTGAAGCACTTTCTGGAATGGACATGCGCGAGCTGATGAACAACGTCAAGACCATGCGCTCACGTCCGAACGGAGCGGCCACTGTGGACGGCAAGTAGATGCAACCGGGCGAGGCTGCCACGGCCTCGCCTTCATTTTTAAACGAGGAGGAAGATATGGCACTCCTGGAACGCGTTGCAGCCCTGCTGCGCGCCAATGTGAATGACCTCATCGATAAAGCGGAAGATCCGGAAAAGATGCTGAAGCAGCTTGTGCTCGACATGGAGAACCAGCTTCTCCAGGTGAAGACGCAAGTAGCCATTGCTATCGCCGACCAGCATATTCTGGAAAAGAAGAAGCAGGAACACGAAGAATCGGCTGCCGAATGGCACAAGAAGGCAGAGCTCGCCGTAAACAAAGGCAAAGATGATCTTGCTCGCGGAGCGCTCGAACGCGCATTGAGCCATGAGCAGATGGCGTCCGGCTTTGCGCAGCAGATTGAAGACCAGTCTGCAGAAGCCGAGTCTTTGCGCTCTGCGTTGCGCAAGCTCGAGCAGAAGCTGGCCGAGACACGAGGCCGCTGCGAGATGCTGATCGCGCAGCACCGGCGCGCCCGCATCGTAAGCAAAGCAAACCAGGCCCGCCAGAAAGCTGAGACCGCAAATAAGGGAGCGAGCCTCGACAAGATGCGTCTCCGCGTCGTGGGAACGGAAGCAGAGAATGCTGCGGTAAAGGAACTGATGGGTGGTGATTCATTGGAAGACCGTTTCGCAGTGCTCGAACGCGAAGAGCAGATTGAAAGCCTTTTGCGCGAATTGAAAGAGCGGCGGGGAAAGACGGCCTGAATTTTGCGAAACGCGCGTGAGACCTGTACCTTTGTCTCGGGCCTATGAATCATTCTGACGGTTTTGACCTGCAGGCGGCTGCGCGGCATTCGATGGTGGATCGCGGCTTTGATGCTGGAATTTCGAAAGCTGCAAAAGATGAAGTGGCCGCGATCCAGGTGCATCCACTTTCCATAGAAGGCTTCGATGGCATGCGCGATATGCGCGACTTGCCGTGGTCATCCATCGACAACGATACGTCGCGTGATCTCGATCAGATTGAAGCGGTCGCAGAGATGAGCGATGGCGCAGTTCGCGTGCGTATCGGGATCGCTGACGTAGACGTATACGTGCCGAAAGACTCGGCTATCGATAAATTTGCTGGCAAACAGACCACGACTGTGTACTCCGGGGTCCATAACTTCTCCATGCTGCCGGATGAGTTGTCGACCGGATTGACATCTTTGCTCGAGAATGAAGACCGGCTGAGCGTTGTCTACGAGTTCGTTGTTGATGCACAGGGTTGTGTCAACTCAAGCGCCATCTATCGCGCGAGCGTAAGGAACAAGGCGCAACTGGCGTATCCATCCATTGGGGCATGGTTGATGAGCGGAGCGAACCCTCCCGCCAAGGTTGCAGCATCGGATGAAATCAAACAGCAGTTGCAGATACAAAACCGCGTAGCGCAGCTTCTGCGTGTCCAGCGCTACAGGCGTGGCGCCTTGAATCTGGAAACGATTGAGACACGTCCGTTGATGCAGGATGGCCAGCCTGTCGAGATCGAACAGCAGCAGCGGAATTTCGCCACCGACCTGATTGAGGACTTCATGATCGCCGCAAACGAGGTAGTGGCGAAGAGCCTCGAAGAGGCGCATTGCTCCTCCATCCGGCGAGTGGTGAAAACACCGAAGCGCTGGGACCGCATCGTAGAGCTGGCTTCGCAATATGGCACGAAGCTGCCGGATACGCCGGATCCCAAGGCCCTGCATGATTTCCTGTGCGAGCGCCGATCCGCCGATCCTGACCGTTTTCCTGATCTCTCTCTATCGGTTGTGAAGCTGCTGGGCTCAGGCGAATATGTGCTCGAGCGGGATGGTGAGACAGCAGAAGGTCATTTTGGACTGGCAGTGCAGGATTACACGCATTCGACCGCTCCAAACCGCCGCTATGCCGACCTGGTGACGCAGCGATTGCTCAAGGCCATGCTGGCGAAGCAGAAGTCGCCTTACTCTGACGATGAGCTGGCTGCAATTGCGCAGCAATGCACGCGGCAGGAAGACGCGGCGCGAAAAGTGGAGCGCGACATGCGGAAGCGAATCGCAGCTGTTGTCATGCGCAACCGTATAGGGCAGCAATTCGCTGCGATTATCACTGGCGTAAACGAGCATGGGACTTTTGTCAGGACCAAAGCGCCGCACGTGGAGGGCATGCTGGTGCGCGGCGCGAAGGGCGTGGATGTGGGCGACAAAATTCAAGTAACGCTGGTCCATACTGATCCTGAGCGCGGCTACATAGACTTCGCGCGGAGCTAGCATGCGGCCACATCTTGCAACGCTGGTCGAGGATTTCGCCCGGCGCGGAAATGAAATCGCCATAGTTACATATCGTGGCAACCGGCGAACGAGCGCGACGTATGCAGAAGTGGCTTCGCTGGCGCGCCGTTTTGCTTTTGAACTGAAGCAACGCGGGATTGCCACAGGCGACCGTGTCCTCATCTGGGGACAGAACAGCGCGGAGTGGGTGGCCGCATTTTTCGGCTGTGTGCTGCGCGGAGTGATGGCTGTGCCGCTCGATGCGGCAGGAAGCATCGAATTTGCGCAGCGGGTATTCCATGACACGCAGCCAAAACTGGTTGTTGGCGATTCCTCTCTTCTTTCTCAAATTCACGGTGATGCTCCGCAGCTTGTTCTTGGTGATCTGAAGGCCACGCTTCCGCAGGATGCACCTGCCGACATCGTAGAACCGACCCTCAATCTCAATACTCCGGTGCAGATTCTCTTTACTTCCGGCACTACGTTCGAGCCGAAGGGGGTGGTGCACACGCACCGCAATGTTCTGGCCAGCGTTGCCCCTATTGAGCGCGAGATGCAGAAGTATCTCCGCTACGAGCGATTCGTGCATCCGCTCCGTTTTTTGCATACGCTGCCGCTGAGCCATGTCTTCGGGCAGTTCATGGGATTGTGGCTGCCTGTCCTGCTGGGCGCGGAAGTGCATTTTGAATCGCGCCTGCAGGCGCCGCGATTGATAGAGTTGATACAGCGCGAACGCATCTCCGTGCTTGCAGCCGTGCCGCGGGTGCTTGATCTGCTGCGTTCTCATCTCCTGCTGCTGCATCCTGAGCTGACAAGCGAAATCGCAAAGGCCAAAGGGGAATCGGTCTGGAAGCGCTGGTGGCGCTTCCGCAAAATTCATCGCCTGTTCGGATTCAAATTCTGGGCTTTCGTTTGCGGGGGTGCGTCACTTCCTCCGGAGCTTGAGTCTTTTTGGAATACGCTGGGCTTTGCGCTCGTCCAGGGCTATGGCATGACGGAGACGACAGCGCTCATCACGCTGAACCATCCCTTCAAGATCGGCAAGGGTACAATCGGCAAGCCGCTTCCGGGGCGCGAGATTCGCATCTCGGATGAAGGCGAGATTTTTGTGCGCGGCGAAATGGTTTCGACGGCAACGTGGAAGAGCGGCAAGCTGCAGGAGTCTCCTGATGAATGGCTTGCGACCGGGGACCTGGCGCGCAGTGACGAGGAGGGCCGCTATCAGTTCCTCGGAAGAAAGAACCAGACCATCGTCACGTCTTCCGGGTTGAATATTCATCCCGAAGATGTGGAAGCGGTGCTCGACCGGCAGGCCGGCGTGCGTGCTTCTGTGGTTGTGCCCGTAAATCTGCCCGGCGGAACGGAAGCCATGGCTGTCCTGCTGTTTCGAGGAGCAGAACAGGACGCAGCCGAAGCCGTTCGCGCAGCAAACGCAAATCTTGTCGAATACCAGCGCATTCGCTACTGGCGATTGTGGCCTGGATTGGATTTCCCGCGCACATCGACTGGGAAGATTCAGCGAGGGAAAGTGGCGCAGTGGGCCAGTGCGCTCAGCGCAGAGAAAACTCAGGCGCAGAACGGTGCCGATGCTCTTCTGGATCTGATCGCGCGCATCACCCGCAGTCCTGCGACAAATGTATCGGATACAGCACGGCTCGATGAAGACCTGCATCTCGACAGCCTGGGCCGCGTGCAATTGCAAAGCGAGCTCGAGCAGCGCCTGGGTCTTACGCTGGATGACACGGCGCTGATGCGTATCAACACGCTGGGCGAACTGCGGCACCAGCTAGGCTTCAGCAACGGACAGGCAACGCCTTTATCTCAGGAAACTGGCGCTGTTTCTTTTCCGCAGCGTCAATCGGTGAAGTACATCTATCCACGCTGGCCATGGTCATGGCCGGTACATACTCTGCGTGCCTGTTTCATCGAGTGCATCATGCGGCCGCTGGCGCGTTTTCTTGGAGCGCCGCGCGTCGTTCGTGATCCGGAATTCCGAGCGCCACAACAACCGGTGCTGATCATCGCCAACCACATCACCGCCTACGATGCAGCGCTGGCGCTCTATGCGCTTCCGGGAAAACTTCGCAGGCATGTCGCCATTGCCATGGCCGCCAATATCCTCGATGATTTTCGCCATGCGCGCGGGCAGGATTCATGGTTACAGAATGTCCTTGCGCCTGCAGCCTATTGGCTCATCACCGCGCTGTTCAATGCCTTTCCGCTCCCGCGCACTGCGGGTTTCCGCGACAGCTTTGCGCACACCGGACAGGCGCTTGATCACGGGTACAGTGTCCTCATCTTTCCTGAAGGCACGCGCACGAAAGGGAAGCTCGAGAAATTCCGTCCAGGCATTGGGCTGCTGGTGCAGGAATCGAATGTGCCTGTGCTGCCGGTCGCGCTACTTGGTCTCGGCGAATTGAAACAGGCAGGCCGCGGCTGGTTTCGTTCAGGCAAACTGGAGGTCCACGTGGGCAAGCTCATGCGCTTTGACAAGAGCAGCGACGCGGACACAATTACAGCGCAACTGGAAATGGCACTTCGCTCGATGGTGGAGTAATGCAGGTTTCTCCGCTCTCCACCACCCAAAACGCGAACAGTGGGTTCCGGAGGCCCCGGGTTTCGTCGGGATGACAATATCCAGTGCGAGGCCCCTCCCCCCTTCCCCAGGGTGTTAAGTCTTTGAAAACGCGCGATCTTCGTTGCTAAGTGCATCAAAGTATTGAAAACAGGAAGGTTCCTCGTAAAGTCCTGATTCCAGGCAAGAAAAAACCCGTCAGTCAGACGGGTTTTCTGTCAATTTGCTCTCTATTCAGGATATCAGAAAGAGTAGAAATGTCCGCTCACTGCTCGTTGCCACAAATATCATTTGAAACCAGCGCCTTACAGAAAAATGTTACTTACGGAATCGTTGACAAGCCCCTTCAGCATTCATCACCTTCCATCACGCTGAGGGGCCCTAATTTGCACTAGAACGAAAGCCGCGCGCTTATCTGGACTTCGCGCCCGGGCGTCGTCACTTCCGTGATGGAGCCGAATCCCGCCGTATTTATAAAGCGATTCGGCGTTCCCAGGTTCGTATGGTTCAGCGCGTTAAAGAATTCTCCGCGCGTCTCGAGTTTCAATCTCTCTGTCAGGCTGAAAGCGCGCACAACAGCCAGATCCATTGTCTGCATGCCCGGGCCATAAACGGAGTTGCGTCCGGCAGTACCGAACGTATATGCCGGAGGAGTGGCAAAGGCCGCTGGATTGAACCAGGTCGTCGCATTGCGCGTTCCCGGACCGAAAACTGGCTTGCCGGTGACGTTGGCACGGATCGGGTTTTCACCCACAGCGGTGCCAGCATTCGCTGTATCGCCAAAGACGGAGATGGTCAGCGGGAACCCGGTCTGCACCTGAAAGACAGTCGAGGCGCGCCAGTTCTGCGTAACGGCCTGTGTAAACCTGTTCTGCGCCCATGCTGGAATGTCATAAACGGCGCTCAAGGCAAATCGGTGGCGCACATCGCAAGCCGGGCCTTTTTCAGCATTCAGGTCATAGTTGTTCTGCGGGACCGCCGCCTCAAACATGGGCGAACGGAAATCAGGGGCGTTGGTGAGGCTCTTGGAAAAGGTGTAGTTGGCAAGCAGGCTCAGCCCTCCGGAGTAGCGGCGGCGTACATTCACGTAGCCTGCGTCGTACCAGCTCTGTGCCGTGTTCTCAAGATAATTGATGGTGCTGACCGGAAAATTTGTGCTGGCAACAGTTACATTTGACGGAAAGACCGAATCCGGCACGAAGCTGATTCGCGGATGCGGGCGGCGCGGCTGGATCAGGCCGGGTCCGGGCTGCGCATTATTAATAAGATGTGAGCGCTGCAGGTGAAATCCGCCGGAGCCGAGATAGCCAATCTCAAGCGTAGTTTCCTTGCCCAGGGACTGCTCGACCGACGCGCTCCATTGCTGAATGTACTGCGGCGACGGATGCAGCGGCATGGCAGTAAAGCTGACCGTTACCGTTCCCAGCACCGGCTGCGGGAAATCAAACCCATTGATCGATGAAGTGAAGTTGTCGCTCTGCGCAGTCTCGGGAAATACATAGGGAACATTGTGGCGTTGATTACACCATGTATTCATGTCCACAGGGGTGTAAAAGATGCCGTAAGCCGCATGCATCACCAGCCCCATGCGCGGAACGCTCTGTGCTATTCCAAGGCGCGGAGCAAAATCAGTTTGCGGAGGGTATGTCAGCCCGCGGGGGTAGCCATTCTGGCCGCCAATGAAGACAGAAGGCACGCCGTCTTTATCAATGACGAGATTGCTGTTCGTGTACTTGATGTCTACGAGCGGGCTCATGTACTCATAGCGCAGTCCGTAATCAAGCGTGGTCGTTGATGTGATGCGCCATGTGTCCTGCGCATAGCCGTTGGCATACCATTGCCGCAGGTTCATCTGCGGAATGCCGGCTTGTCCCTGTCTTGCTACAGGAAGGCCAAGCATGAAGCTCGCCAGTCCGGAGCCGGTGCCATCGTTAGCGCCAATGTCCGTAGTAAATCCGTTGGTGAACTGGTAGAAGCCGCGGTTCTGAAAGAAGCCCCACATCGGCCAGATGAACTTCTGATACGCTCCACCAAATTTGTAGCTGTGCTTTCCACTCTGCCAGCTGAAGGTGTCGCGGCCCTCGACGATCGTGTCCCATGCGTGCATGGGGGTCGCGAGATAGTTATCTCCGAGAGGCGAATAACCCTGCACTGTGAAATAGGGTGCGCCCCATGCTCCAGGCCCGCCATAGCCTGTGCCCTGAATACCCAGCTCGCCCACAATGTCGTTCTTGTTCGCGCTTTCAGTGGTGTGGTTCATGCTGAGCCGCGAGATGGCGAGCGTTGCCATATTCAGGAATTGCGGTGAAAAGATGTGGTTCCATCCCAGGACACCCTGCTGCGCAAGATTGTCGTGATAAAACCCGAAGCCGGGAAGATTCTCAGGCATGAATCCATGCTCGCCGCCTGCGCTGTAGCGGATGAAGGCAGTATCGCCACCGTTGAAGTCATGATCGAACCGCAGAGTACCCTGGTCGGTGTAATGGACTTCATTGCGCACATCGAGATAGTTATTGGCATCATTGCCGGCGCCGACGACCGTGGGCTGGCCCATCATGGTCATCCCCGCTCCACCCATGCCCATCATCACATTAGGACGAGGCACATATTTTGCCAGCATGACTGCGGCAGCGTGATTGATGCGATCCGGCGGAATGACATTCATCATGCCGTTGTATTCAAACTGCTGGCGTGTAAATTGCGGATTGCCGGGACTGACCGGAAGGCTCGGGTTGTAATTCGGATTCGGCGTGGTCGTTGAAGGATCGTAAATATTTACGCCACTCATGCTGAAGTCGCCGTTGATTTCATCCTGTGTCGGCACTGTGTCCGTCATGGTCATGGCAGCTATGTGACGCAACGCCTCATAATTCGCAAAGAAAAATGTGTGACGGCTTTTGCCGAGAAGCGGGCCTCCGAAAGCCGCTCCGAAATTGTTCTGGACAAGGTGCTTGTTGCCTCCCATGTCGTTAAAGGAGTGTGCGTCCAATGCGTCGTTGCGCAGGTATTCATAGGCCGTTCCATGAAATGACGATGAGCCGGAGCGCGTGATGATGTTCACCTGGCCGCCGCCCGCTCCACCCATTTCCGCCGAGTAGCTGCCAATCTCAATCTGGAATTCCTGCACCGCATCGGGCGAGGCGCTCAGGTTCTGCGTGTTGAATGTGGGATCGGTGTTTGTAGCGCCGTCGAGCAGGAAATAATTCGCATTCGGGCGCGTGCCTCCGATACTCACCGCCGACCGCTGTCCCGGCCGCCAATAGAGTGCGTTCATGTCCCCAGTCTGCGCGCCATGGCTTACGTGCGCGCCTGGAACCGTGAGCATCAGGTCAACCAGCATGCGTCCGTTCAGCGGCAGCTGTTGCACCGAGCGGCGATCCACAACCTCGCCCACACTGGCATCGGTCGTCTTCAACATCTCTGCAGCGCTTGTCGCAATTACGGTCTGCGAATCTCCGCCGACCTGCAGATGAACATCGACCGCAGCTTCCTGCCCGACTTCCAGTTGCAGTCGCTGCGCTGCCTGAGAAAAGCCTGTATGCGTAGCCTGCAACTGATATTCGCCCGGGAGCAGACCGGCAGCTTCATATAAGCCGTGGTCATTGGAAGTAACGGTGCGCTTTGCTCCTGTTGCCGTCGCGGTGAATTCGATAGTTGCGCCGGGTATCGTGTGGCCCTGCTGGTCGTAAACAGCGCCGCGCACGACGGCATAGTTCACCTGTGCGTGCCCAGTAATGGAAACAGCGCAGAAAAGAAAAATGAACAACAGGGTCTTGCGTGTCATGGCACTCCTCGAAGAGGTGGTATGTATCCTTGCCTCTGTTCTGAAATTGCAGGGAAGGTTCAGGGGAACAATACTTGGCAGGTGTTGGGGTTGTCTTGCACCTCCGGGGTGACTTCAATGCCCACCTTAAGGTGGATAGTTGACTGAATTTGTGGCCAACCACTGACCGTTTCCGGGTCTCCTACTAAACAGGAAGTGAGGTTGATATGCTGGCGATTCTGGGAATCATGGGCGCAATCATCTTTGCGTGCATCCTTGCAGTTCTGTGGAGCACAGGCGCTATGAACAGCAGAGGCTTCAACCTGAGAGGCAGAGTGCACCTGAACAGGCACCGGCCTCCAGCCCCGCGAGCTACCGGGCTGAACTGAAGTCCTTTCTTATTTGCTGTTTCCGAGTTACAGTAGCGGTCATACGTACATTTTTATGATGGCCACTACTGTAACCAGCCCGTCTGCTACCGGCACTCAAACCAGGCTTGTCTCGCTTGATGTTTTGCGCGGCATCACCATTGCCTTCATGATCCTGGTGAACAACGGCAACCGCTACTCCTACTGGCCGCTGAAACACATTGAATGGAATGGCTGGACGCCGACCGACCTGGTTTTTCCGACATTTCTCTTCGTCGCTGGAATATCGCTGGTCTTCTCGTTTGAATCGCGGCTGGCGAAAGGCGTATCGAAGGCGTCCCTGATGGCTCACGCTCTGCGGCGTTCGGTAATTCTGTTTCTCCTGGGGCTTGTGGTCAACGGTTTTCCTTTTTTCCCTCTCTCGACGTTGCGTATTTATGGAGTGCTGCAGCGCTTTGCAGTTTGCCTTTTGATCGTCAGCGCGCTGCATCTGTGGAAGCGCGGCGCGACCAGCAAGATCGTCGTGCTGGTCTTTTCGCTTGTGGCCTACTGGATCATCATGCGCTGGGTCCCTGTGCCGGGCTATGGAGTGCCGACACACGACATTCCGCTGCTCGACAAGGATGCGAACTGGGTTGCTTATCTTGACCGGCATATCTTTCCCGGCAGGCTGTATGAAGGCACGCGCGACCCGGAGGGTCTGCTCAGCAATCTTCCCGCAGTGGGGACTGCGCTGCTTGGCATGCTGACGGCCATGTGGCTGCGCACGGAGAGAACGATCCGCACCAAGTTCCTGGGCATACTTGCGGCGGCGATTGCCGGTATCTTGCTGGGCAAGATATGGGGCCACTGGTTTCCCATCAACAAGAAGCTCTGGACCAGTTCTTATGTTTTGTTTGCCGCAGGATGTTCGCTGCTGGGACTGGCCATCTGTTACTGGCTCATCGAAATCAAGCAGTGGAAGCGCGGCTGGACATTTCCCTGGATTGTATTCGGATCGAATGCAATTGCTGCCTATGTATTTTCCGAGCTGCTGGCGTCGGCGCTGGGGGCAATCGCTATCACCTTCGACGGCGTGCACAAGTCACTCGGAGCTGTGATTTATACGAATGTGTTCGCACCGATTCCCGATCCATCTTTCGGCGCATTGATTTATTCGCTGGCGTTTGTGGCAGTGTGTTTCCTGCCGTGCCTGGTGCTTTACTGGAAGAAAATTTTCATCAAGATATAGAACGGCGGGTTATTTCAGTAGAGCTCTCACGTGCCGCGCAATCTGTTTCTCTTCTTCGGTGGACATGATGCGCACGACCGCGCTGCTCACATCCGCGGAAATGATTGCAGATGCCTTTGCATTGCTGCCTTCATCCAGGGCCACTCCAAGAAAAGCAAGCTGTCTGCATACATCCGCGCGTACTGCGGCATCGTGCTCGCCAATTCCTCCGGAGAAAGCAAGCAAATCGAGACCGCCGAGCACCGATGCAAACGAAGCAATGGTCTTGGCAATGGCGCGGCAGAAGATATCAATTGCCAGCCGCGCATTGCGATCGCCCGCCGAAGACGCAGCCTGCAGCTTACGCATATCATTCGTGCCGCCGAGGGCTGTCAATCCCGCATCATGGTTGAGCAGGGACTCTAACGCGTCGGTGCTGAGCTTTTCACTGCGCAGAATAAAGAGCGGCACGCCAGGGTCGAGGTCGCCGGTGCGCGTGCCCATGGGGATACCTCCAGTGGGCGTAAGCCCCATGCTGGTATCGACCGAGCGGCCCTCATAAACAGCAGCGAGGCTGGCTCCGCTGCCGAGATGGGCCAGCACAGTGCGCTGCGGGAGGTCTTTTCCCAAAGCATGAACGATCGACGCATACGACAATCCATGAAAGCCGTAGCGCCTTACGCCCTGGTGGAAATATCTTTCGGCAATCGCAAAGCGATACGCAGCCTCGGGCATGGTCTGATGAAATGCAGTGTCGAAGCAGGCAAACTGCGGCAACCCGGAATAAAGCGTATCTGTGTAGCGAATCAGAGCAACAGCGGGCGGAATGTGCAGCGGCGCGAAATGCACTGCTGCTTCGAGGGAAGCTAGAACATGATCATCGATCTTTATGTGTGAGACCAGCTTGGGACCGCCATGCACAAAACGATGGCCGATGGCTGCCGGCGCAGGAAGCGCAAGCGACTCCAATGTTTTTGCAATGTGGGCCAGCGCCTCCTTCTGCGAAGGAAAGCGATGCTGATCGCTGTAGACTGTCTTTCCGTGTTTATCCTTGATATCGAGCTTGCCAAGGTCGCTGCCGATTGCATCCGCATTGCCAATCGCCAGCATCTGCTCGTCTCCGCTTCGATCGACGAAGAGCCCGAACTTGAGTGAAGACGAGCCGCTGTTGATGGCAAGAATCGGTTTCATAAGCAGTCCGTTCATGATCTTCAATCGGTCACAAAACAGAGCGACCAAAGGAAGCGAGAAGAAAGCCAAAGCCACCAGACACCAGCACGAACGGCGCGCGAAGCGCGCGTCCGCCTGGACGGCCAGTCCCTAGGCGTTGTCGCCGCCGGTGTCCTGGCTGGTTGCTCCCCTCCCGCCTCCCGTCCATGTCCAATCGCGGATTTCGGGCAAGTCTTCGCCGTACTCAGAGACATAGAGCTTGTGACGCTGCCTTATTTCGCTGAACTTCTGCTGCGCTTCGTCCGTCATCTGGCGCAAGCGGGGCACACGGCGTATCACATCGAGCGCGAGGGTGAAGCGGTCCATGTCGTTAAGCACGCACATGTCGAACGGCGTGGTTGTGGTGCCTTCTTCTTTGTAGCCGCGAACATGGATGTTCGAATGGTTGACTCGCCGGTAGGTCAGGCGGTGAATCAACGTCGGGTATCCGTGGAAGGCGAAGATGACCGGCTTATCCTTGGTGAACAGGCGGTCGAAGTCTTCGTCAGGAAGCCCGTGTGGGTGTTCGATAACCGGCTGCAGAGCCATCAGGTCGACAACGTTGACGACGCGAATCTTCAAATCAGGAATATGTTCGCGCAGCAGCGAGACCGCAGCCAGGGTTTCGAGCGTGGGAACATCGCCTGCGCAGGCCATCACTACATCGGGATCGCCATCGTCGTTGCTCGCCCAGTCCCATATGCCAAGGCCCGTCGTGCAATGACGAATGGCCTCATCCATCGTGAGCCAGATGGGGGCGGGTTGTTTGCCTGCGATGATGAGATTCACATAATGCCGGCTGCGCAGGCAGTGATCGGCAACTGAGAGCAGGGTATTTGCGTCGGGTGGAAGATAAATGCGGACAACATCCGCCTTCTTGTTGGCAACGTGATCGATGAAGCCGGGATCCTGGTGAGTGAAGCCATTGTGGTCCTGGCGCCATACGTGCGAGGAAAGCAGGTAGTTGAGCGATGCGATGGGCTTGCGCCATGACAGGCACCGCGTCACTTTCAGCCACTTCGCATGCTGGTTGAACATGGAATCGACGATGTGGATGAACGCCTCGTAGGAAGAGAAGAAGCCATGGCGTCCGGTGAGCAGGTAGCCTTCGAGCCATCCCTGACAGGTGTGCTCGCTCAGGATTTCCATCACACGTCCATCGGGCTCAAGATTCTCATCGACGGGAAGCGTCTCGGCAACCCAGCGCTTCTCCGCGGCTGCATAGACCGCATCCAGGCGGTTCGAGGCCGTTTCGTCGGGACCGAAGATGCGGAAGTTTTTGTACTTCAGGTTTGCCTTCATCACATCGCGCAGGAAAAAGCCGAGCACGCGTGTCGCTTCTGCTGACGCCTCGCCAGGTTTGGAGGTTTTCACCTCATACTGCCTGAAGTCTGGCAGTTCCAGGGGCTGAAGCAGTCCGCCGCCATTGGAATGCGGATTCATGCCCATCCTCAGCAGGCCCTTGGGTGCGATATCAGCCAGCTCGTCACGGAACATGCCGTGCTCGTCGAACAGTTCCTGCGGCTTGTAGCTGCGCAGCCACTCTTCGAGCAGCTTCAGGTGCTCAGGATTGCCGTGCACGGTGGCAAAGGGAACCTGGTGTGCGCGCCATGTGCCCTCTACAGGCTTGCCGTCTACTTCCTTGGGGCCGGTCCAGCCCTTCGGGGTGCGCATCACGATCATCGGCCACGTGGGGCGCGTTGCGTCGTTATTGTCGCGCGCCTTTTTCTGGATGTCCCGAATCTCGGCATAGACCTTGTCGAGCAGCGCAGCCATCTCCTGGTGCATGGTCGTGGGGTCGCTGCCTTCGATGAAGTAGGGATTGTATCCGTAGCCGCGCATCAGCGATTCAAGCTCGCTCTGCGGAATGCGCGCCAGCACCGTCGGATTGGCAATTTTGTAACCGTTCAGGTGCAGAATCGGCAGCACCGCGCCATCGACAATCGGATTCAGGAACTTGTTCGAGTGCCAGCTGGTCGCGCACGGACCAGTCTCCGCTTCGCCATCGCCGACGATGCAGGCCACCAGGAGATCAGGGTTGTCGAGCGCTGCTCCATAGGCATGCAGCAGCGAATAGCCCAGCTCGCCGCCTTCGTGAATGGAGCCCGGAGTTTCCGGAGCGACGTGGCTCGGCACTCCATAGGGCCATGAGAACTGACGGAAGAGGCGCTTCACGCCATCCTTGTTGCGCTCAATGTGCGGGTAGATTTCCGTGTACGAGCCTTCGAGATACGTATTCGCCACCAGGCCAGGGCCGCCGTGCCCAGGACCGATAATGTACATGATGTTGGCGTTGTGCTCGTTGATGATGCGGTTCAGGTGGACATAGAGGAAGTTAAGCCCCGGCGTCGTTCCCCAATGCCCAAGCAGGCGCGGCTTGACATCTTCCATGGCAAGCGGGCGTTCGAGCAGAGGATTGTCCTTGAGATAAATCTGGCCGACTGAAAGATAGTTGGCTGCGCGCCAATAGGCGTTCATCTTGTTCAGCAATTCCGGCGAAAGCGGCTCGCTCATGGTGGAAGGCCCTCCCGAGGCCAATCATGAAGACTGACGTGATCGAGAAACAACAATACGACTGAAAGATGAAAATACCGCGAATGGAACGATGTTTCTACCCGGTGAGATGCGAAATCTGCTAATTACGGTTCATGAAACGAAAGCTTTCTCTATCGCACTAATAGATGGAGAAAGATATTTGTGCAAAGTTTGTTCCATTTGATTTATGCACGGCTGACCGAGGCCATGCCTGTTTTTGTTTCCTGGATGCTGCGGTTCTCTTGAAGTGTTGCGGAGTTCTTACTGCCGCTTGGTTTTCCCCTGCTGGACGACCACTACAGGCCGGCGCAGCGGCACCATCGCCGATCCCTGCTGATGAACGCCGTGCTGCATGTGGTGCAGCATCTCGCTGCGGACGTAGTCCACGAAGCTCGTCATTTGGCGGTTCATCTCTTCCATGCGCTCGCGCATCTGCAGGATGATGGCGATGCCGGCGATATTCACTCCGAGGTCGCGCGCCAGATTCAGGATGAACTCCAGCCGCTCCAGGTCTTCGTCGGTATAGAGGCGGGTGTTGCCCTCCGTGCGTGATGGCTTCAGCAGCCCTTCGCGCTCATAGAGGCGCAATGTCTGGGGATGAATGCCATACATCTCGGCCACAGCCGAGATCATGTAAGCGCCTTTGGATTTGCGTTTCGTTGGCATGAGGTGAAAGGGGGTTAAGGGATAATTTTTACTTTGCTTTTATCGATGTCGAGCAAGCGGCACACGGGGTCGATAGTCTGATTGTTTCCGAAGAAGCAGTCCTTCAGTTGCAGACGGCCATCTGACACTGGTTTCATCCACAAATAGAGATCAATTTTTCCTTTTTCATTCCGAATTCTACCCTCAGAAAACTGCTCATGAGTTTTTTCAAGAACTCCGTGAAGCGGGTCCCAATAACCGGTCAACACACTGACTAAGTCTTCATGTTTGGCGGCCTTGTCACGATTCACTGCCACCAGGAAATTGAACACGCTATGGCTTGGATTCACTGCCTCAAACTGTTTTGCGGCGGTATGCACTGCATTCGATATCCGGTTGTAAATCGGATCCGGGCGGAGGCCGCCTGCCAATTCTCCTGGCCTTGTTATTTCCAATTTCTTGTCAAGCCAGTCATCATGCTGAAATGTTTTGACCTCGCAGTAGGCAACCAGACGATCATCTTTATATAGCTTGAAATCCGGTGATTTAGAGAAACGTGTATGCCCTTTATCAAAACGCTGTGTGGTCAGTCCCTTTTCTCCCCAGAAGGACGCGACCAGAGCTTCATCCCCAGAAACTTCGCCAAAGAGGTGAGCATATTTCCCTCTTTGTCCAGAGCTGAAGTCGTACTCAGACCTCATCTCATCCGGTTCTTCCTGAGGGGCGATCTTTTTAACGTTGCGATTCATATTGTGCCCTTTCAGAAAGGGTTGCTCTTCTGGCGCTGATAATACGGATTGCCCGCTCGCGGTCTGTATGCACCACAATCAAAACTCTGCTGATTAATGATAGGCCAATAGTCACAAAACGAGGCTCAAATTCAGAATGGGCGGCATCCTCTACTGTGATGGCATAAGGGTCTTCAAACACGGTGCATGCTTCTTCAAACGAAATGCCGTGTTTCCTGAGATTATGCCTCGCCTTGTTGTCGTCCCACTCAAAAATTTCACCCGTCAAGCGGTCCCTATCCAGTGGTTCTTTATCTCTGCGCAAACCACCGCGCTGCCCCGTCCTGTACTTTGATGCCGCCGAAACGGACGATCCTTGGCAGAAGGTTGCGCAGCTGTCCTCCACTCATTCTGTACGGAACGAAGGCTTTGATGCAGTAACCACTCTGGTGCTCGACCTCAATCAGCACCGCATCGGTAAAGCCTTCCTTCGAAGGCTTGTCGAGAGTCACGTTGGCTCCCGCAGCCGCGGCGATGATCTCCTGCCTGGCGGCTCTCTCGCCCAATTGCTGTTCCAGTAGATCGAGAAGCAGCGCCGGATCGGCCGGCATGTCCTGATGTGCGACCGTCTCGTTATTCACCTTACGGTCAGGCGCAAGCGAAAACCCGATCGGTCCGAACTCGCCATATTTCACCAGCATGCGGCGCGCATAGTTCACCACCGCATTCACAAGATCGTTGGCATCGTTGCGGCTCTGCTTCTCGTTCTCCACTAAAACACCTGAATCAACGCCCATTCAGTTCTCTGTGCTGAAAGAAGTTCTTCTTTGCGGTGCCTTGGCGGTAGATTTTTATACCTTCGCCCACATCGCCTCGCGCGGATCGCCCGGATTGAGCTTGGCAAACTCCCGCAGAATCTCTTTCGAGCGCTCGTCCTGCACATGAGGGACCTGAATCTCGATGGTGACGATCTGGTCGCCGCGCTGTCCTTCGCGCGTGGCCGAGGCAACTCCGCGTTCGCGCATGCGCAGCTTCTGCCCGGACTGCGTTGCTGGCGGAATCTTGAGCTGCGCCCTGCCGTCGATGGTCGGCACTTCGATCTTCGCGCCCAGAGCCGCCTCGGCAACCGTCACCGGCACGGTGATATGAATATCGTCGCCCTGCCGTAAAAAGACCGGGTGCGAACTCGTCCGGATGATGAGGTAGAGGTCTCCTGCCGCGCCGCCATTGCGTCCGGCATTGCCTTTCCCGGCGAGCCGGATGCGCTGACCGTCGCGCGTTCCTGCCTTGATGCGGAACTCCAGCGGTTCAGAGCGTGTAACCGTGCCTTCACCGTGGCAGGTCGGGCAGGTGTTCTGCACCTTGCCTGTTCCTCCGCAGAGCGGGCACTGAATATTGAACTTCATCCGTCCGCCCATCTGCGTGACCTGGCCGGTGCCGTGGCACTCCGGACAGGTATGTAAACCGCCCGAGGTGGCCTTGCCCTTGCATGTGGGGCAGATTTCCTGGCGCTGAATCTGCACGCGTGCCGAGCCGCCGCGGATCGCCGTCCAGAAATCCACCGTGACCTGGTATTCAAGATCGGTTCCGGCGACAGGGCCGCGCTGCTGCCGTTCGCCCTGGTTGAAAATGCCGGAGAAGATATCACGGAAGCCGCCCCATCCACCGCTCGGCTGCTGCTGTGCTCCGCTGGTATTGAAATCGGAGAAGTCGAATCCGCCGAAATCAAACGGAACTTCCTGTCCGCGTGCTCCGCCGCCTTGCCCGGCGCGGGCTGCGGCTTCGGCTGCCGCCGGGTCAATCTGGTCGGAATAGAAGCCGAACTGGTCGTAAACCTTGCGCTTCTTCTCATCGCTCAGGATGTCGTTGGCTTCCGAGATTTCCTTGAACTTCTCCTCGGCCTTTTTGTCGCCCGGATTTACGTCCGGATGGTATTTCCGCGCAAGTTTGCGGAAGGCCTTGCGGATGTCATCTGCCGAGGCCGTTTTCTTTACGCCCAGGATGGCGTAGTAATCTTTGCTTTGTGTGGAAGGCATTCTATTTTCTGATCTTTATAATATAAGACTGAAGAAACTCAAGCCAATTACACTCAAGTTTCGTCAATTCTATAGATGCACAATCTACTGCGCAGGAATCACCAGGTACTGCTCCAGCTTGCCGTCCGGCATGGTGTAAGTAGTGATGCGCACTCGCTGGGGAGTATGCGCAAACTCGACCGAAAAAGCCCGGTAGGTCATGCCGCCGCGCAGCGATTCGCCGGTCTGGTGGAAGCTTGTTGGCTCGCCCATCGGCTTCAGGCTGGAGGAGAAATCGTCCAGCGCCTGCTGGCTGAAATAGGCATTGCAGTTCTCGGTAAAGAGCGACCGGTCGATCTTACCCTGCTGTAAATCTTTGAAAATATTGAGCGCCTGAGTTTCCGCTGCTCCGGCATGGCTGGTTTCGATGCCCAGGATCATCGGTGCCACCTGCCGTGCGATGGCCGATGCGGCAGGGGAGGCGTCCTGGTTCGTCAGGACGGCGATGGCGGCCTTATCGTCCGGGAAGACGATATTTTCCGAGACAAAGCCTGAGACCTCGCCGGAGTGCTCAAGTGCCGGATGGCCGGAAATCGGTCTGGTAAAGACGCCCAGCCCATAACCCGAATCCGAGCCGTCCTTCAGCTTTACCGGAGCAAACATCTGCTGATACGACTCGGGCTTGAGCAATGACCGGTTCATCACGCTGATATCCCACAGCGCGAGATCATTTGCCGGCATGGCCAGCTCGCCAGCGGCAAACATCCAGCCCGGGCCTTCCTTGGGCGCAGGCCGCAGCGGCCCGAGCGCATAGCGAATATAACCTCGAGCATCGGTGTCGCCCAGCTTTGCCGCGTCCGTATCGTAGACCGATTTCATATCCAGCGGCTTGAAGATGTTTTTCTGCAGGAAGGGCATCAGCTGTTCGCCGCTCAGCTTTTCGACGATCATTCCGGCAATCACAAAGTTCGTGTTTGAATACTGCCACTTCGTGCCTGGATCGAAATCGAGCGGCTTCTTCGCCCAGGTGTCGAGAATGTACTGCGCCGTCGTTGGCTTGCTCATCGGCGGCATCAGATAGTCCTCAGGCCAGTAGTCCTGATAACCCGAGGTATGCGACAGCAGCATCCGGATCGTGACCTCATCGCCGCGCGTGAGGCCGGGAATGTACTTCGATACCGGATCGTCGATCGAAAGCTTGCCCTGCTGCTGGAGCAGCAGAATCGCGGCCGAGGTGAACTGTTTCGAGATCGACCCGATGGAATACCGCATCCCGGCAGTTGCTGCAACAGACGGTTCGAGATGCGCTTTCCCATAAGCATGCGTATAGACAATCTCGCCCTTCTCGACTACGGCGATCGAAGCCGAAGGCACGCCTGTCTGGTCAAGGACCTTCGTGGCCGCCTCGTCGATCTTGTTGCGCAGGTCGGCGGGCAGCTTGTCAATAGACTGCGCATAGCCGGTTCCACACAGAACCAGGGAGAGCAGGAAAGCAGAGATGTAGCGCCGCATGTGCTTCAAAGCGTAGCACGAGCAGATGATATGCTGCCCTCAACCCTTTTCATTCCGTGGAGCAAGGATGACCACAAGGCGCGACTTTCTCTCCCGCACTGCCATGACCGCAGCCGGGCTGGGAGCAGCAGGCATTTCCAACCCTACAGATGCGCAGACTGCCGAGAGCTTGAAGCGCCTCGCGCCGCCAAAGAAGCCCGTCATCGTTACCCGCGAAACCGGCGACAAGACCATCGATGAGGCATACCAGATGCTGCTCGATGGAACCGACACGCTCGACGCCTGCAATCACATCTGCATGGGCCGCGAGAATGATCCCAACGATCACAGCGTGGGTTACGGCGGCCTGCCCAATGAAGATGGCGTGGTCGAGCTCGACGCCTGCTGCATGCATGGGCCGACACGGGGAGCAGGCTCGGTGGGCGCGATTCAGAACATCCGGCATGCCTGCCTGGTTTCGCGCCTGGTAATGGAGCGCTCGGGGCACGTCATGCTCACAGGCCAGGGCGCGGAGCATTTTGCCGTGATGCATGGCATGAAGCGTGAAGACATGCTCTCAGATGACGCGCGCAAGATGTGGCTTCTCTGGAAGGAAAGCCGCTCCAGCCACAGTTTCTGGGGACCTCCCATGTCCAGTCCGGGAGGAAAGGATGCAAACCCTGCCCCCAGCCTGAACCACAGCGCCATTCCCCGCCACCCCGGGCCGGAATGGGCCGACGTGATCCGCACCCGCTCACAACAATTGATGGGTATGGCCATCGATCTCGGTATACCGCCGGAAAAACGTGCATTGGCTGTCCAGCAGATGCTATGGCCCACGACCGGAACCGTTCATGTTTCTGTGGTGAACACGAAAGGTGAAATCTCCGGAGCCACTTCTACTTCAGGACAGGCATTCAAGATTGCCGGCAGACTGGGAGACTCGCCGATCATCGGCGCTGGCTGTTATACCGATCAGGATGTGGGCTCGGCAGGCGCCACAGGGTCGGGAGAAGAGAACATCAAAGTCGCGGGCGCGCACACCATCGTTGAAATGATGCGGCAGGGCATGAGTCCCAAAGATGCAGGACTCGAAGCGCTGCGCCGCATCGTTCGCAACTACAACGGCGACATGAACAAGATCCGCTATCTCGACATGATCTATTACATTGTCCGCAAAGACGGTGCCTATGCAGGCTGTTCACTCTGGAGCACGACTGCCAGCGGTGGCCCCAAGGTCTTTGTTGTGCATGATGGCGAAAAACGCGTGGAAAAATGTGCGTCGCTGCTCAGTGGGACAACGACGAATTGATTGCTCAGGCCTCTGACCTGACCTCTGCGGCAATTTTTCTTAGTTCGGGCAGAACGTCGCCGATACCCACGACATCTGCGCTGCGGGTTCCCAGGCCGAAATACAGCTTGCGATAAAGCGCGAAGAGGCAATTGTAAACTTCGTGCGCCTTTGGATCAGGTGTGAATGTGTTGTAGCTGAGGCACATGCTGTTCTGCGCGTCTTCGATAGCCGGGAAAGCCTTTGCTGCAAGCAGCGCGAAGATGCCTGAGCCGAGGCTCGTCGGGATTCCGGCTGGAACCAGCACAGGCTTGCCCAGCACGTCAGCGTAAATCTGGTTCAGCACCTGGTTGTTCTGCGGAATACCGCCGGCGTTGATGACGCGGTCGACGGGCACTCCGTATTCGGCCATGCGTTCAAGAATGATGCGCGTATGGAATGCCGTGCCTTCAATAGCGGCGTAAAGCTCGTCCTGCGCGGTGTGAATGAGGTTCCAGCCGAGCGTGACTCCGCCCAACTCCGAGTTGACCAGCACAGTGCGGTCGCCATTATCCCAGCTCAGGCGCAGCAGACCGGTCTGTCCCGCGCGATAGTTTTCTAGCCCTTTGGAAAGCTCGGAAACTTTGTGTCCCGCGCGACGGGCAATGGCTTCGAAGATGTCGCCGGTAGCCGAGAGGCCGGCTTCGACACCGGTATAAGCGGGATGCACGCTGCCGGGAACGACTCCGCAGACGCCGGGGACGAGGTTCGCCTTTTTCTGCATGGCGATGATGCAGGTGGAGGTTCCAACGACGTTGACCACATCGCCCTCGCGGCAGCCCGCGCCTATGGCGTCCCAGTGCGCATCGAAAGCGCCGACCGGGATGGGAATGCCGGCGCGCAGGCCCATGGCTTCTGCCCATTTCTGTGAGAGTCCTCCGGCAAGCTTGTCGGAAGTTTCGTAGTCGCCGGAAAGTTTTTCGCGGATGCCGTCGAAGAGCGGGTCTAACTTAGATAAAAACTCCTGCGCGGGCAGACCCCACTTCGGGTTCCACATCCATTTGTGGCCCATGGCGCAGACGCTGCGCTTGACCTGCTTTGCCTCGGTGATGCCGCAAAGCGTTCCCGCAACCATGTCGCAGTGCTCGAAGGCAGTGACGAAGCGGCTGCGCTTTTCCGGATTGTGACGCAGCCAGTGAAGCAGCTTGGCGAATCCCCACTCATGGGAATAGACGCCGCCGCACCATTCGATAGCTTCGAGTTTTTCCTTGTGAGCAAGCTCGGTGATCTGCTGTGCCTCTTCCTTAGCGCGATGGTCGCACCAGAGGTAGTAATCGTCGAGCGGCTCAAGATTTTCGCCCACCGGAATCACACTTGATCCGGTAGTATCGAGCGCCATGGCTTCGACCTTCTTGCCGTCGATTCCAGCTTCGGCGATGGCCTTATGTGTTGCTTTCACCAGCGCGTCCATCTGGTCCTGATGAGACTGCGTGGCGTAGTCCGGATCGTCGCGCTTGCGGTGAAGAGGATATTCCGCCGATGCAGTGGAGAGTCGGCCTTTTTCGCTGTTAAGCAAGGTGACGCGAACGCTGAGTGTTCCGAAATCTACGCCTGCGACGATGGACATGTTGCTCCGTTAGTTGTTGGTGGTTAGTTATTAGTTGTGAGTCCCCGGCAGCAGCACTGAGGACTCATAACTAGCTACTGATAACTATTCATGGAGGTGCATATCCCAGCCTAAGTAGCGTGTAGCTGCTTCGTAGACCGGGCTGGCTACCGTCGAGAAGTTAGCAGCGACATGGTGCTCGAAGCCCTTCTCGCAGATGAAGTGCAGGAGCTTCTGCATCTTCGGAATGCGCACCACGCCGGCGCCGCCAAAAGTCTCAAGCGGATCGTTGGTGAATTCGCCTTCGCCGACGTAGCCGCGGATCTTGCCGTTGAAATCGTCAGTCGAGAAGCGCAGATAGGTCATCGCACCGGATTTCACTCGTCCAACGCACGTCCCGAAAGTATTCTCCTTGCCGACGGTTCCGGCAATAATCTCCTGGAAGTCCATCTTCACATCGGCAAAGAAGTGCTTCGGCAGGTTCGAGCAGTGGAAACAGACTGCCTTGTCCGGGTCGTCGCCGTAGTTGTTATTCCAATCAAGCAGCGCGCTTGGCGTTTCAGATGCCAGCGCCAGTCCATACATGCTGAGCACGCCGACCACGTCCACTTCGCAGGCGCTCGAGAAGAGGTTGTCGCTCATCATGCTCATCACCGTGCAGGGAACCACGCCGAAGTATTCTTCAAGCGAAGTCCAGCACTGGATGGCGCTGATGGTGCAGTAAGTTTCCTTCATCCAGCCGTCGATTACCGCGCCGAGCTTGGCCATCTTGAGCAGCGCCGCGTCAGGAATGCCGCCGGTCGGCACATAAGCCTTGATGGCCGCAAGCTTGGCCTGCGCTGCGTCGTCGGTGTCCTTCATTTTCTGGATGCGGCCCAGGACTTCGGAGAGATCAAACGTTTCCACCGAAATGCCGCTCAGCTCAAGCAGCTTTTCGCTGTAGCGGACAGTATTAAAGGCCGCCGGACGTGCGCCGAGAGCGCCGATGCGAAGATTGCGGAATCCGTTGACGACCCGGCAGACAGCGGCGAACCAGGCAAGGTCCTTCTTGAAGGCATCGGAGCTGGGCGAAACCGTGTGCAGTGCCGTCAGCGAGTAGGGAATGCCGTACTGCATGAGATTGTTGCAGGCCGACATTTTTCCGCAGAAGCTGTCGCGGCGATTGGCAATCTTCATGATGTCCGGACGGTCAGGCGTGGCCTGCACCAGCACAGGAACCTTGAGCGTAGACAACCGGATGGCGTCGACAATGGCGCGCTCTTCGCCGAAATTGGGCAGCGTGATGATGATGCCGTCAATCTCTTCGCGGTGCTGCTTGAAGAGTTCGGCGCAGTGGCGCGCGTCATCCGGCGTCTGCACGGCCCCGTGCTGCGTCTGCTCCGGCGAGAGCACGATGCTCTTGTAGCCGGCTGCGTCGAGCACCTTGATCATCTCTTCGCGGCCTTCTTTGGCGAGGTGATGCGGAAAGAATCCGCGGCTGCCGACGATGACTCCGAATGTAAGCTGCTTTTTCATTTCGTGGTTTCCTTTGGGGCTCCAGGCTGAATGGTTATCTTCTGACGCGCGGCCAGAAGCGAATGGTGTACACAAGACCGGCAACCGTCATCATGCCTCCCCACCAGATGGCGGCGTGAAGATTGAAGAGCGTCGGCGGATTCAGCGGAGGATGCCCAAGCTCCCAGAGCCCCTGCGCTGTAATGATGACGCCGTAGATGAGGAAGAGGACGCCGGCGAAGAACCAGATCGATATCGATTCGCGCATGTCTATTCTTTCCTTTACCAGAAAATGATGTTCAGGATGATGAAGAGCACGGCGATGACTCCGGCCCAGACGATCGGCTTCTGGTACCAGTGGTCGTCATGCTCTTCAGGAATGCGCGAAGCGCCGTAAACCAGCCCTTCGAGTTCCGCTTCGGGTTTAGGCTTCGTCATCAGGCTGACAACAACCGTCACGATCACGCATGCCAGCCACGACCAGAGCGCGCGGTACATGTCTTCCGCTAGCGCCTTGGCATCAGGCGAGAGCGCGACATAGCGCAGTGCTGAGTGATCGAAGTGCACCCACAGAAACAGCCCCACCGCCGTGAGCGTGCCCGCCAGCAGTCCCCAGAAACCGCCGGCTTTCGTGGTCCGCTTCCACATCATGCCCAGGATCACCGTGCCGAAGAGCGGCGCGATAAAGAAGCTGAAGAGCGCCTGCACGTAGTCCATGATGCTGGCCGCATGCTGCACCAGGTATGCAGTGCCGACGGAAATCAACACTCCGATAAAGGTGCACCAGCGTCCCATGGCGACGTAGTGCTTGTCGGTTGCGTTCTTGTGCAGGAATGCTCCGTAAATGTCATAGGTCCACACGGTGGAGAACGCGCTCACGTTGCCCGCCATGCCCGACATGAAGCCGGCAATCAGCGCCGTCACGCCCAGCCCCAGCAGCCCCGGCCCGCAGTAACGCACCAGCATCAGCGGCAGCACCTCGTTATAGCTGTGTTGTCCTGTGGCGACGGCCTGCGTTTCACCGACAAGATGATAAGGGAGCACGGCCAGCGCCAGCAGCCCGGGCAGGATCACGATGAACGGTACTGCCATCTTGAAGGCAGCACCGATGATCGGAGCCATCCTGGCTGACCGCAGGTTGTGTGCCGAGAGCACGCGCTGGACAACAAGGAAATCGGTCGTCCAGTATCCGCAGCTGATGACCAGCGCCAGGCCGAAGACGAGTCCCGTCCAGTGGATGCCCATGGGATTGCCGCTGAATTGCCCGGTCGTGCTCCACAAGTGCACATATTGCGAGCCGAGCCGCCCGCTGATCTGGTCTTTCAGGTTGCTCCATCCGCCTGCTTCGACTATCCCGAGAATGGGCACAAGCAGCGCGCCCAGCCAGATCAGCAGGAACTGCAGGACCTCGTTATAAATCGCCGACCGCAGTCCGCCCAGTCCGACGTAGAGGGCCACTGTGATCGACGAGACCCAGATGCTGAAGTTCAGGTTCCAGCCCAGGACGACCTTCATCACAATCGCCATCGAATACATATTGATGCCGCTCATCAGCACGGTCATCAATGCAAAGCTGACCGCCGAAAGCGCGCGGGCTCCGTCGCCGTAGCGCAGGTAGAGATATCCCGGAACTGAGTTCACCTTCGAGATGTAGTAGAAGGGCATCATCACGATGCCGAGGAAGAGCATTGCAGGAATAGCGCCAATCCAGTACCAGTGCGTCGCCAGGATTCCGTACTGGTAGGCGGATCCTGCCCATCCCATCAGTTCGAGCGAGCCGAGGTTTGCCGAGACAAAGCTGAGGCCGGCAATCCATGCCGTCATCTCGCGCCCGGCCATGAAGAACTCTTCGCTGGTGTTGGTCGAGCCCTTCAGATAAAAGCCGATGAAGATGACAATGGCAAAGTAAACGGCGATCACGAGAATGTCGATGCCGTTCAGATGAGCGAGCGATTTGCCCGGAGCTTGAAAGAAAGCAAGCGCGCTGGGCAGGAAAAATTTACTGGCGAGTGGAAGGGGCATGTTCTGTTTGGTGCCTCGGCTGTTTCGTTAAGTCTTTTGTCCGTAGGTAGCGGCGGGGCCGTGTTTGCGGAAGTAGTGGCGGTCGAGCAGCGCCTGCGAAACGCCCTTGGATTCCGGGTTGAGGGTCGCGGTATAGAAAGCCATGCGCGCCACGGCTTCGAGAACAACAGCATTGTGCGCGGCATCAGCAGGGGTCTTGCCCCAGCAGAATGGCGCGTGTCCGGCGACGAGCACTGCGGGAACGGCATCAGGATCAAGATCGCGGAAGCGGCGGACAATTGCGAGTCCCGTATTGTGGACGTAGTCGCCGTTGATATCGTCCGCAGTCAGTTCCTCGGTGACAGGCACGGGTCCATAAAAATAGTCGGCATGCGTGGTGCCGTACGCTGGAATGCTGCGTCCGGCCTGCGCCCACGCCGTGGCGTATTCAGAATGCGTGTGGACGACTGCGCCGATGGTAGGGAATTCACGGTAGAGCAGCAGGTGTGTCGCGAGATCGGAAGAGGGCCGCAGGCTGCCTTCGACAATCTTTCCGTCAAGATCGGTAATGACCATGTCTTCCGGCTTCATCGATTCATAAGACACACCGCTGGGCTTAATGGCAACCAGGCCGCTTTCGCGGTCCATGCCGCTGACGTTGCCGAAGGTGTAAAGCACCAGCCCGCGGCGGACAAGTTCGAGATTGGCCTCAAGGACCTGGGCGCGAAGGCCATCAAGCATAACGGGTGACCTCAGGATAAACAGTCATTGCCATCTTACTAAAGCGATTTATGAATCGTATCGCCATATTGCTTTTTTCCAGGTAAAGGGATTTTCCAGCAAACGTTTACTGGCGTTTTGACCTTATGCAATTTACACTTGGCAAGTCAAGTGGATCGCTCACTTCGGACATGAAGAAGAAATCGCGCAAGAAAAGCTCTCAAAAGAAACGTCTCGATATCCGCGATGTGGCGAAGCATGCACGGGTTTCGATTGCGACCGTGTCGCGCACCATTAACAAAGTGCCAACGGTCGATAAGGACCTCGCCAAGCGCGTGTGGAAGGCAATCGAGGAGCTGAATTACTTCCCCAACACGCAGGCGCGCGCGCTGGTCTCCGGACGCAGCCGGCTCTTCGGACTGCTCGTATCTGAGATCACGAACCCGTTCTTCCCCGAGCTGATCCAGGGCTTTGAAGATGTCGCCATCGAGGGCGGCTACGAAATTCTGATCGGCTCGACGAACTACGACCCGCAGCGTATGGAAATCTGCGTCCGGCGCATGCTCGAGCGCAATGTGGAAGGCGTGGCCGTCATGACCTTCGGCATCGAGGAGCCGCTGCTCGATGAGCTCGTCTCGCGCAACATCCCGATGGTGTTTGTCGATGTCGCTCCAGCAAACGAGAACGTGAGCGCGTTGCTGGTCGATTATCACCACGGCATTCGCGAAGGCGTGCAGCACCTGGCTGCGCTGGGGCACCGCAAGCTGAGCTTCATCAGCGGGCCCATGCAGCAACGCTCGTGCCAGCTGCGGCGCGCTGCGTTCCTGGGTTCAGCGGAAGAGATTGGCGTCCATCCGCCTGCCGAATGGATGATCGAAGGTGACCATACCCTTGAAGGCGGCATGAAGGCGATGCGCCATCTTCTGCATCAGAAAGATCTGCCGACAGCCGTGATGTGCTCGAATGACATGACTGCCATCGGAGCATTGCGCGTCCTCGCCAAAGCCGGCATCCGCGTTCCTGAAGATATTTCTGTCATCGGATTCGACGACATTCATCTCGCCGAGTTCGTCTATCCGCCGCTGACGACCGTCCGGATGTCGCGCAAGGACCTCGCCCGCGCCGCATTCTCTGCGCTTTGCTCGCACGTTGAGCCGGCGCATACCCATGCGAAGAAGGCATGGCCGGTCCAGACGAAATTAACGGTGCGGCAGTCGACGGGATATGCTCCGGCCATCAAGACGGCATCGAAGCGGAAGTCCCCAAAACTGGTTGCTCAGTAAGTCCCCTGCCACTGCCCTGACGACCTTGCCCTGCTGTCGGCTGAAGTTCAGGCCGAAATCTATCTAAATCCCGTTCCCGCAGGCGCAATATCCTTCATGCGCCGCTCTTCAATGCAAGATACAATTCCTATAATGGGCGAAGAGGAAGCGAATATCCGGATCGCTAATCGGGCGTTCTTTTATGGATGAGAAGACCGCACTCCGCAAGATCGTTCACATCGATATGGATGCCTTCTATGCCTCCGTCGAGCAAAGAGACGATCCCGGTCTGCGCGGCAAGCCAGTGGTGGTCGCGTGGAAAGGAAACCGATCTGTCGTTTGTGCTGCCTCTTACGAAGCCAGAAAGTTTGGAGTGCGTTCAGCGATGCCCGCCATTCACGCTGAACGGCTATGTCCCGGCGCCATCTTTATTCCGCCCGACTTCACTCGCTATCGCGCCGTCTCGCAAAGCGTGCGTGAAATCTTTCGACGCCACACGGATCTGATCGAACCGCTCTCGCTCGATGAAGCCTACCTCGATGTCACCGGGAACAAGACGGGCCTGCCCACAGCTACCCGCGTAGCCAAGGCCATTCGCCAGCAGATTCGCGAAGAGTTGCATCTCACCGCCTCTGCAGGTGTTGCTCCGAACAAGTTTCTGGCGAAGATCGCATCGGATTGGCGCAAGCCGGATGGCCTCTTCGTCATCCAGCCGGAAGAGGCCGAGGCTTTTCTGACGCCGCTTCCTGTAGGCCGCCTTCCAGGCGTAGGAAAAGTGACTGAAAGACGAATGCAGGAGATCGGGATCAAAACCGTTGGAGATCTGCGTGAGATTGAACTCTCGCTGCTCGAAGAGCGCTTTGGCAGTTATGGGATGCGGCTCCACGCTCTCGCTCGCGGCATTGATCACAGCCCTGTTGTCTCCAACCGGCCGACCAAATCCATCTCTGCAGAAGACACCTTCGAGCGCGACATCCCGCTCGAAGACACAGCGCCTGTGATCCGCCGATTGGCGGAGAAAGTCTGGTCAGCTTCACGCAAAGAAACGCGCATCGCGCGCACCGTGGTGCTCAAGCTGAAGACCAGCGACTTCCGTATCCTCACTCGCAGCCATACAACGGGCATGCCGCCTTCGTCGTGTGAAGAGCTGACGAACATTGCCCTGGCGCTGCGTGAACGGGTGAACGCCGATGCGGGCCAGCTTTACCGTCTCGTCGGTGTAGGCCTGAGCAATTTTCAGGAATCCGACGAGGCCTCTGTAGATCTCGGCCCTTTTCAATTTGAATTAAAGGCTTAGCAAACAACAGCGCCGCCTGTGATGGCGGCGCTGCATATACAGAGCTACTGATCATTGCCTTGTGTATTTTCCACGGCGATAATCGTGCCGAAAAGACCGTGTTGCTCATGGTCTGTCCCGGCGGAAAAGAAGAGGGTTGTAGCCGGGCCTGCGGTCGCGTCATTTCCAAATCCAAGTCCCCACAAGCCATCAATCTTGATGGGCGAGTTAGAGGCATCGAACAATCTTCCTTTAAAGCGTCCGGTCACTGCGTTAAAGGCAAGAATTTCTCCGCTGCCGAATTGTCCTACCAGGATGTCGTGACTGTGGCTGCCGAAGTCGCTCGACGCCTGAACCAGGCCCCATGGCGCATTGAACCACGGACCATGTTCAAGACGCCGCAACCGGCGGCCTTCCGGTGAAAAGATGTCCACGTACCCGAGCCCGGCGCCGTCCACCTCGTCATGCTTCTGGCTGTCCTGCTGAGCAAAGGAAACATAGATATTCCCGCCTATGTTCTGCACGTTGAATGGCGCGAAGCCTCGCGGCAGATCGTCATCATCGAAGAGCTCCTCCATGTTGGGCACGTGGTGGAACTTCGAGTCATATATCTGTACTCGTCCCTGGCGAAAATCGGCGACATAGAGAAAACTCTGTGGGCCTAGAAACGGCAGGTCAAGCGTGGCCATAGTCGCACCCTTGAAAACAGATTTCTCTTTTTGATTGATCTTGATAACGGCATGCGTGCCATCGACTTTGGGGTTCCACCCGGAGATCGTGCCATCTTCAGTCACAAAAAGGAACGTTGCCGGCGCCCCTGGACTGATCTCGAAGCCGGTGCCGCCGTTGAATACAGTCCCCGTCGGCGTTCCCGGTGGGGTGCTTGGGTCCGACGGAGGAATAGTCACCACAAGCGGAGTAATTGTGCCTGTGCCGCTATAAAGCGTGGCAAGGCCCATGCCGTTATCGGAAACCCACCACGGGCTTGTCGAACTACGGGAAAGTCCCCACGGATTCACCAGGTTTGGGTCGGTGGCGGCTGCGGCCCCAGGGATATCGGAAACCAGATTGGTTTGTTTGTAATGCTGTGATGGACTAACGCCTTGCGCGTAGGAGTTAGCTGCAAAGGAGATGAGAAGAAGCGAGAGCGCTCCCCCGAATCTCCAGGATTTGCTTGTCTGGAATATTTGCATAGCTCTTCATCCCTCCGGGCGAGAGAATGCCATCCGGGCAAGCTGTAAAGGCATTTCCGCAGCATTGTTCCAGCGGCGTTCAAGCCCGAAGCGACGATAGGAAAAGTTCATTGCATCCTTGTCACATAGTTGTCTGAAATTTGTCATTTACTTATCGCTTTCAGCTGACAAGATGGCAATTCTGCTGGACATATCGTCTTCATGAAATGCGAAAACAATGTACACGGATACATTCGGCGTAAGATACTCCGTGAGGAAAGAGGGAATGAAAGATCCGCGTTTTCTGTTGGTTGTGTTGATAGGCCTGTTTGCCGCGCAGGGAATGAATGCGCAAAATCCGCCCGGAACAGTTGCTCAGGTGCTTTCTCCAGATGGGCAGATCGACTTCACATTGCTCAACAGTCAGAATGGCCTTGCTTACACGGTGAACTATCACGGAAAGCCGCTGATCTCCGAATCGTCGCTTGGGCTCGAAATCCAGGATCAGAAACCGCTCGGAACAGGATTGCAGGTGGTCCATGTGACTCCCGGCGAGGCTGACGAGACGTGGACAAATCCGCTGGGCAAGTCGAGCAAAGTGCGCAACCATTACAAATCGGCGCGCGTGGACTTTGCAGAAACAGCAGGACTGGGACGAAAGCTTTCCCTTGAGATACGCGCGTTTGATGACGGTATCGCATTTCGCTACGTATTGCCGGAGCAGGATCCGCTCCGGAGCTTCCGCATCACCCGGGAAGAAACTGCTTTTCACTTCGTGAATGATGCAACCACATATCCATTGGTGCTCGATGGATTTCAAACTTCCTATGAAGATGATTACCAGATGCGACCAGTAAGCGGGCTGCATTCCGATTGGCTCATCGCTTTGCCTCTGCTGGCGCAGGTCCCCGGAACAGGCTGGGCCGCGATCACAGAAGCTGACATCGAGAATTATCCGGGCATGTACCTGCGGCACCATGGCGGCTGGGGCGTCAATGCCGCTCTCACCGCGGAGCTTTCGCCGCGAATCGATGAGCCCGGCGTAGCGGCAGATGTGTCTGCGCCGATGCAGACGCCGTGGCGCGTCGTGATGATTGGCGATGAGCCGGGGTGGCTGGTGGAGTCAAATATTGTCCTCAATCTGAATCCGTCATCGAAGATCGCCGACACGTCATGGATCAAGCCGGGTAAGGCGGCGTGGGACTGGTGGTCAGGACATGCCGCTACGGGTGTGAGCTTCACTCCGGGGATGAATACGGCAACGATGAAGCACTATATCGACTTTGCCGCCGAATCCGGATTCCCATATATGCTGATCGATGCGGGCTGGGCAGCTCGCGGCAAAGCGCGCGGTGAGGAAGACATTACGCATGTGAATCCGGAAGTCGACATGCCCGAGCTTCTCCGCTACGCAAAGGAGAAGAACATCCGCTTGTGGCTGTGGTCCAGCTGGAACTCCGTAGATCAGTACATGGATGAGGCGTTTCCTCTTTTCGAGAAATGGGGCATTGCCGGAGTCAAGATCGACTTCATGGACCGCGACGATCAATGGATGGTGGACTTCTATCGGCGCGTTCTCAAGAAAGCTGCCGAGCATCATCTGATGATCGATTTCCATGGAGCCTTCAAGCCCGATGGCGTGCGGCGCACCTATCCGAACCTGCTGACACGCGAAGCCGTCATGGGCAAGGAGTATCTGAAGGTGACAGCGCGGGTCACACCCGTCCATGACGTCACGTTGCCCTTTACGCGCATGCTCGCCGGGCCCATGGACTATACCCCGGGCGCATTCAGTAACGTAACGCGCGAGAACTTCAGGCCGCAGGATGAAAAGCCCATGACCATGAACACGCGCGCGCATGAGCTGGCGCTCTACGTGGTATTTGAGAGCCCGTTCCAGATGGTGTCCGATTATCCCGAGCAATACCGGGGACAGAAAGACTTCGAATTCCTCAGGAATGTCCCGACCGTTTGGGACGAGACTCATGTTCTGAATGGTCAGCCCATGGAGTGGATCACCATGGCGCGCAGAAGCGGACACGACTGGTATCTGGGGTCGCTGACGAACTGGTCGCAGCGCGATGTGAAGGCGCCGCTGAGCTTCCTGGGCAAAGGCAAATATGTTGCTGAGATTTATGCCGATGCACCGGACGCAGCAACAGCGCCAACGCACACCTCGATTGAAAAGCGCGAAGTGGATAGCAATTCAGTGCTCGACATTCACATGGCTCCCGGCGGTGGGAACGCCATCTGGATCCATCCGTCACAGTGAGCGGACTTAGCGCGCCCGTGCATTCATGACAATCGGCATGGGACGGGCGCGCCCCGTCGCAATTTCAAGAAACGCGTGGGCGGCGCGGGTCAGCGTCTTGTCTTTACGGTAGACAAGAGCCAGCTCGCGGCTGATGCGCACGCCTTCTACTTTCAGGGTCTTGAGTTGTCCGGACCGCTCTTCGTCGCGAACATTCGAGCGTGGCAGAAAGCCCATGCCCAGACCGGCGCTGATAAGGCGCTTGAGCAGTTCGCTCGAGTCGACCTCCATGGCAACACGCGGCTGCATATCGTGCGTGCGGAAGATGTCGTCGATCTGTTCGCGCTGCCGTCCATGCTTGGGCAGCAGCAACGGATACTGCAGCAGCTCGGCAAACTTGATCTGGTCGCGCGTGGCCAGCGCATGAGACTTGGGAACAACCAGGGCCAGCTCGTCCTTGTGGATCACATCCACAAGCAGGCGCGCATCTTTGATAGGCAGCGAGACGACACCGAAATCCACCTCACGGTTCAGAACCGCTTCGAGAGTCTTCGATCGGTCGGCGCGCACAATAGAAAGGTTCACGCGCGTGTATTGTTTCTTGAACTGGGCAAAGACCGTAGGCAGAACGTAGAGGCTGGTGGCCTCGTTGGCGCACACTGAAATTTCGCCGCGCGGAGAGCGGTGCAGCTCGCCGATGCCCACCATGATGTGGTTCGCGGCCTGCAGGCAGTGTTCGGCAAAGGGCTCAAAGAGGCGTCCCGCTGCGGTAAAGGTCACTTTGCCGCCGTCGCGGTCAAAGAGGCGCGCTCCTACTTCATTTTCAAGGGAGCGAATCTGCGCAGAGATTGCCGGCTGGGTGACGCCCAGCTTGTCTGCAGCGCGGGAAAAGCTTTTCAAGCGGCTGACTTCCAGGAAAGTTTTGAGCTGTTCAAAATCCATTCGGTGGATGGTCCTCGTAGTGAATGAAGTTGTAGTGGAGGAACGAGGTTATTAATAAAGCTTATAACCCGAATGGAAAGGAAACGCCAGCATAAAGAGCGCTGATGGATTAGATAAGCAATTCTGAAGAGAAGGCCGTCGCCCAAGCAGATATCAGGTTTTGCTGCCTATCTTTTTTTGCATGCGAAGGCAGTTTGCTGTGCCTTCGCGAAGATATGAAACTTCATCCATCAAAGAAGCGATGATCTTCAGGCCTCTTCCATGCTCTGCAAGACGGCTGTTCTCGTCGTCGAAAAATTCAGTGTCCTCCGGGCCTTTTGCCAGGGTCTTCACATTAGCTGCAGGCATGCTTTGTCCCTGGTCGCAGACATCGCATTGAATGCCGCCCGCAGTCGCCATAACCGTGACCGAAACAATCTTGTCATGGGCGTTTCGGTAAGCATGCCGAATCGCATTTGTTACGGCTTCAGTCATACATAATTCAATTTCGCCTGCTTCCGTGCTGTTGGCGCCCAGATGCTCGCAGATGCGGTGAACTGCGACTGCAACAAGAGGAACATTATCGATATCGCTTTCAATCGAAAGGGTAACCTGGCGCATGCGCAACTCGGCGATCTACGAGAGAGCAGAAATCGCGTCTTCTCGAGTATCAAAGATACGGAATATCTTGTTCATCCGTGTAAGTTTGAACATGGTCTTAACATTTTCCTGGACAGAGCAGACTGCAAGCTCACCGTCATTTCCAATGAGCTTCAGAACTCCGATCAATGAGCCGAGCGCGCTTGAATCAATAAAAGCAACTTCGCTCAGGTCAAGCACAATCTTTCGATTGCCCTTTGACGCATACTCGGCAAGCTGCTGTTTGAACGCCGGGGCGACATCGGACGCAATGCGGTTCGCCGCTACAGTCAAAACAAGTACGTTCTCAACTCTCGTCTCACGAAACTCCATGTTGTCCTCCAATTTATTTCCAGCTCAGGACTGCGATTTTAAGGCATTTCCATGATGAGCAGCGATTGATCGTCATCGGGTTCCCGCCCGGCCTGCCATGCATTGATTCCAGAGATTAAATCAGCGAGCATTCCATCAAGATCCTTTGCCTGAGAGTTTTCAAGCGCCTGAAGCAGACGGTGTTCGCCGAATTGCTCGCCCTTGGTATTGACACATTCTGTAACGCCATCTGAGTAGAGCAGAAGTCGATCGCCGCTGGAAATCGGTGTCTCGATGGAATCAAACTCTATGTCGGGCCAGAGTCCGACCGGCATTCCGCCAGTACCCAGCTTCTGACATGTCCCGTCTTTTCTGGCCAGTATTGGACTTGGATGGCCGGCCTGTCCCATCCGTGCTATGGATCCTTGCAGGTCAATCACGCCGTAGATCATCGTGAAATACCGATCATTCTTCGAATGGAACCGGCGGTTCATTTCCAGAATCACGTCGTCAGGCGATGCCGCTTTGAATTTATTTGTAGCCGGATCGCGTTGCAGCAGGATGTTTCCCTCCATGGAATCAGGAGTCAACACGATGTTGAGCGTAACGGCCAGCATGGCTGCGGGCACACCGTGGCCGGAAACATCGAGGATGTAAAACCCAACCTGCTTTTCACCTACCTGAAAAAAATTGAATATGTCACCGGCAATATAGCTTGAGGGATGAAAATGCCATCTGCATCGAATTCTGTCCGTCTCCAATCCTGATGACGGCAGCATCGCCTGCTGCAGGTTGGCGGCTGCATGCAGGTCCTCCTCAATAAGGGCGTGCGCTGTTTTCAGACGGTTGTGTACTTCCTCAAGCTGACGATTTCTCTCCGCCAGGCCATGTTCGAGAGTCAATATCCGTTCCCCGGCCCGGACTTTCACCCGTAGCTCTTCGGAGCTGATCGGTTTGACCAGGAAGTCATCCGCTCCGGCATCCATGCCTTCGATCAAGTCAGAACGTTGTCCCCTGGCTGTGCAGAGAATCACATACACATAGTGAGGTATCTGTCCGGCACGAATCCTTCGGCAAAGCTCTACGCCGTCCAGATTCGGCATGACCCAGTCGCTGAGAACGAAATTGATCTGCTCGCGCTCGATCATCTTCCATGCCAGTTCCCCGTCGCCGGCTTCCATGACTTCATGTCCTTGCGTACGCAGCATCCGGGCATGGAGGGCGCGGGTCAGCCGATCATCATCAACAAGTAATATCTTCAACTCTGCGATCTCCAGCTGTTGGAGTTAAGTTCATGGACTTGAATGGCTTGGCTGTTCGGTCAACCTGTTTGCCGCCTTTACTGACGGCGCTTTTTTGAAAAGCAAATACACAGGAAACGAAGGGCAGAACGACATTGCTGCAAAATGGCAATAAGATGTTGTCACTGCACTGCCGCGGGATGAGGATATACCCAATTCCTCGGCGGCTCAAATTCTACCCAAAGGCAGGATGATTCTATGGCGAAAACAGCGCAACCACTGTGGAAGTTGCTGGGCACTCTGTATAAACCGCATCCGTGGCATGGAGTATCGCCGGGAGAAGATGTACCGAACGCCATTCAGTGCTTCATCGAAGTCGTGCCCTCAGATACGGTCAAGTATGAGATTGATAAGGTCTCTGGCTATCTTAAGGTTGACCGGCCTCAGAAATATTCAAACGTCTGTCCTGCACTTTATGGATTTATTCCTCAGACGTTCTGCGGAGAAAGTGTCGCTGAATTCTCATCAGAGAAAGTGGGGCGGCAAATGGATGGCGATGGCGATCCGCTGGATATCTGTGTTTTAAGCGACCGGCCGATTCCGCACGGAGGCATTATCGTCGACTGCATTCCCATTGGCGGATTCAGAATGCTCGATCAGAACGAGGCTGATGACAAGATCATCGCAGTGCTCAAGGACGATTCGACATTTGGAACCTGGAGAGAAATAGAACAGGTGCCGGCAGCGGTACTGAATCGTTTAGAACACTACTTCCTGACCTACAAACAAGCTCCGGGCGCGCACTCCAGCAGTACGGAGATATCGGACATCTATGGCCGGGAGGTAGCACACGAAGTGATTCGCCGAAGCCTGAAAGACTACCAGGTAAGGTTTGGAGAACTGGAGCAGATATTGAATGCTGCTCTGGAGGTCAGCCGCGAAGCAACATAAGTCCGCAAATGCAGATGAGGAATGCTGCGGATCGCCGAAACGATCCGCAGCCTGTGGAGACAAGAATCATTGGTCTGAAGTTTCTTTGGATTGGCTTCATCCCGGGCCAATCCGGGAGAACTGTCAGCATAAGTGTCTCCGCGGGCGTGTCTTTTCTTTTAAGCATCTTTGGATACACACTTAAGATAAGTTCGTGGAAGGTTACTGGGAGGCTTCGATGGCTGAAACCGGTACCGTACTAAGTGGCGTCTATGATTTACGCCTTGTTGCCTTATCTATTCTGATATCGATCCTGGCGGCCTACGCGGCGCTCGATCTTGCAGGTCGAGTGACGTCCGCCACCGGCCGGGCACGGCTGTTCTGGCTCACCGGAGGCGCAGCAGCCATGGGAGCCGGTATCTGGTCGATGCATTACATCGGGATGCTGGCCCTGATGCTTCCTGTCCCCGTATATTACGATTGGCCAACTGTACTGCTGTCGCTGTTTGCCGCGATTGCCGCTTCGGCTGTGGCACTGTTCGTTGTAAGCCGTAAAACCGTTGGGGTATTGGCTATTGTCATCGGCAGCCTTGCGATGGGTGGCGGCATAGCCGCGATGCATTACATCGGCATGGAAGCCATGCGGTTGCCGGCAATGTGCCATTACTCGTTGGAGCTGGTTGCGCTTTCTATTGTGCTGGCCATTACGATTTCAGGACTGGCGCTCTTCCTTGCATTCAAACTCAGGGAAAACACTACAGACTGGGGATGGAGAAAGGGGCTCAGCGCTCTGGTCATGGGCGCGGCCATTCCCTCCCTGCACTACGTGGGAATGGCCGCGGCAACTTTCACTCCTGCGCCTTTAGCTGCCACAGACCTTCGGCATGCGGTGCATATCACGCATATCGGAATCACCGCCATTACCTTAGCGACATTAGTGCTTCTCCTTCTGGTGTTCGTCACTTCGATCGTGGACCGTCGCTTTACCCTCAAAACCCTCGAGGTCAGAAGCGGCGAGCAGCGCTACCGGCGAATTGTGGAAACGGCATTCGACGCATTCTTAAGTTTCGATTCTTCGCTGCGAATTGAGCACTGGAACGCACAGGCTGAAGCGGTCTTCGGCTGGGCGCAAAATGAGGTGAAGGGCCGCCTTCTTGAGGAATTCATCCTTCTCGACTGTCCGGCTGGAAGCACACAGACGAGTCTGCGCGAACAGTTATCAAAGGGTGAATCGGCTTCCATGCACGCGCGTCTGGAAGTGACAGCCCGCCACAGGGATGGGCATGAATTCCTGGCAGAGATGGCTATCTCCTCCATTCAGGTGGCGCGCAAAACTCTGTTCGCGGCTTTTGTTCACGATGTGACGGAACGCAAACAGATAGAGCAGGAACGGGAAACAGCGAGGGAGATGGCAGAGGAAGCGAGCCGGGCCAAGGGTGAATTCCTGGCGAACATGAGCCACGAAATTCGTACCCCCCTCAATGGGATCATTGGCATGACGGAACTGGCTCTGGAAACCCAGCTGACACAGGAGCAGAGGGAATACCTGGAAACGGTCCGTCTTTCAGGAGAATCGCTCCTGAGTGTGATCAATGACATTCTCGACTTCTCCAAGATCGAAGCCGGCAAGGTGGAACTGGAGGAGGTAGATTTCGATCTTCGCGAATGCATGGAAAATACTCTCAGGACCCTGGCGCTTCGTGCCGATGAAAAAGGTCTAGAACTGCTCAGCGATATCAATCCCAATGTTCCCGAGGTGCTCCGGGGCGACCCTCATCGGCTGCGGCAGATCGTTACAAACCTGATCGGGAATGCCATCAAGTTCACCCATAAGGGAGAGGTGGCACTGAAAGTTGAAGCCCTGGGCGTCGAGAATGACAAATATCGGCTGCACTTTGTAGTGTCCGATACAGGCATTGGCATTGCGCGGGAGAAGCTGGAGCGTGTCTTCGAGTCATTCAGTCAGGCGGATACATCGACGACGCGCGAGTACGGAGGCACGGGCCTCGGGCTTACGATCTCTCAAAGACTGGTGGAGATGATGGGCGGTCATATCCAGGTGGAAAGCGAGATCGGTAAAGGATCGCAGTTCCATTTCACAGTGGAATTGAAGCGCGGCGAAAAGCTCGCACCGGCTGCGGAAGCCGCATTGCCGGCAGGCAATCTCCTGAGAGGAGTCAGGGTGCTGGTCGTGGATGACAACCGAACGAATCGCCGGATTCTTGAGGGGCTGCTGAAAAGCTGGGGAATGAAACCGACGCTGGCGTCCGATGGAGAGAGCGCGTTAACCGCAGTGCAGGAAGCGCTCGACAATGGAAAGCCGTTTCAAATCATACTGACCGACATGCTCATGCCAAGAATGGACGGCTTCCAGCTAATCGAGCATATCCGGAGCAAAGACAGCTCGGTGCTGGCTACGATCATGATGCTGACATCAAGCGGGCACTATGGGGACACGGTACGATGCGAAGAACTGGGAATCGCGTCATACCTGGTGAAGCCAGTTCGACAGGCTGAGCTTCGTGAGGCGATCGCTCGAGTCCTTGGCGCGGTTTCCGACCATGGTCAGAGCTCGCTTCTTACGAAGGACGCATTGGAGAGCCACGAAATGCATTCCGTGCTGGATGTGCTTCTTGCCGAGGACAATGCAGTCAACCAGAAGCTGGCGAAAGGACTGCTGGAAAAACGCGGGCACAAGATCACGATCGTGGAAAATGGACGCCAGGCGATCGAGGCGCTGCAACAGAGCCACTTCGACATCGTCCTGATGGATGTGCAGATGCCGGAAATGGATGGCATTGAAGCGACGAAGGTCATCCGTTCTCAGGAAGGGTCAACTGGCAGACGTCAGCCAATCATCGCGATGACAGCCATGGCCATGAAGGGTGACCGCGAGCGAGGCATGGAGGCCGGCATGGACGGATATCTGACAAAGCCAATCCGGGCGCAGGAGCTGGATGAGATCCTGGAGAAATACAGCGTCCGGAAAACTCAGGACAATGCTGTCCAGGCGCCTGAACCACAGAGCTCTGCTGAGCCGGACCACAAAGTGATAGACGAGCATGATCTGTTGGAGCGCGTCGGAGAGGATCGCGATTTCCTGGCGGAGCTTGTTACTGTTTTCCGCGAAGACCATCCAAGCCAGTTGGCACAGATCGCAAACGGACTCGAAAAGCATGACTCCAATGACGTGAAACGCGGAGCCCATTCGCTGAAAGGCGCGCTTGCAAATCTGGCGGCTTCTGAAGCCTCCGCGCTGGCCGCGAAGCTCGAACAGGAAGGAGCATCAGGCGATCTTTCGAGTGCGGAAAGCACATTCGCCAATCTGAAGGTCGAACTGAATCGTGTGCTTGAAGCGCTGAATGCGCTGACTCAGCAGACTGCGCGGTGAAGATTCAGAAAATGTATCGAGAGCTTATTTTTTCGTAAATCCAGGAAACCGTTTCAAGGCCGCGTGAGCAGCGTGGTAGCCGCACATTCCGTGGACTCCACCCAGCGGCGGCGTTGAAGAAGAGCAGAGATAAATTTCAGGATCAGACGTGGAGTATTGATGCCGCGTAGGGCGAAAGATGACCTGGCGGAGGTTCATTGCTCCGCCGCTGATATCGCCTCCAATCAGGTTGGCGTCCATGGATTCAAGCACCGCGGGCGAGGAGACATGGCGCGCCAGGATGCAGTCGCGGAATCCCGGAGCGAAGCGCTCAATCTGTGACTCGATACGCTCAGTCATGTCGAAGGTCGATCCGTTAGGCACATGGCAGTAAGCCCATGCGACATGCTTTCCTTCCGGCGCGCGCGTGGGATCAAAGAGCGTTGGCTGAGCAAGCAGCACGAAAGGCCGCTCGGCATGCTGTCCGCGCGCCATGGCAGCTTCTGATGCGGTAATCTCTTCAAGCGTTCCTCCCACATGTACAGTTCCCGCGCGGCGGCAATCCGCAGCCCTCCACGGAATCGGCTCAGAGAGCGCGTAGTCAATTTTGAATGCGCCCGGCCCCAGTTCGAAGCGGCGCATGCTCTTTTGATAACCCGGAGCGAGGCGATCGCCTGCGATGGACAGCATCTGGCGCGGGCTTACATCGCAGAGAAAGATGGTGTGCGGCGGAAATTTTTCAAGCGAAGTAACAGGCGAGCTGGTGTGAATGACTCCGCCCAGGTCTTTGAGATAAGCCGCAAGAGCATTGGCGATCGCCTGCGATCCGCCGCGCGGCATGGGCCATCCGACTGCATGCGCCGCCACGGAAAACATGACGCCGGTCGATGAGCTTAACGGCGCATCGAGCGAGAGGAAGGAATGCGCGGCATTTCCGGCAAAGATTGCGCGCGTGCGCGGCGACTTGAAAAATGTATTGGCAAAAAATCGCGCCGGCATGAGCGCCATCGGCCCAAAGCGTGCCATCAACAACGGATGGCGCGGGAAGCGATCGAGCGGTTTCAGGATGTCTTCCGCAAGCTGCGCCCAGTGCTTTGCCAGCGGCTCAAACAGGTTGCGCCATCGCTGGCCATCAACGCCAAGCGCAGACTGCGCATCATCGAGATCGCGCTCGAGTATCACCGCCGTGCCGTCATCCATCGGATGCGCAAGCGGCGCTGAAGGATGAATCCACTCAAGGTCATACTTCTCAAGCGGCAGCGATGAAAAGAAGGGAGAGCCGACGCCCAGCGGATGAATCGCCGATCCGAAGTCGTGCAGAAATCCCGGCAGCGTCAATGGCAGAGTGCGCGTTCCTCCGCCGATCTCCGGCTGCGCTTCATAGACCTCAACATGGCAGCCTGCCTGCGCCAGAACCACAGCAGCAGCAAGTCCGTTCGGTCCTGCTCCGATGACCACCGCGTGCGTCTTGTGCCGGTGTTTCGAGCCAACGAGCAGGCTGGTCGAATTAGGTCTCGGCTCACTCATGAGGAGGAAGCGGCTCCGGCCACTGGACAGCATCGAGCTTGCCGTCCGGTTTGATTGTAAGCACAGGCGCGTACAGTCCCATCAGGCTGCGCTTCCACCATAGGCCTGTAGAGCGCTTCTCCGCCATCGAAGTGAACCAATATTGCCAGAGCACCGCGCGCACGTATTTCGGCGGCGATTGCGAAAAAGGATTGCCGGCAAAGAGCGAGAGCGTATCGCTGCTATTGGTGAGCAGGCGCTCTTCCGCAAGCGGCACAAACGAGTTCTGCTGCCAGTCGCCCAGCGATGCGAACCAGAGGTTCCAGTCAAAGCGCGGCTGATACGGCGCATAAATGCGCGGCGCCTCATTCAGCGCTTGTGGCTTGTTGCGGAACGGATAGGCGGTCCAGTTCTGTCCGTCATTCGAGCCCTGAAATTCGATTTCATAGCGACCGCGCGTCATCACCGCGAAAAGGCCGTATTGATTGGCAATGCGAAAGGGCTCAATCGCCACAATGGGCGCGGCAGGGAGCGGCGCGTCCCGCCACACCATATGGATGAGCTCAGCCGTGGTGACATAGAAGATCCATGCCAGCGCCACAGCGCCGATCGCTCGCCGGATGGCAACAAGATGAGGCCCGAGTCCTTCGCGCGGCTGCGGCGCATCCTCTGCATCCGGGTCTTCTTCAGAGATGCTCAACACAGGCTCTGGAGGATAGATCTCTGACAATACTCGCTGCTTCAGACGCTCCGGCAGGAAGCGCGAAAGAACTTCATCATCGAGCAGCAGGAAACCAAGCGACAGCACCAGGTAATTCAGGAATGTATAGTTCGCCGTCAGAATCACGACAGCTTCCCACGGAGTCACAATCAGGAAGCAGATGATGCGGAAGCGCCGCGGAAAGAAAAGCAGGAAGACGATGCCGAATTCAACCGAGAGCGTTGCGCCCACAGTAAAGGCGTGGAACCAGTGCGGGAGATGCTGCATGTACCAGCCGATCCACGTAGGCAGCGGGCCGTTCTGGTAGTACTCGTCCATGGCGGTAAAGTGCCGCCATTCCGGATCGCCGCTGAGCAGCTTCACCAGTCCCGATTCAAAGTAGATGCGAAACCACTCCCATTGCAGCAGGAAGAGGCTGGCGCGCGAAGGCGCGCTGGCGGCTCCCAGGCCTGGCCAGAGGCCGCGCGGCGCAAAGAAGAGCGAGAGAAACCCAGCCTCAAGAAGCATCCCGTCGGACTGATAATTCGAAAAATCGCCCGATGCTCCGACAAACGATAGAAAGCATAAGAAGCAGGCCAGCAGCATAAAGCGCGGCCAGACATTGGCAACCACCAGCAGGGAAGCAATCAGCCCGGCAATCGTGACCGCCATAAGCATGTGGTTGCCGGCTGAAAACCAGAAGAGCGTCGGCGTAAACCACAGCCGTTGCCAGCCGGGCAGGGAATTTTGAATCGAGGCAAGATATTTCTGCGCGGGCAGCACTCCGCCTGTGCCGATGAGCCCGCGAATCTGAAAGAGCAGCGAATAGAAAGCGGAAAAATAGATCAGTCCGAGCGCGCGCAGAAAAATCCATCGCGGCACAAGGTGACTGGATTTGGCTGTCGGCGCCTGCTCCGGACCAAATATTTTTTCATAAAGAGTGAGCGCTGTGTTTGCCATGGAATGTAGGACATAATATCTGCTTTGACAGGTTGCTGCGAACGGGATGGCGGAAATGGAAAAGCAGAAGACGCGGGCACAGCTTGAGCGCGAGCTGAAAGCTGCCGGAAATCCGGTGCGAGCCGCGTTTGTAGCCGGCTACTTCAAAACCGGCAAGGGTGGATACGGCGAAGGCGATGTGTTTCTAGGCATTTCCGTGCCGGCGATGCGCAGGATCGCTCTTCGCTACCGCACGCTCGCCTCGCTTGATTTACAAAAGCTGCTCAATTCAAAAATTCACGAGCATCGCGCTGCCGCGCTCGAAATTCTGGTGGCCCAATACAAGCGCGGAAACGAAAAACTGCGCAAAGAAATCGTCGCCTTTTATCTGCAGAACACAAGCCGCATCAATAACTGGGACCTGGTCGATGCTTCGTGCCGGCCTATTCTCGGGGAGCATCTGAAAACCCGCCCACGAAAGATTCTGCTTAAGCTCGCCCGGTCGAAAAGCCTGTGGGAGCGGCGCATTGCCATGGTCTCCACCATGACGCTGGTGTGGAATGGCGAGCTTGACGACGCGCTGGCGATTGCTGAGATGTTGCTCGACGATAAGCACGACCTGATGCACAAGGCCGTCGGCTGGGTGCTTCGCGAAGTGGGCGTCAAGGACCGCGCGGTGCTGCTCGCTTTTCTCCAAAAACACTACCTGCGCATGCCACGCACAGCGCTGCGCTATGCAATCGAGCATTTCCCACCCGAGCAGCGAAAGAAACTTCTTTCAGGCAAATTTCAGTGATTACTTTCGTTTGAGCAGGGAAACGTCCGGAATCTTTCCTGAGTGGAATCGCTTCGGTATTCTTTGACCAAACTCTACATAAAGAAAGATTGGTTGCACGATGGCGGAAACTTACACAGCGCGCTTTCTCGAAGAAGTGTGCGCAGTTGCGCAGCTTCTGAACCAGCAGGCGATGGAGAACATGGTTACTGCGCTGGCGGAGACACGAGCAAGCGGCGGCCGCGTCTTTTTCCTTGGAGTTGGCGGAGGCGCAGGCCACGCCAGCCATGCCGTCAACGATTTCCGCAAGATCGCAGGCATTGAGTGCTACGCGCCCAGCGACAATGTTTCTGAGCTTACGGCCCGCGTCAATGACGATGGATGGGAGAGCTGCTACGCCAACTGGCTTCGCGGCAGCCGCATCTGCGCGCAGGACGCCGTCTTCGTCTTCTCCGTCGGCGGAGGCAGCCGCAAGCGCAACATCAGCATGAGTATTGTGCGCAGTCTGGAGCTGGCGCAGCATGTTGGCGCGCGCATTTTTGGCGTGGTGGGCCGCGATGGTGGCTACACGGCCCAGGTTGCGGATGCATGCGTTGTCATCCCCGTAATATCAGTCGATACGGTTACTCCATTGGTCGAAGCTTTTCAGGCTGTGGTGTGGCACCTGATCGTCTCCCATCCGCGATTGAAAGCGAATGAAATGAAGTGGGAAGCCGAGGCGGCGCTGGCGTGAAGCGAGCGGTGTTTCTCGATCGCGACGGCACGCTGAATCGCAATGTCTGGAATCCCGCGACCAGCGCGTTTGAGTCGCCGCTTGCGCCGGAGCAGCTGGAACTCCTCCCCGGAGTTATCCCGGCACTGCAGGATCTGCGCGACGCCGGATATCTTCTGATCCTCGTCTCCAACCAGCCGAACTTCGCCAAAGGCAAGTCAACCATGCAAACGCTCAGGGCGATTCATCAGGAACTGGAAAGGTTGCTGCGTGTCCACGGCATACTTCTCGATGCCTGCTGTTATTGCTTCCATCATCCGGATTTCACCGGCGCATGCCTCTGCCGCAAGCCTTCGCCCTATTTTCTTCTTGAGGCGGGCGATCGGTTCGGAATCGACCTGGCAGAGTCATGGATGATCGGAGACCGCACAACAGACATCGAATGCGGTCGCGCTGCCGGAGTAAAGACGATTTTCCTGACAGATGCAGGCGGCGCAACAAGCAAACCAGATCATTGCGCCACAGACTTACAATCTGCGGCGCAGATCATTCTCCACGCTCAGACAGCCAGCGCATCTGCAGGCTTGCGAGTGTCAATGCGGTAGGCTGCGGCGCAGGCATCTTTGTAGAACATGTTGACCGTTTCAAGCGAGTACTGATCAAGATTTTTTCCGACCAGATTCAGTTTGTTCAGGATCTCAGGAACCAGCGTGATGATGTGGCAGCCGGCATCCGCAGCCTGAAAGATGTTCAGCAACTCGCGCGGGCTTGCCCATAGGAGCTCGATATTCGGCGATGAAGCAATGCTCCGCGCAGCTTCACGCATTATAGGCACAGGATCGATGCCAGTATCGGCGATTCTACCCGCAAAAACAGAGATGATCGCAGGTGCTGCCGCGTTCAGGCACGATGCCGCGCGCTCCACCTGATCGAGAGTAAGCAAGGCCGTAACGTTCAGGCGCACACCGGCAGCGGAAAGCCTGCGCAGAACGGGCCCCATGAAAGCTCCCCAGGTATTTGTAACCGGAACTTTTACATATACATTCGGTCCCCAGCCGGCAATGGCAAGCGCCTGTTCTTCGATCGTTTCAGGATCGTCGGCCAGCACCTCGAAGGAGATGGGCAGGTCAGGGATGGTCCGGAGCAGATCGCGCGCGAAGGCCTCATAGTCGACAACACGCGCCTTGCGCATGAGCGTCGGGTTGGTGGTGAAACCTTGTATGCGCGAATCCGCTGCCCAGGCAAGCAGACTGCCGAAATCGGCAGCATCACAAAACAGCTTAATCTGCAGTTGGTTGAGGTTGAGCATAATTCCCTTTCTGGTTATTGCCGGGCTCAGGCAGTGGTAGAGTCGCTTCCTCTGCGAAGCGCCCGCGAAAGAGGCGCTGTTTCAGCACGAGATAAATGAAATAGCTGTTGCCGAAAAGATATCTTCGCCACAAACGCCGCGGCTCCTTGAGAAGGCGGTAAAGCCACTCGATCCACAATCTGCCTGCCCATTGCGGGGCGCGTTTGCGCAGTCCGGCCTGCGTGTCAAAGGCCGCGCCGACAGATAAAGCGGCGCCGACCGGCAAAGTCGGGCAGTTTTCATGCATCCATATCTCCTGCTTGGGCGCGCCGAATGCCACGAACAGCAGGTCAGGAGCAGCCTCCCGGATTAACTGGCGGATGTGGGCATTCTCCATTGAGTCGTGTTCGAAGCCCTGCGGTGGGCAGTAAGTCCCGGCAATGATGAGCGCCGGATACCGCTGTTGCAGCCTCTCGGCGGCGAGTTTCGCCGCTTCGGGAAGCCCACCAAGAAAGAAGATCCTGAGCCAGCGGCGTGCTGCTTCTGCACATAACCGCTCCATCAAGTCGCCGCCGGTAACGCGCTCCGGCACCGGCCTGCCCAGAAACCGCGACGCCAGAACTACCGATATTCCGTCTGGAATGTTCAATGCTGCAGAACAGAGCGCGTCCGCAAAGCGGGCATTACGATGGGCCAGAGTTACCAGTTGCGCGTTTGGTCCCATGATGAGAAGCGGCGCAGCCTGCTTTTTAATGCTGTTTACGATCTGCGTGGCAGCTTCGGCGAGCGTCACGCAGTCTACAGGTACGCCCGCAATCATGGAACGGCACGGGGACAGATTCATGCTGAAGACTCTTCCTTTCCAAGAAGGTCATGGTTTCGTTCAAGGTCTTCCTGGCATGGATCGACTTGCGGCCGTTCAATACGAAGGAGTCCCAGGGCAGATAAATCAACAAGTGTTACAAAACTACTTCCAGATAGTTGACATATATTGCGACAGATATGTTCTAAGTCAAGACAATAACGGATTCACTGGAAACTTAGGTAATATTTGCGGTAAAAAGTGGGTCTGTTAAGTTACTAACACTTACTAAGTTCACAACTCAGCAAGTTTATGAAAATCTAATGAGCCTTTTGTGCAAACCAGCGCAAAAAGAGTTCATGGAAACTGTGTGACTTGTTTCTACTGTCTTAGGTTACTGCCAATGTTTACGTCCGTTGTGTATCAGGGTTGCGATCGTCGATATTTCCTGACCGGGGGCGCAGGTTTTATTGGCAGCCATCTCGCAGATGCGCTCTTGTCCAATAAGAGCGTCGCGTCCGTTACCCTCTACGACAATCTTTCCTCGGGCCGCGAATGGCATTTTCATTCTCATCTTCAGGATCCGCGATTCCAGTTCATCCGCGCCGATGTTTCCGACCCTGAAGCATTGACGGCGTCAATGGAAGGCTATGATGTGGTCATCCACCTGGCATCGAATCCGGATATTGCCCGCGCAGCAACCGATCCTGGGATCGATTTCCGCCAGGGAACTGTGCTCACCAACAATGTGGTCGAAGCCATGCGGCGCAATGGAGTTCCGCGCCTGCTCTACGCTTCGGGGAGCGGGGTCTACGGTGACCTGGGCACTCATGAAGTGGCCGAGGATTATGGTCCACTCCTGCCCGTCTCCACCTATGGCGCAAGCAAGCTTGCCGGAGAAGCACTGATTGCCTCCTATTGCGCGATGTTTGGCATATCGGCCTGTGCGTTCCGATTTGCCAATGTTGTCGGCGCGCGCCAGACGCACGGCGTGGGCTTCGATTTTGTGCGCCGCCTGATGGTGAACCCGCGTCGTCTGCAGGTTCTCGGCGACGGCACGCAGAGCAAGCCATATATCCACGTCTCTGACATTGTGAACGCGGTGCTCTGCGCCGAGCAGAATTCGAAAGCAGCATTCTCCGTCTTCAATGTTTCTACCGGGGACGCAATCACCGTAACTGAGATCGCTCAACTCGCCGTCGAGTGCCTTGAGCTCGATGCGATGCCACAGCTCGACTACACAGGAGGCAATCGCGGATGGAAAGGCGATGTGCCCATCGTGCGCCTGGATTCGAGCAAAATCAGAAGTCTTGGCTGGGTAAGCCGGCACAGCAGCCGCGAAGCTATGCGCACTGCGCTCAAAGAAATGCTCGCGGACGAAAGAGTGTGCTATGCCTAGCCGCCTTCCGAAGCTGGCGCTGCTCGCAGGCGGGCTTGCGACGCGCATGCGGCCGTTGACGGAGACGGTACCGAAATCGCTGCTTCCTGTAAACGGGCGCCCATTTCTTGCACACCAATTGGAGTTGCTCGTGAGCCAGGGAATCCGCGAAGTGGTGATCTGCTCCGGCCACCTGGGCGAGCAGATCGAAGCCTTTGCCGGCGACGGGTCGAAATTCGGATGCAGCATTGCCTACTCCCATGACGGGGAGAAGCTGCTGGGCACCGGAGGCGCGCTGCGCCGTGCGTTGCCTCTGCTGGGGGAAAGCTTTTTCGTCATGTACGGCGACAGCTATCTGCCCGCCGACCCCGCCAGGACATGGGAAGCATTTCTCGTCTCCGGCAAGCGCGCGCTGATGACGGTCTTCAGAAATGACGGTCAGTGGGACCAGAGCAATATCGAGATGCGCGGTGGAAAGATCATCCGCTATGCGAAGCGCGCGCCAACCATGAAGATGCGCCACATCGACTATGGGCTGAGTGTCCTGCGCAGCGCGGTCCTGCGCGCCTGGCCTCCGGGCGTGGCCTTTGATCTCGCCGAAGCGATGAGCGATCTGGCCGCAACAGGAAATCTCGCAGCCCATGAAGTGCATGAGCGCTTCTACGAGATTGGTTCTCACGAAGGCCTGCGTGCCACGGAAGAATTTCTCGCCGCCAGAGAGATGGCGCTGGCCGGAGGAGTCCGATGATTATCACGCGCACTCCTCTGCGCATTTCGATCGGAGGCGGCGGCACCGACCTGCCCTCGTACTACCGCGAGTTCGGCGGCTTCGTCATTTCCGCCGCCATCAACAAATATGTCTACATCACCATCAACAAGAGCTTCCTGCCCGGTTATTTCCTCAAGTATTCCGAAATGGAGCATGCCCAGACCTATGACGAAATCCGGCATCCTTTGCTGCGCGAAGCCCTGACCCTGCATGAAGCGCCGCGGCCACTTGAGATCGTCAGCATCGCCGATGTTCCCGCCGGCACGGGCCTCGGCTCTTCCGGGACATTCCTCGTCGGCCTGGTGCACGCACTCTATGCTTACGAACGCAAGCGTGTCACCGCCGAAACCCTCGCGCAGGAAGCAGTCGAGATCGAAATGAACCGCCTGCAGGAACCGGTAGGCAAGCAGGACCAGTACATAGCAGCCTATGGAGGGCTCCTCTGCCAGAGGTACTGTCCCGACGACTCCGTGCATGTGGTCCCGCTGCGCATCAGCGAGTCTGCTCTTAAAGAATTGCGCGACTCTCTGATGCTCTTCTTCGTAGGTCAGACGCGCTGCGCCTCATCATTACTCAGCGATCAGAGGCAGCGCTCCGAGCGCCGCGACCCCGCAATGCTCGACAGTCTGCACTTCACCAGGGAAATCGGCGAAGAAATCCGCAGCGTGCTCGAGTCCGGCGCCGTGAGCGAGTTCGGCAGGCTCATGCATGAGCATTGGATGAGAAAGCGCGCCCGCTCGAACGGCATGACCAACGACCGCATCGACGAGCTCTACGAACTCGCCCGGAATTGCGGCGGCGCGACTGGAGGCAAGCTCGTAGGAGCAGGCGGCAGCGGCTTCCTGCTGCTGCACACGCAGGACCGCAACCGTTTGCGGTCCGCCATGACCAGCGCAGGAGTAAGCGAGATGGAATTCAACTTCGATTTCGACGGCTCAATTGTGATGATGCGCAACACCTGAAAGAAAGGGGTCCCATGACCACGATGCCAGCTCGATTGACGGAACTCACCGACCTCCGTGCCATGCACGATGAAGCATTATCACTGGGCTCGGTATTCTCTGTAGCGCGGCGCCGTCGCGGAATTCTACTCAGCATCTTCACAGCCTTTCTCGTCCTCACAACGATCTATTGCATCATTGCCACACGGCGATATCAGGCCACTGGACAGGTTCAGATACAAAAAGAGAGCATGGGCGCTTTCGGTCTCGATGCGAGCGTGATGGGCGATGCCGCCGACTCGGCCTCCGACGCGCTCGACTACAACATCACTTTGCAAACCGAGGCGAACATCCTTACTTCCGATTCGCTGGCCCTGCAGGTCATCAAGGAGCTGCATCTTGAACCTACAAAAGACTTCTTCCCTTCAGCAAAGGCGAACTCCGGAATCCGCCCCTTTTGGAAAAAGCCAGTCGAACCGCTGACCATCCCGATCGACAAAGCGCCAGACCGCAGATATACAGCGCTCAAGATTTTTGCTTCTCATTTAAAAGTCGAGCCCATTACCGGCACGCGGCTCATCAATATCAGCTACTCCAACCCTGATCCCCAGCTCGCCGCCGATGTGGTCAATCATCTGATCGCGGCGCTCATGGATTACTCCTACCAGGCGCGCTTCACCGCCACAGCGCAGGCCTCGAACTGGCTTACCTCGCAGCTTGACGATCTGCGCCGGCAGACAGAGACGTTGCAGACAAAAGCCATGTCTCTCGAGCGCAACACAGGAATGTTCGGCGACGATGCATCGCACAACGTGGTGCTTGCGCGGCTCGAAGCGCTGAACGGCACGCTCGCTGAAGCAGAATCAAACCGCATTCTCAAGGAGTCTGTCTATCGTGTTGCCAGCAGCGGCGATCCGGAATTGATCTCCGGCCTGAGCGGAAACTCCGCCGGCGCGGTCGCGTCCATGGCCAATTCTCTGGGTTTGATCCAGAGTCTCCGCGCGCAGGAAGCAACAGTGAAGACCGAGCTTGACCAGGATCGAATCCGCTACGGCCCACAATATCCGCGCATCGCCGAGCTGCAGGCTGAACTTGGCGGCATCGAGAAGTCCATCCATGATGAAGTCCATCGCATCGGTGAGCGAGCGCGCACCGACTACGAAATAGCCCAGCATGCTGAGACCTCGGCGCGCAGCGCATTTGAACAGCAAAAGGCGCTGGCGAATGACATGAATGATAAAGCCATGGCTTTTGTTCTCGCCAAGCAGGAGGCTGACGGCAGCCGCCAGGTGTATGAAGGCCTGCTCGCGAAATTGAAGCAGGCAGGCGTTCTCGAAGGTCTGCGCTCTACAAACATCACAGTCGTGAATCCCGCGCGTGTGCCGCCGCCCAGCCGCCCGAAGAGCCCTAACCTTCTGCTCTACTATGCAGCCGCCGTGGCCGCCGGGTTGCTCTTTGGAACAGGAGCTGCCTTCTTCCGGGAGAAAACCGACAACAAAGTGCGCGCACTTGAAGAAGTAGAGCACCTGACCAGCGCTCCAGTGCTTGGGCTCATTCCCGACATGGCCAGCCGGTCACGCCAGCCATACATTCGAAGGAAGGCACAGTCCAATCGAGCCGCGGAAGGTAGACAAATCGCAACCGTCAGCTATATCGACAGCCCATTTGCAGAATCGCTGCGTATGCTGCGCACTTCATTGATGATCTCGCGTAGCGGCGGCCCACCGCAGGTAGTGCTCATCACCAGCCCGGGCGCAGGAGAAGGCAAGAGCACCATCTCGCTGAACCTGGCTGCATCGCTGGCGCAGCAGGGGGCCCGCGTCCTGCTGGTGGATGCCGATATGCGGCGCCCCGTGCTTCACCAGCGCGTGGGCCTGTCCAACGAGCACGGATTGAGCACAGCTCTTTCAAGCGATGCAAGCCATCCAAAGCCGCAGCGCATGGAGGCGCTGCCGAATCTATCTGTCCTGTGCGGAGGCCCGGTGCCGCCATTTCCTGCCGAATTTCTTGGCTCCCGCAGGATGCGGGAGATGCTTGCACAGTGGAGATATGAGTACGACTTCATCGTGCTCGATTGCCCTCCTGTGTTGCCTGTTGCTGACTCGGTCGTGCTCGCGCAGCAATGCGATGCGATTCTGCTGGTCACCAGGCATGGAGCGACAAGAAAGAAGTCCGTGGAGCGAGCCTATCGCACGATTCGCACGCAGACGCAGGAGAGCGTCGTGCTGGGCATGGTGCTCAATGCCGTGCCTGACCACTCTTCCGATTTCTACGACTATTACGGATATCGCGGCCGCACTTACAACGCGGAAGAGGGGTTCCATGAAGCGCGCGTTTAGCCTCGTTCTTTCTGCAATCCTGTTCTGCCTTGCCTGTCCCGCTCCCGGCCAGAGCCAGGCCCAGAGCAATGAGAGTCTTCTGATCGGCCCCGGCGACCTGTTGCATGTCACCGTCTTTCGCGAGCCTGACCTCGAGCAACACATCCGCGTAAAGGATTCAGGCGAGATCGACCTCAACCTCGCAGGCACGGTGAAAGTCTCCGGCCTGACTCCCGGTAAAGCCGCTGGCGTAATCGCGCAGGCTTACGTCCAGGGACAATATCTCAACCATCCGCAGGTCACTGTGCTCGTCGAAGAATTCGCGACACAAGGCGTGTCAGTCCTGGGGCAGGTCAACAAGCCAGGAGTGGTCCCGCTCGCCACGCCGCGCAGTCTGCTCGATGTGCTTTCGCTTGCCGGCGGATTGACTGAAATCGCAGATCGCCACATCACCATACAGAAGGCAGATAAAAGCGGTGCCATCACCGCATTCCTGCCCAACAATGCAGGGGATATGCTGCATGCATCCGTGATCGTATCTCCAGGAGACACAGTCATCGTGCCCAAAGCCGGGGTGGTCTATGTGCTCGGCGATGTCGCGCGGCCTGGCGGATATGTGATGAAGGAGGATTCAAGCCTGACGCTGCTGCAGGTCATTGCCATGGCTGCAGCGAATCGTTCCGCAAAGGAAGACGCGACTCGCCTCATCCGCAAAACCAACGGCAGCTATCAGGAGCAGGTCCTTCCGCTCAAAGACATCGAGAGCGGCAAAAAACCCGACATGCAGCTTGAGGCCGATGATGTGATTTATGTCCCCTTCAGCATGGCGAAGAATGTCGTGCTCGGCGCATCCGGCATCGTGTCGTCCACCAGTTCCGCAGCGATCTATGCAGTACGTTGAGCGAATAGAAATAGCCGAAGTCATATGTGCCTGCATACTTGCATTCTTCGCCATGCAGGGAGCCATACCCGGCATTGCTCCCAATCAGGCCAATGAGATGACCAACACCGCGGCATCCGGATTTACAAAGACCGCCGGCATCGTATCTCAGGTTATGGTCGATGGCGTCATCGTGCTTCTGCTCCTGCACCAGTGGCGCAGGCTCTACCGCCTGGTCTTTGCCTTGCAGTGGACAGCTGCAGTTGCAGTGCTCGCGCTTCTTTCAGCTCTATGGTCGCAGGATGCCATGATGACAGCCCGGCGTGCCATTCCGTTCACGCTGGCTACGCTCTTCGGGCTATACTTTGCCGCACGCTATCCTCTTCGGCGTCAGCTGTCCATTTTTTGCGCAACGATGTTGTTCGCCGCTTTGGCAAGCGCAGTGGTCGCAGTATTCTTCCCGTCGATCGGACTCGAAGCATCCACCGGACACTTCGGCAATTGGCAGGGCATCTTCACGCAGAAGAATGCCTGCGGCCGCGCCATGGTTTTCGGCACCGCCGCCATCCTGGCCTCGGGGCGCCTCAATCCTTATCGCTTAGTTTGCCTCGTAGTGTTTCTGTTTGTGCTGATCATGAGCGGCACGCGCGGTGCGTGGGTCATTGAAGGCGCGCTGCTCGTCTGCTGGCTGCTGTCAGGCATCATCGCGCGCTCCACGCCTGGATTACGCATGGTGCTGATGTGCACAGCCGCCGCAACTGCGATTGTTGCCATAGTCGCCGCATGGATATACTTCCCGCTGCTCGCCACACTGCTTGGCCGGGATGCCACGCTCACCGGACGAACGACGATCTGGAGCCAGGTCTGGATAGCAATCGTCAAGCATCCCTTGCTTGGTTATGGATTCGCCGCCTTCTGGCGCGGCATGAAGGGCGAATCCTATAACGTCGTGCTTGCGCTCAAGTTCGTCATCTTCCACGCCCACAATGGCTTTCTCGAAATATGGCTGGAACTCGGCGCAGCCGGCCTGCTGCTCTTTGTCCTGAGCTACGCGCGTGCATGGAAAAAGCTATGGCCCCTGATGCTCCACCGCAGAATATCTGAATGCTCATGGATGCTTTTTGTGCTCGTCCTCGCCGTGCTCTACGACCTAGACGAAAACACACTGCTTACTTTCAACGGATTGTTCTGGGTCGTCTACGTAGCAGTTATCGCAGACATCGAGATACTTGCAGCAGAGCACAGGGCGCAGCGCCTTCTCTGGTCCGCACAACGCAATGAGGCAACGCAGCTTCTTTGCGGTACTTGGCGTCTTGGCGGTTGATTTTTTGCAGAACTGGATCCGGTCTAACACCATGCGCAAAGTCCTTGTCTACCGCAACGAACTCCTCAACCTGTCGGAGACGTTCATCCTTTCGCAGGTAAACGCCCTGCAGCGTTTCCAGCCCGTATTTGCCGGAGTCAGGCGCATCGCTCCCAGCCTTGACCTCGAACCGCATCCTGTCACTCTGGTATCCGGGCCCGATAGCTGGAAAGAAAAGACCCGCCGCCGTGCCTTCCTCCTCACCGGGTATGCCAATCAATTCCTGAGAACAAGCGCCACCCATCAGGCGGAAATCATCCACGCTCACTTTGCCATCGACGCCTGCGCCGTCCTGCCTGTCGCCAAGCGCCTCGGAGTGCCCCTGATCGTCACACTGCATGGCTATGACGTCTCCTGCGACGAGAAGGACTTTCGTCGGCTGCCGACCACACGCGCCTATCTGAGGCGGAAGGAAGAAATGTGGCAATACGCGAGCCTCTTCCTCCCCGTATCGGAGCACGTCCGTCAGCGCGCCATCGAGCGGGGATTCCCGCAGGAGAAGTTATGCGTGCACCGCATCGGTACCAGAAAAGAAGATGCCGCTACTCAGGATTATCCTCATACAAAACCCATCATTCTGTTCGTCGGCAGACTGGTCGAGAAGAAAGGGTGCGTGCATCTCATCCGCTCCATGCCGCTGGTCTTGAATAGAGTCCCGGACGCGCAGCTCGTCGTCATTGGAGACGGCCCATTGCGGGCAATGCTCGAGCGTGAAGCCGGGCCATGGCACGAAAGGATCAAGTTTCTCGGTCATCGGCCTCATGCTGAAGTGAAGCAGTGGATGCGGCAGGCGCGCGTCCTCGTAGCTCCCAGCGTCCGCGCAGCGGACGGCGATGAAGAAGGCCTGCCTACAGTTATCTGCGAAGCGCAGTCACTGGGGCTGCCCGTTGTCGCTTTCGCAACCCAGGGAGTCCTCGAAGCCCTGCCCGTGGAGAGGCGCAGCGAGATGCCGCGCGAGCGGGACGAAACAGGGCTCGCCGAAGAGATTGCCTGTCTGCTCCATGAAGATGCCGCGTGGCAGCGCGCCAGTGCGATGGGGAAGCAGTATATGGATGCCTGTTTTGACCTGGAACAGCAGACCCGCCTGCTCGAAGACAGGTACGACGAAGTCATCGCACGGCATCGCAGTTGAACCTGTTTCTTTTGAGAGATGGCCTCTGTGCTCTCTGTGTCCTCTGTGGTGAAGAAGTTCAGAATGCTTCCGTTTCTGCCGAACTGACCGTCTTGTCCTTGATCTTCGGGCTGCCGAAGACACGAAATTCCGAAACCCTGTGCAGCCGAAATACCGGAGCCCCTCCATTCACCGGCGCTTTGATCCGGAAGAAATCTGCCTCATGCACATCGTCCAGCACAAAGGCCGGACGGGCATCGGGCGCGGCCGCCACAATTTCCACATTCGTCAGCTCCACATTGTTCACATGTCGCAAGTAGAAGCCATGCGCCGGCAGCGGCCCGAACATGTGCGGATCAGGATAGGCATTCTCCTTCTCCGGAACCTGCAAAGCCGCCATCTCCGCCGTTCCTCCGCCCTGGTGATGCAGATAAATATTGCTGAACTTGAGGTCGGTAATCGGATGATCGGGAATGCCGCTGACAATCGCCGCAAACTTCGAAGCGGAGTTGTAGCTGACAATGTTGCTGATGAGAATGCGCTTCGCATCGCCAACCGGCACACCCTGTGGCCCGCGCATGCGGCTGCCCAGGCGGATGAAGATGGGAGCGCCCGAGATATCGCGCATCGTGATGTTGGTGATGGCAATGTCCTCCACCAGCGCGCCGTCTTCACTTTCGAGTGCAAGCCCATTGCAGCCCTCGAAGACGCAGTTCGAAACAGTGATGTTCTTGAATCCGCCATTCGATTCCGTGCCGCATTTGATCCGCCCGGTTCGCGGAACCCTGAAGTCGGGAGCAAACTTCTTGAAGGTGCCGTCCAGCAGCGTTCCCAGTTCATAGCTGCCGCTGACGTAGCAGTTCGTGATGGTGACGTTTTCCGTAGCGCGCGCATATCCCAGTGAAAACGAGCTCTTGGGGCAGATGGCGTCATCCCACGGCGAGTTGACGCTGCAATTCGAGACACGGACGTTCTTGCAGCAATCAATATCCATGCCGTCGCGGTCGGTATCGATCTTCAGGTTGTCGATGGTCAGGTTGTCGACGCCGGTAGCGAGAATTCCGAAGTGCCCACCCTTAAGAATGGAGAAGTCCTTCAGGATGACATTGCGGCAGTTCTTAAGCGCGATGGCCTTGTTGCCGACGCGCGGCTCCTCGGCGCGTGGCTCTTCCCGGCCTCCACGGCTTAAGCCCTTGCCCCAGATAAGGCCCGGGCCATAGATCGAAACATCGTGCAGGCTCTCACCCCAGATAAGGCTGTTGTGCCAGTGATTGTGCCCGTAGTCCTGGTAATTTTCCCAGGGTGCGTTCGGCTCAGCCGGATCGTACCCTTCATTGCCACTGGCCGGCGTCTCCGCAGCCAGAATAGTCGCGCCCTGCAGCAGGTAAAGCGCAATATTGCTTTTGAGATGGATAGAGAAAGAGTTGTACGTTCCCGCAGGGAAGAGAACAGTCCCGCCGCCGGCATTGGCCGCAGCGTCAATCGTCTTATTGATGGCCGGTGAGTCGATAGTTTTACCATCGCCCTTCGCTCCGAAAGCGCGAACGTCATAAATGCTGCCCTGTGGCGCAGCGGAAGAAGCTGCCTGGGCGCCAATGCTGACGGGAGCAAGCGCTCCGGCTGCTCCCACGGTTACATATTTCAGAAAGTCACGGCGCTGTCTCTGCATGGCGAGGTCTCCTGTGGTCTGACCTCTAGAAGATAACGCGGCAGGCAGGTTTTGGGCGAGTCAAATGTACGCAAAAAACTCAGGCCGTCCGAAACTATATGTTCGAACGGCCTGTATCCCGCTCACCGGGACTGTATAGCTAAGCAGTGACTGGCGTATTTTGCAGCGCGGCAACCACATCGTCGATGGCAACATCCTCGCTGGATGACGTGGAGCGGGTCGCAATTTCGACCTTGCCCTCGGCAATTTTCTTGCCCACGTTAACGCGATAGGGAATGCCGACGAGGTCCGCATCCTTGAACTTGACGCCTGCTCGTTCATCGCGGTCATCGAGCACCACATCGAAGCCAGCTGCTTCAAGATCGGCAGCGATACGCTCGCCCGTAGCGGCCAGGTTGGCATCCGTCGCATTGGTGATGGTGACAACCACCTCAAATGGAGCAATCGAACGCGGCAGCCAGAAGCCCTTGTCATCATGGTTCTGCTCGATGCAGGAGGTCAGGATGCGTTCGATACCAATGCCGTAGCTGCCCATGATCGGCGTCACTTCCTTGCCGTTGGGGTCGAGCACGCGCGCGCCCATGCTTTCCGTATACCGTTTGCCGAGCTTGAAGATGTGCCCGATTTCAACAGCCTTGGCGACCTTCAGCGGATTGCCGCATTGAGGGCAGCCCTCGCCTTCGATGACGTTTCGCACATCCGCAGCGACTGTCCATTTGAAGTCGCGTTTTGGCGTAACGTTGCGGAAATGGTAGTCAAGCTTGTTGGCTCCGCACACCATGTTCTCGCGGTCTTCGAGTGCGATATCGAGGATGACATTGACTCCGCCATCCAGAAGCTCCTTTGCCGTTTCAATGCCGATCGGTCCAAGGAAGCCCGCGGGTCCATGAATGTATTTTTCAAGCTCATCGGGCTGCATCGTGCGCAGGTCGGATGTCTTGGTGAGTCCAAGCAGCTTGGTCTCGTTCACCTGATGATCGCCGCGCAGGAAGACAACAACAGGAACCCAGGCAGACTTGCCTTTCTCGCCCTTTGTCTCCCCCATGTAGGCGACGCACTTGATGTCCTGCGCTTCGGAAATATTGAAGAACTTCGCTACATCGGCAACCGCAGCAATGCCGGGAGTGTGCACAAGCTCCGGCTTGCCATCGCCCGTTGGGGCAAGCTCGGTAATCGGAGCCAGCCGCGAGGTAGCCTTCTCCAGGTTCGCCGCGTAATGACATTTCGCGCAGCTCGCGATCAGGTCTTCACCCGCATCGGTGTAGACCATGAACTCCTGCGACTGCGTTCCCCCCATCGCTCCGGAGTCAGCTTCAACAGCGACGAAATTCAAACCACAGCGCGTAAAGATGGCTCGGTAGGCCTGGTCATGCAGGTCGAAACTCTTGTCAAGCCCGGCAGCATCCAGATCGAAGGAGTAGCTGTCCTTCATGATGAACTGGCGCACGCGCAGCAGACCTGATTTCGGGCGCGGCTCGTCGCGGAACTTCGTCTGAATCTGATACCAGATCTGCGGCAGCTGCTTGTAGCTTCTGATCTCGTTGCGCGCAATCGAGGTCATCACTTCTTCATGCGTCATGCCCAGGCAGAGCCACGCGCCCCTGCGGTCCTGCATGCGAAACATGTTCTGGCCCATGATGGTCCAGCGTCCGCTCTCTTCCCAGAGATCGGATGGCTGGATCGCAGGCAACAGGAATTCCTGGCCGATCTTGTCCATCTCTTCGCGCACAATGCCGATAATCTTGTTGATCGAGCGCTGCCCGAGAAAAAGATAGGAGTAGATGCCTGCTCCGAGCTGACGGATATAGCCCGAGCGGACAAGGAACTTGTGGCTGGCAACTTCGGCGTCTGCCGGAGCCTCACGAAGTGTAGGAACAAAAATCCTGGACCAACGATGCATGAACGTGCTTTCTCAAAAGTCAGATGAAGATGATTACCCTATTCTAGCTGCCTCTCTGGATGGATGGCGATGCGCCGTTATGTCGAAAGGATTCGTTGAATGGCCGCCGCTGTTTCAAGCGAGTTGTAGTGGGCCTGAAAGAAGGCAGCGCCATTCTTCCCCATAGCAGCTTTTTCACTCACGCTCAATTGCAGGAAATTTTTGAGCAGCAACCTGATTCCATCCAGAGTGTCATCTTCCACCAGGCCCGATCGGCTCTGAACAATGTCCGGCCAGATATTGACCTTGTTGGTGATGAGCACCGGACGCTCGCAGGCCATGGCTTCAGCGACGGCAATGCCGAAGTTCTCCTGGTGCGAAGGCAGCACAAATGCCTCACAGTCGCGGAACGCCCCCCACTTGGCATGGTCCTTCAGCATTCCGGGCCAGTGAATGCGCTCCGCAATTCCGAACTCCCGCGCCATGGTTTCAAGTTTTGCTTTCAGCCCAACGCTGTCTGGCCCAGCCATCACCAGATCGAGATTCGACTCCTGCTTGCAAACATCTGCAAAGGCTTCAAGCAGAAGATCGCAGCCCTTCTTCTCATGGAGACGCGCAATGAATAGCAGAAACCTGCGCCCCTTCACTCCAGGGCAAAGTTGATAAAAGGCCTCACTGGAAGTTTCGGGAATGTCCTCCGGAGGCAATGTTCCGTAAGGAACCACCTCACCATGACACTGAAACGGGCTGAAGGATTTCGGTGCCAGCTCCTGTTCCAGCTCTGATGTGTAGAGAACGCGCTTCGCGTCGCGCAGTATCGGATGCAAAGCAAGAAGCCAGTAAGGATATTTTTTCAGATGCTTCAACGGATAAGCATCGCGAAACCATGGGTCGAGCATTCCATGAGTGAAAACAAGATAAGGTCTTTTGCCGCGAACTACACGCCGCGTCACAAGCGCTGGATATTGCCAGATGCCATGCGCAACAACTCCATCGAAGCGGTTGTAATTTTCCCGCAGCCACGGCACGAATCGGGAATTATACCCGAAAACGCTTTTCACGGGGCCGATGGGATGCAGCGGTACCTGAATATCAGTGGAGTGCTGATTATCAGGAGAATCATTCGAAACAACTTCAGCGTTGCAGCCAAGACGCTCATATCCAGTCAGAATGCCGCGCAATCCTTCAGCGGGGCCGCCACTGGCGCGGTCAGTCGTAGGGATAACGTGAAGAATGCGCATGATCGAGAGTGTTACGCTGCGGCCTTATTTCTTCCAGTATCGCTGATAGTTCTCAAGCGTTGAAAATGTCTCACTCTGCATACGGTCGATATAGAGATGGCCATGAAGATGATCGATCTCATGCTGCAGGATGCGCGCATACCATCCGCTGGCTTCAATGACTTTGGAAGAGCCATGCTCATCCAGGCATGTGACGCGGACTTTCCGCGCGCGGGGCACAATCGCCATGAATCCGGGAAGGCTCAGGCAGCCTTCGTGAAAAGCAACTTCGGGAGGCGAGAGCAATTCGATCTGCGGATTGATGATGACGCGAAAGGGAACTGGCTTGCGTTCGCGCTCGTGCAGCTCGGCATCGCTCAGATTCTTGTAATACTCGCTCTTGTCCTCAATCACGGCCAGTTGTAGCGACTGGCCGATCTGCGGCGCGGCAAGCCCCACACCCGGAGCATCGTGCATCGTATCGCGCATGTGCGCGATCATATCCTGAATCCACGAGCTGCGAATCTCTTCCGGAGTAAGTGCACGGGCTTTCTCGCGTAAAATCGGATTCCCGGCGCTGGTAATTTTCAGAATCATGCGTTAGATCAGCTCCGTCTCCCACAAGTCATGCAGATGAACGACGCCCTCAATACGATGCGCCTCATCCACAACGATCAGAGAAGTAATCTTCTTCTCTTCCATGATCCGCAGAGCCTGCACCGCAAACTCATCTGCGTGGATCGTCTTTGGCGAAGAGTTCATGGCCTCGCCTGCATTTTTTTCAAGCGTTTGCGCGCCTTCGTGTTCGAGCAGACGGCGAAGGTCGCCATCGCTGATAATGCCTGCGAGTCTGTTGTTATCTTCGACCGTCGTTACACCGAGGCCTTTGCGCGACATCTCATAAATCACCGCGCTCATCGGCGTTTCCAGCCCGACTTTCGGGATGGCGTCACCGGTATGCATCAACTGGCTAACGCGCAGGAGCTTCTTGCCCAGCTTTCCGCCGGGGTGCAGGTCGGCAAAATCCTCCGCGCGAAACCCTTTGCGCAGAGAGACAGCAATCGCAAGCGCGTCTCCCAGCGCCAGCATGGCCGTGGTAGATGCGGTTGGCGCAAGGCCGAGACCGCAGGCCTCCTGCTGAACACAGCAGTCAAGCGCAACATCGCTGGCCTGCGCAAGCGTTGATTTCATATCGCAGCAGAAACAGATCAGCGCATCGCCAATGCGCTTGATGGTCGCAAGCAGTCGCAGGATTTCTTCTGTCTCGCCACTCGCCGAGAGCGCAATAACGACATCACCGCGCGCAACCATGCCAAGATCGCCATGAACCGCCTCTGCTGGATGAAGAAACAGCGCCGGGCTTCCGGTCGAGCTGAGAGTAGCCGCAATCTTCTGTGCGATGATGCCGCTTTTGCCCATGCCCGTAACAATGACGCGTCCGCGTGATTGTCCGCACTGCACAATAAGGTCAACGGCGCGCTCAAAATCGGCCGCCATCGAGCCTTCGAGGCGAGCCGCAAGTTCTTCCAGCGCCTGGGCTTCAATGCGGACAAGTTCAGCCGGAGTGTGATTGTTCATGTGCTCCAAATGGATGGTAACAGCGGCATCCCTTAAAATTGTAGTCAACAAAGGAAGGTCTCAAAGCTTGAAACGCAATCAGGTAGTTTTGTTGCTGATTCTGGTCACACTGGTGCTCATGGTGTGGGCGGGCGTAGACAATTACCGCCGCCGCAAGGCTGAACAGGAAAAACTGCGCCAGATGCAGGCTGTGCTCGTGCCGGCCAATCCGCCTTCAGCCGCGCAGGCGCCGGAGGAAGAACAGAAATCACCTCTCGAAGGCAAGGCTGCTCCTGTCTTCGCACTCGAGAATCTGCAGGGGCAGAAGGTTTCGCTCGATAACTATAAAGGCAAGGCCGTGTTGGTGAATTTCATGGCGACGTGGTGCGCGCCATGCAAAGTCGAGACCCCCTGGCTCATCAAGCTGCGCCAGCAGTACGGGCCGCAGGGCTTTGAGATTCTCGGAATCTCGACCGATGATCTCGACAAGGACGACAAGAAAAAGAACGCAGAAGACAAGGCTGAGATTGCCAAGTTTGTCGACAACATGCATATCGATTACCCGGTGCTGATCGATGGCGACACAATCTCGCACAAATACGGCGGCGACGAGGGAATCGATGCGCTACCTACATCTTTCTTTATCGATCGAAGCGGCAAAGTGATTGCCGCCACCGTGGGACTGCATGACCGCGACGATATCGAGGCTGATATCAAGAAGGCCCTCGCAAGCGGAGGCGCATAGCCGTGCGGAGAATTCTGTTTATCGTTTTTGCAGTTGCGGTCTCTGCGACATTTGCCCAGAAGCTGGCATGGCAGTCTGATGCGCAATCAAAAGCAGAGGAGCATCAGTTTGTTCAGTTCCTCTATCCGGAGCAGACAACCGTAGCGGCAGGCAAGCCCAACACATTGGAACTGCACTTCCGCGTCGCCAACGGGATGCACATCAATTCACACACTCCCCGCGAAAAGAGCTTTATTCCAACGCAACTCATCGTGAATGAACCTGAGGGATTCAAGATCGCGAGTGTCGATTTCCCGCCGGGAACCGATTACTCGCCGGCATTCAGCCCGCATGACAAATTGAGCGTCTATACCGGCGAATTTGTGCTGCGCGCTCAGGTGACCGCGCAGCCGGGAGATCATCTGATACAGGCAGCCCTTCGCTATCAGGCATGCGATGCGAATTCATGCTACCCACCTAAAAAAGCGCCGGTTGCGATTGATGTCGTAGCAAAGTAGGACTGCACGTCCAGCTTACGCGCCTTACTTCTGCATTATCTCTAACGCTGTCATCCTGACCCTGAACGTTAGTGAAGGGAAGGATATGCTTTAACTTCGGCTATTGAAGTTCTTTAATCAGGATATTCTTCGCCTCGGCCAGCCGATTCACCACGCGATCTTTTCCAAGATTCACCATCACTGCGAATAAACTCGGAGCCACCGCCTGTCCAGTAAGGGCGACACGCGAGCCATTGATCAACCCTCCGGCCTTGACTCCTTTTTCTTCAGCGAATGCGCGCAGGACCTGTTCGGTCGCAGCCTCGGTGAACTCAGGGGCGGACTCATAGCGGGCAGCAAGCTCGACCAGCAAGGCCCGAACAGCATCATCCTTCAGAAATTTTGTAACTGCGGCAGGATCATATTCAAAGCTGTCGCTGAAGTATGCCCGAAAAGCTCCGGCGAAGTCTTTCAAGTTGCGGGCGCGCGGCTTGACCAGATCGATCGTGTTGAGAATCTCGTCTTTCGTCCTTTCCGGAATAAAGCCAGCCTTATTCCATTCCTCTTCGATTAGCGGCAGCAGTTTGTCCGCAGAATAAGACCGGATATATTCCGTATTGAACCATGCCAACTTGTCGTTATCGAAGACAGCATTCGATTTCGAGATGCCATCGAGCGAGAAGAGCTGAATCAGTTCTTCAGAGCTGAAAAGCTCGCGGTCCTTCTGGGCCGCTCCCGGAGTCCATCCAAGCAGCGCAAGAAAATTCCTGAAGGCTTCCGGAACAATGCCCATGTCCTTATAGGCAATGACGCTGGTAGCGCCATGACGCTTCGAGAGACGTGTCTTATCTGGTCCGAGAATCAGCGGAACATGCGCAAACACAGGCATGGGAGCTCCCAGCGCCTGATACTGCAAGACCTGCTTCGGCGTATTCGAGATGTGGTCCGCGCCGCGAATGATGTGCGTCAAACGCATGTCGATATCGTCAGCTACAACGCTGAGATGGTAAGTAGGGATGCCATCCGAACGCAGCAGCACGAAATCCTCAATCTCCGCATTCGCAAATTCAACCTTGCCGAAGACCGCATCGTCAAAACTGGTTGAGCCTTCTTCCGGGACAGCAAAGCGCACCGCGCATGCTTCGCCTGAGGCCTTCCGCTGCGCGGCGATGACAGGATCAACCCTGCGGCAGCGGCGGTCATACATAGGCGGACGGCCCGCGGCAACTGCCTCCGCGCGGCGCTGCTCCAGCTCTTCCTTCGTGCAGAAGCAGTAATAAGCATGGCCGCTCGAAAGAAGCTTTTCAGCGGTCTGGCGATACAGATCAAGCCGCTTCGATTGATAAAAAGGGCCTTCGTCCCAGTTCAAGCCGATCCAGCGCATGCCTTCCAGAATGCCTTCGACCATCTCTTCGGAGGAGCGCTCGAAATCAGTGTCTTCAATGCGCAGGATGAAGGTGCCGCCGAAGTGGCGGGCAAAAAGCCAGTTGAAAAGAGCAGTGCGGGCGCCGCCAACATGCAGATAGCCGGTAGGTGAAGGCGCAAAACGGACGCGGGGAGTGCTTATAGTGTCTGACATCTTGAATTGAGAATCACTTTTGATGCTACGGGGATAGCAGTAGAGTTACAAGCCGCGCTGGGCAGTCACTTCGCGACTGGAATGCCATCCAGCTTCGTGAGCCGTCCTACTGGATAATCACCCACATGGTTCGCGGCATACCAGGGCGAATGCTCATAGAAAAACTCAAGCCGCGCATAAGGATTGGCTGCGAAGGCCGGATCGCTTTCAATCTTCCGTTCGAATTCTGCCTTCAGCTTCGGATCTTTCTCCATCATTTCGCGCGAGAGCTTCTCAAGAACGTAAGCTTCTCCGTATTCCTTCTGCTCGAAGGTCGGGTCAAAAAATCCCCAGGCCATTGCCGAGTCCGGTCCCTGCGGTTCGAGCCACTGGATCGCTACCTTCGACAAACGTTGGTTGAGTGGAACAACGATTGAACCGGCAGGATATGTTCTCGTCTCGGTGGCGAGTTCGCATTTGCCGAATTTTCCCGGCTGCGCGCCAGAGCCTTCTCCAGCAAAGATAGGATGGCGTCCCTCAAAGGGAGGCCCCTGCCACTGCATGTCATGGCAATGATAAGATTCGACCTCGCCTGTCCATGCCGAAGCTGTGCGCTGCATTTCGACCTGATGCGCAGTAAGAACATCGATGACATGCGTCCACTGCCGCGGAATGATATACGCAGCCGGAGGAACAGTAGACGCAGTGACTTTCACTCCGGAAGAGAGCGGAAGCGATACATTCCACGGCTCGTGCGAATACCGGATCCACATCATCCCGGAGACTTCGCTCAACTGCCGCGTGTACTTGTATCCGCGAAAGAGAAACGGCGTTGTCTGCCCATTCCACGCCAGCGCGAGTGGGAGCTGCACGTTGCCCAGCGGATGCGCCCCAAGACGCGCAGCATCCGCGTCTGCATCAGTATTAAGCTGAATGAGCTTCACCGCATCACGATTCACGACTTCCATCAGCGCGCGCAGAATCTCATAGTTGCCGGTGACGCGCGTTTTGTAGTCCTTGAGCATGTGCATCTCGACAAGCATGCCGGGCCGGTTTTCAAGAATCATGTAGCCGGTCGAGAAGCGCGGCGGATCATCGTTGAAGCCTAGTCCCTTGGCGGGATCGGTGTCGTCGTTCAACGTAATGTATGTCGGAGATGCCAGATGCCCGCTGTCATTGACGGATTTGGCTAGAAATGGTGTTACAGCATCATCAATCCATCGCGCAGTAGGGTTGTAGACATTTGGACCATCATCGATGGTGAAGGTAACGTCGTATTGATAGTCCGCGCCGTCCGTCACATGGTCATCGACAAAGAAATCCGGCAGCCATTGATGAAACATTTTGAGGAACGCACGCGTTTCCGGCGCATCGGCTTTCAGATAATCGCGGTTCAGGTTCAGGTTTGAGCCATTCGCGCGCCAGCCCATCTCTTCCGGGCCATTCTGATTGATACGGTTATACTTTGAATGTTGCTCATGACCGTCGGCGTTATAGATGGGAATGAAGACAAGAACGGCATTGTCGAGCAAGCGTTCCTGCGATTTTGTAATCACCATGTCGCGCAACAGCGCGAGGCATGCGTCCTTGCCTTCAATTTCACCGGAATGAATTCCATTCTGCACCAGCACAATGGGCCGGTGTGCGGCATGAATGGCAGCAGGATCGAATACGCCATCTTTGGATGCGATGACAATATCCAGCTCGCGCCCTTCGCCTGTTTCGCCAAATGGCTCGATCTTCACTTGCTGAGGAGCAGCCGCCGCAATGCGCCGCAGATAAGCCGTGGATTCGGCGTAATCCGGGGTAGTACGATAGGCTGATTTCTCTGCAGGAGTCAGCCAGTCGCCTTTGTTCTGTTGCGCCGCGGCAAGCGAGGTTGCCGCGAGCAGCAGAGAGGCAAGCGCAAGCTTCCGGTTCATCTTTTTCCTATGTAATGTCTTCCGTATCGAAAGGCGTTTTGTGCACAGGAGCGCCATGCACCTGGCTCACCAGGTCTCGGACCACGTCTTCCAGTTGACGCTGGCTCTCGATCACGGCGCTCATGCTCTTCAGTTTGGATGGGTCTTCGACCTTCTCCAAAAGAACAACCGCATGGGCCTGCGCTACATGGTCTGAGTCGAGCCCTTCCGGCGTCTTTGCCTTAATGCCGACAGCAGAGGGCATCACATCCAGAAGCTGAGCCACATGCTCGCGCAATTCTCCGGCAATGGGAGAAATTTTCGGAGCAGCAAGCACGAGCGTCGTATCGATGTTCACGATGCGATAGCCCGCGTTCTGGATTTCCTCAAGAGCAAGATTCAGGAAGATGGCCGAGTCAGCGCCTTTCCAGCGCGGATCGCCCGGAGGAAAGAAGCTGCCTATATCTCCGGCGGACACAGCGCCGAGCAGCGCATCGGTGATTGCGTGCAGCAGCACATCGCCGTCAGAGTGGCCCGCAAGTCCTTCCGGATGGTCGATCGCAAGCCCGCCAATTTTCAGGGGCACACCGGGTTTGAAGGCGTGTGAATCCCAGCCGTATCCAATTCTCATGCTCATAGTTGTCTCTTACTAATGTACAAGGCCGGCGCATGCGCTAGCGGCGCGACAGAGCCGGATGCGCGAGATAAAACTCGGCAAGCTCAAGATCGCCGGGCTGCGTGATCTTCAGATTAGTCGCCGAGCCCATCACCACCGCAACCTGAGCGCCGGCGCGCTCCACGATGCTGGCTTCATCCGTGCCGACAAAGCCATCGGTGATCGCTTCAGCAAAAGCGCGCTTCAGCAGGCCGCAGCGGAAGCCCTGCGGCGTCTGTGCCTGTACGATGTATTCGCGCGGAATCGTCGCAGTAATAATGGCTCCATCCGCAGTGCGCTCGACCTGCTTGATGGTATCCACTGCAGGCAAGCCAACAATGGCAGCGCCATGTTTCTCAACTGCTTCAATCGTGCGCGCAATAGTGGCTGAATCGATCAGCGGACGCACTGCATCGTGGACCAGAATGATGTCGTCATCAGCGCACTGGATGGTCTTGAGCGCGTTGGCCACACTTTCCTGTCGTGTGTCACCTCCAGTCACAATGCGGACCTTGCCGGCAAAGCCGTATTCTTTCACCTGCGCTTCGACGCGCTCCCGCTCACTGGCGCGCACGGCTACATAGATCGAATCTACCTGCGGTACCTCGGCAAAGGCTCGCAGGCTGTGAATCAGAATGGGAACGCCCGCCAGTTCAAGAAATTGTTTTGGCTGGCCCGCTGCCATGCGCGTGCCAAGCCCTGCTGCTGGAAGAATAATGAAAACCCGCATAAAAACGAATCCAGAAATATGACTATACAGGACTTCGCGTCCAGCGATACGCGCCTTCGGCGCCTCTTAGAACCTTCAGTACAATGAATGCGACTTTTATGCGAAGTTTGCCGATGCGAAAACTAATTTATGTATGCTTTCTGGCTTGCAGTCTCGTGGCGCCGATCGCAGCTCCAGCGCAAGAGAAGGGGCAGCTGCTCGCGCCCACGCCGCCCATGGGTTGGAACAGCTGGGACTCCTATGGCCTGACGATCACCGAAGACCAGTTCAAGGCCAACGTCGAATGGTTCGACCGGCACCTGAAACAGTATGGCTGGAAGTATGTGGTCATCGATGAAGGCTGGTACCTCCAGCGTCCCGAAAACGCCGACAAAAAGGGTGCCGATCAGGGCTACACCATGGACAGCAATGGCCGATACCTGCCTGCTCCCAACCGCTTTCCCTCAAGCTCCGGAAATGCAGGCCTGAAGGCCATCGGAGACTATGTACATTCGCTCGGCCTGAAGTTCGGCATTCATATCATTCGCGGCATTCCCAAAGAGGCCGTCGCGAAAAACCTGCCTATCGCAGGAACACAGTTTCACGCTGCCGATGCTGCCGATACATCGGACCTCTGCCGCTGGAACTCGGATAACTATGGCTTGAAGGCCAATGCAGCGGGTCAGGCATACTACGATTCGCTGGCAAAACTCTATGCCGGTTGGGGCATAGATTTCATCAAGGTAGACTGCATCGCGCAGCCGTACAAAGCGGACGAGATCCGCATGATGCGCACTGCGCTCCTCAAGAGCGGACGGCCTATCGTATTCAGTCTGTCTCCCGGCCCTACAGCCATCGAGAGGGCAGATGATGTGCGCAAATACGCCGAGCTGTGGCGCATCTCAGACGACTTCTGGGATATCTGGAGCAGGCCGGAGAACGATCAGAGCACCTTTCCGCAATCGCTGACGAAACAGTTCGCAAAGCTTGCCGCATGGTCGCAGCATATCGAGCAGGGCCATTGGCCGGACGCCGACATGCTGCCGCTCGGCTATCTCGGCCCCAAACCGGGATGGGGAAAGCCACGCCAGTCACGCCTGACGCAGGATGAAGCGCGCACGCTGATCACCCTATGGTCGATTGCGCGCTCGCCGCTGATTCTCGGAGCCAATCTCACACAAATGGATAGCTCTACCGAGTCGCTGCTGACGAACCCCGAAGTGATTGCCGTCGATCAGCATTCGAGCGGCAACCGTCCAGTCATCCAGACACCAACAACGGTTGTCTGGACAGCGCAGGGCGGAGCGGGAAGAGAATATGTGGCGGTGTTCAACCTCGCTGATACAGAACAGACAATTTCCTACAGCTGGAAAGAGCTGGGCATTACTGTCTCAAGCCACAACGTGCGCGATCTGTGGCAAAGACAAAACTTGGGAGAAGTGCAATCTTTGAAGATTACGCTTCCGCCTCACGCCAGCGTGCTCTACGCAGTAGGAGCAAACCGGTAATCACTGCAAACAATTCAGGTGCGATCGGAAGCATCGCAATGAATCACTACAAGTAATGCAGACGAGAATGGCGCCAAAGGCGCGTGTGCCCGTGACGGCCAGTCACTCCCATTCGATGGTGCCTGGCGGCTTTGAGGTGATGTCGTAGACGACGCGGTTGATGCCGCGAATTTCGTTTACGATGCGGCTCGAAATTTTCTTGAGCACGTCATAGGGCAGCGGCACCCAGTCGGCGGTCATGCCGTCTTCAGAGTGTACAGCGCGAATGGCGCAGGTGTAAGCGTAGGTGCGCTGGTCACCCATGACTCCAACGCTTTTGACCGGAAGCAGCACAGCGAAGGACTGCCAGATTTTCTGGTAAAGCCCGGCGGCCTTGATTTCCGTTACGACGATGTCATCCGCTTCCTGCAGCAGCGCGACTCGCTCCGGCGTGATCTCGCCCAGGATGCGCACAGCAAGTCCCGGCCCGGGGAAAGGCTGGCGTTGCAGAATGTCCTCGGGCATTTTGAGATCGCGTCCGATGCGGCGAACCTCATCCTTGAACAGATCGCGCAGAGGCTCAATGAGCTTGAGCTTCATCGTCTCTGGAAGGCCGCCGACATTGTGGTGGCTCTTGATGGTCTGCGACGGTCCTTTGACGGAAGACGATTCGATCACGTCGGGATACAGCGTGCCCTGCACCAGCCAATCGACTCCGCCTGTCTGCTGCGCGATGCGGTGCGCCTCATCATCGAAGACATTGATAAATTCGTTGCCGATAATTTTGCGCTTGGTCTCAGGATCGGTCACGCCCGCGAGCTTCGAGAGGAAGCGTCCGCTGGCATCCACTGCGACCAGATTGAGGCCGAGCTTCTCGCGCAGATTTTCCTGGACTTTGAAGAACTCGTTCTTACGCAGCACTCCGTTATCGACAAAGACACAGGTAAGCTTGTTGCCGATAGCCCGGTGCACGAGCACGGCTGCGACTGAAGAATCGACTCCGCCGGAAAGCGCGCAGATTGCATGCCCGTCGCCAACTTTCTCGCGAATAGCAGCGACAGTGGACTGGATAAAGTGCGCAGGAGTCCAGTCAGGCTTGGCCTTGCAGATATTGAAAAGGAAGTTGCGAAGCAGCTCCGTGCCTTTGGGCGTGTGGTGTACTTCAGGATGAAACTGCACGGCCCAGATCTTCTTTCCCGGATTCGCAATTCCGGCGACGGCATTTGATGTTTTTGCCGTCAGATGGAATCCAGGCGGCAGGTTGAGCGCCTCATCCCCATGCGACATCCAGACCTGGAGTGAATCCGGCAGGCCTGTGAAGAGCGGCGTTGCCGCATCTACAATCGAGACTTCGGCGTGTCCATATTCACGCTTGTCAGCCGAGCGCACCTTGCCGCCCAGGTGGTGCGTGATGAACTGCAGCCCATAGCAGATGCCGAGAACAGGCCTGCCCATTTGCAGCACCGCCGGATCGGCATCGGGCGCATCGGCATCGTAAACCGAGCTTGGCCCCCCGGAAAGAATGATGCCGAGCGGCTTATAGCTCTCAATGTCTTCAAGGCTGGCCGTGCAGGGCAGCACCACAGAAAAGACATTCTGTTCGCGAATGCGGCGCGCAATGAGTTGTGTGTATTGAGAACCGAAGTCGAGAATGACGATCGAAGAGGTGTCCACTACTGAGTGTACTTTGAGGTGGTTAGAGTTGTCGATGGACTTGTAGCCGCCAGAACTGGATAAAAGCGACCAGCCGTGTGACCTGGAAAAAGTCTGAAGCCGCGAGATAAAGCAGTGTCACCAGCGCCCACCAGATGTAAAGCGGAGATCCCTGCATGACGGATGCAAAGGGCAAGGGCGTAGCCGAAAAAACCATAGCCAGCACGATCAATGCCAGCTTGACGATCCCCATGACAAGGTTGACTTCAACGAGCTTGCTCGTCAGCGGTCCAAGCCGGAGGCTGCGCAGCAGGCTGCCTGCAATGCTGCGATTCTCAAGCAGAACCAGCAGCGGTGCAATGGAAAAAATCCAGCTCAACAGCGCCCACAGCGTGAAGATTCCAAGAGAGAGGCAGATCACGAGCGCACAGTAGAGCACAAGGTTCGGCTCTACATCCGAGAGAGAATAATTAGCCGCCCATCTAATTGCTCGAAACCAGATGATAAAGCTGCCCGTGAGCGCGACGACGCGAATCAGCTGCAAAGCGATAAGAGCAAGCGGCCGGCTGGGCAGCGTAGGATCGTAGCGGCGCAGCACAATGTTCCGTCCGATGCCGGATGCAATCGACCAGCCAATGGCCAGAAGCGGCACAAGCCACAAGGCGGCATGCAGCACCAGAGGCCACAGGACAGCGAAGGCGTCCGTAATGACAACAGCCGCCTGCATCGGGTCTTGCAGGCTGAACTGAAAGATGCCGGTGCCTTCAAGCTGGCTCGACGCCGCTGCGAAGATGCGCGAAGCTTCATGCCAGAGAAGGAGCAGCGCAGGCGCGCCGAAGAGCCAGCGCCACGCCACTTCCAGCGCCAGCAAAGACGGACGCGCCCAGCACTCGCTCATCGTATGAACGAGTGACTGTGTGCCGCGTACCTGCTGCGTGGCGGCCATCTTATTTCACAACTATATTGACCAGCTTGCCGGGAACGACGATGACCTTCGGGATCTCTTTCCCGGCAATAGCAGCCTGTACCTTGGGATCAGCTTTGACCGCCTCGCGTATCGTGTCCTGGTCTGCGTCCGCGGGTACTTTCACCACAGCCCGCAGTTTGCCGTTTACCTGCACCGGGATTTCGATCTCGTTTTCGCGGGCAAGCGCTTCGTTGAACTTCGGCCACTGCGCGCGCAGAATGCCTTGTTCCTTTCCCAACTGCTCCCACAATTCCGAAGCAAGATAGGGAGCGAAAGGAGCCAGCAGCAGCACCAGGTTCTCGAGCAGCGACTTTACTACGCCCGCCGGAACCTTGCCAGTGCTGATCTCTTCGTCAGCCGCGGTGAAGGTATTCACCATCTCCATAATGGCGGCAATGCAGGTGTTGAAGTGCCAGCGTCCGGCAAAGTCTTCCGTGATCTTGCCGATGGTCTGGTGAAGCTTCCGCAGCAGAGCCTGCGAGGTCGCATTCGCAGCATTTGTATCCACTGCAGATACGGAATGCGCGGCCTCGGCATGCTTGGTCACAAAGCGATAGACCTTGCCCAGAAAACGGCTTACGCCGGCAACGCCATCTTCCTGCCAGTCGAGGTCACGATCAGGAGGCGCTGCAAAAAGAGCGTACGCGCGCGTCGCATCTGCGCCGTAGCGCGCCACCATGTCGTCGGGCGAAACAACGTTGCCCTTCGACTTCGACATCTTCGCGCCGTTCTTGATGACCATGCCCTGCGTAAACAAGCGCGTCACAGGCTCATCGTTCTTGATCAATCCAAGGTCGCGCATCACCTTGCTCCAGAAGCGCGAATAGATCAGGTGCAGAATGGCGTGCTCCACGCCGCCGATGTACTGGTCAATCGGGAACCAGTAGCCAGCCACCGCAGAATCGATAGGCGCCTTGTCGTACTTCGCGCTGGTGTAGCGGTAGAAGTACCAGGACGAATCGACGAAGGTGTCCATCGTATCGGTCTCGCGGCGCGCCGGGCGCCCGCACTTCGGGCAGACGGCGTTGACGAACTCCGGCAGCTTGGCCAGCGGCGACCCGCCCTGCTGCGTGATCTCGACATTTTCCGGAAGCAGCACAGGCAGCTGGTCATCCGGAACAGGAACAATGCCGTCCTTCTCGCAGTAAAGCATCGGGATGGGCGTGCCCCAGTAGCGCTGGCGGCTCACGCCCCAGTCCTTCAGGCGGAAGGTAACAGTTGCCTTGCCGAATCCGTGCTCCTCCGCATAGGCCGACATTTTCTGCTGCGCTTCCTTGCTGCCCAGCGTGCTGAAGTCACCGGAGTTGATCAGCAGGCTGTCTTCCTCGGTAAATGGAATCATCGATTCCGGCGAGCCATCCTCGTTCTCTTCATTGTTGCGGCGCGGCAGGATGACGATGCGAATCTCGAGATCGTATTTTTTCGCAAAATCGTAGTCGCGCTCGTCATGCGCAGGCACAGACATGATCGCGCCTGTGCCATAGTCGGCCAGAATATAGTTGGCGACCCAGATAGGCAGACGCTCGCCATTGAACGGATTGATGGCGTAGTGCCCGGTGAAGACGCCGTGCTTCTCGATCTCGCCAATGTCGCCGGACTCGCGTGCTTTCTTCTGCTGGTCTAAGAGTTCGTTCACTTCTTTTGCGAGTTTGTCATCAGCAGCGGAGAACTCCTTCACCAGCGCATGCTCCGGAGCCAACTGGACACTGGTCGCTCCAAAGATCGTATCGATGCGCGTGGTAAAGACAGTGATCTTTTTGTCTGAAGCCTTGGTGTCTTCACGCGCGGGCAGCACAGTTCTTCCCTTGCGCGCGGAGCGCTCGTCTTCCGGAGCCGCAGAGGCATCTTCTACTGAGAACACGACCTCTGCGCCTTCGCTGCGGCCTATCCAGTTGCGCTGCATGGTGCGCACTTTTTCCGGCCAGCCGTCGAGCTTCTCGAGATCATCCAGCAATTCCTGCGCGTAGTCCGTAATGCGCAGAAACCACTGCTCCAGGTCGCGCTGTTCGACAATCGTGTCCTCATGCCGCCAGCAGCGTCCGTTGATCACCTGCTCATTTGCAAGAACGGTCGCGCAGTCCGGGCACCAGTTCACCTTGCTCTTTTTGCGATACGCAAGGCCGCGCTCGAACATGCGGATAAAGAACCACTGGTTCCAGCGATAGTAGTCGGGCAGGCAGGTCGTAACTTCATTACGCCAGTCGTAGCTGAAGCCGATGCGCTGCATCTGCCGCTTCATGGCGGCAATATTCGAGATGGTCCACTCGCGCGGCGGCGTGTTGTTCTTGAGCGCTGCGTTCTCGGCGGGCAGGCCGAAGGCATCCCAGCCCATCGGATGCAGAACATTGTGGCCCTGCATCCACATATAGCGGGCAAGCGCGTCGCCAATGGAGTAGTTGCGCACGTGCCCCATGTGCAATTGGCCCGAGGGATAAGGCAGCATCTCAAGCACGTAGTACTTCGGCTTGCCGCTGGACGCAGGCTCAGCGGCATACAGGTCAGGTTGCGCATCCCAGCGCTCCTGCCAGCGCGGTTCTATCTCTGCGGGGTTGTAGACTCCACCTGCCGCTGCGGCTGCAGCGCTTGTATCTGGCTTGCTTGACGACATGATATCTATTTTACCGATACAGCGCGGGGACCTTGCCCGTTCGGCTACCTTGTGAAGGTGGAAGGATGTATACCAATGCGAAGAGTCCCATCTTTATCCCGGTGTAAAGTGAATAGTGGACTATACAGCTATACAGGAGTATGGTCTGGACTGAAGACCATTTTCTATGCGCAAAATCATCACCGCTGACAGGCTGCTGACTCCCGAGAAGACAATTACCCATCCAGTAGTAATGATCGACGACGGTGTGATTGCGAGCATCGCCTCGCGTGCTGAAGTTACAGTGCCTGAAGGCGAGCTCCATGAATTCTCCGGAGCAACGCTGGCCCCCGCCTATTTCGATGTGCACATCCACGGCAGCGCAGGCAGCGATGTGATGGAGGCCACGGAAGGCGCGCTCGATACCGTCGGCGGGTTTCTCGCGAAGCATGGCGTCGGCTCCTATTTTGCGACAACCGTCACTGCGCCTGTAGACGCAACGCTGAAGTCGCTGGGTGGTCTGGCGAAGCTCATCGGAAAAGACCTGAAGGGCGCAAAGCCGCTCGGCATTCATATTGAAGGTCCGTTTGTCTCGCACGCCAAAAAAGGCGCACATCCCGAGCGCGATCTGCAGCAGCCTTCCGTTGCATTGTTCAACCGCATGTGGGAAGCGGCGGAAGGGCATATCCGGCTAATGACGATTGCGCCGGAACTTCCCGAAGCCATTGAAGTGATCGAGCGCGCTGTCTCGCTGGGTGTGCGCGTCAGCCTGGGGCACAGCAATGCCGGGACCGAGGATGCATTGCGTGGCGTCAAGGCCGGAGCTGTTTCCGCCACGCATACCTTCAATGCCATGCGCCGCTTCGATCATCGCGACCCGGGAATTCTCGGGGTCGTGCTCACTCGCGATGATCTCTTTGCCGAGATCATCTGCGATGGCCTGCATGTTCATCCCACGGTGGTGCGCATGTTCTGGAAAGAGAAAGGTGCTGACCGCGCGATTCTCATCACCGACGCGATGAGCGCCACCGGCATGCCCGACGGCAACTACAAGCTGGGCGAGCTCGATGTCCGCGTGAAGAACGGCAAGTGCATCATCGGCGAAGACACGCTGGCCGGCAGCACGCTGACGCTGGATCGCGGCGTCCGCAATTTCGCCGAGTTTACCGGCGTTGACCTGGGAACGGTGGTGGCGCTCGCAACCCGCAATCCGGCGCGCATGGCCGGCCTGGAAGCGCAGGTTGGCGCGCTCGAAGCTGGACGGGCAGCTGACATCACAGTCCTGTCGCCGAAAGGCGAGGTGCAGGAGACGATCCTTCGCGGCGAGCGGGTGATCGCCGGATAGCCAATATCAGGCAACTCTATGACGCGCGCGCCACAGCGCGCCGATCACCGGATCGACAGCCTCCGGCAGTACCTTCACCATGGGAAAACTCCTGTGAATGGTGTCGATCATGCTTTCGCGCACGAAGCGGACGCCATTGAGTATCCCCCCGACATAAGCAACGCCGGGTACCGGAGCATCCGTCTCGAGCGCGCGAAGCCGGCGGACGGCGTGGGCCGCACCTTCGCCAAGAAGCTGTCCGCCAAGCTGCAGCACCTCGAGCGCAACGATGTCGCCGGCTTCGGCGCACTCCACGACTACCGGAGCGAGTTGCGAGAAGTCCGGCGCCGGAGTATCCGTAGCAATGTTCACCACATCGCCTATCGTTGGAGCAGACCAGAACTGCATCACGCGGTCGAGGATCATGGTCGGCCGCTGAAAATCATGAGCGCGGCAGGCAGCCTTCAGCGATTCGATGCCGATCCAGTAGCCTGAGCCCTCATCGCCCAGAATCGGGCCCCATCCGCCGACGTTGAAGGTTTCGCCTTTGCCGGTGCGGCCAAGAATATTGGAGCCGGTGCCGCCAATCACGAGCACGCCCGCCTCCCCGGGAAAGGCTGCATCGAGCGCGGTTGCCTCATCGCCGCAGACAAGAATCTCGCCGCCCGCATAGCGTCCGATGATCTGGTGCATCCACTCGTGAGTCTGCGGAAGGCGCACCCCCGCTGTGCCTACGCAGGAGACAGCGACCTGTTTCAGGTCAACTCCACTCTGGCGTGAGATTTCAGCGAGCAGCGTGCGCATGTTGGCTTCCGCCTCTTCAGCGGAAACGCGAAGTGGCTTGATGCTTCCATTCTGTGCGCGGGCAAGAATCTGTGTTTCGTCAGCGAGGGCGCAGTCGGTTTTGGTGCCGCCCGCGTCGAATCCTAGATAAAAGGCCATCGTTCCGTTTTTCTCTTTTGAGGTTATTGAAGGGCTGCGTCGGTCAACGCGCTGGAAAGAATGTTAAGGCTGCCATCAGTGGGAGGAGCCGGTAACTGCAGGATCTTTGCGATAAAGGGATAGACATTCACATTTTCAAATGGCTTGAGCGCTATTCCTGCTCTTATATCTGGTCCAACAGCATAGAAAATAGCTTTCATCTCCGGCAGGTCGCGCGGATCGTATCCGTGGACTCCCATGTTTGGCGGATGATCCTGCTCACCCGCCGCGGGGCCGTGCGCGCGGATGGCATAGGGACCTTTGGGAACAATAATGGGATCTCCTGCCCTCGGGTTGCCATCGTAGTGCAGCCATGCCGGCATGCGTGCGCGGCGATAGACGATGAATTTAGCGTCTGCCGCCTTCAGCTTCTGATAAGCGCTGTCCGCATCGGTCTCGGAGTTGGCGTAGAGCAGCGAGCCGACAGTCGTCAAACGCGATAGGTCAGCGTATTGATCGAGGTTGATCCATGTGCCTTCACGGCGCGCCATGCCATGGTCGCTCACAATGATCAGGTCCACGGGCATATGCAGGGCATCAAGCCCGGCATGCAGCTTTCCGATCAGCACATCGACATGCTTGACGGTTTCGGCAACCTGCGAACTGTCCGGGCCAAACTCATGACCTGCATGGTCTACGTTTGAGTAGTACAGGGTGATGAAGTGCGGGCGTTTTTCCTCCGGAAGCCTGAGCCAGTCCAGCACCTGGTCGACGCGTTTTTCATCGGGAAACTTGTCGTCAAAGTGCAGGTAGTAGCTGGGGCGCGTGTCCTTGATGGCGGCTTCCGATCCCGGCCAGAAGAAGCAGGCGGAGCGCATGCCCTGCTTTTCAGCGAGAACCCACAGCGGCGTGCCTCCATACCATGAGCCGTCGCTGTCGGTCTTCGGGTCGTTGAAGGCGTATCGCTCCTTCCGCTGCTGATCGTAGAAGCTCATCGCGACAATGCCGTGGTGCTCAGGATAGAGTCCCGTGACAAGCGCGTAGTGGTTCGGAAATGTCAGCGAAGGATACGACGGAATCATGCCGTCGGGCGCGCTGGCTCCATGCTTTGCCAGCTCCAGCAGATGCGTCGCTCCATACTTCTTCGCGTAGTCGTAGCGGAAGCCGTCGAGCGAAACCAGCACGACATAGTGCTTCTGCTCCTGGATGAGCGCGTTCGGCCCGTTGTCGACAGTAATGACCGGCGCGATCTGCTGGGCAGCGGCAGTGATCGACAGGAAAGCACAGAAAAGGAACAGCAGAAGGCGCTTCATTCATCACCAGCTTAATGGATTGGCTGCCATTGCGGACAGTTGAATGCCATATCGAGTTTCCTGGTCATCGATTCAGGTATGCTATACACATGAAACGCACAAATCTTGTGCTTGATACGCAACTGCTCGATGAGGCAACGCAGGTATTGCACGTGAAGACATATTCGGCTGCAGTCAACGTGGCGCTTGCCGAGGTTCTGCGGATGCGGCGTATTCAATCCATGCCCCAGTTCTTTGGCCAGGGCCTCTGGGAAGGAAGCCTGCCGGAGATGCGTGAGGACAAGCAGGAGGGGCGCCGGCAGTTGAAACGCCGCAAGCGGCTGTGATTCTCGTCGATACATCTGTCTGGATTGAATTGCTGAACGGCAGACTGGGTGAGAGTGTTTCAGAGCAACAGCTGCTCAACTTTGCTACTTGTGGTCCCGTCATGCAGGAGGTGCTGCAGGGACTGCGGCATACTTCGGCAAGCGACGCCTTTCGCGACGCATTTCTTGCTCTGCCCCTACTCAGTGATCCGTTGCCGCGACCGCTCTTCCTGGCAGCGGCGGAGATTTACCGGCTCGGCAGAGCGAAAGGTTACACCGTCCGCTCATCTACGGATTGCCTGATCGCCGCTATTGCCATAGAAAACAAAGTGCCGGTCTGGCACAGGGACCGGGATTTCGACGCTATCGCAAAATTTACGTCCCTTCAGGTGAAGCGGCAGAACTGAGACTGCCGACTGTCCTATATTTCAGTACATATCCTGCCTGTTATCATCCCAATTACCAATTTCCGGGTCGGACAAAGCGCATCTGAGGGGAGGCGCGTGTAACCTCATGTCTCGAAAATGCATCGCTCTTTTGGGAGTATCCATCATGGCTGTCTCATCGTTTGCTGGCATAGCAGAAACCGCGAAGCTGAAAGTGCCCGAGATCAAGTATGAAACCTACACGTTGCCGAACGGCCTGCAGGTGATCCTGTCGGAAGATCACCGGCTGCCGATCGTCGGTGTTGATTTGTGGTATCACGTCGGTCCGGTAAAGGAGCGCGCGGGACGAACCGGCTTTGCCCATCTTTTCGAGCACATGATGTTTGAAGGCTCGAAGCATGTGGGCGAAAAGGCGCACTTCAAATACCTGGAGGCCGCCGGCGCTTCGGACATCAACGGAACAACCTCGTTTGACCGGACAAATTATTTCGAGACGCTGCCCTCAAACCAGTTGGAGCTCGCTCTGTGGCTCGAGAGCGACCGCATGGGCTTCCTGCTCGATACGCTGGACCGCGAGAAGCTGACGAACCAGCGCGACGTGGTGCGCAACGAGCGCCGCCAGAGCGTCGAAAACCGCCCCTACGGCCTTGTGGACGAAGCGCTGGTCAATACGCTCTTCCCCAAAGAGCACCCCTATCACGCAAATGTGATGGGTTCACACGCTGATGTCGAAGCGGCTCGGCTCGAAGATGTGCGCGAGTTTTTCAAACAGTATTACGCGCCGAACAACGCCACCATTGCCATCGCCGGAGACATCGACAAGGCAAAGACGAAGGTCCTGATCGAAAAATATTTCGGACCCATCCCCAAGGGGCCGGATGTTCCGAAAGTCGACGTAAACACGCCCGCTATCACGACAGAAAAGCGCATCACGGTGACAGATAGCGTCCAGCTGCCCAAGGTACTCTTCGGATGGCTGACTCCTCCGGCATTTGCTCCCGGCGACGCCGAAGGTGATTTCGCGTCATATGTGCTGGGCGGCGGCAAAACCAGCCGTCTCTATCGCAAGCTGGTCTATGAGCAGCAGATTGCGCAATCTGCCGAGTGCTACAACGAATCGCAGGCGCTCCGGTCGTGGACAAGCTGCGAGCTGGTGGCGCGTCCCGGAGTCACTGCCGAGCAGCTCGAGAAGGCTGCCAACGATGTCATCGACGACTTTCTCCAGAATGGCCCCACCCAGGAGGAGATCGATCGCGCCCGCAACGTAACTCAGTCAGAAAAGATACGCGGCCTGCAGCGCGTAGGCGGCTTCGGAGGCATCGCCGACACCCTCAACTACTACAACCAGTACACCGGTGACCCCGGTTATCTGCCGAAAGACCTCGCGCGTTACGATGCGCTGACGCCGGCAAGCGTGCAGAAGTTCGCTCAGGCAACTCTCACGCAGAGCCGGCGCGTGACGGTCTATGGCATTCCAGGCAAGAAGGAAGTCAACGACGTCCCGCGCAGCCCTGCAGATACAGATGCCAGCGTAAAGATCACTCCCGAATATTCCGCTGAGTTTGATCAGGCGCAGGCATGGCGCAAGACTGCGCCGCAGGCCGGGCCGCAGCCAAAGCTGGCTCTGCCGGAGCCTCACACGTTTACTCTGGCCAACGGACTGAAAGTTTATCTGGTGGAATCGCACAACCTGCCGGTTTTCAGCGCGTCACTGGTGACGCTAGGCGGCAGCGAGGCCGATTCTCCAAAGAAGCCCGGAGTAGCAGGGTTTGCAGCAGCCATGCTGACCGAGGGAACCACCACGCGCAGCGCGACGCAGGTTGCCGATGCCGTCGATCAGATCGGTGCGAGTCTCAGCAAGAATGCCAGCAACGACATTGCCTATGTGCGCATCAGCGCATTGAGCAATGTAGCTGGCCCGGCGCTCGACCTGCTTTCTGATGTTGGCCTGCATCCCACCTTCAGCGATAAGGAAATCGACCGCATCCGCAAGCAGCGGCTTACGTCGCTTCTGCAACTGAAAGACCAGCCCGTGCAGGTTGCCTTTTCGGTCGCCAACCGCGCCATCTATGGCCCTGACAGCCCATATGGCTACCGCAGCATCGGGACCGAGTCCTCGCTCAAAGCAATTACCCGCGACGATCTTGCATCGTTCTGGCAGGAGCATTACGCGCCGGCGAATTCCGCGCTCGTCTTTGCCGGAGACCTGACAGAGAAGCAGGCGCGCGATCTGGCCGAAAAGTATTTCGGCTCATGGTCAACAAAAGGAGTTGTGTCGCAGCCGCCAACAGCGCCCGCTCCTCCAACGCGTCATGTGATTCTGGTCGATCGTCCGGGAGCGCCGCAGACAGCGATCTGGGCCGCGGGAGTCGGTGCCCCGCGTTCCACTCCCGATTACGCTCAGTTGAACGTGGTCAACACCATGCTGGGCGGATTGTTTTCAAGCCGCATCAACATGAACCTGCGCGAGCAGCATGGGTATACCTATGGTGCATTCAGCATGTTTCAGTTTTTACGGGGCCCAGGGCCCTTCTTTGCAGGTGCTTCGGTGCGGACAGACGTAACCGCTCCCGCAGCGCATGAGCTCTTTGCCGAACTCGACCGCATCCGTACAAGCCCTTTGTCTGCTGAAGAATTGAAGATGTCAAAGGACAACCTCACCCGGTCGCTCCCCGGCGATTTCGAAACCGTGGAAGAAACTTCGGGTAGGATGGCCGAGATCTTTACCTACCAGCTTCCGCTCGACTATTACCGGACGTATCCGGAGAAGATCGATGCGGTCACTGCGGAACAGGCAGCAAGCGCCGCCCTCAAATACATCCATCCGGAGAACATGATCTTTATCGCTGTGGGAGACAAAGCCAAAATCGCGCCCGAGATTGAGAAGCTGAACCTCGGGCCGATTGAAGAGTGGAGTACGGACGCCGAGCCAGTGAAGCACTAGCGGAAGAAAGCCGCCGCGCAGACTGCAATTCCGGCGAGGCCGAAGACCATTCCTGCGAACCAATACAGGCGCAGGTGCGTTAACAACGTAATGGATGTGATCACGAGGCCGATTTCAAGCAGGGCCTCTCCGAAGTCGAAGCGGTCGGCTCTATGCTCGGCGCGGCGCACATCGGCTTCGAAGTCCTGCGCTTTTTCCTGCTCCTCTTTGAGGTCTTCGTCCCATTTTGCCGAGTGTTCTTTATAGCTCTCCATGAGCTTCTGGGCGCCTTCATCCTTCGCTGCGAGCGTAAGGAGCAGATCCCGGGTCAGCTGTGTTTCATTCTGGCGAATCTTCTTCGCCTGGTACTCGTTCCACAGGTCGCTTGCCTTGGCCTGCGCCAGAACCGCCTCAGTGTGTGTCCGATGCCCGAGCACTGTGCACACAGCGACCAGCACCGCAAGCAGGCTCATGGTAAAGGTGACAGGGCGAAGGCTGGGATGCTTCTCAGCCTCTTCATGGTGTTCGTGGAGTTCGTGGACTTCGTTTGCTTCCATGGCTTCCTTTCGTTTTATGAAAACACATGGAGCCAGTGTTAGTCGCGGTCCTGGCTGAGCCTGGTGGCCTGCCCTCTGAAAAGGATTGTTATCATGAAAAATTTCAGGGTTAAATTACTTGCAAATTAAAAGTAAATATTGATATGGTGCCAACGTGGCAGTCAGGCCTGGATCAAAATCACGATCAGGATGTCCCGTGAATATGGCGCTGGAGGTCTTTGGCGACCGCTGGTCACTATTGATCGTTCGCGACATGATGGTGCGAGGCTTCCGGCAATTCAAGGAGTTTCTGGAGGCGGGCGAGGGCATTGCCACCAACGTTCTTGCCGATCGTCTGAAGAAGCTTGAGACCGCGGGCATTCTTCAGGCAGAGGCGGAGGAAACGGACCGGCGCAAGCTCAATTACCGGCTGACAGAGAAGGGCATTGATCTGGCTCCCGTGCTGCTGGAGTTGCTGATCTGGGGCGCACAGCATGAAGAGGTGGGAGTTCCATGCGGGCTGATTGCAGAGATGGCGAAAGACCGCGCAGCACTGCTCAAGGAAGTGCGGCAACGCTGGCAGCAGCGGGACACGACGCCATTGCTGCCCTGGTTTTATGACGGTGAAAAGAGCGCGCCCGAAAACAGTTTTCAGCACAGTAAAGTTCGCAAACTTTCGAGGAGGAGTAAAAGATGAGCAGTGTTCGAGTATTGGTCGGAACGAGAAAAGGCGCATTCGTCCTGGAGTCGGACGGCAAGCGCGAGAAATGGGAGGTCAGCGGACCTTTCTTCGCAGGATGGGAGATGTACCACATCAAAGGTTCGCCGGTCGATCCGAACCGGTTATACGCTTCGCAGTCGAGCGGATGGTCTGGTCAGGTGATGCAGCGCTCGAATGACGGCGGCAAGACCTGGGAAGTAGTCGGCAACAAGTTTGCCTATGACGGCGTTCCTGGCACGCACCAGTGGTATGACGGCACTCCGCACCCGTGGGAGTTCAAGCGCGTGTGGCATCTCGAGCCATCGCTGACTGATCCGGATACAGTGTATGCGGGCATCGAAGATGCGGCGCTCTTCCGCTCGACCGATGGCGGGCAGAACTGGGAAGAACTCTCTGGATTGCGCGGGCACGGTTCTGGCCCCCACTGGCAGCCGGGCGCGGGCGGCATGTGTCTGCATACTATCATTCTCGATCCAGGCAATCCGCAGCGCATCTTCATTGCCATCTCGTCAGCAGGCGCATTCCGCACCGATGACGGCGGTAAGACATGGCAGCCCATCAACCGTGGCCTGCGTTCGCAATATATCCCCGACCCGGATGCCGAGGTTGGCCACTGCGTGCACCACATCGCCATGCACCCGTCGCGTCCGGACGTGCTGTTTATGCAGAAGCACTGGGATGTAATGCGGAGCGACAATGCCGGTGATTCGTGGATTGAAGTGAGCGGAAATCTCCCCACCGACTTCGGCTTCGCCATCGACGTGCATGCGCATGAGCCGGAGACGGTCTATGTAGTCCCCATCAAGAGCGACTCTGAGCATTTTCCGCTCGATGGGCAGCTTCGCGTCTATCGCAGCCGCTCGGGCGGCAACGAATGGGAGCCGCTGACGAAGGGCCTTCCGCAGAAAGACTGTTACGTAAACGTACTGCGCGATGCGATGTCGATCGATTCGCTCGATAAGTGCGGCGTCTATTTCGGCACAACCGGCGGCCAGGTCTACTGTTCATCCGATGCGGGCGATTCGTGGTTCCCGATCGTGCGTGATCTCCCCGCAGTGCTTTCGGTAGAGGTGCAGACGCTGTCATGATCCGTGTGCATCTGCCGCAGCACCTGCGCACGTTGGTGCATGTGAACGGCGAAGTGGAGCTCGAAGTTGCAGGAGAAATCACGCAGCGCTCGGTGCTGAATGCGCTCGAAGCAAGATATCCGGCGCTGCGCGGAACCATTCGCGATCAGGTCACGCAGCAGCGGCGTGCGTTTCTGCGCTTCTTTGCCTGCGAGGAGGACCTCTCGCATGAGTCGCCGGATACCCCGTTGCCGGAGGCAGTGGCAAAGGGCAAGGAACCGTTCTTGATTATTGGGGCCGTTGCCGGTGGTTAAGCGAATGTGGCAGTCTTAGTCCACTTATTTTTCTGATGGAGCGCTGCGAATGAAAATTGTTGCGTTGATCGCCCGCATTCTCCTTGGCCTGATGTTCGTTTTCTTCGGCCTGAATGGATTTCTCAACTTCCTCCACGCCCCTTTGCCTGGAGGAGATGCCGGAGCTTTCATTGGTGCTCTCTTCCATTCTCACTACCTGTATCTCATCGCCGGAACACAGGTAATTGCAGGAGCCCTGCTGCTCGTGGGTTTATATGTGCCGCTGGCGCTGGTTTTTCTCGGAGCAATGCTCGCAAACATCATCACCTTTCATCTCACCATGGAGCATGGAGGGGCCCAATTGGCCATCTTGGCCACGATTCTCTGGCTCATTCTGGCATGGTATTACCGTGCGCATTTTGCGCCGCTGCTGGCTCGGAAAGCCTCAGAGGGCTGAAATACCCTCCACCTTTTGGTGGAGACAGATCACCACCTGAATCTGCTATATTCAGCCCGTGTTTCGTTGCAGCCAAATGACTTCGTTGTATACAGGGGGCCGTGTGCTCATGGCCCTTTCGTTTCTTCTTTTCTCCGGATTGGTTTATGGCCAGGACTCTCCGCCTCCGCAGACCCCAATGGGAGGCAACAGCACCGGCGGCGTTCATGCCCCGGTGCGCGATGCCCAGAACCGCCCTATCACTGCCGGCGGCTTCGTCGACAGCGGGCCGGTCGTCTTCAAGGATGTGACAAAGGAATCCGGGCTCGCAACGTGGCGGCACACCATGGGCACTCCCGAAAAGCAGTTCATCATCGAGACGAATGGCTCCGGCGTCGGCCTCATCGATTACGACAACGATGGCTGGCTCGACGTTTATCTGGTCAACGGTTCAACGTATGAAGCCATGCAGGGTAAGGCTGCCTCACCGCACGCCGCGCTCTTCCATAACAACCATGACGGAACATTTACTAACGTTGCCGAGAAGGCCGGAGTCACCAACGACCGCTGGGGCTTCGGCGTGGCTATTGGCGATTATGACAACGACGGCTGGCCGGATATTTTCGTCAGCAACTATGGCAAGAACCGTCTTTACCACAACAATCACGATGGAACCTTTACCGATGTAGCCGAAAAGGCTGGCGTAACACTGGGCAACTGGTCTACAGGCGCAACCTTCGGCGATTACGACGGCGACGGAAAGCTCGATCTCTTCGTGCCTGGCTACGTGCATTACGACATGAGCAGTCCTCCCGCGCCGGGATCGAAGGCCGTCTCCTTCAACTTCTGCCAGTTCCGCGGAGTCAGCGTGATGTGCGGCCCCCGCGGCCTCAAGGGCGAGCGCGACCATCTCTTCCATAACAACGGCGACGGCACATTTACTGACGTAAGCGAGAAGGCGGGCGTCAGCGATCCCAACGGCTATTACGGATTCACCGGCATCTTTGCCGACGTAAACAACGACGGCAAGATAGACTTGATCGTCGGCGATGACTCAACGCCGAACTATCTGTACATCAACAAGGGCAACGGCACATTTGAGGATGACAGCTATGCCTCCGGCTTTGCCCTGAACCAGGACGGGCGCGAGATCGCGGCCATGGGTATCGGCGTTGGCGACTACCAGAACAACGGCCGCCTCGATCTGCTGGCGACGGATTTTTCCGACGACTACAAGGTGCTCTATCACAACGACGGCGATGGCAACTTTACTGACGTCAGCTATCATGCCGGCATTGCGCAGGACACCATCTCCTTTCTCGGCTGGGGTGTCGGATTCCTTGACTACGACAATGATGGCTGGCCGGATGTGCTGATGGTGAACGGCCATGTGTACCCACAGGTCGACAAGCAGGACTGGGGTACGACCTTCGCTGAGCGTCCTCTGCTCTATCACAACAACAAGGGACAGAAATTCGAGCTGGTGCCGCCCGTAAAGAACACGGGGCTTGCAGCCGTTGTTCCCGGACGTGGTGCTGCCTTCGGCGACCTGTTCAACGACGGCAAGATCGACGTAGTTGTCAGCGTGATGGACGGCGCTCCTCTGCTGTTGCGCAATGTAAGCGCAGATTCGCATCACTGGATCACGTTCAAGCTCGTTGGCGGGCCAAAGAGCCCGCGCGATGCGGTCGGCGCATCAGTGTACGTTACAACTGGCGCCGTGCGGCAGCGTCAGGATGTAATCAGCGGCGGCAGCTACCTTTCCTCGAATGACCAGCGCGTGCATTTCGGACTGGGCGACTCCTCCAAGGCCGACCAGGTAGAAATCCACTGGCCCAGCGGAGCCGTGGAGAAAATCAATCCACCGAATGTCGATCGCATCTACACGGTGCAGGAAGGCAAAGGCATCGTGGGAGAGCTTTCGGGCAAAGAGGCAAAAGCGAAGAAATGAGGTACGTGGCCGGCGCTCTTCTTCTGGGACTCGCTTTGCCGATCAGTTGTTATTCGCAGGCCGCAAATCCTGTTCCGGGCAATTTCGTCGAAGTAAACGACCCTGCTGTCGCGCATTTCGAGCACCAGGCGCCGCACACATCGAAGAAGTATCTGATCGAGACAATGGGATCGGGTGCAGCGCTCTTCGACTATGACAACGATGGCCGCCTCGATCTGTTTCTCGTCAATGGCGCCCCTTTCAGCGATCCCACGCCAAAAGGCACCATCCCGAAGAAAACCGGCCCGGAGTACTGGAACCGCCTCTACCATCAGAAAGCAGACGGCTCATTTGAAGACGTAACGGAGAAGGCCGGACTCCAGGGCGTCGGCTATGGAATGGGGGTTGCCGTTGCAGACTACGACAACGACGGCTACGAAGACCTCTACGTAACCGCATATGGCGGAAACAGGCTCTACCACAACAACGGCAACGGCACATTCACGGATGTAACCGCGAAGGCAGGCGTCGAAGGCAGCGGCTGGTCAACCAGTGCGGCGTGGGTGGATCTCGACAACGACGGCCTGCTCGATCTGGTAGTCCTTCGCTATATCCAGTGGGACTGGGATGATGTCTGGTGCGGTGAGCATCGCGAGGGCTATCGCGGCTATTGCCATCCGGATGTCTTTCAGCCCATCGCCATGCTCGTCTATCACAACAACGGCGACGGCACCTTCACCGAAGAGGCGCACAAGCTCGGCCTCGACAAACCGGCAAAGGCGCTGGGCATCGCCATCGCCGACTACGACCACGACGGCCACATCGACATCTTCGTAGCCAACGATTCGATGGTCGAATTCCTCTTCCATAACAAAGGTGATGGAACATTCGAAGAAGTGGGACTTGAGTCTGAGATTGCTGTCGACGGCGAGGGCCGCACCTACGCCGGAATGGGCGTCGATTTTTCGGATTACAACAACGACGGCCTCCCCGACCTGATCATCACCAACCTCGCCAACCAGAAGTACGCGCTCTACCAGAACAGCGGCGACAGCTCATTCACATACGCGACTTACACCTCCGGCGTCGGAGGCATGACGCTGCTGCACTCCGGCTGGGGAATCCGCTTTCTCGATTACGACAACGATGGATTGAAAGACCTGCTGATCGCGCAGGGTCACGATCTCGACACCATTGAGAAGACCTTTCCGCAGCTCCACTATCGGGAGCCAATGCTGCTGGCGCGCAACATCGACGGAAAGAAATTCGTCGATGTCTCCTCTGCATCAGGCGACGTCTTTACCAGACGCTGGGTAGGCCGCGGCATGGCGATTGGCGACCTCAACAATGATGGCCTGCTCGATGCAGTCGTGACGGAAAACGGCGGCCCCGCCCATATCCTTATCAACAAAACGCAGACCACGAACCATTGGCTTGGCCTGAAGCTTATCGGGCATAAGAGCAACCGCGATGGCATCGGCGCTGTGGTGAAGCTCACCACGTCCGCAGGCCCGCAGTGGGGAACAGTGACGACCACCGTCGGCTATCTTTCATCGAGCGATCCGCGCGTGCACTTCGGACTAGGCAAGGACACAGCCGCGCAGAGCATAGAAATCCGCTGGCCAAGCGGAATTGTGCAGACGCTCAAAGACGTGAAGGGCAGCCAATACATCACCGTGGACGAGCCCACTGCTAAGAAATAACCGGCTCTTCGATGCCATCCAGTTTGAGCAGGATTTTTCTGAGCTGTGCATCGTTGTCGTAGCCGGACTTCGACGCGCGTTCGCGTCCGCGTAGGGCAATAGCCTGCCGCGCCTCAGGATTCCTGAGGTAAAAGCGGCATTTGTCAGCGCACTCTTCAATAGAGGAGAAGTAGACCGCTTCTTTATCCTCCTCAAATGCTTCCAGATGTCCAGGCGTTCGCAGCGCGAGCAGAAACGATGCACACGCGGTAATCTCGAAAGACTTATGGCCCACATCTTCCTCGTTGGACTGGGTGACGAACGCCAGATTGATTTTCGATTTCCAGATCATCTCGCGGTAATCGGCGCCTAGAACAGCCGGATGCGTTACATATTTCGCGTAACGTTCTGCGTTCGGAATCTTCTGCCAGCCGCCGCCTGCGATGAGGACAGGTACTTTGTGGGTCTCAGCCAATGCACGGAGAAATTCTGGACGATCATCATACGGGCTGCCCGTAAATGAGACCTCCCGTGTACGATCAGAATCGCTCCATGGAGCAGGCGGTGGAAAGTGCGCCGTTGGCTCATAGCTGAGCAGCACCTTCACAAAGGGCAGGCCCCACTGCTCGTACCGCGGTATGTCCACGGTTCGCAGCAGGCAATGCAGGTCTATGTGTCTGTATATTTTGTAGAACTGCATCCAGCAGCCGTCGTTGCGTGGGCCAAAAGGGTTGTCCTGGTTATAGCAGACAGTCAATGCCCCGGCTGACTTGATTTCACGGATGGTTTCCAGGGTAAAGATTAGAGGCCTGTCAAACCACACAACATCCGGTTTCTGCGCCTTGACCATTTTCACAAGTTCGCGATTCGCGCGCGAGATGAGAGGACCTACAGGATACCGGTAGCGGATTTTAGAAAGGAGAGGTGACTTAGACAGATATGGAATCGGGCTGTAGGAGACAACCTGCTGCCCAAGCCGCTGCAGGCTCATAAATCGGTATGTCGAAGTCCCGGGAGCGCCTATGTCTCCCACGTAAATGATTTTTCTGTTGGCCGGAGTCGTTGGCATTCTTCCCTGGTGCACACAAATCCATTCTGAATGACAGAGCTGATTGCTGAAGACAGTACGAATTCCATCATAACGAATAGAGGGTGAGCCCCTGCCGGAGAAGGGCGCGATCCAGACAAAAAGCGCCGCGGCTACATCCGCGGCGCCTGAGAAAGTGCAACAGCAATTGGTTAGAAGTTGTAATGCAGCGAGAGTTGGAGATTTCGTGCTGATGATCGTGTAGGCGTGCCCTGATTTGAAATATTGCCGAAAGTCGAATCCGTCACGCCCGTATCCGGATTGCCGTAGCTGACAAGGTTGAAGACGTTGAAGGCATCCGCGCGAAAGCCCACCGACTGGCGTTCCGTGATGTGGAAATCCTTGAACGCCGCGGCATCGACCTGCTTAAAGTCAGGACCACGCTGGGTGCCATTGGATGCGGTTCCAAAGGTCGCGCTCGTAGCAGCTCCATACGCGCAGGAGCCATTGTCTGTGCCGCCCACCTGGCAAGGGGTAGCTGACGGATCTGTCCCGAACCAGTTGTCGATGGTGCGATGTACAACATGGAGTCTGCGGTATTGGTTGGCGCGCTCCTGGCCATAGCTGTTGTAAAGGCTTCCGCCGGGACCGGTGATCGTCTCCGGAAATCCGGAGTAAGCAACTCCGGCGCCTGAGATCGACCATCCGCCAATTGCCGCATCGACGAAGCGGTTTACCCCCGAACCAAACTCCCTGCCGCGTCCGAACGGAAGCGCATAGACCACGAGTCCTGAAAAATTGTGGGTTGCATCTGTTCCTGATGGGCCGTAGTCAGCAGTGCTGTTGTAATAGTTTTGGAATGCTCCGCTGAATCCGCTGACATTCAGGGCGTAATTGCCCAGGCTGTTTGTCATGGACTTGCTGTAAGTGTAATTCAGCGTGTATTCAAGGCCATGACTCGCGCGCTTGCGCAGGACCGCCTGCAGAGCGTTGTAGTTCATCATCGCGCGGGATTCGGTGATGAGCAGTTTTCCCTGGCCGCCAACCGGACCGAGAGCGCTGCCCGTGCCGACATTTGCATATGGAGCGGATGAGAAAGTGGGATCGGGAACAGGCTGCTGGTTGACATTGCCGTAGTCAATCAAATGTTGGCCTTGTTCGCCGAGGTATCCCACCTGCAGCGAGGTGGTGCTGTTCAAGGCATACTCAGTGGTCAGACTCCACTCCTGTATATATGCAGGGCGCATGTTCTTTGGCCACGCGCTGTACTGCGAGCCCGAGAAATTGACTGCCGATGAGCTGGAAGTGAAGCCATCCTCCACCGTGCGGGGCGTACCGCCACTGGCTGGAGTGGTGGAAGTAGCTGCGGCTGGAGCGATCGAGCTTACAGCCGTTGCCTGAATAAAGGGATAGATAGAAGTCAGTCGCTGGTTCCCGGCGCTCCCTTCAAAGAAACTCGTTGCACCGTAGCCGCCGCGGACGACAAGGCGGTCTTTTGCCTGCCATGCGAATCCAATGCGCGGCATGAACTGGTCATAGGTCGGGTTGTAGCATGCACGATTGCTGCACAATTGTGCGCCGGGAGCGGCGTTTGCTGGAATTCTTCCGGCATAGATCACTGTGCCCGTGCTTAAATCAATGTTTCCTGTTTTGTTATTCACCTCATACCATGGCTGGTCGTATTCATAGCGAAGGCCGAGGTTGAGGGTCAGGGTTGGAAGCACCTTCCAGTCATCCTGGAAGAATCCGGCGGTTCTCCACTGCCGCTGCCCCACAAACACACCCTGGGATGTAACCTGCGCATTGCTTACGCGGTCGAGAACAAAGTCGGCCGCGCCAGATCCCCCGGCATTGACTGCATCGGGAAGCACGCTGCTGGTGAATTGACCTGTATAGCCAAAAGAGCCGAGGAATCCATCATTATTGCTGGTGATGTAGTTGTTCTGGTAGCGGATGGCCTGCACTCCCATGCTGAACAGATGCTGGCCGTGCTGCCATGTCAGGTTATCGACATAGCTGAAGGTGTTATCAATGATGGATCCGTTGAAGTCTGGGTTGCCACCGGCATTCGGGCCGCCGCTGATGGTCTGGCCTGAATAGCCTGGAGCAAGCTGCGTTCCAAAGGGAATCCCGACTTTTGCGTTTCCTGTGAGCCCGAAATTGCCGGCCGTATCGCTCGATTCGTTCTGTGTCCAGAAGACGCGGGTGAAGCCAATGCGAGCTGAGTTGACGATCTCAGGCGAGAAGATGTGTACCCAGTTTGCCCCGCCGAGATGGGTAGGGAAATTGTTTTGTGATGGGAAGACAATTTCCAGCACAGGCACATTTCCATCGTGTGCAAGGGACTGTCCATAAAAACCAGTAATTTTATCGGCTGTGCGCGGGTCCCACTCGATTTTTACGTCAAATTGATTGTTCACGATAAAGCTGCGGTGAGATCCCTGATAATTGTTGGCTGCAACACCATCACTCGGCGTTGCATTGGGCAACGGATAGATTTCAGGATGCGCGAAAAGATACTTGGCAACAGGATTTAAAACCTGAATCTGGTTGTTGGGGTAGGGCGCAAAGTTATTCTGCGTGTCGTAAAGCTGGATAGGCGTATTCCGTGCACAGTTTGGGCCGGTTGATCCGGTCTGACAGGGTGGATTCGCCAGGATTGAGAAATCGCCATTGCGCATGGCCTGCGTGAACACGCTGTAATGGTCGATGCCCCCAGTGTGTTCGCGTGCACCGATATAGTCACCGAAGAAGAACAGCTTATTACGGATGATGGGACCGCCGATGGTGCCCCCAAACTGCGATTGCGTATAAGGGTTGATCGGGATGATCGGCGTAGAGTGATTATTGAACCATGAATTGGCATTCATGTTCTGGTTCTGCAGGAAGTAGTATGCTCCGCCATGAAACTGGTTCGTCCCGCTCTTGAGCACGCTCACCACGTCGCCGCCGTTCACATTGCCGTATTCAGCCGGGGCATTGGCGGTAATGACCTTTATTTCCTGGATTGCATCAGGTGCAGGGTTATAGCCGATCAGGTTATTCTGCGGCTCATTCATGTCAATGCCGTCGAGCGTGTAGTTATTTGCCTGGGCGCGATTCCCATTAACGTTTGGAATTCCGCTGTAATACGTGTTCCGTTCGATAGCGTTGCCCCCGCTCATTCCCGATGGCCCGTTGGTGCTTACCGCGCCCGGCATATACAGCGTTACGCTGGAGAAGTTGAGGCCGTTTAACGGGACATTTGAGAGCTCATTGGTGGAAAAGGTAACGCCGAGGCTCGGGTCGTTCGTGTTCAGAATCGGCGCAGTTTCCGCCGAGACTTCAACCGTCTGAGAAGCAGCGCCTGCCTGCAGCTGCACATTGAACTTCGCGGTCTGGTCGATTTCAAGCGAGAAGGTCGGCAGGGTCTTGTCGCCGAAGCCATTGGCATGCACCGTGACCTGATATTGACCGATAGGCAGGAAGCGGACGATGTATAAGCCTGCGTCATTGGTGGTGGCGGGCGTATCTACACCTGTGGCGACGTTATGCGCGGTGACGGTAGCGCCAACAATGACCGCACCGCTGGCATCGGTAACAGTGCCTGTGATGTTTCCGGTAACGGTTTGCGCGAATGTTGATGAAGTGATGAAACAAGCGAGCAACAAGAGCGAGACACAACAGAGCAGCATACTGCTGCTCAGGGGGAATTTTTTATGTACCACTGGATTGCGTCCTTTCCTGGTTTTACCAGTAAAAATAAGGGCCTCAAAAATGGAAAAGCATTGCAAGCTTAGGGCAGAAAAGGAAGGACAGTCAATGGGAATGGTATCGATATCCAGGCTGGATTCCCGGCCATTCTGAAGCAACTCCATACAGTTCTATGAGTTACACTTCAAAAAATCAGTCAAAAGAGGACAAGCACAAACGAAAGAAAAGTGAAGAATATGAAAGCCGGAGTACCCATAACCCGGGTGCTTATTTCTCGATCATAGGCAGAACAAGGTGCGACCCGCTGTAGATGCGCTGCGTGGCCGGCTTGTAGTCCGACGGCTCAGCCTTCATGATGTTGGGCACGTAGGTTTGCGGATTGCGGTCGTAGAGCGGGAACCATGTGCTCTGCACCTGCACCATGATGCGGTGCCCTTTGAGGAAGGCATGATCCGCCCCATGCAGGCTGAACTTGTATTCCTCCGGCTTGTCCGCCGGGATCGCTTCCGGGTGTTCATAGCTCTTGCGGTAACGTCCACGAAAGATCTCGTCGACAATCATCAGCTGCGCTCCCGCCATCTTGCCCAGCGATGGGTCATCCGGGTAAACATCGATCAGCTTCACAACCCAGTCCGAATCCGTTCCCGAAGTCGAGGCAATCAGGTCTGCAACCACATCTCCGGTAACGTTAACATCGTGATCAAGGACCGGCGTAGTCCACGCAGCGATGTCTTTCCGATCGCCAAGAAATCTCTGGTCCTGCACCAGCCACGTGTACCATCCCGATCCTGTGGGAGCATACGTAACCTCAATAGGCCGCTTGCGATAGGGAACCGGGTTTGTCGGATCGGACACATAGCTCTTGAAGTCATCCCCCTTAGGCTTGCTGAAGCTGAGCGAACCATCAGCCGCCAGATAGAGATTGCGCTCCACAGCTTCCTTCGGAGGCCAGTGGCTGTAGCGCATCCAGCGATTGCTCCCGGTCTGGAAGGACGCCGTGTCCTCAAGATTGAAGCTGCCTTCGTCCTTCAGATAGTGAGCAAAAAAGGGAGCCTCGATCTGCGCCCGGAACTGGTCTCCCGTAGCAGCGCCGAAGCTCACATCGCCCAGGTAGCGCGTGGTGCGCACCCATTCGCCATGGTTCCAGGGGCCAAGAACCAGAAACACTTCGTGATTCTTGTCGTGCGGCTCCAGCTTGGCATACTCCGCTTGTGGTCCCCACATATCTTCCTGGTCCCACCAGCCGCCCACTTCGAGCGTTGGCACGGTGACCTTATTCAAATGCGCTTCCACCGCGCGCACCTGCCAGTAGGAGTCATAAGCAGGATGCTCGAAGAACGCCTGCCATGTAGGCAGATTGCCTGCTCCCGATTTCTTCGCCGCTCCGGCAAACGAGCCGGCCTGGAGGAAGTAATCGTAGGCGTCCTCGCTGAGCTTGCTGAATGTGTTTTCCTTGCTGGTCTCCAGGCCGATGGCATAGTCATATCCGTATGTCTCGCGCAGCGCGCCATTGTGAAAGAAGTCATCGCCGATCCACAGGTTCGTCATCGGAGCTTGCGGCGAAATCGCCTTTACTGCCGGATGCGCATCAATACCGGCCTCGATCGCAAGAAAGCCCGGATACGAAATCCCCATGACGCCGACGCGCCCATTGTTGTTCTGGACATTCTTGATGAGCCACGCGACGGTGTCATAGGTATCGGTCGTTTCATCGATCATGTTCTGATCGGTTGAGTTAGGATCATGGTGCTCGACGATAGGCCGGTTCATAAAAAACTGCCCCTCAGACCCATAGCGCCCGCGGATATCTTCCATCACAAAGATGTAGCCGCTCTGTGCCAGCTCCGTGTAGCGCGCATGGATCGAGTCCGGCGTAGAGCCGTCTACACCGTAAGGCGTGCGCTGCATCAGCAGCGGAAGCATCTCGTTGGTGTCCGTCGGACGCAGGATAACGGCGTGCAGCCGTACACCGTCGCGCATCGGGATCATGACTTCCTTCCGGTCATAGGGACGGAAGTGATAGTGCTGCGGCTGGTCGCTGATGCGCGTGCCGGCAGCCTCTTCTCTGCCGGAGACGCGCTTCAATCCAGTAACTTTGCCGCTTGCATCGGTAACAAAGATAAAGCGCAGGCCATTGCCGTTTCCCGCAGCAAAAGTATTCTGTCCTGCAGAATGGAGCGCCGTATGCGGTGTGCGTGCAGCCTCCAGCGCAAGCTGATTGCCTTCGCGAAAGAAAGAGAGCACGATATCCGGCTCATCGTTCATGCGATACTGTCCGGCATATTTGTCCAGGGTGGTGGCAGTGTCGGACTGAGACAACGCTGGCCAGACGCAGAGCGAACTAAATAGAAAGAAAAGAGCAAGGCTTTTCTGGAAGGGATGACGGTTCATGCAGGACTTCCTTCTTGCGAGGCAGGAATCTCGGGGCAAAAGAAAACCATAGCAGAACGAGGCTGCTCCGGTAGAGGATTCTTGTGCCTGGAATTTGTAACGGTCATGAGCACTTTTTGTTCCCATCAAAACGCCCGGATGGCATATCGGGCACGGTTCAGCGCAGCCGAATTGCGAACAATTATGTTCACAATAAAACGTATTTATGCTGTTTTGCGGCCAGCCTGGTTAGTGTAAATTTAGGCAACAAAGTAGTTACGACGTTGATATTGTCATGCTGTTTGCGGAAGCAGCCATGAATCCCTGACGTTTCCTGTCTTGCCCGATTACTAAACGAGTAAATAAAAATGCGGCCGCTGCAGGATCAGCGGCTCTGATCGATTTTTTTTGGAGGAAGCTGTGACGAAGCAACATATCTGTTGCATTGCCCTTCTATTGTCCCTGATCCCATCGTTGCTGCGTGGCCAGACCGCCAACACATCTCTGCGCGGTTCAGTCACCGATCCATCTGATGCTGTGATCCCAGGAGCCACCATCACCCTGACCGACAGCGCAACCGGCAAAGTGCTGAATACAACCTCAGACAGCGCAGGCCAGTACCAGTTCAACCAGATTCCTCCGGCGAAGTACACCATCACTGTTACGGCCAGTGGTTTTGCCGATCAGTCGAAGACCGCCGAACTGCTCGTCAATCAGCCTGCAACAATCGCCTTCACCATGTCGGTACAGGCCAGTTCTGTTGTCGTCAATGTCAGCGCGATAGCGCAGACGCTGAACACGACCGACGCCTCCATGGGCGACTCCGTCAACAACACAATGATTCAGGCGCTGCCCAGCGAAGCGCGCAATGTGCCCGACCTGCTCTCGCTCCAGCCCGGCGTGCTGTATCTGGGGCAGGGCTTGAACCAGAGTGGCGATAGCCGCACCGGCGCAGTCAACGGCGGGCGTTCTGATCAGGGCAACATCACCATCGATGGCCTCGACGACAACGATCAGGTGCAGGGTTATGCCTTCACCGGAGTCCTGCGCGAAACACAGGATTCCGTAGAGGAGTTCCGCGTCACCACGGGAAGCGCGAATGCCGATGCCGGACGCTCATCCGGCGCGCAGGTCAGCCTTGTCACCAAGTCAGGAACCAACAGCTTTCACGGAGCGGCATACGAATATCACCGGCCTACATTTACTGTAGCCAACGACTGGTTCAACAAGCAGGCCCAGCTCGCAGGCGGCCAGCCGAATATTCCCGGCAAGCTGATCCGCAACACCTTCGGCGCTGCCGTCGGCGGTCCTATCCTGAAAGACAAGCTCTTTTTCTTTGGCAACTATGAAGGCCAGCGTCAGGCGGAAAACCAGCAGGTAACGCGCGAAGTTCCAACGGCAGATTACCGTTCGGGAATCCTGACGTACGTCGGAACATCTGGAAACCCCGTCAGACTCAATTCCAGCCAGGTTGCGTCGATGGACAGTTGCTCATCGACTTGTCCGTGGGGCCCGGGACCAGACCCCAATGCTGAAGCTTACTTCAATGAGTTTCCAGTCAATAACGGATTCGCTATGGGAGACGGTTACAACACAGGATCATTTTCGTTCTCCTCGCCCGCGCCGGCCACGCAGAATACTTCTATCGCGCGCATCGACTATATCCCGAGTGCCTCGCATCGGATTTTTGTTCGCGGCAACCTGCAGAAGGACACCACCGCAGGCGTTGAGCAGTTCCCGGGCCAGGGGCCGTCCACCCTGCGGGAAGACAACACAAAGGGATTGGCGGCAGGCGATACATGGTCGATTACCCCGAACATGGTCAACGATATCCGCTATGGATATGTACGCCAGGGCTACAGCAATCGCGGCGTGGGGCAGGGCGATTATGTGAGCTTCCGGTTTATGGATACGGCTACAGCTCAGACCCGTTCCACGATTGTCAGTGTGCCGGTGCACAACATCGTCGACAACTTTACGCTCACGAAGAAATCGCACACCATCTCGCTCGGTGTGAACTGGCGCCTGATTCACAACAGCCGCGGCACTGACGCCAATTCATACAGTTCAGCGAGCAGCAACCCCTACTGGCTTGGCGGCAATCCGCCCGATCCGGCGTCAATCGGCGCAGAGGGCGTCAATGACAGCTTTGGCAACTCCTATCAGATCGCATATGCCAACCTCATTGGAACGGTTCCCTCCGTTACGAATCGGTACAACTATGCCATTTCCAGCGCTACGGAGGGCACACTGCTGAGCGATGGCGCCTTCATTAACCGGCACTTCAAGGCGAATGAATTTGAATACTACCTGCAGGATTCCTGGAAGGTCAGGCCTAACCTGACACTCACGTTCGGGATCCGGCATACGATTTTGCAGACGCCGTATGAACTTGACGGTCAGCAGGTGGTCCCCACTATCGACACGGGAGCATGGTTCATGCAGCGCCAGGCGGCAGCATCACAGGGTGCAGTCTACGAACCGGACATGGGCTTCTCTCCAGGCGGCCCGAAATTCGGCAAGCCGGGATACTGGCCGAAATCGAAGCTGGACTTCGCTCCGCGCTTTGCCATCGCCTATTCGCCGGACTCGAAAACATCGATCCGTGCGGGTTTTGGCCTGTTTTTCGATCACTATGGCCAGGGCATTGTGAACTCCTTTGATCAGCTTGGCTCGTTTGGCGTTTCTACCAGCCTTACCAACCCTGCCGGCGGACAGCACTACAACACCTCGCCGCGCTTCACCGGGGAGCACAATCTGCCGACGATTGCAGGAACCACGCCTCCGCCAGCCACCACCAGCTTCCCCTACTCCCCGCCGGATGGCAGCTTTCTGATTACGCACGGTGTAGACAGCCACTTGAAGACTCCTTATTCAGAGACCTTCAATCTGTCGGTCCAGCGTCAGGTTCCCGGAGGGTTTTCGGTTGAAGTAGCCTACATGGGCCGTCTTGGTCGCCGCCTTCTGCAGCAGCTCGATCTGGCCGAGCCGGTCAACTTCGTCGATCCGAAAGGCGCCGGTGACTACTTTACGGCAGGCACGCAGCTGTCAAAGGCAGTCGATCAGAACGCCGGGAACAGCCTTAACAGCGGCAATAACCAATTCGTTCATGTGCCCACAATCCAGTATTTTGAAGACGTTTTTCCGTACATGGCGAATTACGACTCACAGGGTGAAACCGCCACAGATGCGATCTACAATAATGAGTGGGCTCCTTACCGTTCCAACCTGGGCGCAACCACTGCGTTGAGCGATCTCGACTTCTACAGCTGCGGGCCCTGGAATGACGATCCGATCTACCCATGTCCTGCAGGCCAGCTGCCTAAATTCTGGCAGAGCCAGTTTTCGTCTCTGTATTCCTGGGCGTCGGTTGGAAGCAGTTATTACAACTCAGGCCAGATCATCCTGCGTCATCCCACAAGCCACGGTCTATCGCTCGATTTTGCCTATACCTTTTCCAAGTCGATTGATATGGGATCAGACTCCGAACGCAGCCAGATTGAGACTCCGAATGCAAACGGGGTCAATAGCGGTTTGTTCAGCTGGATTCTCAATTCGTGGAAGCCGGAGTTGAACCGTGCCCCATCAGATTTTGATACCCGCCACCTGATCACCGTGGACTGGGTCTATCAGCTTCCCTTTGGACGCGGCAAACAGTTCGGCCACGATATCAATCGCTTTGCCGATGCCTTCCTCGGCGGATGGCAGTGGTCGGGCCTGAACCGCTGGGCCAGCTCTCTGCCCTTCAGCGTCTTCGAGCCTGGATGGACCACCAACTGGGAGATCGAGAGCAACGGCGTTGTTACCGGCAAAGTGAAAATGCGCAAGCACCTGCAGAATGGCGTACCGCAGGTCTTCGACGACCCGGATGCCATTAATGCCGGCACCGTTACCGGTGGACCCATCCGGTTGCCATATCCGGGTGAAGCCGGCCAGCGCAACAACTTCCGCGGAGACGGCGTCTTCGGCATCGATTCCGGTCTGGCGAAGAGCTGGGGATTCGGTGAATACGGAACCTTGAAATTTGCCTGGGAAGTCTTCAATGTGACCAACTCGGTCCGCTTCGATGACAGCCCGTACAATCAGAACCAGCAGCTCACCAGCGGGCCGACGCTGGGTGTCTACAGCGCTACATTATCGACACCCCGCCGTATGCAGTTCTCGCTCCGCTACGACTTCTAGATCAGGCGGGTGCCCCAGGTTCGCCGAAGGCTAACCTGGGGTAGTTCTCTCCGTGTCCTCTCTTGAAGCATCCCCGAGCGAAATCAAAGGGTCTGACTAGTCCGCGCGAGGCGCGCTCCAAAATCTCAGTTTTTCTCTGTGTACTCTGTGGTGAATGAATTTCCTCCGCAGTAAACCCGATGCACGTGTCAAGCCCTCCGCACCTCAGGAACTCCCATAACTGACACAATCCAGAATATTTACACGCCAAAGAAACTTGGCATACTAATTTGCTGAATTTGTTATTCTGGATATAGAGGAAGAATTCAAAAGAAAAACCCGCCATCAAGCGGGCTTTTCTATACTGAGCGGGCGCCCCATCCTGACCGAAGTCACACTGGCCAGGCTCATGGTTGAGTGGTTGGCAGGCAGGTAGTACGAAACGCCCCCCTCTAAGTATTTGAAAACACTGGAGTAGTGCGCAAGCAATAGAAGAATCAATGACTTACCAGGGGGTGACCCCCTCGTAAGCTATTGAAAACAAATAAAGCCACCTGCTACATAGGGGGAGGGGGGTACCCTCCGCAATCCTACCGGGACCCAAGTCTCTTGACGAAGTCATAGTAAAACTCCACCCCCCGGTAATAGGAGTCCACCGGAAGGCGCTCATCCTTCCCATGCGCCCGGACATCGTTGGTCTCAAGCGCAATCCCCGAAATGCCATAGGTCGGCATCCCCGCAGCATTGGTGTAGACGCCATCCGATGCTCCAGTCGACATGGTGGGGATGACAGGGATCCCCGGCCACATCTTCTTCACCAGCCCCTCCAGTGGTTCCATGACTTCGGGTTTCAGCGCCGGCGGCGAAAGCTGCTTGCGGTCCGGAGCCTGCTCGAAAACCGTTCCATCATCCTTGACGTAGCGCACCGTGACCTTCGGGTCGTTGATGACGCGGATCAGTTCCTGTCGTACCTCTTCGAGCGAGTGCCCAGGCAGAATGCGGCAGTTCACATTGGCCTGCGCCGTCTGCGGCAGGGCATTGTTGGCATGCCCCCCGGAGAGCCTTGTGGCCACGCAGGTAGTCCGCATCGTGGAGTTGTACTCCGGATTCTCGGAGAGATGGGCGATGGCCGCCTTATCGGGTGGGGAGTGGAGTATGGCCTTCATGTCCGCCGAGGTCTGGCCGGATTCAAGCGTGCTCATGCGCTCAAAATAGGCATGCGTGATGGCATTCAGTTCAAACGGAAACGTGTAGTGCTGCACGTGCGCTAGAGCATCAGCAATGTGGTAGATGGCGTTGTCCGGCACCGGCAGGGAACTGTGTCCCCCGGGATTGGTGGCAGTGAGCTGGTAGTCGCCGTAGAGCTTTTCCGTCGCGTCCACGTCCATGGCAATGGCCTTGCCGTGCTCCATATCGACGCCGCCGCCATCTGGGTTGACGACGAATTCAGCATCGATGAGATCGCGGTGGTTCTTGATAAGCCAGTCGACGCCATTCGATTTGCCGCCTTCTTCATCTGCAGTAAGCGCCAGGATGAGGTCGCGTTCAGGCTTATAGCCCTCTTTCTTGAGCCGGATAAAAGTGGTGACAAGAATGGCGTCGCTCTCTTTCATGTCCTGCGTGCCGCGCCCGTAGAAGTAGCCATCCTTCTCCACAAACTGAAACGGATCGGTTGTCCAGTCCTCGCGTCGCGCTTCGACAACATCGAGATGGCCGATAAAGAGGATAGGCTTCTTGGTGCCGGTTCCATGAATGCGGGTGACGAGGTTCTTCTTGCGGTCATTCGGGCCGCCGATAAAGATGCCGTCTTTAGGAAATCCGGCATCGATCAGCCGCTGCGCCATGGCTTCCGACGCGGCAGTGACGCTGCCGACAGAATCCGTCGTATTGATCTCGATAAGCTGCTGAAAGATGTCGTGGGAGAGCTGCCTGGTTTGCGGATCGATTTGAGCAACGGCAGTGAAGGTAAAAGCGCAGAGCGCAGCAAGGCCAAGCGCAGTGGTGCAGCGCATGAAGTTCCCCTTTCCAGGTAAAAGAGAAAAGGTAACAGATTTGTAATCAGCGCATCTGGAATTCCGGCGAGCCCAGGATAAGCGCAGTCATCGTGTCGAGTGTCTGCGACGGGTCCTGCTGCTGTGACTGCGCCAGCTGCTCGCGGATGACAGTATTGGTTTTGGCTGAGACATCGCCTGCAATCAGAAGTTGCTCCATCAGGAAGAGCGCTTCATCCTGTCCGCTGGGCCGCGCTGTTTGTGTGAGTGACACCGGCTCAGCGAGCGCTGCGGCGTGCATGCCTTCCGGACCGGATGCCGGACGGGACAGAAGACCGGCGGCGAGCAGATGCGGCGCGTCGAATTTCATGCCGCCCATCTTGCTGGTGGAAAGAGCCATCGAAAAATTCAGGCGGTCGACCAGCGCAGCTGAATTCATCCAGTGGTCGGCGGTCATCGGATATCCCGTCGGCGGCTGCATCTGGTAAAGCGGCTCACCCATGCGCGTCAGCACTCCGATCAGCGCGCCCGGGTTGGTTGGATTCGTATCTGTTGCCCGGAAAGATGAGGCGACAAATTCAAGCGGCGTCTTCACCTTGTTGCGGTAGTTGGTCCTCGACCAGAACTCAGGCGAATGCACCATGACCAGCAGAATCTGCTTAATGTCCCCGTCCGAGGAGAGATAAGTCTGGGTCATGCGGTCAACGAGCGCCGGCGGTGGATCGTCGGCAGCGAAGCGCTGCGCTAATTTGTAACTGATAAAGTGCGCTGTCTGCGGCTGGGCGGCAAGCCACAGCAGGGCCTGCACGCCTTCGTTCAATCCGTCTTCCTTCACGGTGTGGCCGAACCATTTCTTCGATCCAGGCTCATGCCAGCGCGGATTGAAGACAAATGGCCCGCCAAGTTCAGGATGATCGACCGTCCAGCCAGTGAGAATCTTGGCTAGATTGGTAACGTCAGCCTGCGAGTAGCCGCCATTCACGCTCACCGTGTGCAACTCCATTACCTCACGGCCATAGTTTTCATTCAGGCCGCGGTCGGCTTGCTTCTGCCCGGGTTTCTGCCTGCCGGCAGCAACTGAATCCGGACCAATGCTGGTGCGGTTGTCGAGATAGTCGAGCATGGCCGGATGCTGCGCCGTGGCCAGCAGCAGGTCCTTGAACTTGCCCAGCGCATGCGCGCGGATGGCACCGCGTTCGTAGTCGGCCAGATAGTAGCTTTCGATCGGGTTCTTACGCAGAAAGACATTGAAGTGATTGAGCCAGAAGTCCGTCATCACTTCCTCAAGCTGGCGCTCACTCAGAACCGAGCGCAGGATCTTCGCCTGCTGCAGTTCATTCTGCACCACACCCAGACTGCCGCCACCTCCGCCAGCCATCATGGAGAAGATTTCGCGCTCACGCGGAGTGAAGTCGTTGATGAGCATACCACGCTGTGGATCGGCGATATCGCGGCACAGGGCAATGCGCTGCTCAACCGGCAGACGCATAATGGCCTGCATGCGCATATTCTTCGGGTAACCGAGAACCTGTACGGCCAGCATCTGCGCCGAGGCAGCGTCCTCCTGCTTTTTCTCCTGCGGGTTCTGCGCATCCATCGGTGGAGGCACCTGGTTCGCAGCATCTTTCTTGGCCTGCTGCTGGTCGTACTTGGCGAGAGCTACCTGGTAGGCGCCGGTAAGAATAGGGTCTTGCGGCATGGCGCGCTTGCCCAGCTCAATCTGGCGCAGTGCCTGTCCGTCAGGGAAGTCGGCAGCAATTTCGGAAGGCGGCATGTTGAGCGAAGGGAAGGCGGCGAGGCGTTTCTCAAGGTCAGTATCAGGAATACTCTCAGGATTGAACTGCTGGTTGAACCATGCTTCCCAGCCCTGGCGGGTCACGGCAGCCACATCGCCCGGCCGCGGGCCGAAGGTAAAGCGGTCAAGAATCTGCTGCGCGCGTTCCTCATTGGACAACGGACGCGCATGATCGACTTCTGCCTTGGCTGAAGTCTTGTGGTGGGCGCTGTTTTGCGCTACGGAAACGAGGGCAGGCAGACAGACAACGGCAGTCCGCAAAAAGGCAGAAATGCGGGACATAGAGCAGGCTCCTGACACTCATGTAGACAACAGTTTATGTCTCAGAGTTGCGCCGGCTGCGTTTTTCTCTGTTTTTGACGGAGCTGGAGCGCAGGCCGCACAAGCAGTAGAATGCCGAGGACGATCGTAATCCCAAGTGGCGTGCGGACGCCGGATTTGACTCCCCACCAGTAGTGCACAACCCCTGCAACAGCGGCCACATAGACCAGGCGATGCAGGGCCTGCCAGCGCTTCCCGCCCAGTTTACGGATCGACCATGTGGTCGAGGTGAGAGCAAGCGGCACCAGCAGCAGCCACGCAGTGACGCCCGCCGTGATGAAGCGGCGTTGGCTGATGTCATTGAGCATGGCGCTCAGGCTGAAGTTGGAGTAAAGCCAGACATAAGTGGTGAGGTGCAGGCAGGCATAGAAGAAGGCATAAAGGCCAAGCATGCGGCGAAAACGGATCGTCCAGCTAAGTGCTGGAATGAGCCGCCGGATAGGCGTGATTGCCAGCGAAAGCACCAGCAGGCGCAGCGTTCCTTTGCCGGTGAAAAAAGTGACGAATGCGATAGGGTCAGCGCCCAGCGCATCAGGAGTAGTAGTGCTGGCGCGCCAGAACTGCAGAACAAGCCACGCCACAGGCGCAAGGCAGGCAATGTGTACAAGAACTTTAAGAACAATGATCGAGCGGTTTGTCATAGTTTGGGAAAAACGGGTGCCCAAGGTTCCCCTGAGCAAAGTCGAAGGAGAACCTGGGTAGTTGAACGGAAAGTCCTAATAATACTTCCGCAAATCCATGCCGTTGTAGAGACTGGCAACTTTGTCGCCGTACCCGTTGAACATGAGGGTCTGCCTGCGCTGTTTGAATACCGGCTCGCCAATGCGGCGTTCATACTTCTGGCTCCAGCGCGGATGGTCCACATTCGGATTCACGTTGGAGTAGAAGCCGTATTCGTTGGACGCCTGGTCGTTCCATGCCGTATGTGGCTGCTTTTCCACAAAGCGGACCTTCACGATCGACTTGGCTGATTTAAATCCGTACTTCCACGGAACTACGATGCGGATGGGCGCGCCATCCTGGTTGGGCAGCACTTCTCCGTACAAACCGAAGCAGAGAAGAGTGAGCGGGTTCATAGCCTCATCCATGCGCAGGCCTTCAGAGTAAGGCCAGTTGATGGAGGACTGGTTCAAACCCGGCATCTGCTTGCGGTCAGCAAGGGTAAGGAACTGCACATATTTGGCGTTGCCCAGTGGCTCGCACTCCTTGATGAACTCCGAGAGCGAATAACCAACCCAGGGAACGACCATGCTCCAGGCCTCAACGCAGCGGTGGCGGTAAACGCGCTCTTCCTGCGGACGAAGCTTGAGCAGCGTGTCGATATCGAAGGTCTTCGGTTTTTTTACCAGCCCTTCGACGCTCACAGTCCATGGACGCGTCTGCAATCGGCCTGCATTCTTCGCGGGGTCTGACTTCTCCACTCCAAATTCATAGAAGTTGTTGTAGTTCGTAATGTATTGGTAGGGCGTAAGGTCTTCGCCTGTGGTGGACAGCGGGCTTTTGACGGTATCGAGCTTGGTCGCAGCTGCCGCGCTGCTTTTTGGCTCAAGAATGCGGGCAATGCGATCTCCGGCAAGCGCGGCTGCTCCGGTGGCTGCGGCGGCTGCCATGAATTTGCGCCTGTTCAGATAGGCAGACTTGGGAGTGATTTCAGAAGAAGGAATATCGCTTGGTTTGCCAATCAGCATCGTTCAGTCCCTTGCTTTTACAGACTAAAGTACTTGGCTCCACAGCTCTTCAGGAAGAAGCGTTGTGTACCAGTTGCTGTTGATGTGACGGAAAGTAGCCACAGGTGGTTACAGATTTCGTGATTCTTCATTCTAGGGTCTTGTCTCGGCATGGATTGTCTGTTTTTTATCTGAAATGAAGGGCCATTCGCTTCTCCGGTAGGCGCGGGCGAAGTAGAGAATACTTCCCGATACTCCGATAATTCCGGCATAGACGAACTCCCGCGATGCGTCAGGACGCGAGAACAGAATGAAAAGGAATCCAGCCAGCGCAAGCAGCGGCGGCAGAGGATAGAGCCACAGGCGAAAGGGCCGCGGCATTTCCGGCCTGCGAATGCGCAGGAGAATGACGCCAGCTTGCTGCAAGACATATTGCAGAATGATGCGGATCGCCACCAGCGCGGCAATCACGTGCGAGAGATCAAAAAAGCAGAAGACAGCGGCAACAAGCCCGAGTGCGAGCAGTGAGACGTTGGGGAATCCATGCCGCGGATGAAGCTTTGCAAAAGAGCGGAAGTAGTTGCCGTCGAGCGCGGCGGCATAGGGCGCGCGTGAATACCCCAACAGAAGGGAAAACACAGACGCAAACGCAGTCCACATCACCAGCGCAGCGACAATACGAGCGGTTGTTGGTCCGAAGGTCCGTTGCATCAGAACAGCCACGACAGCGTACCGCCCGTCTCCGCCCTTGACCAGTTCCTGCCAGGGAATGACGCCGAGAACGCTGATATTCATGAGCAGATAGAACGCAGCAACGATAGCGATCGAGAGCAGCACGGCGCGTGGAATCGTGCGTCCAGGGTTTCTGACTTCTCCGCCAAGAAAGCAGACCGTGTAGTAACCCCAGTAATCATAGGTGGCGATGAGTGTGGCCGCGCCTAGTCCCTGAAAGAATGCTGGCGTGAGCTGAAAGGCTCCAGCCGGCATGGCAAGCTGCGACGCATGGAAGTGCGTGACGCCTGCAAGAATCACGGAGCCTATGGTGATAAGAACGCCGGCCCAGAGAACCCACGCAAGACGCGTAATGACACTCAGGTTGCGATAGAGCAGCGCAAGAATAAAGAGGCAGGTTCCCGCAGCAAGCAGGCTTGAGTAGCGCAGATGCGGAATGTCCGGCACTGTGCCATTCAATGAAGGCCACAGCCATGCAGCATACTGCGCAAGTCCAATACAGCCGGATGCAATCGAGAGCGGCGCGCTGAACCCAAGCTGCCAGATGTAGAGAAATGACGCCCAGCGTCCTGCGCCGTTGCGTCCATAGATCTCGCGCAGGAAGGCATAGGAGCCCCCGGCTTCGGGCATGGCCGCACCAAGCTCTGCCCACACCAGTCCATCGCATACGGCGATAAGCGCGCCGAGCAGCCAGCCCAGCATGGCCTGCGGGCCGCCCATCGCTGCCACAACAAGCGGCAGCGTGATGAACGGTCCCACGCCAACCATGTTCATCATGTTCAGTGAAATGGCGCTGCCCAGGTTGAGCTGGCGTTTCAGCTGCATCGTCATGGTTCGATCATCATCAAACAAGAAACTCAGTGCGTGGATTGTACACTGTAGCCAAATCCACAATTTTCGGAGACTAACCAGGTAGATGCAGCCAGCCAGCCGACGACTCAAGCTGTTCGCCACACTCGCGCTTGCCGCAACCATAGCTGCACCGGCGCAGACAGTTCCGTGGGCAACGCAGATTGCCGCCACTCCCAACGCGCAGACGCTGCCGGAAGACCGTGGTGCGGACGGCTTGTGGCAGACGCTGCGCAAGCTGCACACCTGGGCCAGCGTGATGATGATCGTGGCGCACCCGGATGATGAGGACGGCGGCATGCTGACACTGGAGTCGCGCGGAGCAGGAGCGCGCGTGGCCATGCTGACGCTGACGCGCGGCGAAGGCGGCCAGAATGCCATGTCGGAAGAGAGCTACGACGCGCTGGGGCTGATCCGCACCAACGAGCTGCTGCGCGCCGATGAGTTCAGCGGGACAGAGCAGTACTGGACGCGAGTCGCCGACTACGGCTTCTCAAAAACAATTGACGAGGCCTTTGAGCAGTGGGGGCATGATCGCGTTCTCTACGACGTAGTGCGCGCCGTGCGGCTGAACCGACCGCTGGTGATTACGTCTGTCTTTACCGGCAATGTCACCGATGGGCATGGACACCACCAGGTGTCGGGCGAAATGGCGCAGGAGGTCTTCAAGGCCGCCGGTGACCCGAATGTCTTTCCTGATCAAATCGCAGAAGGATTACGGCCCTGGTCGCCACTTAAGGTGTATGCGCGCGTGCCTGGTTTCTCGATCAACGGCGCAGGTACCCACAAGCAGATGTTCGACTACGCAACCGGCAAGTCTTCACCGCTGCACCTGCGCGACTATGTGAACCAGCAGTGGATGGACGATGTTCCGTCGACAAACGTCGAGATACCGGAAGGCGCATTCGATCCAGTGCTAGGCCGCTCCTTTGTGCAGATGGCGCGCGAAGGCTGGAGCGAGCAGAAGTCGCAGAATGGCGGAGGCAATCCGCCGCTGTCCGGGCCGTTCAATGTTGCCTACCATCGTTATGGCTCACGCGTGGAGACCAAAGACGGTGAGACATCGTTCTTTGATGGCATTGACGTTTCACTTCCAGGCATTGCCGCGCTTGCGCATGGCGATACGCAGTTCCTGAAAGATGGCCTGCGCGAGATTGACCGTCATGTGGCGCACGCGCAGTACGCCTATATCCCTTCTGATCCATCGAAGATTCTTCCTGACCTGCATGATGGGTATCTCAAAACGAAGCAGTTGATCGACACGGTAAATGCAAGCTCACTGAGCGTCGATGACAAGGCAAACGTCAACCATGAGCTTCAGATCAAGCTGGCGCAGTTCAATACTGCGTTGGCCGAAGCGCTTGGATTGCAGGTGAATGCGCTCGTGACGCCGCGAACTGCGCCCGACCGCAATCCGTTCTTCGGCTCGGCAGCCGAGATGACATTTCTCCATGCCACGCCGGATATGGACTTCAACGTGCGCCTGCACGTAACCAGCGCGGAGCCGTGGACCCCCGGCGGCAAGCTGCGGCTGGCGAAAACCTGGCTCGTGACTCCGGAGAACGAGCGCTGGCCGGTAGAGCGCATCGGCGGCCCGGTCACCGTGAGCGCTGCTGACGGTGACATCCTGTTCAAGGTCCATGTGCCGCGCAATGCGCCGGCAACGCGGGCTTACTTCAGTCGTCCATCGATTGAGCAGCCCTATTACGACATTAACGACAAGCGCTGGCTGAACCGCCCGTTCGCGCCATATCCGGTGGAAGGCTGGGCCGAATTCGATTACGACGGCGTGCCTGTGCGCGTGGGGCAGGTGGTCCAGACAGTTCACTGGGTGCATGGACCGGGCGCGGTGTATCAGCCGCTGGTTGTGCTGCCGCAGATTTCTGTCAAGATTGGCACTGGCGCTGGAGTGGTCCCGCTCGGAGAGAAATCTTTTCCGCTGAACGTAGCCCTTACCAATGAGCAACAGGAAGCCGCGGATGGCGAGTTGCGGCTGGAGCTTCCCACGGGCTGGACAGCCGAGCCTTCGACCTCAAAGTTCCATCTCCCGGTAAATGATCCTGCAACAGTTACATTTACCGTGCATCCTTCTGCGCTGAGTGATGCGAACTATACCATCAAGGCGGTCGCGCGCAGCGGAAATTATGAGTTCAGCGAAGACGTGCAACAGGTTGGTTATCCCGGAGTGCGTCCTTATTATTCTTATCGTCCGGCAGCATATCGAGCGCGTGGCGTAGATGTGAAGGTCGCGCCTGGATTGAAGGTCGGATACATCATGGGCACCGGAGATGAAATCCCTCAGGCGCTCGATCAGATCGGAGTACATTCGCACCTGCTGACTTCGGACGAAATTCTGCACAGCGACCTGAGCCAGTATGACGCGATTGTGCTCGGTATCCGCACCTATGCAGCAAGGTCGGAGCTGGCCATGGCAACGCGTCGCTTGCTCGATTACACGCAGAATGGCGGCACGGTAATTGTTGAATACAACAGCGGGGAATACGACCACAACTTCGGGCCGTATCCATATACGCTTGGACGCTCGCCTGAGAAAGTCGTGGATGAGAAGTCGAAGGTCACGATTCTCGAACCGAATAACCCCCTGATGACGTGGCCGAACCAGATTACCGAGCACGATTTCGACGGATGGGTCGAAGAGCGCGGCCACTCCTTCATGGAGTCGTGGGACTCGCACTATACCGCGCTGACAGAAACGCATGATCCCGGTCAGGACCCGCAGAAGGGCGGATTGCTTTACGCGAAGTATGGCAAGGGTACTTATATTTATGTTGCCTATGCGCTCTACCGGCAGATGACCGAGGCAGTTCCGGGAGCATATCGGATATTTGCAAACTTGATCAGCGCTGGCGCTGACCGCACGGGTGGAAGCGCTTCGCGACAATAGGAAAGCGCCCTTACCTGGGCGCTTTCTTATTCATGAACCCGACGAGCTTACCAGTCGATCTTCTCCGGAAAATACTCCGCAATCAGATCATCGTAGTACGGCTTCAACTCCTTCAGATTGGGCTTTGTGTGGCCCTTGGAGTAGAGGTCATATGGATTGAACTTGTGCACCCACTCGAACATCTCCTCATCGTGCTGGTTCATGAGGTGCTTGTACGCCCCATGCTTGTGCGCGGGATAAAAGGAGTGGTAGCGCAGCATGTAGAGCGCAGGCTCTGGCAGGTAAGACTTCGCGACGTTATAGATGTACTCGTCGTGCCCCCAGGACATGTGCACTTTATTGAGGCCGCAGTTGGGCTCGTAGATGCCATATTCGCTCTGGTATTCAGGAACCTTGCTGTCAGGATTTGCGCTGAAGTATTCGCGGAAGACAATCTCACTCGACCATGCACAACCAACCGGGAACGTATCGCCCACGACTGCCCACTGAGGCTCGCCATAAAGGCAGAGCACCTTACCCAGATCATGAATGAAGCCCGTTAGCACCATCCAGCGCGGGTGGCCGTCCCTGCGGATAGCCTCCGAAGTCTGCAGAAGGTGCTCGATCTGCGTAAGGTCAGTGTCCGGATCGCTGTCGTCAACCAGTGTGTTGAGATAATCGGCCGCTTCCCAAATGCTCTTCTTGCCGCGGTTGAGCGCGAGAAATTCCTTTTCCTTCTGGAGTACGAAGTCCAGCGTCTGATTTGTGTGGTTCAAGCGGTAGAATTCGGCTACGCCTGGATTAGTCTCGGCGTCATAGTTGCGGAATTCTTCTTCAGCCTTGCCTTCCTTGTAGCGGCTGGCTACAAAATCGTCCCAGTCGTCGAGATGCTCAAGAGGCTTGTCAGGTGTAATAGTATGCATCGAAGAATTCCTCACTTATGGGATGCAATTATAGGAGCGCGAAGCTACGGATGTCATGTTAACTTTTCGCCTTATTTTGACAGTGTGGTAGCGATGCCATGATCGTATTTCCAGGCAAGCGTGCCCTTTATAGATTTGTGCAGGGTCGCCGACTCCCTGATGGTCGCGTCGACTTGAGGTCGCGGCTTCGAGATGTGCTATTCCTGAAAATGCGATACGGTGGTCCAAATGATTAAGGCAATCTTGACAGATGTGCAGTTCTGGATTCCGGCCGGGGTGCTGGCGCTCGGTGTTGTGCTGCTGGCATGGCTGCATTGAGGGCAGGGAACAGAGGAGATTTCTTGGCGAATACAGTGGTGAGCAAGACGCAGACTGCCTCCATGCATAGTCTTGGGGTATTTTGCGGGCTGGCTGCGGGAGTCTGGCTGGGCGGGGCTGAAGCTCCAACCAAGCTGGTGAATGCGGGCATTTCTCCATTCGCAATTTCGCTCGCCATGGTGCTGGGCGTTTTTGTGGCGCGATGGACCCTTCCCACCCTGCTCAAGGGCACAGACTATGTCTTTCGCGACCTCTTCGCCAAGCCGCATTTAATTGTGTGGGCCGTGCTCGCCGGAGCATTGTGGGCAGTCGCCAATACGCTGACCGTCTTCGCTATTCGTGATGTCGGGCTGTCGATTGCCTTTCCTTTATGGAACACAAACAGCCTGGTCGGCATCTTCTGGGGATGGCTGCTCTTTCAGGAAATGCGCGGCGCCGGCTTCAAGACAGCAGGGCGCGTACTGGGCGGCGCGCTGGCAATCGTCATTGCCGCCATCCTGCTGGCATTTGTAACTGTGCAGCATACAAATATGCTGCATGCGCAGGCGGTGCATGGAGTCGTAGCGGCGCTGGGCGCGAGCCTGCTCTGGGGCACAATGTATGTGCCGTACCGCAAGGCCTACCTGAGCGGCATGAATCCGTTGTCCTTCGTGACCGTCTTCACGCTTGGGGAGTTGGGCACGATGGCGCTGCTCGCCATTGCATTTGGCGGAGGAATTCCTCACCTGCATGCTGAACTGTATGCCGCGCGGCATGTGGTCTTCTGGATATTCCTCGGTGGCTTCTGCTGGGTGATCGGCGATCTCTTTCAGCAGTACGCGACAAAATACATCGGCATCGGACGCGGCATTCCGCTTTCGAATACGAACCAGCTCTGGGGGCTGGCCTGGGGTGCCCTGGTGTTTGGCGAGCTGGCACACGTGAGCGATGCGAACCGCTGGCTCATCCTGCTCGGATCACTGCTCATGATCGTCGGCGCGGTGTTCATCAGCACGGCGGCTGCTCCGGCGCGCGAGCAGGCTTCCGGACGCAACGCCATTTCCCGCGAATGCGAGAAGTACGGCCTGCGTTTTGAAGACTGCATAGCAGCGCAGCTCGGCGAGTTGCATGGCGAGGCGAAAGGGCGGCGGCCATGGTGGGATTACGGAATCGTCGCAGCAGCGGTGGCGATTTTCCTTTGGCTCGGATTGCAGGTGCGCGTGCCCTCCCTCGAGATGAATTTTGGATGGATGAGCATATTGTGTGCGGTATTGGTGTTCGCGGCGATTGGATGCGGATGGCTGCTTTGGAAGCGGACACGCTTTTCCTAGAACGAAGCGAAAACTGTAAACATTTCCCCGTCTCGTGCGTCTTTCAACATAGAGGTCGATACGGGAGTGCATGGCCCGTTTGATCTCTTGCTCCAGAAGAGAAAAGCCCCGGCGGTTCGTGGGTCCGCCGGGGCTTTATGCTCCAATGCGCTTTCTTCTTGCAGATCAGGCGTGCATGGCTGGAGCGGCGGCGTGGTGATTGTTGCCGTGGCGCGTAGTGAGCCGGTGCACAAAATGATAGGGCGGCCAGGGGCCGGAAAGTTGCATCTGGCAGTCTTTCATCAGCTGGCTGGCGCTTGAATATTTGTTCTGGTACCGCTCCACCGCTTTGTGATCGATCAAGTGGGCGATATCCAGCAGCATCTTGCCTGAATCCATACGGCGGCAGGTAATCTCCTCGGCGAGAGGAGAGAACATGCGGTGCATCTGCACGGAGACGGCGCGCGCCTTTGTCTGGCGTTCGCGCTGCAGCGTGGCGTTTTCCCTTAATTGGGCCAGATACTCACGGCCTGTCCCGCCATTTGCATGAGAAGGGTGATAGGCGTGGATTTGTTCGCGGCAACAGTCGTCGAGCATGACTTTCAGGTGCATTTCGGCTTTTCCGCGAAGACGCTCGATATTGGTGAGGAACTGGCGCTGATTGGAACGGATCGACCGGCGGAGGCTGTCGTCATCGGAAAAGACAGTGCCGAACCGGAAGGGGAGAACAGTGGAGGTTTTGAAGCAGTCGGCAATCACGCGTGCGTGTTCGAGTGCGGCGCGGTCCTGCTGAGAGTCTTCAGGAGAATGTTCACTTACGATGACGGCTAAATCGCTGGCCGGGTATAAGAAGACTTGATTTCCTGCAATACCCGAAACTGATTCGAAAGGAATGGGTTTGCGGTGACGAAGAAGTTCAGGAAACGCTTGCTTTTCTGTAATGCAGTAGGCATACCATGCCATAAAGAATCGCTCCGTACTCTGGCTTTATTTTTTGAAATGGATTACATCGGCACCTTAGAAACGATCGAAACAACTGCATTGGGTCCTGGAGTGCTCTAAAAGCGAACTACCCCGAACTGACACGTATCCTAGTCCTGAGACATCACAACTGGCAAACATTTTTTAATAAGTGAAGAAAAAGGTAAGCAGACGCAAGCAAATTTCACTTTGTTCACATGAAATTCCAATTGATTTTCATGAAAATAACGTGGGCAGGCGGCCAGCTGTGGAAAATGCGATAAACCCTGCGAAATGAGCCTACTCTGCTTTGTATTCCGTCTAAAGAATCGAATACTCTATCGGATAACTCTAAATTTCCATAAGAGAAGTTGCAGCGCAAATGGGGCACTCATCACTGGAAACGCTCGAAGGCGCGCTCGGACACCACTTCGGGCAGCAGCATTTGCTTGTTCAGGCCCTGACACACAGCTCACTGGCCCATGAACGCCATCTTACAAATGAAGAAAGCGAACCGGACGAGCCGATTGAAGATAACGAACAATTGGAGTTCCTGGGGGACGCGGTGGTCGGCCTGCTGGTAGGTGAATCTCTGTTCCGGCGCTTTCCGGAGCTGAGCGAAGGGGAATTGACGCGCCTGCGCTCGGCCTTGATCAGCCGTAAGCATTTGGGGCAGGTGGCGGCCGGGCTCAAGCTGGGCAAGTACATGCGCCTGGGCAAAGGAGAGGAACGCAGCGGAGGCCGGAAGAAGAACGCCCTGCTCGCGAACTGCATGGAAGCTGTGATTGCCGCTCTCTATCTCGATGCAGGCCTCGAAACAACGCGCACCTTTGTAGAACGCGCCGCCGTGGAGCCTTATGTCGCCGAGCTCATGAGAGAGCTGGTCGAGGGTCGCAGCATTGGCGATCATAAATCCGCCTTGCAGGAGTATCTGCAGGCGCACAAGGGCGGCCAGCCTGTATATGTAGTAAAGGGCGAGAGCGGCCCCGACCATCGCAAGAAATTTCTGGTGGAAGTGCAGCATGCGGCGAACGGCTCAGGGGCGAAGGCGCTGGCGCGCGGCTCGGGCAGCACGAAAAAGAAAGCCGAGCAGGAAGCCGCGCGGCGGGCTCTTGAAAAACTGCGCGCGGTTGCGTTGAAAGAGTCTGGAGATGAGTGAGTTTCAGCAAAGCCTGGCCACTGCCGGCGTGGAAGCACCGCCTGCTCCCACCGTCGAAATAGTGGACCGGCCTGCTGTGCAGAAGCAGATTGTCTATCCCACGGTGCTCGATACGGCGCGATCGTTGCTGTCTGTCATCGTGGTGGCCCTCTTCGTGCTGACGTTTGTCGTGCAGCCCTTCCGCATTCCATCGGAGTCGATGGAGCACACGCTGCTGGTGGGCGATTTTCTCCTGGTCAACAAGATGATCTACGCGCCTTCCGGGATATGGCGCTGGCTGCTGCCTTATCGCCAGATGCAGCGCGGAGATGTAGTGGTCTTCCATTTTCCGCTCGATCCTGCAGACCACGTAGTGAAGCGCATCATCGGCGTTCCCGGCGACCATGTGCATCTGCACGACGGGCTGGTCTATCTGAACGGACAGCCGCTGCGTGAGCCGTATGCCATGTATCAGGTGTCGTACTCGGATAATTTCCGCGACCAGTTTCCTACTCTGCAGTACATCGATCCCGGAGTGGATGCGAACTGGTGGAACGAAATGCGCGGCGACATGAAGAACGGCGACCTGATTGTTCCTGCGGGGCGCTATTTTGTTCTGGGCGACAACCGCAACCACAGCCGCGACAGCCGTTATTGGGGATTCGTGCCGCAGCCTAATATTGTGGGGCGTCCCTTCCTGATTTATTTCTCGCTGCGCCAGCGATCGGGAGCGGCGGTACCGGACCTTCCGGATGATAGACTCAGACACGACACTACCCCTGTAAACAGCGTGGTTGATTTTGCGCGCTGGGACCGTATGTTTCGCGTGGTCTGGTAAGAGATATGGAACAAATCCTCGAAAAGCCCTTGGAAAAGAAAAAGCAGCACGCTGAAGAGACTCCGCTCGAATTTATTGCTTCCATCTGTGGCGTACTTGTAATCGGACTCTTCGCGCTTACATTTATTTTTCAGAATTTTGAGATTCCCTCGGCTTCGATGGAGAAGACGCTGCTGATCGGCGACCACGTGGTGGTCGACCGCATGTCGCTGGCTCCTCCGTCAAAGTGGGCCCCCTTTGATCACCATCGCGACATCCGGCGCGGCGACATTATTGTCTTCTTCAAGCCGGTGGCTGAGGCGAACGGCGACCATATTTTTCTGGTGAAGCGTGTTGTCGGCATTCCCGGCGACCACATCCATCTGCGCAACGGCATTGTTTACCTGAATGGGCAGCCGCAGAATGAGCCGCAGGCGGCAAAGCCTTCCGAGGAAGGCTATTATCCATACCGCGATGATTTCCCGTCCGTCTCGCCTTCACAGGCTGTGGATGTAACAGCGCAATGGGCGGTGGATCTGCCCAGCCACATCCAGGGCGACGACCTGGTTGTTCCTGACGGGCATTACTTTGCGATGGGCGACAACCGTCCGGTGAGCCTCGACAGCCGCTACTGGGGCTTTGTGCCGCGCGAGAACATTGTGGGGCGGCCGCTGTTTGTCTACTGGTCGTTCGTGACGCCCGAAAATCAGATCGAGAAGACTGGCATCGGGGACAAAGTCGGGTTTATCGGCCACATCGTCCTGCATTTTTTCGATCAGACGCGCTGGACCCGGACGCTGCATCTGGTGAAGTAGACTAGTCTCTAACGTGGTGAGTTATGAATTCATGAAACAAAGATTGTCATCCTGAGCGTAGCGAAGGACCTGCTTTTCAGCGATTTATGCGTAACAAACTGTCTTGAAATATGTGTTGAATTTCTGATTCGCCACCACTAGCGTTTACTTCATTCAGTAATCTGGAAAGAACGTCGAGGATGAAGGAAAAATCGCATACCTCAGGGGCTGAAGCCCCACGGAATCGCTCAACCTCATTGCGAAGGCTGAAACCCTCGCCTACCCGGAAAGCTTCCAAGGCTGAGATTCGTCAAGACCCCATCACAGGATTTCCAGTTCTGGATGCCGGGCCTGATGCGCCTGTTTTGACAAGCAAAAGAAGTTGAGGAACTTCTGGTTGATTTTCCCTGAAATCCCCGTTGCCCCCTGCTAGGTGAGGGCTTTCGCATCTTACCTGTGATAGAACAGGATGGAAATGCCGGAGACCATTGAACAAAAACCGCTGGAAATCGTCGAAGACAACCCCGCTGCAAAAGAGGTGAAGGTTCCCCCTGAGCATCAGGAACTTCCGAAGCAGGCGCAGCTGCCCGAACCTGATCCCGATCCGGAGCCTGGGAAGCGGCGCCGGTTTTCGCAGAATCTCGGCAAGCTGAGGCCCCTGCTGCCGATCCTCACCGGCGGGCTGCGCCTGATCGATCACGGCGCGGCGCAGATGGTGGCAACGCTGTTGAATATTGCGAGCTCCGGTGGAGTCGCCCCGGCGGACACTGAGATTCAGCATGGGATTGCCGAGATTGAAGCCAGCCATCGTGACCTGCGCCTTTCGGTGCAGGATCACAGCGTAGAGCTCAAGCGTATCGAGGAGCAGATTGTGCTGCTGCGCCAGACCGTTGAGCGCAATGCTTCAGAACATACAGAGCTGGCTCAGAATGTGAAGTCGCTTGGGAACCTGGTGCGGGTGTTTGGAGCCGGGCTGGCGATTTTGTTGATTGTGCTTCTCGTGCTTACCGGGCTTCTGCTGGCTCGAAAGTAGAGATGCATCGAATTGCTTCCGAATAGCCGGTCATTCGTTCAGATCAAGATGCCGGCTCCCATCTCGCCAGAACAATCGGCTGATAGTAGCCGCTTTCGCCTGGCATGAGCCACTGCACGTCTTTGAAACCGGCAGACTCCAGCTCGTTCGAAAGTTCGCTGCGCAAGATACAGCGATATTCAGAGACGAAATGATGCGTCATCCACGCCTGATTAGATTCTTCGGTGATGTAAAGGTGAACGGTATATCTTGTCCTATCGATCCAATCCCACACTTGATGGACGATGCGCCGTTTCCCTGGATTCCCATAAAACGCGGGTTGTTGTATGGTCGGTCTTTGATTGAGGAGTTCATCATAGTCTCGGATGCTCGCGATGAATCGACCGTTTTGTGCGAGTTTCGAAGCAACGACTCTGAGTGCGCGTCGAACCCGGTCGCCGGATAAGTGCGGTAGAGCGTTATCCATTGCAGCTACCACATCGAAAGTGTCTTCCAGAATCTCCGACATCGATGCCATGTCTGAGACGAGGAAGGATATTTTCAAGCCACGAATCTTAGCTTCGTGCTTGGCGCGCACCACGGCTGCTTCGCTTAGATCCGATGCGATCACTTTATGGCCCGATCTTGCAAATCCAATCGCTTGAGTCCCAATACCACATGCGCAGTCCAAAATTTTGAGGGGCCGGTCCGGGAACTGCGCTTTCAAGAGATGGTCAAGAACCCTCGCTTGACGGTCAATCGCCCGATCCCAGTCCTCGAAGATCAAGTGGTAGTGTGGCGCGAGTAATTCATGGAAGCCGAGGACTTTCTGATCCAGAATGCCTCCTTAATCACTCAAGCGTCTGAGAAGCCATAGCGATGCATTCATCCTATCGTGGCTGGCAATTTGTTCCTGTTGGTCGACGATTCGGAATCGCGGTTTTTCATCAATGCGGAGTACTGGTGGCCGGCTGCTGGGTTGCGGGTTGCGCATCGTCGTCGCCTGAGTCTTCCTGGTGCTGGGCTTGCTTCGGCAAGGCGAAGGGCTGCTTGATGCCTTTTTCGGCGGCGGCCTTGGTGTCGGGCTGGCCGTCGCGCACGGTCAACGCTGTCTTATATTCGGCGACAGCGTCTTCGCGCTCTTCGCGGATATCGTGAATGCGGCCGAGATAGATGTGCGACCAGGCCAGCAGGCGCGGGTCTTTGGTGAGGCGAATGGCATCGCCGAAATTCTTTTCCGCCTCCTCCATGTGGCCCTGCATGGCGTTGGTGACGCCGAGGATGTAGTCGGCGCGTCCTGGATCAGGAGTGTGCTCCTGCAGAGCAGTCTGTGCGAGCTTCTCCGCTCCGGCAGGGTCGCCCTGGTGGAGCTTGATTTCGGCGAGATCGAGTCCGTGCGGCTGCCGCGTCGCGTGGCGGATCACATCAGACGAGCCTTCTTCCGCGAACTGAATGTCGCGTGCGCGATGCGTCTGCTGGTCGACATCCATGCCATAAACCATCGGGCCGATGGCTTCCTTCAGGCTGTCCGGCGTGCGCTCAAAAGCAATGAGCTGGTCATAGAAATACTGCGTGAGCACGAAGCCGGAGACCATGCTCTGGGTGACGGAGCGCTGGCGCACAGCGGAGATCTTCTGCAGAGATGCGTTGCGCAGTTGGGTTTCGTGCTCAAGGTCGGAACGGCGCACGTCGGCGGGAATTTTGTATTCAGCGATGCCGGTGTCCATGGTGCGGGCTTCGACGGCGCGGATGAGGCACTCGATGACGAGCGAGACGATATCGGCGCGGTACTGGAAATCAAGAGGCGCATCACGGACGGTCTTCAGGATCGGCAGAATACGGTCCATGGCGGAGGCGCGCGAATAGAGCAGCGGCTCCACGACGTAGTGCAGGTAGGTGTGGCGCACCTCCTGCATGTGGATGGAGCCGTTGACAGGCGAGGCCACCACAACATAGTCGGGGCCATAGACGCGGGCGTTGGTTTCCGCGGGCGAGAGCAGCGGTTCAAGCACGACCACGAAGCGGATGCCGCTGTAAGTGCTGGCCGGCATTTTGAGATAGGTGTTGGTCGAGACGATCATCTCCGTCAGTGGATTGTGCAGCCGCGCGACTTCTTCGTCATAGGCCGTACGGTTCGAGACCCAGATGAGGTGCAGCTGTGCGGCGTCCACGAAGGCATGCAGCAGCGGAAGAATGTCGACGACCTGAACGGAGTCGGGCGGCATGTCACCCTGGTCAACGCTTAAAGCCAGTTCCGGCGGAGGCGTGAGATAGAGCGCCAGAGAGACATACTGCGCGAGATCGCGGCTGGCATCGGCCAGGCGGTGCTGGTTGATGAAGACGCAGAGCTTGTCGCGGGCGTCGCGGGCTTTTTCCGACTGCTGCGTTGCCTGGTTGATCTGGTCGCGCACGCGCGCGCGGACGGGATCTGACTCTGTGAGGCCGTTGTCATAGCCGCAGGCATTGAGCGTGGCGGCAACGTCGAAGAGCGCCTCGCTGGTCTGCAGGCTGACCGTGGGGCCTGCAGGATCAACAAGTGCCGGAGGTTTTTCCTGCGGCGGCTTGGCTGGCGGTTGCTGCTGCTTCTGGTTTCCTTTTGTCTGAGGAGCAGGTGCGGGGACATCGGCGGATTGCTGAGCTTGAGCGATGGAAAGAGCAGCAAGAAGCGAAACAGCCAGGAAGATACGCAGGTTCGGGAAAAGCGGCATTCTGTTGGGAACTCTTCTCAAGAAGTCTAGTGAAGCAGGTTGGGAGGGGTCAATGCTAGGGCACAGGGCTCAGGGTGCAGCGCTCAGGATTGGTTGGGGCTTGACTGGTTGCCTTGCTTCCCACACTTCCCTGCGCGAAGTATAGGGCACCCATGTTCCGGCACTCGATGCGAAAAGCAGGTTCTTCGACTACGCGCTCCTTCACCCCAGCAAGCAAAGACCACTTGCCGGGGACCCCGATTTCGCGCTCCGCTCAGAATGACAAACTAGTGTTTGCCGCTTAGGGTGACAACCTGATTTTCTGAGACCTGCGCCCTGTACGCTGCACCCTGAGCGCTTATGCTTCTACAGGCTCAACATAAAACATCTCGTTCGTCTGCCGGAAGCCATTGCTCTCATACAGCGGGCGGCCCTCGTCGGTCGAGTGCAAAGCCACCACACGAATCTTTCGGCGGCGCGCTTCGGCAAGCGCGTATTCAATGAGCTGGCTGGCAAGTTTTCTGCGCCGGTACTCGGGCTCGACATAGACATTCAACAAATAAGCGCGCTGCGTCGAGCGCGGATCGAGCGGGTGCGGCGGCCAATCGAGCAGCAGAATGCCTGCTCCGGCAATGACCTTGCTGTTGTCCTCGGTGAGCCAGCCGAGGTATTTGCCTTCGTTGATCATGCGCGTGACCCATGGCTCGAAGTGCTGCGACATGACATGCAGAACTGGGTTGTCCTGCCGGCCTGCATCGACAAACATGCGATGGCGGTGGCGGGTAATGGTGGCGGCGTCGGCGACGGTGGCTGCGCGGGTCTCAAGCATACGTGAGTCAGTATAAGGCTGTAGGATGAGTCTCGAAGAATGTCGAAACAGAAGCCATCTTCGCTGCCTCTTCTGACGGAGCATCTTCGCGCCGGGACTCGTCTGGGTGTGGCTGTCTCCGGCGGCGCCGATTCGGTCGCCCTGCTGCGAACGCTCACAGGCCGGTGGCAGGAGCTTGGACTGGCGCTGACCGTCCTGCATGTACACCACGGCATTCGCGGTGCCGAGGCGGATGCGGATGCCGTATTTGTCGAAGAGCTGGCGCGGGAGCTGGGAGTTCGTTTTCTGCGCCATGATGTGGACACTCCGCGGCACGCGCAGGAGAAACAGGAGACAATCGAAGAGGCAGCGCGCCACCTGAGGTATGCGTGGTTTGACGAGTTGCTGGCGCAGGGCGAGCTCGATGCAGTGGCCACGGCGCACACCCTCGATGACCAGGCCGAGACCGTGCTGCAGAAGCTGATCCGCGGGGCGTGGACGGAGGGGCTGGCAGGTATTTTCCCTGTAGTCGATCGTCCCGGCGGCGCAATCCTGCGGCCATTCTTGAAGACACGGCGCGCTGAAATTGAAGCCTGGCTGCGAGAAGCAGGCCAGGCGTGGCGCGAGGACTCGACCAATAGCGATGCAGCCTATATGCGCAACCGGATCCGGCATGAATTGTTGCCCGTGCTGACGGAGTTCAACCCGCAGGTCGCGGCGCATCTGGGACATGTAGCGGAGATAGCACAGGACGAGGACGCTTACTGGCAGACCGAGCTGGCGCGTGTTCTGCCATCACTGCTTCTGCCCGGGAGGGCGGTGCGCGGCGGCGGGCGGAGTGCCTCGACACATCCGGAGGAAGCGGCTCTCGGGATGGAGGTGGAACGGCTGCGGGCGCTCGGTCCGGCGCTGCGGCGCAGGGTTCTGCGGGCAGCAGGCGAGCGGCTGGGCTGCCACCTGAATTTTGACCAGACGGAAATGCTGCTCGATATGTGCGAGGGCAAAGCAGGGCGCAGGGAGGTGCTGACAGCCGAGATCAAGGCAGAGCGCACGCCACGCGAATTGAGGCTGGTCCGCGAAGCAGAAAAGCAGCAGAAGTTGCCGGAATATGAGCTTGCCATTCCGGGGCAGGTGACGGCGGAAGCCTTCGGCCTGCGGCTGACTGCAAGCACGGCTGCGCCGGATTCTTCTGCGCCTCCGGCCATGTTGCGGGTGCACAAGGCTGGAGATCGTGTCCTGTTGCAATACAGTAGCGGGCCGAAGCGGGTGAAGGAAGTCCTTGAGCGGATGCGGGTGGCTCCGGAGGAACGGAAGTGCTGGCCCGTGCTCGAATGGCAGGGAGAGATTGTTTGGATGCAGGGATCTGAGCTTATGAGCCACGCCGCGCAAGCTGCAGGCCTGAGGGTGGAAGCTGAAGAGCTGGCCTAATTCTGTTTCCGATTGATTTCAAATGGATTTCCACCCGAATGAGCAAAAGGTAACAGATTGCCGCGGTAACCGGGCCCTGCCCTCCCGGGTCACAAAAAAGCTGCGAAGCAAATTTCAATTGGAATGTTACTGGGAGTAAAATAAAAAATACGCTCATTGGGCGCCGAGAGTGTCTTTCCCGGCACTTTTTCGACGAAATTTGCGTCTAATGCAGGATAGAGGTGCGCCGTCGCGTGGCGGGCGCTTGAGAGAAACGAGGTTTTCGTGAATTCAACGGTCAAAACGATCATCTTCTGGGTATTCGTATTCGCGTGCCTGGTTCTGCTGTGGCAGGTATTCGAGAAAGGTACGGGCAGCGGCAAAGACCAGGAGATCGCCTTCTCACAATTTATGCAGGACGCCCAGCAGGGGCAGATCAGTGACGTGACCGTCTCCGGCAACGAGGTGCGCGGGCACTTCAAGAGCGACGCGAAGAGTCAGTTTCACGTAATTATCCCGACCGGCTACTCGAAGATGTACGACGTGCTGTCGGACAACAAGGTGTCGGTGAGCGTGAAGGACCAGAATGGAAACTCATGGCTCCCGATCCTGATCAATTTCTCCCCTATCATCATCATCGGCGCGCTGTGGTTCTTCATGCTGCGGCAGATGCAGACGGGCGGCAACAAGGCGCTCTCCTTCGGCAAGAGCCGGGCGCGGCTGCTCTCAATGCAGCAGAAGAAGGTCACCTTTAAGGACGTGGCCGGCGTTGACGAAGCCAAAGAAGAGCTGAAGGAGATCATCGAGTTCCTGCGCGAGGCGCAGAAGTTCCAGAAGCTGGGCGGACGCATTCCCAAGGGCGTGCTGCTGGTCGGGCCTCCGGGAACCGGCAAAACTTTGCTGGCGCGCGCGGTTGCGGGCGAAGCAAATGTCCCGTTCTTCTCGATCTCCGGTTCTGACTTCGTGGAGATGTTTGTCGGCGTGGGCGCAAGCCGCGTGCGCGACCTGTTTGAGCAGGGCAAGAAGAATGCTCCCTGCATCATCTTTATCGATGAAATTGATGCAGTGGGCCGCCACCGTGGCGCCGGCCTGGGCGGCGGACACGATGAGCGCGAGCAGACGCTGAACCAGCTGCTGGTAGAAATGGACGGTTTCGAATCGAATGACGGCGTCATTCTCGTGGCCGCAACCAACCGTCCCGACGTGCTCGATCCTGCGCTGCTGCGGCCCGGCCGCTTTGACCGCCGCGTGGTCGTAGGCCGTCCGGATGTGCGTGGCCGCGAGGAAGTGCTTCGCGTGCATTCGAAGAAGGTTCCGCTTTCCGACGATGTTGATCTTCGCGTGCTGGCTCGCGGAACACCGGGTTTCAGCGGCGCCGATCTGGCCAACATGGTCAATGAGGCGGCTTTGAACGCGGCGCGCGCGAACCGTAAATCGGTCATGATGCTCGATTTTGAGCAGGCCAAGGACAAGGTCCTGATGGGTGCCGAGCGCAAGTCGATGCTGCTGACCGACGAAGAGAAGCGCGTCACAGCCTATCACGAAGCCGGACATGCTTTGGTGGCGGCAATGCGCGATCACGCTGATCCGCTCCACAAGGTCACGATCATTCCGCGCGGCATGGCGCTGGGCGTGACGATGCAGCTTCCGGAAGACGACAAGCACACCGTCACCAAGGACTACCTGGAGACGCAGCTTGCCATCCTGATGGGCGGCCGCATTGCCGAGGAGATTTTCCTCAAGCAGATGACGACCGGCGCGGGTAACGACATTGAGCGCGCTTCTGATCTGGCCCGCAAGATGGTCTGCGAGTACGGCATGAGCAACCTGGGTCCGCTGACCTTCGGCAAGAAGGAAGAGCAGATATTCCTGGGCCGCGAGATTGCGCAGCACCGCGACTTCTCAGAAGAAACGGCGCGGCAGATCGACGGCGAAGTGCGCGGCCTGGTCGATACGGCGTACCGTTCGGCGTATGACATCCTGAATAACAACCAGGACATCATGCACCGCATGGCGCAGGCCCTGCTCGAGCGCGAGACGATCGATGCGAACGAGATTCGCATGATCATCGAAGGCAAGGAACTGCCCCCAATGAACCCGAGCAGCGGCGGCGGCACTCCGGTGGCATCGGACGTACAGCAGGTTCTGAAGCCCGAGCCAAACCGTGGCGGCGGATTGCCGGAAGGCAGCCCGTCTCCTGCATAATCTTCTTTAGAAATTGCTTCGAAGAAAGGCAGCCTGCGGGCTGCCTTTCTTATTTTTGAAATTCGCTATTCCATCAAAATTTTATTGCACATACACTGCACATACAATAGTATGAAGCTTATCGGCGAATGAGTCCAAAGATTCAGTTTGATTGGGACAAAGCGAATCAGGCCCACATTGGACTACATCAGGTGCTTCTGCACGAAGTGGAAGAAGTATTTCAAGACCGCTACGGGCTCATTCTTAATAGCTATGAACGCAACGACGAGCCGCGCTTTGAAATTCTAGGCAGCACAAGAGCAGGCAGGGTGCTGCGCATAGTTTTATGATTCGCAATGACCGGATCAGGCCGGTTACAGCTCATACTGCTGGCAGAAAGCTGCGCAAATATTACGCGGAGAAGTTGCATGAGGAAACAGATACCAGCATTTAAAACCGAGGAAGAAGAAGCCCGATGGTGGGACAAACATCGTGTTGAGCACGAAGACACAATGCTGGAAGACCTTCAAGAGAGCAAGGCGATTACGCTTGATCAGGCACTGGAACAGGCAAAATCCGGAGCAACGCCTAATATCACGATTCGCATCGACCGCGAAGATGTTGAACTCGCGAAACAGCAAGCCAGAGCAAAGGGTTTGCGGTATCAGACCTATCTGAAAATGCTGATTCATGAAGCACTGCACAAACGGCGCGCTTCGTAAGCAAAAATGGCGCGCGAGAGCACGCGTGTGCCTGGACGGCTAGTCCTCCTATTTTCGCTTCCAGCGGACTCCCTCTTTCGAGTCTTCGAGGATGACTCCTTTTTCGAGCAGCTCTTTGCGAATCTGATCGGCGCGGGCGAAGTTGCGCGTCCGGCGTGCCTGGTTACGCTCTTCGATCAATGCTTCGATCTCAGAGTCGCTCAAAGAGAGCTGCGCTTTCACTTCCGGAGCGACTTCATCGAGACGGCCTTCGCGTTCCGCCCATTCGAGCGCAAAGCGTGTCCACTCAGCATCGTGGTCTTCGAGCACAGCGAAGATCTTGTCGAAGTCGGAGAGCAGCTTTTCAATCTGTGCGATGTTTTCTGCGCCGAGCGTGCCGGCGTCCATGGCTGCATTGCTGGAGCGGATCAGCTCAAAGACTGCGGCGCGCGCTTCGGCAGTGTTGAGATCGTTGGCCAGCGCGGCGCGGAAATTCCGCGATGCCTGTTCTGTTTCTATAGCAAGCTGCTGATTTGTTTCTTTAGCTGGAGTGAGAGTGCGCAGGCGCTGATGGAATGTACGCAGGCGCTCGACAGCTCCGGTTTCCGCAGTTAGGCCTTCAAAGGTGAAATTGAGCTGCTGGCGATAGGGGACAGAGACGAGCAGGAAGCGGATGGCCGAGGCCTTGTAGCCCTTGAGCAGGAGATCGCGCAGCGTATAGAAATTGCCTTCAGACTTCGACATCTTGCGGCCTTCGACCAGCAGGAAGCGGACATGGAACCAATGGTGCGCGAAGGTCTTGTGTGTGGCTGATTCGGATTGCGCGATTTCGTTTTCGTGGTGGGGAAACATCAGGTCTTCGCCGCCCGCGTGCAGGTCGAAGGATTCGCCGAGATACTGCATCGCCATGGCCGAACACTCAATGTGCCATCCGGGACGGCCCGGCCCCAGCTCCGTCTGCCAGTGATATTCGCCGGGTTTGGGAGCTTTCCATAAAGCAAAGTCGCGGGCCGAGTCCTTGTCGTATTCGTCCACGTCGACGCGCGCGCCGTCGGTGATGCCGCTGAAATCTTTTTTCGAGAGCTTTCCGTACTCCGGAAATCCGGCAATGCGGAAGTACCAGGAGCCGTCGTCGGTCTTGTAAGCAAGGTCCTGCGCGGCGAGGCGCTGGATCAGCGCGACCATATCCGGAATATGCTCGGTAGCGCGGGCGACAATCTCAGGATGCTCGACAGAGAGCGCGTCTAAATCTTCGAAGAAAGCTTTTTCAAAGCGCGGAGTGTATTCACCGATGGGCACATGCGCCGCTGCGGCATTGCGAATGATCTTGTCGTCCACGTCAGTGATGTTCATGACGTGCTTGACCTTCATGCCGTTCAGTTCAAGCACGCGGCGCAACACATCAACGTGAAGAAACGTGCGGAAGTTACCGATGTGGCCGTAGTCGTAGACCGTGGGGCCGCAGGCATAGATGCGGAGCGCGTCGCCGTCAATCGGCTTAAGTTCTTCGATATTACTGGTAAGGGTATTGAAGAGGCGGATGCTCATTCGTGCGGTCAGATTCTGCGGCGTTTCGTTCACTTGCGATTGTATCAGTTGCATTTAACGCCCAAGCGTAAGCGAGGGCACTGCGGTCAGCTCAGGTGAGGCGAGTTCATCGGCCTGAAATTTCGGCCATGCGGCAGCCGCGATCATGGCAGCGTTATCGGTCGAGAGCGAGAGAGATGGGAAGGCAATCGGCAGGCTGCGCTCTGCGGCTTCCGCGGTAAAGCGCACTCGCAGCTCGCGGTTCGCTGCCACTCCGCCGGAAACGATGACACTGGCGGCGTCAAATGCTTCCGCTGCCTGAAAGGTCTTGCGCCGCAGGTCATCGACCACCGCGCGCTGAAAGGATGCGATGAGGCTGAGCGTCTCTTCATCGCAGAGCGCAAGCGCGTCGGCCGGTCTTGCATTCGGAATCTTTGCAAGTGCCTCCCGGCGCGCCGCGATGGAGGCGAACATCTCGTGCGTCTCCACATAGCGCAGCACTGCGGTTTTGATACCGCTGAAAGAAAAAAAGAACTGCTGGCTGAATGACACGCTCTGCGTTTCTTTGCGATGAACTTTGGGTTTGATCTGCGCAAAGGAGAATGGGACAGCTTTCGGGTCACCGTGTGGAGCGAGCGCATCGATCCACGGGCCGCCGGGATAGCCCAGCCCAAGCAGCTTGGCTACCTTGTCGAATGCTTCGCCGGCAGCGTCGTCGACGGTGTGGCCGACATTTTTGTAGCGCCACGTCCGGCCATGCTGACGCGCGAGATAGAGATGCGTGTGCCCTCCCGAGACGACCAGCGCCAGCGCCGGCAGCGGGACGCGGCCTTCATGCAACTGCGCCTGTTCGAGCAGGACGGCATGGATGTGGCCTTCGAGATGATTGACTGCGACGAGCGGCTTGTTGAGCGCCATGGCAAGCGACTTGGCATAACTGATGCCCACAAGCAGAGCTCCGGCAAGGCCTGGGCCTTCAGTGACAGCGATAGCATCAAGATCGTCGAGGCTCGTTCCTGCTTCGGCCATCGCGGTGCGGATGACAGGCATGATGTTGCGCAGGTGCTCGCGCGAAGCAAGCTCGGGCACAACGCCGCCATACGGAGCGTGAGTGGCGATTTGCGAGGCAACTACGCTGGACAGCGTTTCCTCGCCGCGACGCACGACAGCAGCTGCGGTTTCATCACAGGAGCTCTCTATGCCGAGAATAAGGCCAGTGGGCATCTATATCTATAGTAGAAGGAAACTGCAGATTCCTCCGCTCCACCACCCCAGCCTGCGAACACCGCGCAGTCCGGGGACCCCGGTTTCGGTCGGAATGACAGCTGATGAATAGAACACACGCACAAATCGCCGCAGAACACATCGTAGAGCGCCTTCGCGCTGAAGGCTACGATGCGTATTTTGCCGGCGGATGTGTGCGTGATCTGCTGCTCGGGCATGTCCCTGCTGATTTCGATGTGGCTACAAGCGCGCGCCCGGATGTGGTGCTGAAGCTCTTTCCACGAACTTTCGCTGTAGGCGCGCATTTTGGCGTCGTGTTGGTCGCTGATGAAATTGACGGCGACGAGATTGTCACCGAGGTAGCTACCTTTCGCAATGACGGCAGTTATTCTGATGGACGCCGTCCTGACGAGGTGAGTTTCTCGACCAGCGCACAGGAAGACGTTCTGCGCCGCGACTTCACTATCAATGGAATGCTGCTTGATCCGCAGTTGCTGAACGAGATTGGCGATCCTGCGCAGGCGACGCTGGATTACGTAGGAGGCCGCGCCGATCTGGCTGCGGGCATTGTCCGGGCGATTGGCGATCCCGAGCGGCGCTTTAAAGAAGACAAGCTGCGCATGCTGCGCGCTGTGCGTTTTGCAGCGCGGTTTGAATTTGTCATCGACACAGTTACAGAAAAGGCGATCCGCAGTCACTCGGCTGAGATCGGGCAGGTAAGCTGCGAGCGCATTCGTGACGAATTGACCCGTATGCTGACCGAAGGCCATGCGCGGCGTGCCTTTGAGCTTCTCGACCAGACAGAGCTGTTGAAGCAGGTGCTGTCAGAAATCGACCGCCTGCACGGAGTAGAGCAGCCGCCGGAGTACCATCCGGAAGGCGATGTGTGGGTACATACACTGCTGCTGCTCGAAAAACTACCCGCAGGCGTCTCGCCCACGTTGGCCTGGGGAGCGCTGCTGCACGATGTGGGCAAGCCCGCAACATTCGAGCGTGCTCCAGATCGCATTCGTTTCAACGGCCATGTGGAAGTGGGCGTTCGCATCGCAGCAGACATCTGCCGCCGCCTGCGATTTTCAAACGAGGAGACGGACCAGATTCTCGCGCTGGTCGAAAACCACATGCGCTTCGGCGATGTGATGCGGATGAAGGAATCGACGCTGAAACGCTTTTTCCGTCTGCCGGATTTTCCCGAACACCTCGAACTGCACCGCATCGACTGTCTTTCCAGCCACCGCGATCTGTCGCTCTATGAATTTGCGAAGCAGCACTACGAAAACATGCCGGAAGATGCGATGAAGCCAGCCCTGCTCATCACTGGCCGTAATCTGATCGATGCCGGTTACAGGCCCGGTCCCCAATTCAAAGAAATGCTGTCCCTCGCTGAGGATGCGCAGCTCGAAGGCCGCATCCGGACGAAAGAAGAGGGAATGGAGCTACTGCGCGGGAGCTTCGCTCATCACAAATAAAGTGAGGCCTTCAAGCCCGTACCTCGGAAAGCATCATTTTTGGTGCAATCGTCCGGCCAGCCAAGGTACAATGGGCATCCTGACTGTTTGTAGCGTAAAGGATTGCATTTATGGCGTCTACGGTTTGGAAAGGCTATGTTTCCTTTGGTCTGATTTCGGTGCCGATCCGTTTGTTCGTGGCGGCGCGTGAGCAGCATGTGAGCTTCAACCAGGTGCACTCGGTCTGCGGCACGCGCGTGAAGCAGCAGCTCTTTTGCCCGACGTGCGAGCGCGTGGTCGAGCGCAATGAGATTGCCAAGGGTTATCCGGTCGATCGCGATACCTATGTGCAGATCACGCCGGAAGAGTTGAAGGCTCTCGAAGCCGAGTCGTCCGAGACAATGGAGATTGTCCAGTTCGTGAAGCTGGACGATGTCGATCCGATCTATTACCAGACTTCGTATTACACGGTTGCCGAAGACCCAGGCCGTCGCGCCTATGCGCTCATCCTGCGCGGCATGGATCAGCTGAAGCTGGGGGCGATTGCTAAGATCACGCTGCACCAGCGCGAGCAGATCGTGATGATCCGGCCTTACCACAAGGGACTGGTGCTGCACACGCTGTTCTATCCGGCAGAAGTGCGCGAAGTCGCCGAGTATGGCGAGGACAAAGACATCGGCCTGCAGAAAGCAGAGATCGAGCTCGCCGAGCAGTTCATGAAGCAGCTGACCTCAAAGTTCGAGCCGGAGCAATTCAAGGACGAATACCAGGAGCGCGTCGAGAAGCTGGTGGAGCAGAAAGAAGCCGGAATGGCGCCGAAAGAAGAGAAGCATCCGAAGAAGCGGATGGCTCCGGTCATCAACCTGATGGATGCCTTGAGGAAGAGCATGGAAGAGCAGGAAGAGGCTGTGGGCAAGAAGGGACCGCAGCGCGAGGCTGAGGCTGCTCCTGCTAAGTCAGCCGGACGGCGAAAGAAGGCCGTTTAGATGACCGCGAAATATGGCCCGAAACAAGCCTGATTACGGCATCGATGCTCCCGGTGTTCTGCGCAATCTCTTCCTGTTCGGAGTTCTGTGCCTGCTGATTGGAATCTTTGGACCCCCGCAGATCAGCCTGGGCAATATCACTTTTCAATTGCGGCCCATGTTCTTCTGGACAGGCATCGCGCTCGTGCTGGAAGGACTTCTCTTTCTGCTGTACGTGAAGTACGGCAAGTTCCGTCACCGCGACCTCATGCTCTCACTGCATCCATGGAGCGGCAACGAGCAGGTGCTTGATGTTGGCTGCGGTCGCGGGCTTCTGCTGGCTGGAGCGGCAAAGAAGCTGGCATCCATCGGCGGGAGCGGGCAGGCAACCGGCATTGATATCTGGTCTCAGCAGGATATGGGCGGCAATTCCGAAGCGGCTACGCGCCGGAATCTCGAACTGGAGGGAGTCAGCGAGAACTGCACGCTGGTCGGCGCGCCCGCACAGGATATGCCGTTTCCTGACGGCGCATTCGACGTAATTGTGTCGAACCTCTGCCTGCATAACATCTATGATCGCCTCACGCGCGAGAAGGCGCTTCAGCAGATTGTTCGCGTGTTGAAGCCCGGAGGAACGGCCCTTCTTTCTGATTACAAGAACACCGGCGAATATGCTGATGAGCTTCGTCGTGCCGGACTTTCGGTCACGAGAGAATGGAGTAATCCTCTCTACACTTTTCCTCCTTTGCGCATTGTGATTGCTCGCAAGCCTGCGGCTGGCAGATAGTTTCTTTAGTGAACGATGTTCTTCCCGAAGCGGAAGACCGGGCCAACGGAGACACGGGTGGTCCAGCGGCCGTTCTCCAGAAGATCGTCGAAAAGATGGTTGTGAACCACATCGACTTGCGCGCGCACGCCGAAGTGATGCGACGCGTTCCAGTCAAACCCACCGCCAAATCCATAGAAGCCCGTCCAGTCAGTCTTCTTTCCCGAGGGCGCAAGCTGCTGCACGATCAGTGCTGCAACCGGATCGGTCGGGTGCGGTGTCGATGTCTCATGAATGGCGCCGATCGAAGGCCTTACAAAGAGCGTGATGGGAACAAAGTGCCGGTAGACCAGCTGCGGGCCGGCGGCGAAGGTCTGCGTTGTGTTGTCTGTAGGCACGGAAAGCTGATAGTTCGGCGGGATGACGCCTTCGGCTTCAAGCCCGGCCAGCAACTGGCCAATCTGCGCCTGGAGCGAAGGCAGCAGCAGATTCGGCGTCAGCGAGTTGTGTCCTTTCACTATGGAGTAGTCAAAGCCGCCGCCCAGCCACGTCCTGAGATTGACGCCAACCTGCAGGTGATAGCCGTGTTCAGCAAGATTCAGGCTCGGAGACTCGAAGTAAGTGAAGCCGGAATAGATTTCGTAACGCGAAACATCTGTCTGCTGCGCGGAGGCTTGAAGAGGAAGGCTGAAGACCGCGGCAGCGAAAGAACTGAAAAGCAGTTTGCTGAACATGATGTTCTCCTTGCAAAGCAAAATGCCAGACCGATTCAAAACAAGCGGAAAGATTACTCACCAGAGTGAAGAGTTGGCAAGGGCAGGGAACAGGCGATGTTCATGGAACGATAGAGCAGGAACTTTGAGAGTGAAAGTCCCTTTACTGGCGGCACCGCAGAATCTTCATCAGGTGGAAATAACGCTGCGCCTGCGCTACATCTCGCAGAATCTGTGCTTTCAATGCTTCCGGTGAAGGAAAACGCATTTCGGAGCGGATACGCCGCAGAAAAGTTAGCTCAAGCGGAGTATCTTCGCTCAACTCGACAGGGTGGAAGTCGAGCAGATGAGACTCTACGGCAAACGATGCTTCACCGAAGGTAGGGCGGTTGCCAACGTTGGTGACGGAGTTGAAGACCGGGCTCTCCGCAGCATCGCCGATCTTCATGCACGTAATGTAAACTCCGTGCGCCGGTAACAGCTCTTCGTAGGGGGAAAGATTGATGGTGGGGACGGTGAGCTTCGAACCAATGCCGCGTCCGCGTGCCTGTGTCGCGCGGATGGCAAAGGGTCGGTCCAGCAGAGCGCGCGCCGCGGTCATGTCTCCTTGAGCGATGCGCTCGCGCACTTTGCTGCTCGAAACAAGAAGACCCCGGACAGTACACGTATGGTGCGCGTTGACGGCGAATCCCAGCTCACGGCCGAGCTCAGCCAGCTCTGCAATGCCGGCCTGCGCTTGATAGCCAAAGCGAAAATTGTCGCCTTCATGCACTTCCACTGCATGTAGTCCGTCGCGCAGCACATCGCGCGCGAAAGCCTCGGCAGAGAGATGCGAGAAGGATTCCGTAAAGGGAAGGACTACTGTTGCATCAAGGCCGGTTTCGGCGAGCAGGTGAAGGCGTTCCGGCAGTGGAGTGATGAGACGAGGCGCAGCTTCCGGGCGAAGCACGCGGACAGGATGCGGATCGAAGGTGACTGCGATGCATCGGGCCTTCAGCTCTCTCGCGCGGCTGCGCGCATGATCGATGATCCAGCGGTGTCCGCAGTGCACGCCGTCAAAATTGCCGATGGCGATGACCGTCGGGCCATAATCGGCGGGAAATTCTGCGAGCGTGTGGAAGACCTGCATAGCTATAGCTCGATAGGAATCCGCAGCCCATCATAGGCGAGACGGACATGGGGCGGCAGCTCATTTTCTGTGTCTGCGTGATGCACTTCATGCGACATGTGTGTGAACCACGCGCGGCGTGGCTGGAGGCGGTCAATCCAGCGCAGAGCCTGGTCTATGTTGGCATGACTTGGATGCGGAGCCGGGCGCAGAGCATCAATGATGACCACGTCGAGCTTCTCAAGCAGCGGCAGGCTCTCGTCAGGAATGATGTTCATGTCGGTGAGATAGGCGGCGTTTCCGAAGCGGAAGCCTGCAGCTTCGGTCTCGCCGTGAATCAGCGGGATGCGTTGGAACCGTGCTCCCTGAATTTCGACCGACTCTGTTCCTGCAATGCGGTTCATTTTGACGCGCGCGCGCGTGGGGTATTTTGATTCAGCGGAAAAAGTATAGTCGAAGACTTTCTCGAGGATGCGCGCTGATGCGTCGTCGGCATAGAGCGGAACGTGTCCATTGGGATGATCAAAGGTGAGCGGACGCAGGTCATCGAGGCCGAGAATGTGATCGGCATGCGCGTGCGTGTAGAGCACGGCATCGATGTGCCGTATATTTTCGCGTAGCGCCTGCATGCGGAAATCCGGGCCGGTATCGATGAGGACGCAATGGCCGTCCCATTGAATGGCGACCGATGGGCGTGAGCGGCGGTCTCTCGGATCGGGAGAAGTACAGACGCGGCAATCGCAGCCAAGTGTGGGCACGCCCATGGATGTTCCGCTGCCGAGAAGGATGAGAGTCGCTTCCATGTGAGATTGCCCGGGAGCCAGGTGCCTCTTTGAAAGGGCACGACTTTAGTCGTGCCGTAAGGTTCTAAATCGCCACGGTTTTAGCCGCTGAGGGGAATTTGCCTTCAGCTCAACACCGAAATTTCAAAATATCTGGATTCAATTGGCAGGTCATTTTTTCGCAGGGGGCGGTTGCTGCGCCGATTTCGAGATGGCATTCGTGATCTCGACGAACATCATGCGCACGTCGAAGAGAGCATTCTGTAACAGCCGCTGTTCTTTTTCTGTGAGGTTGCCCTTGGTCTTCTCCTGCAGAATCGAGAGCATGTCGATGCTCTGGCGCGCGCCGATGATATCGATGCGCGGCTTCTGCCCGGGCTCTGTTCCGGCGCCCATGGCGACGAGCGCGGAGAGATAGATAGACTGGATGACATGCTCAAAGCCGGCTTCCTGCGCCGTCTCAAGGCCCGGGTTTGCCTGGCGCAGCATGTTGTCCATGTCCTGCGTTGATTGCTGATAGGCCTTATGCTGCTCAGCGGATTCCTGCACCGATGGCCCGGCGAGTTCTTCTTCCGCCGGAGCAGGCGATTCCTCGACAGGTGCTTCCGCTTGTTTCGGTTCTTCCTGCTTAGGCGAGGGCATGGCGATGACGCGCGCGCCGCTCTGCTCTTTTTCCTGCTCGGTTGCGGGAGCGTCGTCGCGGCGCTCGCCTTCCACGGTGAACTTGCGCCGGTCGGTAACAGTAAATGAAGGTGGTTTTTCGTCCATGATCTCTTTTCCTGGTTTAAGGTAGCGCTGGAGGCGAGTCGAGCGGCGTAGCTGTGCCTCCTGAATATGTGATGACTGCCTTGCGCTCCAGGGCTTCAATGCGGATGAATCCAAGAGCGAGCGTACTGGTGAATCCGGGCAGCGCATAGTGCATGGCGCTGGTGATTTCTCCAATGGCTTTGTCATCGCCTTCGGCGTGCAACTCTGTTCCAGGCAGCGGCACCTCGCCGTTCAGCTCAAACTGGCGCAGATTGCGGTGCACCGTGGCGCGCGAGCGGATACGCTCGACGATTTCCTGGCCGAGATAGCAGCCCTTGTTAAAGTTGAGCGCCCGCGTCTGGCTGGTTTCCTGCGGCAGATAGCGGTCGGTGATGTCTGTGCCGTACTGCGGCGTGCCCTCAAAGATGCGGAGGCCTTCAACAGCAGAAAAACCAGTGGGCGCGGCCCCGGCTTCGATAAGGATTTTCCACGCCTCGGCAACGTGTTCCGCAGCCAGCCACAGTTCAAAGCGCGGCACTAGGACTTCATAAGCGCGGACGACAGTTACCGGAATCCCTTTAAGGCTCGCTTCCGCAAAGCCCAGTTTTTCCGGGACCGGGATACCGAGGGCCTCAAGAATTTGAGGAGCTTGCGGTCCAGCCAAACCAAGAGTGGTGTTTGTTGCGTCTAACTCAAGTAGCTCCACGTCGTCCATGATGATGAAGTGGTCCAGATGCGCGAGGAGGCGCGGCGCCTGAGCACGGTCGGTTTCAAGCAGAAGATGGTCAGGCGAACGGAAGACGTAACCATCGCCCTGAATCCGTCCCTGCGCATTGAGCACGAGCGTATAGTTGCCGAAGCCTTCCTCCAGTCCCTGCACCGTATTGGTCACCATGCCGTTGAGCCAGCGCAGGCGATCTTCCCCGGTAATGCGGATGCGTGTAAGGTAGCCGAGGTCATAAACGCCGGCCCCATGCATCAGGCGGCTGAGTTCGATGACGCAATCGTCAAAAGAATAGGGCGTGATGCGCCCGAGATGCATCTGAAGATCAGACCCCAGATCGAGAGCGGCGAGCGGAGTGTGTCCGTCCGCAACAAGTTGTGGCGTTTGCCCCATAGCAAAATTATAGTCTTCGCAAGACAGGCGGATTTATGGAGAGGTCAGGAATGACGTTGAGGATGAAAACAGCAAGTCGACTCGCTTTGGTTCTGACGGTTTCGGCCGGATTGTGCTTTGGGCAGGCCACGGATAATGCCACCGCCCCGAAGATAGCTCCGCATGAGATGCACATTACGCCGGACCAGGCCAAGGAGCTCTTCCATTCGGTCGGCATCATCCTGAAATTCGCCTCCGATGACTCGAAGCTGCCCATCCGGCATGATGTGAAGCGCAAGCTGACCACGCGCGACGCGGTGGAAAAATACCTTACTGAGAAGATGAACGACGACAAGGACGCCAAGCGCATGGAGCGCTCCGAGATCGTTCTGAAGAAGTTCGGCCTGCTCGACCGCGATTTCCAGCTGCGGCCTTTTCTGCTGCAGCTGTTGAAGGAGCAGATCGAAGCCTACTACGACAGCAAGACGAAGACCGTGAACCTGCTCGACTGGGCGACTCCTGATACGCAGAAGCCGGTGCTGGCGCACGAGCTGACGCATGCGCTGCAGGACCAGCACGTGGACCTTGAGAAGTGGGAAGACGTGACCAGCGATGACCTGGCCCGCAACGTAAAACAGGACAACGATCATATCCAGACCGATGAGGTCGACACGGCGCGCGAGGCGGTGCTCGAAGGGCAGGCCATGGCCGTTTATATCGACTATTCACTTGCGCCTTCCGGCAAGAGCTTGCTGACGGCCCCTGATATGCCGGACGACATCGGCGATGGAGGAGACACCTCTGATTCGCCTGTGCTGGCGCGCGCACCGCTGGTCCTGAAGGAATCGCTGCTGTTCCCTTACCAGGACGGGCTGAAGTTTGAGCAGGCCTTACTTAAAACCAAGGGCCAGGAGGCGGCATTTGCCGGCGTGCTTGACCGTCCTCCCTCATCCAGTTTTGAGATCATCAACCCGCACGCCTACCTGCGCAAACAGACTGCTCCGGTGCTGCGCATGCCCGATGTGCATACGTTGCTTGATGCGGACTACGATCCCTACGACGTGGGTGTGATGGGGCAGCTGGATGTGCGTATGCTGACGGAGCTGTTCGGCAGTGACCAGGTATCTGCCGCGTTGACGCCGGCCTGGGATGGCGGTATCTACTATGCGGTGCAGAGCAAGAAGGCGAAGACCGATGCGGAGAAGAACTCCACTGCATCGGTTGGTTTGCTGTATCTTTCGCGCTGGAAGTCGCCTGAAGCTGCGAATGCATTCGCCAAGCTATATGTCGATGAGCTGGGCAAGAAATACTCCGGCGTAAAACGCGATACCGGAGCTGAAGGTGACCAGTCTGAGCAGGTCTACAAGACCAGCGAGGGCCCGGTGCTTATCAATACCAGCGGGCGCATGGTGTTTGTGAGCGAGAGCTTCGACCTGAACACGGCGCGAAAGCTGGCCTTCATGATTACAGGCGCGCAGAGCGGCAATGAAGACATGCAGTCGGCGCATCTCAAGATGCCTCTGCAATCCGGCAAAGGGCATGAGCTTTCCGCCAGCATGGTGCGTTTCTTTTCAGGATGCGGCATGATGCGGGCCGCAGTTGCCCATTAGCCAGTGTCGAGTCGAACGAGCGCTGTGGCTTACTGGTTTGCCAGCTCTTGAGCTTTCAGCTTCTCTGAACCAGGGATGTATTTGGGTAGAAGCACCGGCCTTTAGGCCGGTGAATATGTGCTGAAAAACACAGGGGCTTTAGCCCCGGCCATGGACGAGCGATTCATCAGGCAAAGCCTGATGACACAGTCGGCAGGCGCAGAGTGATATCCACGCCTGCCGGTCATGCTACTGATTCTTCCCTCTCGGGCACCCTTGTCCATCTGTGACTGCGGTCAACAACCCAGCCGAGGATGTGAGTACGCGGCTGTAGCAGTAGCCCGTGGAGTCGTGAGTGAAGTACTTCTGCGAACTGCTGCGGTTGGTCTGGCCGGTAGTTGCTCCGCTTGAGTCAAAGAGCCAGGTATCCGCGGTGTTGACGTCGTTCTTTGTTTCCGAAGTGTAGAGCGGAAAGCCATTCACCAGGTCAGTGTCCAGCTGGTGGAAGCCCTGCTGAACGGTGGTCGCCTGCTGGCTCGATCCATCTGTGTTTACCGTGTAGTTGTAGGCGAGCGAAAGTGGATAAGAAAGACTCCGTTTTTTTTCATTCACAGACCAGCCGTTTTTCGCGATTGTATCGGACGAAATCTCAGTGCCCTGCACAATGGCCTGTTCATATTGACTGCTGCCGATAGTGAACTGCTGGTTGTTGGTGAAATTGATGGTCTGCTGAACGGTAGTCTCCACGCGGCCATGCGAAGTATTCGCATATCCAGTGATGCGGTAATTGCGCAGGTTTGCCGTGTTTACTGTGCCGCCGCTCGCGCTTACGCCCTTGTCGTTCACGTAGGGAGTGGGCGCGGCTGCGAGCGTGTTCTGCGTCACTGCTCCGGTGACGGACTTGCCTCCGTGGTCTTCAAAGACAAGCAGCGTGCCCGTGACCGCGAAGTAGCTGTCAGCATTGAAGACGCTCAATGCAACGGTATGCGACTGGCCGTTCGAGAGCACTCCGGCAAACGGCGTCAGGTCGACGCGGTAGGGAACGAAGTTCAGAGTCTGCACTCCGGGGATGGGCGCCCAGAGATAAGGATCGATGCCGCCGGTGAATATCCATGGATAAACCGGAGCGACGCCGGCGGGCTGTCCGTCGATGGTGATTTCCGTCTCGCGGAAAGCAGTCGATCCGCAGCTTTCAAGAGTGCTGGTGTCGGCATTGGGAACGCAGGTGTACCAGAACTCGTCGGTCGATTGGCCCTGGGCAAACACATCGAGATAAGCGCGCTCAACGTTCTTTGGTAGCGTCAGCGTCTGCGACAGTTGGTCAGTTGGAGTGTTGAGATATGCCGAATCAGTCGCGCCTGTGGGCAGCGCAATCACCTGGTCGGCTGTCTGTGGAGCAGGCGCGAAGAATGCCGCAGGATAAAAGAGAAGCTGCGCGGTGCCGTGAATGATTCCGGTATAGGTGGAATCGACGAGGTTATCAAGGTGGATGTCGCCGCTCTGTGTTTGTGTGAGCAGCGCGGAGTAGTCTGTGAGGTCGCGCTCGATGTGCCATGTCGGCGCGACCGTTGCCCGCGGTTCCGGTGTGGTTCCAAAGTAGACATTCACGCCATTGATAAACATCTTGGCAGTGCGGTCGAATTGCCTTCCTGCATTCTCATTGAAGTCGGCTGTGAGCACGACCTTCGCCCATGGGCCGGGGCAGTTTGCGGGCGGCGTATAGCTGAAGTCTCTCGGATTGAAGTCGTCGAATGTGAAGTCAGTAAAAAGCGTTACCGTGCAGGGCTTGGTATTCGGGCGGCGTACTGGCGGATCGGCGGTCGCTGTGTTGGGCGAGCCGGCAACAGGCGTTTGCGCAAGGCCGGAGCATACTGCTGCGCCAAGCGTGACTGCGGCGAGCAGATGCTTCCAGCAATTCTTAAGTTTTGGGGATGTCATGAGGGTGCTCCTTCTCACAGCGTGGGAAGCATAGCACGGCCATTTGCTTTGAGAAATGGCAGAGATGAAGTTTGGAAAATAACAGAAAATTAAAGGTAATTTTTGCCTCCATTTATACTGATACTTCGCGTCATCGGCTGTGCTCCGGCGCGTTCATTCTCAACTCAGTTACGGAGTAGCTTTTGCAGCAAGCGGAAATCGGAATCATTGGAGGCAGCGGGCTTTATACCATGCCCGGCCTGTCAAATACGCGCGAGGAGCGCGTCAGCACACCATTTGGAGAGCCCAGCGACGCATTCGTGCTGGGCGAGCTGGAAGGACGCAAGGTCGCCTTCCTGGCTCGGCATGGACGCGGCCATAAAATCCTTCCCTCGGAACTGAACTTTCGCGCCAACATCTATGCGCTCAAAAAGCTGGGCGTCGATCGGATTCTTTCAGTTTCTGCCGTGGGCTCGCTCAAAGAAGAGCACAAACCGACTGACTTCGTTGTTCCCGGCCAGTTCATCGACCGCACCTTTCATCGCGTGGCGACGTTCTTCGGCGACGGCATTGTGGGCCACGTCGCCTTCGGCGATCCAGTCTGCGCGACCGTTGCAAAGGCCATCGTGGATGCCTGCGCCGCATCAGATGTCGTGGGCAAATCAGGCGGCACGTATGTCTGCATGGAAGGACCGCAGTTTTCGACGCGTGCGGAGTCGAATCTCTATCGCAGCTGGGGCGCCGACGTGATCGGCATGACGAACCTGCAGGAAGCGAAGCTCGCCCGCGAAGCCGAGATTTGCTACGCCACCATGGCCATGGTGACCGACTACGACTGCTGGTATGAAGGCCATGATGACGTGACGGTCGAGCAGATCGTAGCGGTGCTCAACCAGAACGCCGCGAATGCTGCGAAGGTCGTGCGCGCGGCGGTGGCTGCGATGCCGAAGGAACGCACCTGCGCCTGTGCGACTGCGCTCAAGAATGCGATCCTGACGAATCCGGCGGCAATTCCGGCAGAGACGCGCGAGCGTCTGGATCTTCTGATCGGCAAGTACCTTACAAAAAACTAACTGGAGACTGCATGGCAATTCTAGTTGTGGGCAGTGTTGCGTTCGATAGCATTGAAACTCCTTCAGGGCACGCAGAACGGTGCCTGGGCGGGGCAGCGACGTATTTCTCGCTCTCCGCGAGCTATTTCACTGATGTTCGTGTGATTGCCGTGGTTGGCGAAGACTTCACCGACAAGGAAGAAGATGTTCTGAAGCGCCGCGGCGTTGATACGCGCGGCCTCGAGCATGTCTCAGGCAAGAGCTTCTTCTGGCGTGGCTCCTATCTCAGGAACCTGAACGAAGCGCAGACAGAAGAGACGCAGCTCAACGTCTTCGAGAAATTTTCACCGAAGATTCCAGCCGAATACGCCGACTCAGAGTTCCTCTTTCTTGCCAACATCGATCCCGTGCTGCAAGCCAACGTCCGCAGCCAGATGCCGAAGGTCCGCATGGTCTGCGGCGATACCATGAATTACTGGATCAACGGCCACCGCGAAAACCTGGAGAAAGTGCTGAAGGGGCTCGACGGCCTGCTGATCAATGACGGAGAAGCCAAACTGCTTGCGGACGATGCGAACCTTGTCCGCGCAGCGGAGAAGATTCTTGCGTTGGGCCCGAAGAGCCTGGTAGTGAAGCACGGCGAGTACGGCGCAACCGCATTCTTCAGCAATCGGCTCTTTCCCGGCGAGACAAAGCACATCTCGCTGCCGTTCCGCGCGCCGGCACTGCCGCTGAGCGAAGTCGTCGATCCGACCGGCGCAGGCGACTCATTTGCCGGCGGCTTCTTCGGCTATCTTGCTTCGCAGAAGGAAGTGACTCCGGCAGCATTCAAGCGCGCCATGTTCTATGGCGGCGTGATGGGGTCCTTTGCCGTGGAGCGCTTCGGCACCGACCGCCTGCAGCAGTTGTCGCGCGAAGAGATCGACAATCGTTTTACGCTGTTCCGCGAGTTGTCACACCTTGACTGAGCCGGAAACTGAACGCGCCGCACTTCGCAATGAGACTGCACTCGTCGCCTGTGCGGCGCTGGTTCTCTCCCTTCTGGCGCTTGCCTATTGCTTCCCGCGCGGCCTGCTTCTGCTTTATGGCGATGCGGTCGCGCATCTGCACATTGCGCGTCGCATCCTCGATTCGTTGAACCCCGGCTACCGGCAGCTCGGCTCTGTGTGGTTGCCGCTGCCACACATCCTGCTGATGCCCTTTGTCCAGAAAATGGAGTGGTGGCAGACCGGTCTTGCCGGCGCATGGCCTTCGATGGCCTGCTATGTGCTCGGCTGCATCGGGATCTACCGTCTGGCGCGCGTCTGGCTGCATCCGGCATTTGCTCTGATTGCTCTGCTGTTTTACGCGCTGAATCCCGGGCTGCTCTACATGCAGACCACAGCGATGACCGAACCGCTCTTTCTGGCAGAAATGATCTGGAGCGCATTGCTGCTGGCGCGGTATGCGCAGGCGTTGAAAGCTGGCGAGCAAAAGCGCGCCGCGAGCCTGCTGATCGGTGCCGGACTGGTGCTGGTGTGCGCCGTCTATACGCGCTACGACGGCTGGATCTACGCTTCATTCGCGTGGCTGATTGCTCTCGCAAAGATCAGGCGGCACTGGCGCGGGCTCGCCGGCGGCGCATTTCTGTTGTTTACCGCTCTGCTCGTGGCCGCTCCCTTGTTGTGGCTTCTCTACAATGCGAAGCAGTTCGGCGATCCGTTCGATTTTCTGCGCGGACCCTACTCGGCAAAAGCAATTGACGCCAGGACTTCGCCTCCGGGCAGTTTTCATTATCCCGGCTGGCACAACATGCGCATTGCCGTGCTCTATTTTCTGAAGGCCGCGGAATTGGGCGCAGCGCCTATGCATCTCGGTGACCTGTTGCTGTGTCTTTGTATCGCAGGAACGGCTGCAGCTGTATGGAAATGGCGCGGCAGCAACATTGCGCCGGCACTGCTGTTCTGGGTGCCGCTCCCGTTTTATGCCTATTCCATCGCCTATGGCTCGGTGCCCATCTTCATCCCCATCTGGTTCCCGCACTCGTGGTACAACACCCGCTACGGCATGGAAATGCTGCCTGCCTTTGCGCTCTTCCTCGGATTTCTCGTGAGCTGGTGCCGGGAACGCTGGCAGAGCACGCGCGCATGGCTTGTGCCTGCCGCTCTGTTTCTCGTCGTCCTGAACAGCGTTGTGCTGCTGCGCGCGCGTCCGCTTGTTCTGGGAGAAGCAATTGTCAATTCGCGCACGCGCATTCCTTTTGAGCAGTCGCTGGCGAATGCGCTGGCAGCGCTCCCCCCGCAGGGCACGATCCTGATGTACACATCCGACCACATAGGAGCAGTGCAGCGCGCGGGGATCCCGCTGAAGCGCACCATCAATGAGGCGGATTACTACCAGTGGACTCCGGCATTGAAGCATCCGGCTCAGGCCGCTGCCTTCGTCGTGGCCTCGGATGGAGACGAGGTTGCGCGGGCAGTGGCGGCGCACCCTGAAGGTCTGACGCTGGTTGACGTAGTGTGTTCCACCGGGCAGCCCTGCGCGCGCATTTACGTTTCAAAGTGATAGCATCACGCTCAAACGGCAATGACAAACATGCTTTGGTTGGCAGAAGAACCGGTTCACATGCTGAGCTTCGATGCTCTGCAGGAGACAGTGCTCACAGGCGGCGCTGCAGGACGGTTGCTGCTCGCGGCGCTCTTGGGCGGAATCATCGGCATTGACCGCGAATATCATCACAAGCCATCAGGCGTAAGAACCAATCTGTTGATCTGCTTCGGCGCTGCGCTCTTTACGTTTTTATCCACTGTGATTGCAGGCGAAGGCAGCGCCAATAAAGGGCAGATTGCTTCGAACATCGTGCAGGGAATCGGTTTTCTCGGCGCGGGGCTGATCCTTCACAACCGGGACCGCGTGAGCGGACTGACCAGCGCGGCGACCGTGTGGGCAGTGGCTTCTATTGGAATGGCGTGCGGCGCGGGACTGTACATCCCTGCCGTGTTTTCCGCCATTCTGGTACTGGTTGCGCTCGAAGTAGTTGGATTGCTGGAAAAGAAGGCAAACCTCAAACTGTACTCAGTGGTCTATGAAGTACGGGGTCGCGACGCTACCAAAATTTCGATGGCCATTCTGCATGCCATGGACCAGTTAAAGCGGCGGCTTATGCAGATCGATCAGGAGAACATTGGCGAGCTCAACCGCCTTTGCTTCACGGTCTCAGCAACGCGCAAGGGGCATCTGAAACTTACCGACTCTCTGAATGCGTCTCCTGCGATTGACGAAGTGCTGACATTCACCAGCCTGGAGGACGATTGATTTCATTTGTGAAGGCGCATGCCTGCGGCAACGATTTTCTGATTGTCGAAACAGCGCAGGTGGGTGGATCGAAGCAGCGCGCGATAGCCATCAGATTATGCGCGCGCAATACCGGCGTAGGCGCCGACGGGGTCGAATATCTTGAATGGACAGGCGAGCGTTCAGGGAAAATCAGGCTCTTTAACGCCGATGGCTCGATTGCGGAAATCTCCGGCAACGGCACGCGCTGCGTGGCGGCGTGGATGGCGCATAAAAAAAAACTGGGACCCGGCGACGTCATCACCCTCGAGACTGACGCAGGCACACGTGAATGCCGCATCGTGCAGGCTGACGATGGGCACTTCCAGATCGCATCGCGCATGGGCGTGCCGGCTATCGCTGCACGCAGCGTGAAATTGGCAGCTGGACAAGTCGACGGCGTAGTAGTCGCGACCGGCAATCCTCACTTCGTGATTTTTACGGATGACCCGGAGTTTGATGTGCAGGGGCGCGGCTGGCGCGAGATCGGCCACGAAATCTGCTTCCACAGCGATTTCCCCGAACAGACCAACGTCGAATTTGTCCGTGTCCTCAGTCCAGACGAAATCGAGATTCGCATTTTTGAGCGTGGTGTCGGGCCGACAACTTCGTCTGGAACAGGAACCTGCGCATCGGCGGTGGCCACAATCGCTCATCACAACGGAACAGCACAGATGCTGGTGCGCGCGCCCGGGGGCGAACAGCGCGTGGAGTGGAATGGCGGAGAGAGCGAGATTCTTCTCACCGGGCCTGCTGAGCTGATCGCTTCGGGCGAGGCCTTTGCATGCTGAAACCATCCGCCGTCGCGCCCGATGCGCATGTGGCCGTCATTGCTCCGGCCAGCTCTTCAAAGCCCGAGCGCCTGGCTCGCGGCATGGAGGCACTGCGCGCGCGCGGCTACGATGCAGAGTTCGGCCGCTATACGCAGGGCAGGCTCGCGCCCTATTTTTCAGGCACAGCCGAAGAGCGCCTGGCGGATTTGCACGCAGCGTTTGCCGATCCGGAAGTTCAGGCCATCTTTTGTACCCGTGGCGGTTACGGATCGAACTACCTGCTCGAAGATATTGACCTCGACCTCATCCGCGAGAACCCGAAGCCGCTTTTCGGATACAGCGATATGACCGCAGTGCAGACATGGCTGTTCGATCAGCTTGGCCTGGTCGCATTCCACGGCCCGATGGTCTCCGCGGATTTTGCTGTCGATGACGGCGTGCATGATGCGAGCCTGGATGCCGCTCTCGATGGCGACCTTGTCTCCGTGGGGGCTGCAGAAGGCCTACGGATTCTGAAGCCGGGACGCGCACAGGGCGTGATTTATGGAGGATGCCTCAGCATCCTGACCGCATCGCTGGGAACACATTTTGCGCCGCAGACCGAGGGCAGATTGCTATTCCTCGAAGATATAGGCGTGAAGCCATACCAGATCGACCGCATGCTGCGTCAGATGGTGCTCGCGGGAAAATTCGACGGCGTCTCTGGTTTTATTTTTGGCGAGATGCTTGAATGCGCATCGCCCGGAGCCGCGCCCGATCTGCTGGAACAGGTGATCCTGCGCGTGCTCGACTGGTTCGACGGCCCAATCGCCATTGGCCTGCGCTCAGGCCATGTTTCGCGCGGCAACGTGACGCTTCCGCTGGGCATTGAAGCAGAATTGATTCTGGAAGAGGAGCCGGTGTTGCGCTATCTGGAGCCGGCAGTGCAGGCTGAATAAAGAATGCAGAAAAAACATATTCACTTGATTGGAATCTGCGGGACGGCGATGGCTTCGCTTGCCGGCTTACTGCAGTTAAAGGGACATCGCGTAACCGGCTCAGACCAGGCGGCCTATCCGCCGATGTCAGACCTTTTGCGCAGCCTGCAGATTTCCGTCGCTGAGCCTTTTTCAGAAGAAAATCTCAAGCCGCAGCCCGACCTTGTGATTGTAGGTAATGCGATCTCACGCGGCAATGTCGAGCTCGAGTATGTGCTCGATCAGCGCATTCCGTTTGCATCGCTTGCGGCTTTGATTCACGATGAATTTCTTCGCGGGCGCGAATCGCTGGTGGTTGCCGGCACGCACGGCAAGACCACCACGACAAGCATGCTGGCGTGGATTTACGAAGTTGCATCGCACCAGCCGTCATTCTTAATCGGCGGAGTAGCGGAGAACTTCGGCACCAGCTTTCATCTGCGCGACAGCAGCACCTTCATCCTTGAAGGCGACGAATACGACACGGCCTTTTTCGATAAGGGCCCGAAGTTCATGCACTACTTTCCCGATGCGCTGATCCTCACGCACGTGGAATTCGACCATGCGGATATCTACCGCGACCTCGACCAGGTAAAGACCGCATTCAAGCGGCTGGTGAATCTCGTGCCGCATCGCGGACGCATCGTCGCATACGATGGCGCTCCAAATGTTTCGGAATGCGTAAGCCGTGCCTTCTGCAAAGTTGAGCGCTACGGTTTTGCTCAGGACTCTGCATGGCGCATTGCAGATTTACAGTTCAGCAATGGGCAGGCGAAGTGGAAGGTCTTTCGCGACGGAAAACCCTGGGCTGAACTTACCATGAACATGGCGGGCGAACACAATGCCTTGAACGCCACTGCTGCCGCTGCACTGGCCGCAGGCCAGGGAGTGGAAGTCTCTGCGATTCAGGAGGCGTTAGCAACCTTCAAAAGCGTGAAGCGCAGGCTTGAAGTACGCGCCGTGGTAGACGGCGTGACCATCATCGACGATTTTGCGCATCATCCTACCGCAATCCGCGAGACGCTGCGCGCGTTGCGGGCCGCATATCCTCAGGCGCGCTTATGGGCGGTACTCGAGCCGCGCTCGAATACCTTGCGGCGCAACGTGTTTGAGCGCGAATTGGTCGAGAGCCTCTCGCTGGCTGATCGCATCGTGCTGGCCGGAGTCTTCAAGCTGGAAAGCATTCCGGAGAATGAGCGCCTGCATCCCGAATCTGTTGTGAAGAGCCTGCAGCAGTCAGGAAAAGATGCTGCATTGTTTGCCAACGCCAATGCGATTGTGGAGGCGATTGCTCCGGAACTGCGCTCGGGCGATGTAGTCGCGATTCTTTCCAATGGCGGCTTCGACGGAATCTATGAGAAGCTCGAAATGGCCGTGCTGGCCCAGGCTCCCACTCGCTCGTAACCCATGCTTTCCACCTTTGCAATTGTTTTCACGTATCTTGTCCTCGGTCTGCCCGCGGCGCTTATCGGGCTGCCGTGGACATTGCTCACAGGCGACATCTCGCTCCTCTACCGCTGGGCGATGTGGATTGCGAATACCGGCGTCAAGGCCGGAGGCATTCGCATCGATGTTACGGGCCGCGAACAGCTCGATCCTCAGCAGCGTTATATCTTCATGTCGAACCATGTTTCCAACCTCGATCCCCCGATTCTGCTGCCGCTGATTCCTGGGCGTACATCGGTATTTCTCAAGCGTTCGCTGATGAAGATTCCCGTGCTTGGCTATGCAATGCAGCTTGGGAATTTCATTCCGGTCGACCGTGATGGGCGCGTCGAGAGCGCGAAGCAGAGCGTCGAGCGAGGCAGAGAAGTGATGGCCTCCGGCCTGCATGTAACTACGTTTGTCGAGGGGACGCGATCACGCGATGGACGCCTGCTGCCCTTTAAGAAAGGGCCTTTCTATCTCTCCATGGAAACGGGGGCGCCGGTTGTGCCCATCTCCATCTGGGGCACGGAAAGCATGATGAAAAAGGGCAGTATGAGCATCACTCCGGGCACAGCGCACGTTGTCTTTCATGCTCCAATCTGGCCGCGCGATTACTCCACGCGCGAAGATTTGCTGGCCGCCGTGCGCGAGGCCATTGCATCTTCACTGCCGGAGTGGATGCGCGGCTAGAACAGCGGAGGTACCGTGACCTTCGCCATGGCAGTGCGGCTCAGGTCGGGATGCGCCTTGTTTGGCGAATAAGCCATCAGGTTCTGCGATGGCTCGTCCGGTTTGAGCAGCCACACTTCCCGATCGGGAAATGCGGCCATGAGTTTGCGGTCGCTCTCCGGATCGATGCTGCGCGCCCACACAATGCGCTCGCTGTTCAGGTCTGCTCCGTTATAGACCCACTCCTGTACGCCGGGATGCTCGACCGAGTACTTTACGAGACAGAGCTGTTTTCCCGGATGACTGAGCAGAAGGTTTTCGATCTTTTCCCGTTCGACGGAAGCATAGTGTGGCTCTGGTGGGACAGAGCTCCTCATCCAGTGTTGATAGAAAACGTTCGTAGCAAGCAGCAGTTGCGCCAGCACCCAACCGCGTACAAGATTTTCCCCGCTGAACCAGCGGAAGTTCATTCTTCGCAGGGCGAACAGCCCGAATGCGATCAGCAGAAAGAAAACCGCAGCGGCGGGCGCGCCATATTGAGGATAGGGCTGCCACGCCATCAGGATGATTTCGATAACAAAGCCCAGCAGGGCAAAGACAGGAGCAAGTCCCAGTCCTTTCTTCTTCGCGAGCGCAGCGGTCCCGATCAGCAACAACAGCGCATTTCCAGCGAAGAAGAAGTGGTAATAGGTTTTTAATTTTAAACGGAGGAAGAAGTAAGGATACGTGTGCGCGAGGCGATAGGTGCCCAACTCCCACTTGGCATAAAACTTCCCCATCTGTTCATGGTGATAGACAGGTAGTGGCCGGATGCGGGAGAACATGAACGGTCCGGTGATGTGGTATTGCTCATAGTTTGCCGTGTAGGCAAAGAGCAGCGGATGCCCGGTGCCGCGCCAGTTGTAATAGCAGAGCCACATAAAGGTCATGCAGAGCATGAGCGCAGGCGCAGCTGCCAGCGCGGAGATACGCTTGGGCCCGGCGCGGCGCAGGCTCCATACAAGCACCAGCACAGCGGGTAGTGAAACGACGCAGCCTTCATAAGGACGAGTCAGCAGAAAGATGGCCAGGCCCGCTCCCAGAGGAATCGTCGATGCAAGCGTTTTGCGGTGAAGGATGCGCGGGATGCTGCCGATCACGAGCGCTCCGGCAATGCCTGTCAGTCCGAGACAGAAATAATTGTCGAACCAGTTGTTCCAGTTGAAGCAGACAGCGAGAGCGAGAATTGCGGCGGCCAGCCCATAGCGGCGCGGCAGCCATCCGGAAACAGTCCAGTACACCATGGCGCAGAAAAACGCAGTTGTCATGAGCACAGCGAGCCATGGCGACCCGAGCAATTGCCCGACGGCCAGAGCCAGTCCTGTTCCCGGCAGATACATTGACTGGTAGCTTGGCCAGATGTTGACGTGGAAGGTTTCAAAGGCCGCAGGCACCGGCGGCTGCGGATTCGTGAGGCGTCCGTGGACAAACGTATCGGCTGCTAACAGATAACTGAATTCATCATGAATGACTGGCGTTGGTACGGGCTCGGCGGGTAGCAGGGCCAGGCGGATCAAAACCGCCGCAGCGATAATTCCAAAAAATGCGAGCGCTGGTCTTTTACTCGCCAGGGTGAATTTTATTTCAAGCCAGGTAACAAGTCGCAGCCAGGGTTTCCAATACGCTGCTGCACAGGCTATGCAGACGCAAAAAAGTTCAAGGACGAGATAGTGCAGCGATGTTCCTACAACCAAATGGAATCACTCCGACGCGGGGATTTCTTAAGAATGCTTGCTTACTGCAATCTGCTTGCGTTCCTAAGTGCGCCGGAGCACTCGTACAGCCCGCCAAGTGCGCACCTTCTTATGGATGGACGCAGAAACTGGCGGAAGCGTTTGCTCGGAGGATAAGGATTTCAGGGCTTCAGGATAGCGTTGTAACCATCAGCAATGAGTTTTGTACGGATTGCTTTAGCGGCATCGCGTGATGGGAAGGGGCCAACCTGTATATGCAGCAGCTTGTCCTGCGGCTCATTGCGGACAGCAACGGTGTATCCATGCTGCCGCAGCGCAGAGGCCAGGGCATTGGCATCTTCTGAACGCGACACGGCGGCAATCTGAACCATGATCGACTGGGCGGCAGCTGCGGGTGCTGCCGGAGACATAGGCAGCGATGCGGTTTTAAGCGCAGGATTAAACTGAGGATTGGTCTGTGCCTGAACAGGCGCGGGCTGCGATGCAGGACTCGGCTTGGCTATGACTGCAGGAGCCGGAGCAGGTGTGTGTGACTCTACCGGCTGAGTGACGGTTGTGGGTGCGGAGTTGTCCGAATCAGCAGATGTATCGGCTGTCTTCAGGGCTTCCATGGCTGAGGGCTTCGGAGTGTTGCTGGCCGGGGGCGCCTTCGCCTCTTCCGGAGCAGCAGCAGATGTGCTGGCGGCGGGCGCTTCCTGTCCCCGCCGGCCCATGGAATAGCCAAACCCAAAAAAGACGCCGCACACCAGCACCAGCCCGAAAAATATGCCGAGCAGTGTGGTGGCATTCAGCGTAATTTCTGATTCGTTCTCTTCTTCGTATGCGACAGTGCTTCTCATTTCTGCTCCTCTGCGTTCGAGGGTGTACTGTTCGGGGGAACGAACTTCTGAATCAGTGACAACAGTTCCACGGGCAACGGAAAGATGACCGTCGTGTTCTTTTCCGTGCCGATGTCAGTAAGAGTTTGGAGATACTTCAACTGCAAAGTGATGGGCTGCGTTGCCAATAGATTTGCGGCGTCCACCAGCCGCTGTGCCGCGCTGAATTCACCTTCCGCATTGATGATCTTCGAGCGCTTCTCGCGTTCGGCCTCGGCCTGCTTGGCCATGGCGCGCAGCATCTGTTCAGGCAGGTCAACCTGCTTCACTTCAACGCTTACAACCTTTACACCCCAGGGCTCTGTACGCTGATCAATGATCGTCTGGATGCGCTGGTTGAGCACGTCGCGGTGCGAAAGCAGGCCGTCGAGCTCCACTTCGCCCAGAACCGAACGCAGCGTCGTCTGCGCAAACTGCGAGGTCTGATAAACGTAATTTGCTACTTCAAGGACTGCCTTCGCCGGATCGAGCACGCGCAGCGTGATGACCGCATTGACCTTGATGGTGACGTTGTCGCGCGTGATCACGTCCTGCGGGGGAACTTCCAGTACTTCCTGGCGGAGCGAAACGCGGACGATCTGGTCGAATGGCCGGAAGACGAGGATGATTCCCGGCCCTTTGGGCTGCGGCAGCGCGCGCCCCAGCCGGAAAATAACGCCGCGTTCATACTCACGAAGAATTTTGATCGAGTTCAGCAGATAAAGAACAATGACTGCAATGACGATCAGGCTTGGGATTCCCATACACGCCTCACTGAGCTGCGATTTTACCGCAGCGGGCTTGTGAAACGGGCGCTTAATTCGCGGCCTGTTCTCTTTCGGGAACCCGCTCTACCAATAGTGTCAAATTGCGAACGGCACGCACGCGCACGTGTTCTCCGGGCGAAACAGGAACAGGCGATTCGGCAAACCAGAGCTCGCCGTGCACCATTACCTGCCCGCGGGGATCGAGCGGCTGCTGCGCGATGGCGATAGAGCCGATCAGTGCCTCCGGTCCTGTGAGAACCTTATTGCGCCGCGCGCGCCATGCGATGCGGACGAGGAATGTGGTAATCGCACCAAACACAATGCCGGTTCCGACAGCGGTTGCCACGCTGACGCGCAGCTCAGGAATAGGTCCGGCGACAAGTGTGAGCGTCCCTAGAACAAGGCAGATGATCCCGGCAGCCGCAAGCACGCCATGGCTGGCAAATTTGGCTTCGAGGATCATCAGGGCAAACGCCGCCACCAGCAGCATCAGCGATGTGTAGCGCACAGGAAGCAGGTTGAGCGAAAAGAGCGCAAGCACAAGCAGCAGCGTCCCCAGCGCTCCGGGAATGATGGTGCCCGGCGTGTTGAATTCGAGATAGATGAGCAGCCCGCCGACCACGAGGATAAGCACGGCCAGGTTAGGGTCCATCATGCGGTCGAGAATATCTTCGCGCAGGGTGGTCTCTACCGGGACAATATGCGCGGCGCGCGTGTGCAGGGTTGTATTTGAGCCGTCAAAGCGCGTCACCGTGCGGCCATCGACTGCGTCAAGGAGCGCCGTGTTGCTCGGCGCAATCAGGTCAATCAGCTTGAGGCGCTCAGCCTCCTGCTCGGTGTATGACTTCGAGTTAAGCACTGCATCCTGCGCGGCGTCCGTGCTGCGCCCGCGCCGCGAAACATAGGAACGAAGGAAAGCAGTCGTATCATTCTCGAGCTTCTGCTTCATCTCCGGATCGAGCTTGCCTCCTTCGACGACCGGATGCGCTGCACCGGCATTCGTAGCGGGAGCCATGGCGGCAATGTCTGCCGATTCGAGAATGAAGAATCCTGCCGAGCCGGCACGGCTGCCTGAAGGCGCAACATAAACAATGATCGGCACAGGCGAGGCAAGAATGTCGTGAACGACCGTGCGCGTGGATTCGAGCAATCCGCCCGGCGTGTCAAGTTCGATGAGCACCGCATCAGCATGAATCTTCGCGGCATGAGTGATGCCGCGGCTGATGTACTGCTCGCTGATCGGTTGGATCGTATCGTGCAGATGCAGCAGCACAACCTGCGGCGGCTGTGATTCGGCGTTCAGCGTGCGGCCAGAAAACAAGATAATGGCGCAGGCACAAAAAACGATCGCACTACGCCACATGCGGTTCATGGCACCTGCTGACCTTTCTGTTCCAGCGCCATCTTCATAACACGAGCGTTAGCGTTGTTGGGTTCGAGTTTCAGCGCCTGGCTGATTTCGTTCGCTGCCGAGCTCAGCTGGTTCGCCTGCAGGTCAATGCGCGCCAGCAGCAGATGGGCTGCGGCTGTGGGCTGCAATTGCAGGGCGCGCTGCGCTTCCTGCCTGGCAGCCTCAGGATCATTGCTCCGTTCGCGCACCTGCGCCAGTCCGGTATGAGCGACAGCAGAAGCAGAGTCCGCTTGAAGCGCTGCCTGGTATTCGCGCTCTGCTTCAAGCAGCAATCCGCGATTGAAGAACTGGTCGCCTTCCTTGGTAAGCGCGGCTGCGCGCTCAGCCGGAGGAAGCGCGCTCAGGCGCAGTTGTTGCATCTGCTCCATCTCAAAGGCCGCCTGGCGGAAGCTGGCCTCGTTATAGGTGCGCTTGATGCGCTCGATAGGGCCATTGTTCCCTGCAGGTTGTGCAGCCGCCGCAGTCTGTTGCCCGCTGTGCAGCGTGCCCGAGAGGCTCGCGATCTCCGTGTCCTGGGGACGCAGTTTTGCCGCTTGATCGATCTCGCGCGTGGCCCCGGCAATGTCGCCGCGCCGCCGCAGAGAGACGGCCAGGTTGAAGTGGTAGTCAGCATCTTTGGGGTCCGCAGTGCTTGCCTGCTGAAAGAGCGGGGAGCCGTCCCTGCCGCGCCGCGCAGCCGCTACGCCCTGGTTGTTCACAACTTCGGGTAGCGGCAGTCGTGCGGTGTCAAAGGCGAAGGCGTCTTCCGCCTCAAGATATTTGCCGGTGTAGAAAAATGCGAGCCCGCGATAAAAGTCGGCTTCAAGCGCATAGGGATCGTCCTTGGACAGGCCCCCGAGCGTCGCAGCGGCAAGGTCGAAATTCTGGTTCGAGAAATAAGCTTTGCCCAGAGCCAATATCGCCGGTGAGAAGTGCGGATTTAACCGGACTGCTTCCCGCAGATGACGAATGCGCTCGTTGATGGAGTCTTCTGTGAGGCCGCGAACATAATTCTCAAAAGCTTCAAGGTGCAGGTCGGAATCGGCCGTCAAAAAAGTCTGCTGCGCGACAGAATAGGCAGGATCGATCTGCTTGGCGGTCTGCCACGCGAGACCATTCAGAACATCGAGCAGGCGCGGCAGGTCCGACTGCTGTGTCAGCGGATTGCCCAGCTTCAAGCTCGTTACATCGAGCACCTGCGCCGTCGCGCTCAATGTATTTCCAGTGGTCGTGAAGAAGCCGAAGACAACGTAATCAGCATCGACCGCCTGCGCCAGCCGGATCATGCTCGCGCGCGAAGGCTGAAACTTCGGCGGCAATCCCAGGCGGTCAAGCGCATAAAGCCGGTCGGCGTGGCTGATGGGTAGAAATCCCGCGGCAGCAAGCCTGCGGTTAAAAATCTCAGGAAACGCAGAGCCGATCCAGTCAAGATCGGCGCGCCCGCTGTGGTTCTCAAAAGGCAGCACGAGCAGCAGGCGTCCATGCATAGCTGTGGCCGCCTCCGCTGGAGGGCTGGCCGGCTGTTGCGCGATGAGCAGTGGCGCTGCTGCGAGCAGGAAAGCAAAGAGAATCGAGCGAAATAGTCTTGATAAACGCACTTCAAGGCTGATTATAGTGAACCGGGCTTCTGAATGGCTTGATGTTTGATGGTTGCTTCCTGCGGACGGTCGAAGTGTAGCACCGCCGCCCATTGCCCCTTCCGTTCCGCACGCCACGCAACTTTACCTCCTAGGATCTGCGCAATGGCCTCAGGCGGCAGATCGCGATGGAAGTCAAAGAATCGCCTATCGAGCGCCTCATTGCGCTCGCCGAGGCTCAGGAAGAGATGCGGAGGGTCATACTTCGTGGAGAAGATAAGCCCGACCGTATAAGGAGCCGAAGCCTGCGCTGCAGCCTCAATCTGCGGCAGCGAAAAATTGTCGATAGCAGCGACCTGCATGGGCTGCGTGATGTATCCCAGCTCAGGTTTGGTCAGCTCATCGCTTGCCGGCCATGCAGTAAGCACCGTGGCTCCCGGATAGTGCTGCTCGACCGCGCGAATCGCCGCCTGATGCAGCCGAATCACGTCGCGATAAGCGAGATTATCCTCAGGAGCAAAACGATACGGTGGATTGACGAAGAGCCCGGCAAGAAATCCCGCAGCGCTCAGTGCGGCCAGCAGCGGCCACGAGCGCAGTCTCCGATAAAAGGTATTCACGCAGAGCAGCAGAACAAGAGGGTACAAAGGAAGCAGATAGCGCGTCAACAGTGCTCCGCCAAGCACGGAGTAAAAGAGCAGGTTCGCAAGGATAATGATGTAGAGGAACGCCTGGTCCCCGAACGAAATGCGTTTTCGGTCCTCGACCGGCGGAAGCATCATGCACGCAAACATCAGAAGCACCGGTACGAACAGATTCATGTGCGCCGTGATGTGCAAGACGCGATGCGCAAATGCCAGCAGAATGCGCAACGGAGTAAGCGTGGCCGTGGCGTTGTAGCGCAGATACTCCGGATTACCGAAGACGAACCCCGTGCGCCGCCAGTGATAGAAGTACCAGTAGGCCAGCGGCAGGATAGGAAGCAGCAGTTCTCCCGCAGCGGATATACGATACATCTTCCGATTCAAGGCAGGGCCTTTCACCTCAGCGTCAGACTCAACCGGGGGCTTCAGCCCCTGAGGCGCAAAGGCCAGCCACGCCTGCCATCCAGCCAGAGCCAACGGCGTAACAATGGCGGTCTCTTTGGCAAGCGCAGCGAGCGAGAAACAAACCACTGCCGGCCACTTAATACGTTCTTCGAGAACAAAGACCAGCGCCCACAAAGTTGCTGCCGTAGCAAAGAGGTCAGCATGTGCAAGCGAGCTCTGCGCAAACCAGATGGGATAGAGCGCCGTCAGCACAACCGTCGTAATGGCAACAGGCACTCTGCGCGTTGTGACCATGGCCAGCCGATACACCGCCAGCAGCGCAATCGCAGCCACAAAGCACATCGCCGTCCGCGTGACCCAGGGCGCGAAGGTGAACAGCTTCCACCACAGCGCAAGATAAAGCGAAGGCAGCGGCGGATGCGCATTCGAAAGCGTCGAGAAGGGAATCAGCGAGCCGGTGCGAAAAAAATCATACGCTGCAGGAATATAGTATCCGGCCTCGTCCCAGTAATAAGGCAATCGCAGCAGCGACAGATGCGCCAGCAGCACCGCGGCAAGAATGACCGGGAAGACAAGCCAGAGCCGGGTCTGCGATTGCGGCACAGCCTAATGTACCGGGCCTTGCGGAGTGGGAAGCGGATGCTGCGGCTCGAGCGCAATATTGCCGAAGGCCTGCTCATACTGAGCAATGTTCTGCCCCAGGATGTTCCAGAGCGCCTTGGCCTGTTGTGGGCTCAGATAAATGCCCTGCGTGTTTTGAATGGTGACCGAATCAGGCGCATCCTGATGCACGAGCCCGAAGGCAAGAAAGAAATCCCACACGCTGACGCGCACCTGCACGCTGTTGGCATAGCTTTCACGGTAGTCCGGGGATTGCGAGAGATTGATCTTAGTCTGTTCGGCGGGATTCATAGTTGCTTTCAGAGTATCGCAGAGATGCAGTGTAGTGAGGGCACCTGCAAAAAGCTGGTGCGGGAGAAGGGACTTGAACCCCCACGGATTGCTCCGCCAGATCCTAAGTCTGGTGCGTCTGCCAATTTCGCCACTCCCGCACTTTTTTGCGAATTGCTATTACCAGCCTACTGTTAGACCTATGCTTGTTGCAATGCCGAACTGGATCATGGAATCTCATTCTCCAATTCCGTGTCCAGCTCGGACATATTGTCCACGATCAGGCCCAGCGCCTGCCGCTCGAACAGCCGCTTGTACGTGCCCTCCGGCTTCAGCACCAGCTCATCGTGAGCACCTTCTTCAATGACTTCACCGCTCTCGAACACAAGAATGCGGTCAAGCATCCGCACCGTTGACAACCGGTGCGCGATCACGATGGCCGTGCGGCCCGCGATCAGCCGTTCCATCGCCTCCTGGATCAGCGCCTCTGACTCCGAGTCGAGGCTCGACGTCGCCTCATCCAGAATCAGGATCGGCGTGTTCGCCAGGAATGCGCGCGCCAGCGCCACTCTCTGGCGTTCACCGCCCGAGAGTTTCACGCCGCGCTCGCCCACCAGCGTCCCATAGCCTTTCGGCAAACGGCTGATGAAGTCGTGCGCGTTGGCCAGCCGCGCCGCTTCTTCGATCTCATGCGTCGTCGCTTCCGGACGCGCATAGGCGATGTTCTCCGCCAGCGAACGGTGAAACAGGATCGGCTCCTGCGGCACCAGCGCCAGTTGCGCGCGCAGAGAGTCCTGCGTCACATGCGCGATCTCCTGGCCGTCAATCAGAATGCGACCGCCTGTTACATCGTAGAGACGGTGCAGCAGCTTGACGAAGGTCGTCTTGCCCGAGCCCGAGTGACCCACCAGTCCGACGCGCTCGCCTGCTTCAATGCGCAAAGAGAAGTCCTGAAACAACGGAGCCACCTGTTCGCTGTAACGGAAGTCCACGCGGTCGAAGACAATCTCACCCTTGCTTACGCGGATCGGTTTCGCGCCCGCGCGGTCAGCCACTCCAAGCGGTTGCGAGTGGAACGCGACCATCTCTTCCATGTCGTTCACGCTGCGCTGCAGGTTCGCGACATGCTGCCCGATATCCCGCAGGTAGCCATGAACGATGAAGTAGCTTGTCAGCACGAACGTCACATCGCCCGGCGTAGCCTTGCCGCGCCACCACAACAGCACTCCGTAGCTGGTCACAACCGTCCTCAGCACGAGCAGCACCGTCAGCTGCAGGCCGCCGGCGCGATTGCCGAAACGCCAGGTGCGCGCCGTGCGCCGGCTCCATTTCTCGAGCACGTGCGCCAGGCGAAAATCTTCGCGCGCCTCCGCTCCAAAGGACTTCACCACAGCATTGCAGGTCACAGCATCGGCCATCGCGCCTCCGAGTCGCGTGTCCTGCGCATTCGAGAGGCGCGCCGCCGGAGACACATAGCCCAGCGACAACCCCACCGAGATAGCGACATAGAACAAAGCTCCGGTAGCAACGATCAGTCCCATCACCGGCCAGCGAAGGCCAAGCAATATGGAAGACCCGGCCAGCACCAGCAGCGCCGGCAGCAGCGCAAGCAGCAGCGTGTCGTCCAGCAGATCGACAGCCCACATGCCGCGCGTAATGCGCCGCACAATCGAGCCGGCAAAGTTATTCGCCTGCCAGTCTGTCGAGAAGCGCTGCACGCGCCAGAAGGCATCGCTGGCAAAGCGGAACATGAGCCGCAGTGTCAGCTTGATGATGCCGATCATCGCCATGTAACGCGCCGCTGTCAGCAGCGCGCCAAGCCCGGCCATGACAGCGATCGACTTCACCGCCGTATAGAGAGCGGCGTGCGACGCAATAGCGTCGATCAGCCGGCCCGAGTAAACCGGCAGAAACAGGTCGGCGGCCGTGGCCATGATCATGCTGAGTGCGATTCCCGTGACAATCGGCATCTCCCGTCTCCAGTGGCGGAAGACGAAGGCCAGAACGTCACGCATGGCATTTTCGCGAAACAGTTTTCGCATAAGAGTCACTCGCTGATGAAGCCGGACCGGGCACAGTGCGCGGCGCAGCTAAGGTTGTTTTGCAGTTTGAGAGTGTTGGGAAAGCTTCCGCTGAAGCGCGCAAACAAAACGCCGGAACTGCGTCCTGACTGCTTACAGATTGCTAAGGAAAACTAAGCGCGCTTGCTGACGGGAAGGCCCGCGGACTGCGATTGAGGATCGCCGAGGATGAATAGCTTCATTGTGAGAGCCTTCCTTTCAAGAGATGTATAGCAGTATAGCAGAGGTTTTCAGGAATCCGGGACGAAAGTTGATTTTGAATTTCCTCAGATCTGGCGAAGAAGTTTTCCTCTGCGCACCTCTGCGCAGACTCCGCGTCCCCTGCGGTAAAGCTTTTCGTACCCGATGCTACCGTGAGGTTACAGCGCCTGCTCAACCACTTCCGGCAATACATCCTCCCAGGGCAGAGAAGTCTGCGAGACAGGACGGAAGCTTTTTCTGTGCAGCGGAGTAGGCCCGTATTTTTCGAGCGCAGCCAGATGCACCGGCGTGCTGTAGCCCTTGTGCGAGGCCAGCCCATAGTTCGGATACTCTGCATCGAGCTCGCGCATGCGCTGGTCCCGATAGACCTTCGCAATCACCGATGCCGCGGCAATCGAGATCGAAAGCGAATCGCCATAGATAATGCTGGTCTGCGCGTGCGGAAGATCGAGCCGCATAGCATCGATCAACAGATGGTCAGGCATGGGCGCAAGTTTGCTGACCGCGCCCACCATGGCCAGCTTCGATGCGTGATAGATGTTGATGCGGTCGATCGTCTCCACATCCACTTCTTCAATCGCGATAGCGATGGCCTTCTGCTCCACGATCTTTGCCAGCCGCTCGCGGTCTTCGCGCAAAAGCTGCTTGGAATCACGCAGCCCGCGAATGCGCGTGTTCTCCGGCAGAATGACGGCGGCAGCAACGACGCATCCGAAGAGAGACCCGCGTCCCACCTCGTCCACCCCGGCAATGACAGTAGCGCCCTGCTCCCGCGCGGTCTTCTCATATTTATTGCCGCAGCGCAGAGAGCGCAGCATACGCATCTTGAGCGTTGCCGCAGAAACGTTCTCCTCCAGCTCGATGACTTCAGCATCAACCGGTTCGAGCTTGAGCTTGGGAGCGCGGGGCATTAAGAAAAGTCTAATCCCGCCATGCGGTAAGGATGGCGGTGGAAAACTCGTCCCGTCGCCTTTGTTTTTGTAAGCTGTGTGGGTAATTCAACAGAGACCTTTACGAAATGCAAAAGCTTTTGGTTTTCACGTTGTGTGTTATGGCCACAGTTGCAACTGCCTCGGCCCAGTATGCGGAGCTGTCCGCGCCGCGCATCGAACAGATTGCTGCCATGCTTCCAGCTGAGCCTGCGGGCTCAGGCCCTCCATGCTCTGACCGGGCTGCCTGGGGACCAGTCGCGAACCAGTTTGCTCCTGAGATCAAACAGGCCGAAGCCCTGCTCAACAAGCCTTTTCCCGCGTGGAACGACGATGCCTACCTCGACTTCACCCGCACAGGAAACAGGCAGCTCGGCGAAAAGATGATGCACGCCCGGCAGGACTGGCTGTCACCGCTGGTGCTGGCCGAGTGCGCCGAAGGACGCGGGCGATTCACTGCGCGCATTGCCATGGTGCTCGATGAGCTGTCCGCGCAGAAATCATGGACGCTGCCTGCGCATGATGGCAGCCTCCAGAGCTTCAACGGTACGCAGTATTTTGTGGAGCTCAATTCCGCAGACCTCGCGCACACCATCGCTGAGACGCTTTATCTGCTGGGCAGCCAGATTCCCGACGCCACCCGCAGGCACGCGATGGATGCTCTCGAAGCGCGCATCTTCGCCCCCATGCGAAAGTCGTTTGCAACCGGCAAAGGCAACGGCTGGCTGCACCTCAAGATGAACTGGAACTCGGTCTGCCTGAAGGGCGTCACCGGAGCTGCGCTCACCGTTCTCCCCGACCGCAAAGACCGTGCGCTCTTCGCCGCCGCGGCAGAGCACTACTCAGGCAACTACCTCGACGGCTTTCAGGATGACGGATACGGCGTCGAAGGAATGGGCTATTGGAATTACGGTTTCTCGCATTTTGTCGAGCTGCGCGAAATTCTATGGCAGGCCACTAGCGGAAAGATCGACCTCTTCGCCAGCGAAAAGGCGAAGAAGTTCGCGCTCTTCGGCGCGCAGTTCCCCATGTTCCCCAACAACGTTGCTTCGTTTGAAGATGCGCACTATATGTCTGGTCCAGACCCCGGCCTGCTCGCGTATGTAAATCGCATCTTCGGCCTCAAACCTTCCAGCATCGAAGCCCAGTCCGAAGCAACAGGACAGGCATCGCTCACCTGGGCCATCATGACCGCTTTCCCCAATCACGCCGCGGAACTCAGAAACGCCGGCCTGACAGGCGCTGTCGGACTGCGCGCGTACTATCCGCAGTCCCAGGTGCTGGTTTCGCGCCCGAAGCCTGGCGGGCGGCTTGCCATCACCATCAAAGGCGGCGGTAACACGGCGCACAGCCATAACGACATCGGCTCATTCGTGATCGGCCTCGGGGCAACACAGCCGATAGGCGATCCCGGAGGCCCTGCCTATTACACCCAACGGACCTTCAGCCGCGAGAGGCTGCAATCGCCGCTGCTCAATTCCTACGGTCATCCCGTGCCGGTCATCGACGGCAAGCAGCAGCTCGATGCAACAAAGATCAAAGTGACCGTTCTGCATACTGATTTCACCGACAAGCAGGACTCCATCACCATCGACATGGCTCCCGCATACGATACGCCGCGCCTTCATGGATTTCGGCGCACCATGCTTTACTTGCGCGAAGGATCAGGGGCGATCGAGATCGAAGACCGCTTCGATCTGACCGGGCCAACAGACATCGAAGAAGCCTTGCCGACCAAGGGCCAGTGGCGCCAGCTCGATGCGAAGACGCTCGAATTCACAACCGGCTCGGAGCGCCTGCGCGTCGCCATCGATGCTCCAGCAGAAGTGAAATTTTCTGAAGACAAGGTAGAAGATTACGGCAATGCATTCACGCGGGTCAGCGCGAAGCTGCGCCTCGAGCATTCCGGCAGCATAAAGCTGCGCTTCACTCCGGAATGAAACGACGCACGCCGTGTTGATACTATTCGAGTGCAGGCGGAAAACTAAGTCTGTCCCCAGGAGTCAGAAACTATGCAAAGCCGCATTACCGGAACCACCATGCCCGTACTTGAGCTGCTGCTCGAGCCCAACGAAACCGTCATCTCGGAAGCCGGCGAGCTTTCCTGGATGAGCAGCTCCATCCAGATGACGACGCACACGCAGATGGGCGGCGGCGGCGGCATTTTCGGTGCGATCCGGCGCGTGGCCGGTGGCGGCACGCTCTTCATGACCGAATACCGCTCCGTAGGCGGGCAGGGCGAAGTTGCTTTTGCCACCAAGGTTCCCGGGCACATCGTTCCTGTCGAAGTCAGCGGAGGGCACGAATACTACATTCATCGCCACGGCTTCCTGTGCGCCACCGCAGCGATCCAGCTCGGTGTGGGCTTCCAGCAGTCGCTGGGCGCGGGCATCTTCGGTGGTGACGGCTTCCTCTTGCAGAAGGTGAGCGGTGCCGGAGTCGCGTGGCTTGAGCTTTCCGGCGAGCTGATCGTAAAAGACCTCGCTCCCGGCGAAATGCTGCGCGTTCATCCCGGACACGTCGGCGCCTTCCAGGGAACAGTCTCCTTCCAGATCGCGCGCATCCCCGGCATCCGCAACATGATCTTCGGAGGCGACGGAATCTTTCTGGCAGCGCTCACCGGCCCGGGCCGCGTATGGTTGCAGACGCTGCCCATCTCCAAGCTGGCGCACCAGATCATGCACTACATGCCGCAAGAGCAGGCACGCGAAACCACGCAGGCCGGAGTCGTCGGCGGCATCGTAGGGTCAATCCTCGACGGCATGCGGTAAGAAGGATGGTGCTTCATCAAAGTCTAGGGATCATTGAGGCGAGGCAGAAGCGCTAGACTGTCGAGCCGGCACGCGCATGTCCATACGACAGGGTAATCGATACCGTACAGTCGCAAATAACTACTGGAAAGCCTCGCGCGAGCAAGGCCGGTGAATAAGGCTGAAAAAGCATGAACGCAAAAGCAATTATCAAGCCTTGCGCAAGCAAGGCCCCGGTAGAAGCACCGGCCTTTAGGCCGGTGAATGAGCCGTAATACAGAAAGGGCCTTCAGGCCCGGGCCCTTCGTACTCCAACGTAATCTTCCTGGTGAATAACTACTCAAATAAACTCCTGCCAATGCCCCTCGCACCACAGGAATTAAGGACATTCTTCACCACCGCCGTAACCGCAAACCGCCGACGGCTCTTTCAGGTCCGTTCAAATGCTGAACTTCTGCTCAATCTGTTCCAGGAAGACCGCGTCAAAGACCGCTATCAACTCCATGCCTTCGTCATCATGCCCGATCACATCCATTTGCTTATCACGCCTGCCCCGGATGCCTCTGTTGAAAAGGCCATGCAATACATTAAAGGGGGATTCTCATTCCGTCTCCGCTCCAGATTAGAAATATGGCAAAGCGGATTTACGAAACACCGCATCGAAGATACTCACGACTGCACAAAACATCTGAATTACATCCACGAAAATCCCGTCCGTTCACGTTTATGTGAACGGAGAGAAGATTTCCCATATTCTTCAGCCTCAGGCATCGTCTCCATCGATCCCGTGCCCGCACATTTGAGGAACCCAGGGCTAAAAGCCCTGAAAGAGAAATGCCTCTCTTCATCGGCCTGATGCTTCTACCCCGTGGTACGGCTGAAGCCGCACCGCCATATCCCGGCAAATAAAATCCTGTGAAAGATTTCATGTTGATGCAAGTCAATATCGAAAGCATGAATGCAAAAAGCAATTCATCAAGCCTAGCGCGTGTTTTTGTAACGATAGGTCCCAGATTGGTTCCTTTCATGAATACAAAGCAATGCATCAAGCCTTGTGCGTGTTTTGTAACGATAGGCCCGAGATTGGTCCTTTCATGAATACAAAAGCAATGCATCAAGCCTCGCGCGTGTTTTGTAACGATAGGCCCGAGATTGGTCCTTTCATTAATACAAAAGCAATGCATCAAGCCTTGCGCGAGCAAGGCCCGGTAGAAGCACCGGCCTTCAGGCCGGTGAATTAGCGCAACCCAGAAAGGGCCTTCAGGCCCGGGTTTTTCTGTCAAGCCAACCTAATGGAAATCTGAATGGGTGCGAGAGTGGCGAATGCCATCAGGCCTTCGCCTGCCGCCCCTGGCAGCCGCACGAGCGCCGAACCACCAGCTCCACTGGCAGCACGACGCGGTTGCCCTCCTGGGGAAACTCCCCGCGTTTGATGCGGTCAAAGAGCAGGTTCGCGGCCACGCGGCCCAGCTCGGATGCCGGCTGGCGCACGACCGTTAGCGTGGGATGCAGGATGTCAGCCAGCTCGAAGTCGTCGAAGCCGACCAGTGCCACCTCTTCCGGCACGCGGATGCCTCTCTCGATCAAAGCATGGAGCGCATAGCGCGTGGTCACGTTATTGGCGGTAAAAAACGCCGTCGCCGGATTCTTGCCTTCGAGCTCTCCGGCGATGATCTCGGCAGTCGTCTCATCGGACGAGCAGTCAAAGCTCGCCTCAGGCTCAAGGCCGGCCTCCTGCATGGCACGGCGATAGCCCTCAAAGCGCGCCCGCACGGTGTAAAGGTTCTTGTTGTACCCGAGAAAGACAATACGCTTGTGCCCGTGCTGCTCGATAAGGTGCTGCACGGCGCGCCTGGCGCCGCTCTGGTTCTGCACCTGCACCGAGTCGATGCGATCGTCGTGAACAGGCCGGTCGAGCGTCACGATGTGCGTGCCATTGAACTCCGATTGGTTGATGTGCGATCTGCGGATATCGGCAGGAATAATCAGCAACCCCTCGACATGGCGCTGCACCATCGACTGTGCTTCGTTGAACTCAGCCGCCGCGTCGTTGTTTGACGTCGTCAGCGTGACCGAGTATCCATGCTCGCGCGCCACGGTATTGACTGCATGCGCGCAGGTAGCGAAAAAAGGATCGTAGAGATAGGGAACAATCAGTCCAATGGTGCGCGATTTGAGGCTGCGCAGCGCGCGCGCCATTTCATTGGGCCGGTAGCCAAGCTTCTCAATCGCGCGATAGACGCGCTTGGCCGTTGCTTCAGAAACATTGGCGGATCCATTCAGGACGCGCGATACGGTCATGGTTCCGACGCCGGCGACGCGCGCGACGTCGTTCATGGTTGGCTTGCGTTCCATTCATTACGACCATCGCATCCGCATTTGCATGGAGTCAACCATTTCCAACAAACAGAGGGGGCGAGACAGAATTTACTGCTGAGAGGGAACAGGCTCCTAATAAGATCTCAATCCTCGAACTCACTCCAGACAGCCGTCAGGTCAAGAACAAAGCCTTCAATTGGCCCGGAGCTTGCTGCCTGGTCGCCGGTTTCGAGGCGCGGAGACTTCCCCGCCTCGTAGATCCAGACGTTTCGCTGATAAGGATCGATCAGCCAGCCCAGCCTCGCGCCGTTGGCCAGCCACGACTCCATTTTTTCTTTTGCTTTTGAGAGGTTGTCGGAAGCAGACAGAAGCTCAATCACAAACGCAGGCGTAAGATGCAGGAAATGTTTGCGGTCTTCGCTGGAAAGGCCTTTGACCTGTTCCGCGGTCGCGTAAGCTCCATCCGGGCTGAGGGAAGAGCCATCCGGAAGAAAGAACGCTCCATTGGAGTCGAAGACCTTTCCTTTCCGGTGCTGTTTCCACCAGGCCCTCAATTGATAAGTGATTTCCGCATTGCCGCTGCTGCTGTCACCGCCCGTAGGTGGATTGACGATAATCTTGCCTTCCTTCGTCCGCTCAAGTTTCACCAGCTCGTTAGCGGCGCACATCTCCTCGAACTCCTCATCGGTCAGAGGGGGCTCCAGCACAATATTGCTGGGCAGTTTCGGGATTGCGAGGATCGTGCTCATAGCCATCATTCTAGCTTTGGAAGCGGAGCTCATAGAAAGAAAATGCCTGCGCATTTTTACTTTGAGAGCAAGATGCGGATAGTGCGCGTGGCTGCGGTTCTCTATGGTCAGCATCAGAGGAAAAACCTGATGCTACGCACCATAGATCCAGCGATTCTGTATTTCGGTACACCGGTTGTTTTGCTCAGCAGCTTGAATGAGGATGGCTCGGCCAATCTCGCGCCCATGTCCTCTGCGTGGTGGCTTGGCCGCCGATGCATGCTCGGGCTGGGAGCGCGCTCTAAGACGCCGCAGAACATCATCCGCACCGGCGAGTGCGTCCTGAATCTGCCATCAGAAGACCTGGTCGCGATGGTCGACCGGCTCGCCCTGACCACCGGCTCAAACCCCGTGCCTCCGCACAAGTTCGAAAAGGGCTATCGCTATGAGCCGGACAAGTTCGGCATCTCGGACTTTACCCCGGTCGAATCGGAAACAGTAGCCCCGCCGCGGGCGCTCGAATGCCCGGTGCAGCTTGAAGCGAAGCTTGAAAAAGTGCACCCGCTCGAAGAAGACGACGAGCAGCGCCGGGGCTCTCTGGTGGGCCTGGAAGTCCGCATCACGCGCGTCCACATCGATGACCGCATTCAGCTGGAGGGCATAACAAACCGCATCGACCCCGACAAGTGGCGCCCGCTCATCATGAGCTTTCAGCAGTTCTATGGATTAGCGCCACGGCTGGACAGATCAACGCTGGCGACCATTCCTGAAGAGATGTACCGCATCCGGGCGCAGGCCGCAAAGGTAAAGGAGATAATAACTATATCTGAATCATAAGGTTACGCTGCCATCCACTGTCTTGCATCCCGGCTGAGAATTATTGCATCAGATAAGTTGACAATAAATGACTCAAGTGCGAAGCTGAGTCTATATACTCAAGCCAGCATAGGCAGTGGGGCACAATTTTATGGCAAAAATTATTGGAATTGACCTGGGCACGACGAACTCCGTCGTTGCCGTCATGGAAGGCGGCGAGCCGAAGGTGATCGCCAACGAAGAGGGAGGGCGTACTACGCCTTCCGTTGTGGGTTTCACCAAGAGCGGCGAGCGCCTGGTGGGGCAGGTGGCGAAGCGCCAGGCTATCACCAACCCTGAGAACACCGTTTACTCCATCAAGCGCTTCATGGGGCGCCGTTACAACGAAGTCAACGACGAAATGAAGATGGTTCCCTACAAAGTCGTCCAGCAGGGTGATCACGTGGCCGTCGAGGCGCAGGGTAAGCTGTACACCCCGCCTGAGATTTCGGCGATGATCCTGCAGAAGCTGAAGAAGGCAGCAGAAGACTACCTCGGCACTTCGGTGTCCGAAGCCGTCATCACCGTTCCTGCGTACTTTAACGACGCGCAGCGCCAGGCAACAAAAGATGCTGGCCGCATTGCTGGCCTCGACGTAAAGCGCATCGTGAACGAGCCGACAGCTGCAGCTCTGGCCTATGGACTCGACAAGAAGAAAGACGAGACCATCGCTGTCTATGACTTCGGCGGCGGTACTTTTGATATCTCGATCCTCGAAGTCGGCGAAGGCGTCATCGAGGTAAAGTCGACCAACGGCGACACCCACCTGGGCGGTGACAACATCGACCAGAAAATCGTTGACTGGTTGATCGACGAGTTCAAGAAGGACGAAGGCCTCGACCTGCGCTCGAAGGGCAACGAGATGGCCCTGCAGCGTCTGAAGGATTCCGCAGAGCGCGCCAAGATCGAGCTTTCGACCGCACTTGAAACCGAAATCAACCTGCCCTTCATCACGGCAGACGCAAGCGGCCCGAAGCACCTGGTCAAGAAGCTGACGCGCGCCAAGCTCGAGCAGCTGGTCGAAGACATTATCCAGCGCTCGATTGAGCCGTGCAAAAAGGCAATGTCTGATGCAGGCGTCGATGCAAGCAAGATCGACGAAGTCGTCCTCGTCGGCGGACAGACGCGCATGCCGCGCATCCAGGCGCTGGTGAAGGAGCTCTTCGGCAAAGAGCCGCACAAGGGCGTAAATCCTGACGAAGTAGTTGCTATTGGCGCTGCAGTGCAGGCAGGCGTGCTCTCGGGCGAAGTGAAAGACCTTCTGCTGCTCGATGTAACTCCGCTGACGCTCTCGATTGAGACGCTGGGCGGCGTAGCGACCCCGATGATTCCGCGCAACACCACCATTCCGACGAAGAAGACGGAAACCTTCTCGACGGCTGCCGATTCACAGACCGAAGTCGAAGTGCACGTGCTGCAGGGCGAGCGCCCGATGGCGGCGCAGAACCGCACGCTGGGCAAGTTCAAGCTGAGCGGCATTCCTCCGGCTCCGCGCGGCGTTCCGCAGATCGAGGTGACGTTCGATATCGATGCCAACGGCATCCTGAACGTGACCGCGAAGGACAACGCCACGGGCAAGGACCAGAAGATCACCATCACGTCGTCTTCGGGTCTGAGCAAAGAGGAAATCGAGCGCATGGCGAAGGAAGCCGAGTCGCACTCGTCCGAGGACAAGGCGAAGCGCGAAGAAATTGAAGCGCGCAACGGTCTCGACAATCTGGTCTACAACATCGAGAAGATGCTCAAGGAGAGCGGCGACAAGGTTTCCGGCAGCGACAAGAGCGATGTTGAGTCGGCACTGGCCGAGGCCAAGAAGACGCTCGAAGGCACGCCTTCGGTGAGCGATCTGAACGGAGCTCGGGAGAAACTGACCGCGGCTTCGCACAAGCTGGCCGAAGCCATGTACAAGGCCAACTCCGCAGGCGCAACAGCCGACGCTCCAACCGATGGAGCACAGGCCGCCGCAGGGGCAACGGAAGAGAAGAAAGACGAAGGCGTCATCGACGCGGAATATGTGGACGTTGACGATAAAAAATAACAGGCGTTGAAGCTCGATAGCAAGAAAAGGGGCGCGCTCAAACGAAACGTTGACGCGCCCCTCGTGTTTATAGAAGTAGAGACTGGAGTACTTGAACTATGACTGACACCCTTTGGAAATGCGAACAGTTGCGGGCAGGACAGGTGTATACCACTCTGGTGTTCGACACGCGCGAAGAAGCAGAAAAATTCAAGGCGCAGATGGATCGAGTAGCCCCGGACATGTTCTGCAGAATCGAAGCCATCCCAGCAAAAATGATCTGGAACTAAGCCCCCATCCCTAATCTTTCTCTCTTCCCCGGGTCGTCATTCTGACGACCAACGGGAGGAAGAATCCATGCGAAGCAAATGATGCCATTAAAGTGGGCATTTTTCAGGCAATACTCTATTCCAGAAAACTTTGGTGCCGTGGCAAGTCGATATAGATGAATTCTTTTCTGGCTAAGAATGACAGCGTACTTCATCATGACTCCATGAAACGAGGCTGGGTCGACATCCTGGTAGGTCGAGCGGGTACGCTTTATACCGGGGTCACAAGCAATCTCGACAATCGGATCCTTGAGCATCGAAAAGGCATTAAGTCAGGTTTCGCATCCAGGTACGATTGCCATCGGCTCCCCTGGCCGTCATTCTGACGACTAACAGGAGGAAGAATCCATACAATGAAACCTCAGCAATGCATGTCAGGCTACTCCCCGTTGTTTTCTTGCTATTCTGTTTAACGTTAAACGTGCTACGCTAAAGCGTGATTCGGTCATTTGCTGATGAAGAAACCAGGCAGCTTTATCTCACTGGTCGCAGCAGGAAATTTGGCAATGTAGCGCGCGTAGCAGTGCGAAAAATTCAAGTTGTTGACTTTGCAAGAAAGCTTGAAGACCTGAGAAATCCACCTGGCAATCATCTGGAAAAACTGCACGGAGACCGTGAAGGACTGTACAGTGTTCGTGTGAACGATCAATACCGGGTATGTTTTCGATGGGAAGATGGAGATGCCTGGGATGTGGAAGTAGTGGATTACCACTAAGGAGAGATCAATGGCGATTCAGCGCAACCCTTTTGACTACGGCGTCCCCATTCATCCTGGAGAATTTCTGCGTGAAGATTTCATGAAGCCGCTGGGCCTTTCTGCAAACGCACTTTCCCTTGCTCTGCGGGTTCCTGTTACGCGGATTTCGGAGATTGTTCGTGAAAAGCGCGGCATTACCACCGATACAGCCCTGCGCTTGAGTCAATATTTTGGAACGACGCCGGATTTCTGGTTGAACATGCAGAAGTCCTATGAGTTGAGTATCGCCAAAAGCCTGTTGAAGCGTATTCGTGCTGAAGTAAGGCCAGCTCCGCGCGATCCCAAAACCGGCGAATTGAAACGGACCGCCTGATACCCAATGCCCGAAGGAAACGAAATCCACCGCTTCGCCCAGCACCATGCTGCGGCCTTCGCCGGCAAGCGCGTGCGCGTGGATTCTCCCAACGGCGGCTTCCCCGATGCAGACATTCTCAATCAACGTAAACTGATCGGCGTAGAAGCAGTCGGCAAGCACCTCGGCTACAACTTCGGACGCGACCTGGTTCTCCACATTCACCTCGGTATGTATGGAGATTTCCGCGAAGGCAAAATGCCTCTTCCTGAAGTGAAGGGCGCGCTTCGTCTGCGAATCTACACAAAGATTGACTGGATAGAGCTGCGCGGCGGCACCGATACCTCCATCTTCTCGCACGCCAAATGGGAGTCGCTGCTGAAGCGCCTCGGCCCCGATCCGCTTCATCCCGGCGCCGATCCTGCTCCGGCCTTCGAAAAAATCCTGAAGCGCAACACTCCCATCGGTGCTCTGCTGATGGACCAGTCCATCTTTTCCGGTATAGGCAATATCTATCGCGCCGAGCTTCTCTATCGCGCACGCATCCATCCGTGGCGTCCTGGAAAAAACGTGAGCCTAGCAGAGTTGAAAGCCATCTGGAAGGACGCAAAGAAGCTTCTCGGCGAAGGTGTAAAGAACACGCGCTACGTGACGACCCGATCCAAAGACCGTCCCCACAAAAACCACAAGCCGGTGCCCGAAGAAGAGCTGCACTATGTCTACCGCCGCCACGGCAAGCCATGCTTCGTTTGCGGCACAAAGATTGAGCGCGAAGAGATGGCCGGACGCACAGTCTACTGGTGTCCGAACTGCCAGAAGAGCTAGGCATTCCGGACACCCGTATGCCTGCTCGGATAGCTACAACGCCAGCTTCTGTCTCGGACTCGACTCAATCCCCAATTCAACCAGCCACTCTTTAATGTTCGAGCCGATCACGTCAGGATGGTCTTCCTGCAGATAGTGCAGTCCGGAGCTGAGCTCAATCACTCTGCAATTTTTGAGTCCCTGTGCAAAGCTCTCAGCAAACGCCGGCGATATCAGCGCACCCGGATTCCCCACAAACAACAGCTTCGGATAAGACGACTCAGCCAGAGCGCGATGCGCCTCTTCGATCGTTGCATACACATCCGCCGGCTCGCCCGCAATCGGCAGCTCATTCGGAAACCGCCACGTAGGCCGCCGCGACCCAGCAGTGGGGAAGGGAGCTCGATAAACAGCCATCTCCTCATCCGTCAGTTTCCGCACAGTCGCCGCGGGAAGCACGCCATCCACAAATGCGTTGCCCTCGAGAATCATCTCCTCGCCCACACCCGGCGTCCTGAATTTCTGGAAGGTCTCGATCTGGTCCGGATGAAAGTCATTCCACGTAGGCATCGGCCGGATGAACTCCATGAAGGCCAGCCCGTGAATGAACTCCGGCCTGCGTGCCGCCAGATGAAAGGCCAGTCCTGATCCCCAGTCCTGTGCAATCACAAATGCTGACGTGATACCGGCCTGCTCTAGAAACGCATCGAGATACCGCACATGATCGGTAAAGCGATACTCAATATCAGGTTTGCCCGACTGGCCGAACCCAATCAGATCGGGCGCGATGCAGTGCGCTACCGGAGAAACCAGCGGAAGAATCTTCCGCCATATATACGACGAGGTCGGGTTCCCGTGCAGAAAAAGCGCTACCGGAGCATCGCTGTTTCCCGCTTCCCGGTAAGCCATCGTGGAATCCAGAACACTGACTTGCGGCAATCGAACATCTGAGAGGACGGTCATTTCATCTCCTTGAATACGGTTTGAAAGGCTATCGTCTTGAAGCGTTCGAGCGCAGCCGGCCCGCGCTCAACCTTCATGCGGAGAATGGCGCCCTCCCAGGAAGAGAGGAGAAATTCAGCAAGATCCACTGGATCAAAAGTCGAATCAATTTCGCCGATAGCCTGGGCTTCGGCAATGCACTCGGCAAACGGAGCTCTCCACTCCGCAAAGATCGCCTCCAGCCTCTGCCTCAGCAGCCTGCTCTGCGAAACAGTCTCAAGACTGAAATCGCCAATCAGGCAGCCGCGCTTCCATTGGTCGTCTTTAAGCACGCCGCTGATAATGTCCAGATACCGCATCAGCCGCTGTCGCGGAGGCAACGACTTGTCCTCCAATGCCTTTTTGACATGCTGCTTGGTGCCTGCAAAATAGCGGTCGAGCACCTCTCGGGCAAACTTCTCCTTCGATCGGAAGTGATTCGTAAACGATCCATGCGGAGCACCGGCCGCTTTGCAAATATCGCGCACCGTGGCTCCCTGGTACCCGGCCTGAAACATCACCTTGAGGCCGGCTTTGAGAATGTCTTCGCGAAGGGAGGGCTTCATGAGAATTACAATACGCTCGTACGTATTGAATCGTCAATGCTCATATCCAGGCGCAGGCCTTCGAAAAAGATAGGGACGCCGGGCCTTTTGGACAGCTCCCACCATTTCCAGAAACAAGCTTCTCTGTGCAAGATGGCAGTAGACTAATTCCCATGGCAACGCCAGATATTCGGCAACAGCAGGTGGCAGGCAAAACGCCATTCAAACAGCAGGTCGAGCAATTCTGGCGCAGAGTTACCGAAGGGATGGAGCTGAGCCAGCTCTGGTCCCAGTTCCGAAGAGACGCCCATTCCAGCTATCAGCTGTATTCCCAGGAAGTCGATGCCACACGGTCAGAAGGAATCCCGCACACCACTCATTTTTTTCGCGTGGCGAGCCAGTTCTTCTGGGCAATTATTGAAAAGCTGACGCCTGCCCGCCGTGTCTTACTGCTTGTCGCATTAGTGCTGATCATCATTCCCGGAGGCGAATGGACCTGGACCACCAGGACGCACGAAGTGAAGATCTTTGCTTTCGATTTTCATTTCTATGGCGGACTGCTCATGTTCGCACTGCTCATTCTGGAAGTTGCGGACCGGGTCGTCATGAAGCGGGACCTTCAGATCGCAAAAGAGATTCAAGCCTGGCTCCTTCCCTCAGAGCCGCCCCATATACCGGGCCTGGAGATCGCATTCGCCACGCTTCCAGCCAACACCGTGGCCGGAGACTACTACGACGTTTTTGCGCGTCAGCCTGATGGCTCAGAAAATCCCACGTTCCTTTTCGCTGTCGCCGATGTCGCCGGCAAGAGCGTTCCGGCAGCCATGCTTATGGCAACCTTCCAGGCAAGCCTGAAAACTCTCAGCAGCACGCCCTGTTCTTTAACTGAGCTGGCCGCGCGAATGAATCGTTACGCCTGCAGCAATAGTCAGAAGGGGCGCCGGTTCACCACCGGATTCATCGCAGAATATGAAGCCGCATCGCGCCGTCTGACATACATTAATGCCGGACATAATAATCCGATACTGCGCCGCAAATCAGGCTCAATCGAAAGACTGGAAGCAGGAGGCATGCCCTTCGGCATCATGGAGACCGCACTTTATCAATCGGGCGAGCTCACTCTCGAAGAAGGCGACTGGCTGGCGATTTTTACCGATGGAGTAATCGAGGCGGAAAATACTTTGCAGCAGGAGTATGGAGAAGTACGTTTCATCACCATGTTGCATTCAGGCGTCATGCTGGCCCCGTCCATGCTGTTAAACAGCATTCTTGCCGATCTGGATCGGTTCGTCGGAAATGCGCCTCAGCACGACGATGTCACGTGCGTTCTTGTGCGCGTGAATTGATGCTCAAAGTTCACTCAATTCAAATCAACAATGCCTGAAGCGGATGCATGGCCGGAAGACTCCAATCATCAAAGGAGAGAATATCCATGCCATTGAACTCGTACGTGACCCTGGGCCGCTCCGGTCTTCGCGTTAGTCCTTTCTGCCTTGGAGCCATGACCTTTGGAGAAGACCTCGGTGGGGGCTTCGGCGCGAGTGTTGCGGATTCCGAAGCGATCCTCGCGCACTATCTGGAACAGGGCGGGAACTTCATCGATACAGCGAATGTCTACACCGGTGGACACTCCGAAAAGATCATCGGCGACTTTTTTCAGCAGGGATTGGGCAAGCGTGACCGTGTAGTGATCGCGACTAAGTTCTTCTGTAACCTCTTCGCCGGAGATCCGAACGGAGGCGGCGGAGGAAGAAAGGCAATCGTTGCGCAGTGCGAGGAGTCGCTGCGACGCCTGCAGACCGACTACATCGATCTCTACTATCTCCACAACTGGGACCGCTTCACTCCTATTGAGGAGACAATGAGCGCGCTGGACGATCTCGTCAGATCCGGCAAGGTGCGTTACATCGGCATCTCCGATGCTCCGGCGTGGAAGGTTGCACAGGCGCAGGTGACAGCTCACTTCCGCGGCTGGAATCCTCTCATTGCGCTGCAGATCGAGTATTCGTTGATGGAGCGGACAGTCGAAGGAGAGCTGGTTCCCATGGCAGAAGAGCTCGGCCTCGGCGTCTTGCCCTGGGGCCCGTTGAAGGGCGGTGCTCTATCGGGCAAATACACGCGAGCTAATGGTGCAAAGATGCAGGGACTGCGAGGTACGCGGATCGGCGGCCTGACAGAAAAGCAGTACGACATTATCGATGCGGTCGCAAAGGTTGCTGCAGAGTGCAACACCACTTCTTCTTCCGTGGCGCTTGCCTGGCTCAAATCCCAATCGGGTGTGCGCTCTACAATCATCGGCGCCCGCACGATGGAACAACTTGACGCAAACCTTAAGGCGCTCGATCTCACACTCACGCCCGAGCAGATTGCATCCCTCAACGAAGTATCCAAACCAGTGCTCAACTTTCCTGCCGATTTCCTTACGCATTCACCCTCCTACAGCCATGCAGGAGCGACGGTCAATGGCGTTCCAAGCCAACTGACATTCCTGGTTCCCAAAGACGACAGTACCCGGTGGTAATGATCTGGTATAAGGCGATGCACCCGGCTGGATAAACAAGAGCAGGCCTGGTGCATCGCCAGGATTACCTGGAGGTGGTGCCGCCATCCACTGGCAGGTCGATGCCAGTGATGAAGCTGCTCTCGTCGAAAATCAGAAATAGGCTGCCGACCCGTGGCCGGGCTTTTGATGCGGAGAACATCAGCATGGAAGAATACGAGCATGGTCCCGAAATCGAAGCCATCCAAACGCGACGCGATTCTCGACGCAATGCTGGATATCGTTGTCGAGCGCGGGTTTCATGACGCGCCCATGTCTTTGATCGCCCAGCGCTCCGGAGCCAGTGCCGGGGTTATCTATCACTATTTTTCCAGTAAAGAAGAGATCATACAGGCCCTCTACGAGCGTATTCGCTCCCTCAAGAGTGAGGCCTTTCTTGCCGATTTCGATCCTGATCGCGATCCCGGCCAGGTCTTCGTTCAGGTATTCATCAGTGTGTACGCCTTCTACCGCAAACATCAGCGGGAGATGCGTTTTTATGAGCAATATAAGCATGCCGGCTTCACGTGTACCCCCGAACATGTGTCCGCAGATAAGCGGGCAATCGCCTTTGCTAAGCGCTTCTCCAGCGCATCGCATGGTGGTGTGTTGAAAGACTGGCCTGACGATGTGCTTGAGGAGATGACCATTGGCCTTGTCATGCGACTGGCCAGCCAGCCGAAAAAACTCAGCTCGCCTCTGTTGCATGAGATTGCCGAAAGTGCCTGGGAGATAGTGAAAGGCTAAATTAGAATGAACGTTCGGTCTAAGTATATACTCTTTGCATGAGTGAAGACCTTGTTCTCGTCACCGGTGGCTCTGGTTTTGTCGGAATTTATTGCATCGATCAACTTCTCCGCGCCGGATATCGTGTGCGTACGACCGTGCGATCGCTCCAGCGGGAAGGGGATGTTCGCGCCATGTTGAAAAATGCTGGCACGCCACGTCAGGAAGCGCTCACTTTCGTTGCTGCTGATCTCATGCAGGATGCGGCTTGGCCTGAGGCTGTTGCCGGATGCCGCTATGTCCAACACGTCGCATCGCCTTTTCCATCGTCCAGGCCGAAACATGAGGACGAACTCATTCTGCCTGCCCGCGAAGGGACGTTGCGTGTCCTGCGGGCTGCCCGTGAAGCCGGAGTTGAACGGGTAGTCCTCACCTCTTCCTTTGCTGCGATCGGCTATGGACATCCGCCGCAGACAGCTCCCTTCGACGAAACCGCATGGACCAATGTCAACGACCCTGACGTGAGCGCCTACGGCAAGTCCAAGACGCTGGCTGAACGCGCCGCATGGGAGTTCATCAGTCGCGAAGGCGGTAACCTCGAGCTCTCCGTAGTCAATCCGGTCGGCATCTTCGGGCCGGCTCTCGGACCTGACTTCTCAACCTCCATCTACCTCATTCAGCAGCTCCTGAATGGAGTGACGCCGTTCTGTCCGCGCATAATCTTTGGCGTCGTCGATGTCCGGGATGTAGCCGACTTGCATCTTCGGGCAATGACCAGCCCGCTTGCCAGGGGAGAGAGGTTCCTGGCTGTCGCTGGCGAGGTTGTCTCGCTCCTTGATGTTGCACTGGTTTTGAAAAAACACCTAGGTGCTGCTGCCCGCCATGCTCCCACTCGCGAGATGCCTGACTGGCTCGTGCGAGCATTCGCCATTTTTGTTCCAGACCTGAGACAGATCCTGCCCGAGCTTGGCAAGAAGAAGTACGTATCGAACGAAAAGGCCAAACGCATCCTGGGATGGACACCTCGGTCCAACGAAGAAGCCACCCTCACTGCAGGCGAAAGCCTCGTCCGTCTCGGTTTACTGAAGAAGTAGCCGCCTGTTTTCTGGATTGGCAAGACGCGACTGGTTCTCCCAGGAGATCCAATACAACTCTGAACCGGAACAGTAGACTGATCCTGCATGAAGAAAATCGGCTTTCTCTCATTCGGTCATTGGACACCTTCCCCGCAGTCACAAACGCAGTCGGCGGCGGATACGCTCCTGCAGTCCATCGATCTTGCCGTCGAGGCCGAGCGCCTGGGCATGGACGGAGCCTACTTCCGTGTGCATCACTTCGCGCGGCAACTGGCATCACCGTTTCCGCTTCTTGCGGCGGTCGGTGCCAGGACGCAAAAGATCGAAATCGGCACCGCAGTCATCGACATGCGGTATGAGAACCCTCACTATATGGCAGAGGACGCCGGCGCTGCGGATCTCATCGCCGGCGGTCGCCTGCAGTTGGGAATCAGCCGCGGTTCGCCCGAGCAGGTGATCGATGGCTGGCGCTATTTTGGTTATCGCCCGGCGGAAGGCGAGACGGATGCGGTCATGGGCCGGCGGCACGCCAAAGAATTTCTCGAGCTGCTGAACGGCAAGGGTTTTGCTCAGCCGAATCCGCGTCCGATGTTTTCCAATCCCCCAGGGCTGCTGCGTCTCGAGCCGTACTCTGAAGGATTGCGCGATCGTATCTGGTGGGGAGCAGGTTCCAATGCAACAGCCGTCTGGGCAGCAAAACTCGGAATGAACCTGCAGTCCTCGACCCTCAAAGACGACGAGACCGGCGAGCCATTCCACATCCAGCAGGCCGCTCAGATTCGCGCCTATCGCGCAGCCTGGAAGGAGGCTGGCCACGCTCGCACTCCGCGCACTTCCGTCAGCCGCAGCATCTTCCCGCTGATCGACGACCGTGATCGTGCTTATTTCGGACGAGGAGGCGAGGAAGAAGACAAGATCGGTTTCATTGATGCATCCACGCGGGCAATCTTCGGCCGTGGCTATGCTGCTGAGCCGGGTCCCCTCATCGAGCAGCTTAAGAAAGACGAAGCAATCGCAGAGGCCGATACTTTACTGCTGACCGTCCCGAACCAGCTGGGCGTTGCCTACAATGCGCATGTTATGGAAGCAATTCTGACTACGGTTGCCCCGGCTCTCGGCTGGCGCTAAGTTGCAAACGCATTCGAAGATCGAATCGATGATGAAGAATGCGGTCTTGTTCACTCCGGTGAAATGGCAAACAGCATTCGCGCCATATCAAGGACAATGCTGACGGCCCGCTCCTCATCTGGTAGGTTTTCCACAATTGCATCGAAGAACTCGAAGGATGTGAGCGCGGTCAGTGCGGCCGCTCGCTCCTGGATTCTTTCTGGAGCATCCTTGCCCGCACTGATCTGTCTGGCAATCCTCAGCGCCGCCGTAAACCTTCGATGATTGCGCGCCTGGATCACTGCCTCAAACTCGGGATCAATGGCGCCAATTCCGTGAATGCGCCGGATAAGGAGACGATTGCTGGCCCAGAATCGGCAGAAGACCTCCACGTATCCCTGAAGCATGGCCTCCGGTGAAGGCTGCGTCATGACTTCCCGCATTCTTTCCATGCCTCCATCCAGTGCAATTACGTCGAACAGTGCTTCCAGAACGGCCGATTTGGTTCCAAAGAGGTTGTGGATGGTCTGTCGCGTGACTCCACTATCCGCAGCCAGCGATCCCATCGTCATCCGCCGATAGCCTCTCGACTCGAGTTGCTCTCTCGCAACTCGCAAAACGGCAGCGCGGGTCTGGTCCATCGATTCCAGTCGCTTACCAAGTTCGTAGGGGCGCCTGGGACCGCTGGTGCTGTTTGTGGCCATGAAGAAAGATTACGTCCATAATTTTATTTGACAATATGTAAATCTAATATTTAGCTTGTCCTTAATAGCCATGATCGCGGCGGAAAGGATCCACGCATGAATGTCCCTTCTTCAGCGCCCGTCCACAAAGGTCCCCATCCTGGAATGCTGGCGGTTCTCTACACTTTTTTCTTTTGCCTGGGTTTGTACCCTGTGACTGCTATGTACAAGCAGCCCTATTGGCCCGGCCCATGGGAGCCCGCTTCGGTAATCATCCCCTACTTCCAGAACTACGGCGGGCGCGTCCTTTTCTGCATCGTGCTGCAGTTCAGCGCCATGGTCTGTCTGGGAATCTTCACCGCTGCGGTAGTGAGCCGGCTGCATTTTCTTGGCGCGCGGGCAGCTGGAACTTACATCGCCTTGCTCGGTGGTTTTCTCGTGGTCGCCGATGCCTTTGCCGGGAGCATGGCGATGTGGACGATGCTGCACCCCGACGTCCTCCACGAGCCCAATCTTGTGCTGGCGCTCTATTATCTGGGCTACGGTCTCGGCGGCCCCGGCTTTTCGGTACCGATGGGCCTGCTGATGGCCGGCGTTTCCGTGACCGCGGCATTCATGCGCCTGCTTCCTAAATGGGTCATCGTCCTCGGCCTGGTCCTGGCCGCGGCCGGCGAGATCAGCTGGCTGCATCTCGCCTTTCCCCGGCTCCTGTTTCTGATTCCGCTCGTCCGTTTTCCAGGATTTATATGGTTGATTGCGGTTGGATTTCTTCTTCCGAAAACACGTGGAGCGTCTGTCCGGAATTCCCTTTCAGCAGCGTGATGATGGTCCGGCAAGCAGCCTCGCTCGCCGGTCGCGACATCTTTGCTGAAGTCCAGTCGTTTACTTCACCAGCAGCTTCTCAAATATGTAGTACAGGAAGTCTTTTAGCGGGGCATCGCTCTTGTCTGCCTGAGAGCGGAGCAAGGCTCCTTCCCAGCAATTGAGAATGAAGCCGGCGAGTGCCTCGGGCCTGGTGGACTCTGGCAGGTCGCCTTTCTCCACGGCTTCGCGCAGCGCCTCGGTGATGGAAGTCTGCCAGTGCGTGAAGCTGGAGCTGAGACAGCCTTGCAGAAGCGGGCTCGTGCCGGCGACCTCTAGGCTGAGGCTGCCGATCAGGCAGCCTGGGATAGGCGCCGACTGCCCGGCCATTCGGATCAGGTCTTCGAAGTAGCGCCGCAGCCGCTTGAGCGGCGCTTGCCGTGTGTTGCCGAGTACCTCCCGGCAGTGCTCCCCTGCGAGTGCCAGGTAGCGTTCGAGCACCGTGGCGGTGAACTCCTCCTTGCTGCCGAAGTGGTGATAGAACGAGCCCTTGGGCACACCAGCCGTCTGCAGAATCTCCTGCAAACCGGTAGCGCCGTAGCCGTGCCTGCGCATCAGCTCGAGGCCTACCTCGACAAGGTGATCGCGCGTCGACAGTGGTGCTGACCTCGTGTCGAGCCCGGCCTTCGGGGTGAGATCTGCTTTCAATGGCATGACACAGTTCGCTTTCTGGTGAGAGAAATGCGCGGCCCCCGCGCACTTGCGCGGAGGCCAGCATCTTTATCCTACCGGCTCGATTTACTTCTCCAGGCCCACGCCATAACGGGCGGCCGGGTTCTTGTGCGAGAGGTTTGGAGCAAGCGCGAGACGCGCCTTTTCATATGCCTCGAAGTCCGCGGCATTGGGCAGCGCCGGAATGGTGGCAAATTCGCCCTGATCGAGGCCCGCCAGCGAGGCGTCGACCATGTCCTCCGTGGTCATCACCCACTCTGCAGGAAGGTTATGGATGGGCACGCCGGCCTTGCCCCACAGCGGAGTTGCCGTCGCCCCAGGCAGCACCACCTGTACCGTTACTCCCTTGTCTGCCAGCTCATTCTTGAGCGAGATGCTGAAGTTCTGCACATAGGCCTTGGTGCCGCTGTAAGTACCGTTCAGCAGCTCCGGAGCAAGCGCCACAATCGAGCCGATGTTGATGATCAGACCGTTCCCGCGCGCTGCAAAACTGGAAGCGGCAGCGTATGCAAGCCGCGTAAGTGCTGTGACATTGAGCTGGATCATCTGGTCGAGATAGTTTGGGTCGGACTCGAGCAGCTTGCCCGCCGCCGCAATGCCGGCATTGTTCACCAGCGCAGTGATGGAGCTGTCAGTGGCAAGGCGATCGGCAACGCGTTTCACGTCAGCCGGAATGGTGAGGTCTGCCTGCACGGTCTCGACCTTGCGGCCCGTCGCGGACTGGACTTGCTTCGCGACATCGTTAAGCTTGTCCTGGCTGCGTGCCACGAGGATGAGGTCGTACCCGCGTTTCGCGAGTCGGTCGGCATAGACCGCGCCGATTCCCGTAGAAGCGCCGGTGATGAGGGCAGTGCCTTTGCTGGCTTGATTGGACATGATATGTCTCCTTTTCGAATGGCGCCCTTCGGGGCGGCACATCTCATAAGAGTAGACCGGTCGGTCTATAGATTCAGAAAAATCTCCGCGCCTCGGTAAGCGAGGGCAAATCTCTGTGCAAGGTTGTCATCCTGACCCTGAACAGAGTGAAGGGGAAGGATCTGCTTTCAGCGTCGATAGCCGCTACATGGATGCCCCATACTTCGCGCCGATGTTGCGCGAAATATGGGAACTGCTGTGTAGGCTCGATTGGTACTGAGAAACGCATTTTATGGGAATGGATGGGCGTGTTGTCCATATCTCCAAAAAATGGACATTGGGGTATCCAGCGGAGGGACCATGCTGCTTGCGATTCGTCCCGCTGTAATACTGCCGCACTATACTTGCTCCGATTGATTATGGAATATCTGGGAATACACTGCGCTCATCGCCTTCCATCCGTCCGGATGCGGTCTGTTGTTCTGGCAATCTGCATATGTTTGATATTCGGCTCCTGTATGGAGCGTGCTGATGGAGCAGGCGCCGATCTGAACACTCCCGCAATGAACGATCAAAGCCTGCGGGCGCTCCAGCAGGCAAATACATACGGCGCGTCGCTGTTTCATGTACAGGCTCCCGGGCCCGATTTTATGCGCCAGATGCGCATTGCCATCCCGAAGGACTATGCGGGGATGGACCAGGGAATTCGGATGGGGCTGGCGAACATTCAGCGCGACCTGCCTTACCTTTCGGGATACTTTGCCAATAAGAATCCTCAGCAGCTGGCATCGTTTGTGCAGACCTATCGCGCGAAGATTACGGCTCCAAAGGACCCGGTCGAGCAGCAGGTGCTGCTGGCGGAGGTGATGGCGTTTGTTGCGCTGACCTCCTATAAACAGCATCAGAATGGCGGTGCTGCAGGCAATGCTTACCAGCAGCAGCAAATGCAGGCGCTGAAGTACAAACAGCTGCAGAGAGCAGTGCGTTCATACTCGCCGACATGTGCGCCAGGCAGTACGGATGCCAGCTGCCATCCTTAGTGGCTGTGCGGGGAGAGCAATCCATGGTAAGCCGCCAAATCCCCGAGACAAATTTGTCATTCTGACCCTGACTCTGAGCAAGCGAGAAGAGGAAGGGGCAGAATCTGCTTTTTGCGTCGATAGCCGCACGCATGGGTGCCCCATTCTATCGCGCTGGTTCTGCGCGATAGGGTGGGAACCACAAATCTCCCATCTCCAAAGTGGACCCAGCATCTCGCAAAGATGTGGGGTTGGATTTCAAAAAAGGGTAGAAGCACCGGCCTTCAGGCCGGTGAAAAACAGCAGCAGAGAAAGGGGCTTTAGCCCCGGGTTTTTCGAAGCTTCCAGTAAAGTATCGGCTCAATAACAACCCAAATAATTCGACTTGTTATTGCGGAATCAGCATTCAGGTTTGAGCACTTTAGTCGACACAATACAACTTTCATTATTGGGCGAAAGCCGCCTTCGCACTACTAGTCGCTGACTCGATGAGTGTTGGCAATTTGGAACTAATCGCGAGGAGTGCAGTGCCTCCCAATTGTCCCGGGCCGACCATGTTATCGTGATTCCGTGAATCTTGATAACGCAATTAAATACTGGAAGCAGCGACTCACGGATGGGAAGTCTATCAACCGAGTTCGCGTTCGTCGCATTTTGGCAATGGAAGGCGCTGAACGTCGCGGTTTTGCCATAATGCGCCGCATTAGCGATAAATTCGAGGTGAATGGACTTAAAACGGTGCCGGATTTCCAATCTGTCTGGATTGATGCTCTGGTCGCGATCAAGCTAAGTAACGAGGACACGGATTCGATTAGCCTGACGGTCGGCGACAATCTTCCGAGCGGCGACTTAAATAATTCTCTGACTGATGACATAGAACAAGGTATTGATCCAGTAGATTTTTCGGAGGAGGAGGAATCAACAGCGGACAAATCGGTGGCACCCGTGGCGGAAGTGCTCAATTCTCCTGCAGGAGATGCCGGAGTCATTGAGGTAACGGTTGCACCACCGATCGATGCCGTTATCCGTATCTCCAGTGTTCCTTCCGCAAATCGCGGAGTTGTGAGCGTCCTACCCACAGAACCTCTCTCGATGGCGACTACTCTGATGAGCTTCGAAGGATACTCTCAGCTCGCCATCATGCAGGGCCAGCGAGAAGTCCGCGGGATGATTACGTGGGAATCCATCGCCAAGCATTCAATGCTCTCATCCAAACCAAGCACGGTCGCGGATTGTCGAATCGATGCTCAAGTGATCGATGCGGATGCTTCCCTCTTTGACGCATTGCCAACCATTGAAACTTACGGCTATGTTTTGGCCAGATCAAAAAACAAGATAATTACGGGAATCGTAACGGCCACAGATTTTGCCGCGGAACTCAGTACACTTTCGTATGCGTTCATGTGTCTGCGCACAATCGAAATGCTCATACGTAATAAACTCCATCCCAAAGTGACCCCTTCGGACCTCGCAAACCTCGAGGTACATTCAAAGGCGAGGTCGGAATCTGACCCTGGGCTATTGACCTTTGGAGAAAATATTAGACTATTGGAGCGCGAGGAAGTATGGAACCGGCTCGAATTAGCAATTCACAAGACGGAATTTCTAAAGAGGCTTCTCGAAATTCGCGATGTCCGAAATGAGGTAATGCACTTCGGACCTGATCCGCTAGATAGTGAACAGAAGAAGAATCTAAATCAAATGGAGCATTTCTTGCGGCAGGTCTTTGTTTGATAGTTACAAGAGTCGTTTATCGTTAGCAATTTTTCAATGGCCGCCTACACGGCAATGCACTTGTCGAGCGTATGCAGGAGTCAACGCAGACGATTTAGTCCTCGCAAACGCCGTTCGCTCCAATATGACTGCTCGCAATGTTCCCCTAAAGACCCATCCCAAAGCACTGTCAAGCCCCTCTATGCCCCTAAAATCCACCTAACCCAAACAATCCAAACCAAATACAATCCAAAAAAAGTTGGCATAGTATTACGCCCAAAATTGCTAAACTAAATATAGGAAGTAAAGAAAAGCCCGCCATGAGGCGGGCTTTCGTGCTTCTGGTGCCCTGAGCGCTGCACCCTGTATTCCGTTCCAGGGGTAACCAGAAAACAGACCCCCCGCTAAATATATGAAAACACTGGAGTAGTGCACAAGCAATAGAAGAATCAATCACTTAGCGGGGGGTAATCCCCTCGTAAGTCATTGAAAACAAACAAAACGAAGTGCTACATAGGGGGGAGGGGGGTACCAGGGAACCAGTGGCACCTCCCCTGCGTATCTGGCCCCATGGAAGCACTCAGAGGTCAGTTCCGGCAGGTTTTGCGCCGCCTGTGGCGCGCGCCTCTCTTCACCGCCATCACCCTCATCACCCTGGCCGTCGGCATCGGAGCCAATACCGCGGTCTTCAGCGTGGTCGACGGCGTGCTCCTCAAGCCCCTCCCATACCCCCACCCGGAAGAGCTGGTCGGCGTCTGGCACACCGCTCCCGGCCTCAACCTCGACGACGTCAACATGGCGCCGGCCAACTACTTCATCTACCGCGACCAGAACCGTACCTTCCGTGATATCGGTCTCTATGAAGGAGATTCGGTCAGCGTTACCGGGTCAGGGGAGCCCGAACAGGTCCTCGCACTCGACGTAACCGACGGCCTTCTGCCCGTCCTCGGCGTCGCGCCCATGCTCGGCCGCCTCTTCAACCACGCCGACGACACGCCCGGCAGCCAGGAGACCGTCATCCTGAGCTACGGCTACTGGCAGCGGAAGTTCGGCTCTGACCGTTCCGTTGTGGGCCGTACCCTCACCATCGATGGCAAGCCGCGCCAGATCATCGGCGTCATGCCCAAAAGCTTTCACTTCCTCGACTGGGAGGAGAGGGCCCTCTTCCTGCCCATCCGCCTTGACCGCAACAAGACGACGCTCGGCCAGTTCAGCTATGAGGGCATCGCTCGCCTCAAGCCCGGAGTCACCCTCAAAGCCGCCAACGCCGATGTATCCCGGATGATCCCCACTGTCTGGACGAGCTTCGCCGCACCGGAAGGCTTCAGCGTCGAGCTTTTCAAGAAGGCGCGCATGGCCCCGAAGGTGCGCCCGCTCATGCAGGACGTGGTCGGCGACGCCGACAAGCTTCTATGGATTCTGATGGGCAGCATCGGCATGGTGCTGCTCATCGCCTGCGCCAACGCAGCCAATCTGCTGCTGGTCCGTGCCGAAGGCCGCCAGCAGGAGCTTGCCATCCGCTCCGCACTGGGTGCCGGCCCCGGGCGCATCAGTGCTGATTTGCTCATCGAGAGCATTGTGATCGGACTGCTCGGCGGCATTCTCGGTCTGGCCATTGCCTACGGCGCCCTGCATCTTCTCGTCGTAGTGGCTCCATCCGGCCTGCCGCGCGTTGCCGATATCGGAATCAACCCTCTGGTGCTGGTCTTCGCGCTCGGAGTCTCGCTGCTGGCCAGCCTGCTCGCCGGCCTCATCCCTGTATTAAGGTACGCAGGCTCACACATGGGGACCGGCCTCAGGGAAGGAGGCCGCAGCTCCAGCCAGGGAAGAGAGCGCCACCGCACGCGCAACATCCTGGTGGTGATTCAGGTAGGACTGGCCTTCGTCCTGCTCATCTGCGCCGGACTGATGATCCGCACCTTCCGCGCCCTGATGCATGTCAATCCCGGATTCACTGAGCCGGCCCAGGTCCAGACCTTCCGCCTCACCATCCCGGAAGCCGAAGTCCCGGACAACGAAAAAGTAGTCCGCATGCAGCAGGCGATTATGGACAAGATCACCGCCATTCAAGGCGTCTCAAGCGTAGGGATGGCTATCTCCGTCCCCATCGACGGAGGCAGCTGGAACGACCCGGTATTCGCGCAGGACAAGAACTACGCCGACGGCGAGATGCCTCCGCTGCGCCGCTTCAAATTTGTCTCTCCCGGACTCTTCCACACCCTCGGCATCCCGCTGGTCGCCGGTCGTGATTTCACCTGGACCGACAACTACGAGCGGCTGCCGGTCGCCATCGTCTCCGAGAACTTCGCTCGTGAGTACTGGCACACTCCATCAAGCGCTCTGGGCAAACGGATTCGTGTCAGCTCGAAGGATGACTGGCGGGAAATCGTCGGCGTTGCCGGCGATATTCACGACGACGGCATGAACAAGAACGCGCCCACGATTGCCTACTGGCCTCTCTTCGTGAACCGCTTCGAGTCGGACATGGTGAAAGTGAACCGCACGCTGGTCTATGCCATCCGCACGCCGCGCGCCGGTTCTGAGGGCCTGATGAAGGAAGTGCGTCAGGCAGTGTGGTCGGTCGATTCCAACCTGCCGGTTGAGAGAATCCGCACGCTCGATTACTTCTACAACAAATCGATGTCGCGCACTTCGTTCACGCTGGTGATGCTCGCCATTGCAGGCGCCATGGCGTTGCTGCTCGGCGCAGTCGGCCTCTATGGCGTGATCGCTTACTCGGTTTCGCAGCGGACAAGAGAGATTGGCATCCGCATCGCCCTGGGCGCGCAGCGGAAAGACATCACCGGCATGTTCGTGCGGCAGGGGCTGATTCTGACCGGAATCGGCATGGCATGCGGGCTGGTTGTGGCGCTGGCAGCGACGCGCCTGCTGACGTCGCTGCTCTTCCACGTCAGCGCAGCCGACCCCGTCACATACATCGCCGTATGCTTCGGACTGGCCGCAGCCGCGGCGCTTGCGAGCTATGTGCCCTCGCGCCGCACCGCTGCGGTTGATCCAGTGGAAGCGCTCCGTGCCGAATAGTCTTGCCTAGTGCGGCTGTTGTTGCGGTTGCTGCTGATTCGTCGGCTGCTGCTGCGGTTGATTCGTATTAGCCGGAGTTGCCGGCTTCTTTTTGCGATGAGGTGTAGTTGTCGACCTGGCCGGACCATTGTCCACGACTACAGGCTTCGCAGGAGGAGGCGGTGTCGAAGCTGCTTTCTGGAGCGCGGTCTGCAGCGAAACGACCCGGGTCTCTGTATTCTTCGAGCTGGAAACAATCGAATCACCGAGCTGCGCGCGCGCCGACTCCAGCTGGTTCAGCGCAGAAAGGATGTTTGTCGCTTCGTTCTCTGGAGCAGCAAGGTTTGCCGTCTGAGAAACACGCAGCAGCACATCGTAGAGCGCGTCGATGTTCCGGTAAACCGGAAAAGTCGCCGAAACGAGTCCCGTATTAGCATCAGCCTGGCTGAGCAGACCGGGCAGGGTGGAATTCAGATCGCGCTGGATCGAGTCCGCATTCTGCTGCGTCGCCGCTTTAACTTCATTCGGAGCTTTCCAGCGTGCAATGTTCAGACTGCCGACGGCCTGGCTCACCTGGCTGAGTGCAGGATGCAGGATGTCGGAGGGTTTGGGTGCGGGCGGTGCAGTCTGAGTGGGAGTCTGTGCTGCAGGTGCTGCTGTCTGACAATTCGCAACTGGTACAGATGCTAAGGAAACGGCAAGCAATCCTATACAGGATGCACGCCCCAAAAAGCAACGTTCAAAAAAGGGCATATAAGTTCCCGATGCGAGGTGATTTAGCTGGGTTGCAGGATTTTAACAAAATAGCGTAAGTGAAGTGAATTTCCACGAAGGTTTGACGAAACTCGCGCTGTAAAAGACAATAAAAGAAGTCCTCATTTAAGTGGGCCTGTGGCGCAGCTGGGAGCGCGCTTCCATGGCATGGAAGAGGTCATCGGTTCGATCCCGATCAGGTCCACCAAAAGTCCTTCAATATAACTCGTTATAACTCGTTGAGATTCGAACTTCCGGAGACGGGGGTGCCAGGAATATATGCATCTTCGGGTGCATAGCAGTTACCTGGATCCGCCGCATAGCAAACGAGTGCATTATCGAGGTGAGTGGAAATAGTATGACTGTATCCAGTTCGCTTCTAAAATAGGTCGACTGTCAAGCTAATGGTTCATGACTCGCGGCAGATTCCAGTGCCTCCATACGGCTACCATACGCAGAAAGAAGCATGCTGCAATTCCAGCCGGGGTCGCAAAGGCAGGGCGAGTCTTCAATTCAAGAGCTAGAACCATAACGGCAGCGCCGGCCAGCGCTGCTGCTGCATACACGTCGGCGCGGAGAACGTTAGGGACTTGCGCCAGCAGCACGTCGCGCATTGTACCCCCGCCTACCCCTGTAACGCCTCCCATAAGGATGGCTAAGAATGGGTGAATGCCGAAATCGAGCGCTTTAGCTGCCCCGGCAACAGCAAAGAGGGCGAGTCCTGCAGCATCGAGAGTGATTAACACTGATGGCGAGAAGTGGCTGACTATGCTTGCCTGAAAGAAGACGAGCGCCGCCCCGGCGAATGCCGTGATCGGATAGCGCCAGTCCCGGATAGAGTTAGGTGGGACCGCGCCAATCAGCACATCGCGGATGATTCCGCCGCCGAGAGCCGTGACAAAAGCCAGCACCATAAGTCCCAGAATGTCGAGACTGGCCTGGGTCGCAGTCATAGCACCTTCTACTGCAAAAACAAAGGTACCAACCAGATCAATCGCTAATAACAATGTGGCCGAATGGAATTTGATAGGCACGTGTCTATGCTTCGAGTTCTGTTGTACCAGAAGATGAATCTTTTGAGATGTAGATTTCTCAGCTTTGCCATTGATCGGTCAGGAGCTTGTAACTCTAGCCCGCCCGTCTGGTTGAATCACTATCACAATCAAACAAACCAGGACTGAAGCAGATTGATGAACTCGTTGCGTTGAAATATTGCGGATAGTTTGTGTCGTAGCGTTGAGGGGTGTGGCTTTGTTCCCCAGCTACCCATCAAGAAATTGACTGTAAGGAGAAGTCTAGGCATTCTTAGCTGCGCTAAAAATCTCAGTGAGGCGTTCCGCAATCAGCTTCTCTTCGCCATCCTTGAGTTGCCAGACGGCAAAGCCAAATGTGTGCGGATCTTTCGCCTCTCGATTATGGCCTCCGCGGGGAGTGTCAGCCGGTTTTTCGGGATCGCGCCCGCGCATTCCACCTACGCCAGCTCCCATACTGCCGATCCCGATAGGTTGCGTATTAGCTAGCTGCTGCATGACTTCTGCTGCGGTAATTGGGAGCTTGGAGGGATCGATCTGCCAGCTGTAGTGGGGCGTCACATTACCCAATGCCTGAGGATTAAATTCCCGTGGGCGAGCAGTAACGCCGAACTTTTCAACCGCATTCGTGATGACCTGTGCTCGCTCATCATACATTTTCAGCGTTGCGTCGTAATCCTGATTGACGAAAATCTCAAGAGCTTTAAGCATGCCGAAGATGGTTTCCTTGCCGACCTTGCAGCAGCGTCCAATGCGGTCTTCCTGCGGGCTCATATTGAGCAATGCATAGTGAATCAGATCTTCTTTGCCGATCAGGATGCCTGCTGCCTGAGGGCCGCAGACGGCTTTGCCGCCACTGAAAGTGACCAGGTCGAAGCCCATTTGCGGATATGTCCAGAGGCGTTCTACCGGAGGCACATCTGCGGAAGCATCATTGAATGTATAGAGGTTATGTTCCCTCGCTATGGCTATGGTTTCAGGGCCACTGACCTTGCCTTTGTCGGACAGGATATTGGTGAAGTGGATTGCTATTGTTTTTGGATTGATCGCGGCGATCATCTCTTCCCGAGTTTCCACTTCAACCAGTTTTGCGCCGGTCTGACGAATCTGATGGTCGAAGGGATAGCGATGGCTTTTCTGGATAATGACTTCGTTGCGCGGGAACTTGCTTACATCAGGAATATCTCTCATGCGGGGCTCGAGATCCTCGGTCATCATGCCGGAGTAACCTACGACAAGAGCCGCAGCAGCACCTGCTGTCACCAGGCCGGTATATCCTGAGGGTGATTTACACAGCTTCGCGATGAACTTTCCCGCGGCAATTTCCAACTCATCGATCATGACGAAGTGTTCGTTGCCCATGCGGATGAGCTCCATGACCTCCGGCTTCATCAACGATCCGCCCATGACGGTGATGGTGCCATTGATATTGACGAGAGGTTTCACTCCGAGTTCGGCATAAACATCGCCAGTGGAGCCAAGACCAGTGGTAATGGGCACAATGGGGCTGCCGTCGAGGGAAGGGGCAGCCGCTTTTGCCTTTTTGCTGAAGAGGCCCAACGCGTTCAATTTTGCAGGAGCAAGCAAGCTGCCTCCGGTGAGGCCCAGCATGGATAGGAATGATCTGCGATTCCAACGAGATTTCAAGTTCATGCGTTGCTCCTTATTTCGAGACTTCGAGTTATTCGCCTGCGGAAGACGAAGATGGATTGACAACCAGAGCGCTGCCGACGATTTCGATCAAAGAGTCGCCGGGAATCCATTCCAGGGCCATGCAGGCGCGAGACGGCGCCTTTCCGGGACTGAAATATGTACCATAAATTTTATTCAATGTATCGTACTGTGCTTTGTGGGCGTCAAATCGTGCATTGCCCATTGGCATTGGGACGCCATCGGCCAGAGGCAGACAGAGAAAGACCTGCAGATGGATGATGCTGTCCATAGTGCAGCCGGCGCGCTCGACTGACTTCTTCAGCGCATCCATCGTGCGGGTTACATGTTTTTCAAAAGGATCGGTTACGAAGACATGGTCGTCCTTGGGATAACCATCGTTCGAGCCTGTGCCTGAGAAGTAGTAGATGCCGTCGTGCACATGATTGGTGCGCTGAGGCCTGTCCTTGGGCTGCGTCGGCGGAGGAGCCTGAGCCTGCTGCGCAAGAAGCTTCGGCATGCCCGGTAGGGCAGCTGCCAGGGTGATGATCCTGCCGAAAAAACTGCGTCGGGTACTGATCTCCATGGAAGCTCTCCTTTAATGATCTCACTACGGGTAATACTTCATTGACTTGTGGCGCACAGACGCTTTCAGCCCCCGAGAGTTATATGGGGCTGAAAGCCTGCTGATGGATACATCATTTGCCGGTTAGAAGTTGATCTTGCCGGCAAATTGAAGAGTACGGGATCCAGTGCCTGTGATTGTTCCGAAGCTCGATGATCCGAAGGTCGAGTTCGGATTATTGAGGTTGGCGTGGTTGAAGACGTTGAAGGCTTCTGCGCGGAACTGAAAGGCAACGTCTTCCCATAGCTTGAAGCTTTTGAAGAGAGAAGCGCTGTTCTGGGCAACCTGTCTCGGCCCATAGATATCGTTGCGGTGCACGTTTCCGTAGGTGGAGTTGAGAGCCGGCAGGGAATACGCTGTGCTGTCAAGGCAGGAAGCCGCGAGCCCGTGCGAGAACAGAAAGCCCTTCGTGCAGGTGCTTCTTCCAGCATGTACAAAGTTGGGTCGCTGCGGTGATCCGGGCACGCCGACGTTCAGCCGGTCACCGGAATAAGTTACGTTGACGGGAGTGCCGGTACGGAGATCGAGGATGGCGTTCATCTGCCAGCCGTTCAGCGCTCCCGAAACAAGAGCGTTATGGATAGTGAACTTAGGCAGTTCATAGGCAAGGGTCGCAACGAACCTGTTGCGGACATCACTGTTTGAGTTGCCGTAATCCATCTTAAGATGCCCCTGCCACATGGCGCTGCCGCCATCATTGGAGCTATCCGAAGTATCTAACGCATGTGCCCAGGTATAGCTGGCGGTTCCCGTAAGGCCGTGATTCAAGCGCTGGCGGAGAATGACCGTTAGTCCGTTATATGTGGCGATGCCGTTATTTTCAATACGGCGAATCTGACCGAAGAGTTGATTTGGCCGGCGCGCGTTCACAGACAAAGACTGGTTGCCTACGCCGGGTTCAGGCTGGTTGTCGTAGTAACTTTCATCTAAATGGATGGTATGCGATCCCAGGTATTGAAGTTCAAAGCCCGCATTCTTCCAGACTTCCTGACCCACATCCAGATTCCATTGATACATGGTTGCCGGAGGCAGGTGAGGATTCTCAGTGAAAGCACTCACATAGGTTCCGGGAGTCCCGGCAACCGGGGAAACAGCGCCCGCTCCGGGAGTGGGATTGGAGAACGTCACGTTGGGCACATTGCCAACTGCAGGAGATACTCCGCTGTAAGAAACAGATGCAGAATAGGGATAGTTTGTGGAAGACAGGGTATAGGAATTCAGGTGGTTCGCATTGTAGTAAATGCCGCCTCCGCCGCGGACAACTGTTTTGTCAGTTGCTCGATAAGCGAATCCGAGACGCGGCGCAATATCGGTGTGGTTGGGATCAGTGAATGCGAACCCTGGAAAATCCTGCGCATTTTGGGCATTGGTGCCGCCCTGAGCAGGGAAGAGCGCCGTCTCCGTCGGATTCAGCTTGCGTCCAACTCCGTTGAGGCTCTTGGCAACCTGCGGCAGTTCGTAACGAACGCCATATTGCAGTGTGAGCTTCTGCGACACCTGCCAGTTGTCCTGGACGAAAAAGCCGTCGCGGAACTGATAGATTTCACCTTTGACCTGGAAGTACGGTGTGATGTCGGAGATCGCATCACCGAGGAAGAAGTCTGCTGCTGCATCGTTGGTATATTGTCCGCTGAACGTAAAAGTTCCACGCGGTCCGTTTTGCGCGGCCCGGCCAATGGATAATCTGCGGAAACTGACGCCGGCTGTAATCGTATGGCGGTTTCTGGTCCAGGAGAACTGGTCATAGGCGGTCAAAGTGCGATCGTCCTGTAGCCAGTTCGTGCCATCTTCGCCGGCTGTGCCTTGATAGTTGGTGATATTGATCGTGGGCAGACCTGGATTGTTATTGTCCACGTCTGCCGTAAAGCCGGGAATTCCCAGCGATGAACCGGCATCCTTGATGCCATTCTGAGCAAAGTAATTAAAGAAGTTCGTGCTCACAGTATTGAAGCCGAGCCGAAGATCGTTGACCATGCTCGATGAGAGTATGTGCGTATACCCAAAAACGCCGTTGCGGAAAATGTTAGGGCTGTAAGAGTTGCTGGAAGGGTTGATCGCGCCGCTGACGCTGTTCATTTTTTGCCAGGAGAAGCGGCCAAAGAGCCGAATCTGTTCGGTGGGGTTGTAGTCCACGCGGTCGAGGGTTGAATTGTACGTCAGATCGGCGGGCACGTTGCCCACAAAGTTATTTGCAAGAAAAGTGTTGACAGTCGGCAGCGCCAGATACTGCATGACTTTCTGTGCCTGAGGCGATGGCGTATATCCTGCAAGATCGAGACGATTACCGGGAATTGGTTGCCGTGTTGTCGGGTCGACAAGCTGGATCGGATTCGCTCCGGCAAAACCAGGAATCAGGAGCTCCGAGAAGTCGCCGGTGCGTTCCTTTGCTGTAAGGACCTGACCCTGCATGAGCGAGGCATTGCTCTGGCGGATTCCTTCGTAGGAACCAAGAAAGAAAGCTTTATTCCTGACAATCGGACCTGTAACCATGCCGCCAAACTGGTTGAAGCGGACTTGGCTCTTAGGCGTTGATGGCAGAGAGCCGAAGGGGCGGGAATTGAGCGCGTCGTTTTGCAGGTAATCGTAGACGGTCCCATGAAATTGGTTGCCGCCGGTTTTCGTAACCATGTTGATATGGACGCCTATGTAATCACCGTACTGTGCGGTGTAGTTGCCATTCTGCGTCTGAACCGAATCGAGCGCATCAGGGTTAGGAGTCAAGGCGGCGGTTGAGGTCAGATTGTTGACCACTGATATACCATCCAGCGAAATGCTGTTGTTGACGTTGCGAGTGCCTGCGCCGCTTGCCCGGTTGCCGGGAGGAACTCCAGTAAGCGCGGTGCCGCTGATGACGATGTTCGAAGTCGTTGCTGCGAGAAAGAGTGCCTGGCGGCCATTCAGCGGCAGATCATGCACCTGCTTGGATTCGATCGTCTCACCGAGAAGCGCGTCATCAGTTGAGATCGCGGGCGTATTTGCCGAAACACTGACTTCGGAAACAAGCGAGCCTACTTTCAGAACAACATCCGTGCGGGCGGAAGCGTTAATTGTAACGTTCACACCTTGAGCAGTAGTTTTCGAAAAGCCGGATGCCTCTACTGTCAGGTTGTACGTCCCCGGGTTCACGTACGGAATCGAATAATATCCTTCCGCATTGGTCGTGCCGGTGTAGTCGACCTTAGTCTCGACATTGGTGCCGGTAACTTTCGCGTTCGGCACCACATTGCCGCCTTGATCGGTAATGGTCCCGACTAGAGCAGTGTTATTGGCTATCTGAGCATAGAGCATCGAGGAACTACATAGCAGCAGTAGACCGGAGATAAGGAATCTTTTCACGGTGGGCTCCTGGAAATCCTGGAGTTGTCAAAAGCAGGATGTGCGGCTAGAAGTTAACAAGCGCACGTAGGCCGGACGCGTTCATAGTGCGTGCTTTTACCGTTTTTTCCTGCTAAAGAAAACGCCATTACAGTCTGAATAATTTATGGAGAGGATTGAATAACAGAGAATCTCGCCTGTCATCAGGCTGTAATACGGGATTTATGCAGGACAAATGACCTAGAAGCAGGTTTCGTTTTCTTTGGACTTCTTTATAACTACGAGGAGTTTCCTGGACCTAGGTTATTTGACCTATATTTCAGAGAGACAGCGGGCTGATGACAACAGGTCCACCCATCTCTAATTTTGAGTTTTCAGTATCCGGTGAAATAAGGCGGAACGTATCTCAAGGGAGATGGGCGATGCGGTCTGATGTCTTACGGCTGCGACGAAAGGTCTCGTCAAACTTTACGTGGAGCAATGATTGCCAGCGGTTCATTTGCAGGGCGTGACATTTTCTTACAACCAGAGTCCTCCACTTCTCCAGATCGATGAACTGCAAATCGACGAAGGAGAGCGGGTCTTTCTTCATGGCCCCAGCGGAAGCGGCAAGACGACCCTGCTGGAACTCGTCGCCGGAGTTCTGCGAGCGGATGGAGGGAATATCCGGGTTCTGGGCAGGAACATGAGCCGATTATCTGCTTCTGCAAGAGACCGTCTTCGAGGCGCGGAGATGGGATATCTTTTTCAAGGCTGCAATCTGATTCCTTATCTCTCCGTTCGTGAAAATATCGCACTTCCTTGCTATGTACACGCGAAGCGGATGAAGCGGATTACCGCATCCACGCTTGACGGAGAGATTTCGCGCATTGCCGGACGGCTTGATATGGAAAGTTTTCTGCACAAGCCGGTGACAAGGCTGACCATGGGGCAGCAGCAGCTGGTTGCCGTGGCTCGTGCTGTGATTGGTGCGCCTCATCTGGTTATCGCGGATGAGCCGGCCTCTTCTCTCGATCATGATCGACAAGAGAGCTTTCTTCGCCTTCTGGTAGAAGTTTGCGATGAGGCGCGATCCACGCTGATCTTTGCCAGTCACGATACTTTGCTGACGTCAACTTTTGGACGCCATATATCCGTAGCCGAGATCAATCAGGCGGTCTTATGCTAGTCCTGTTGCGGCTGGCTTTTCTCTCCTTGAAGAGCCGAAAAACAGCAACGATCCTCACTGTCTTTTCCATTGCATTGAGCGTGCTGCTGCTCACTGGAATAGATCGGGTTCGCCAGGCTGCGCAGCAGGGCTTTGCCTGCACGCTTAGCCAGACGGATCTTGTAGTAGGAGCGCGCGGAGGCTCACTGCCTCTGCTACTGTATGCTGTTTTTCATGCAGGTGTCCTTACTAATGATTTGTCTTTTGCCTCCTATGAACATTTCCGCGATCACCCCGCGGTTCAATGGACCATTCCGTTTTCCATGGCTGGAAGTCACCATGGCTATCGTGTAATGGCTACAGATGGCAATTTCTATGAACACTACCGTTATCACCACGATCGAGCAATTGAGTTTGCCGGCGGCTCACGTCCTGAGGGCATCTTTGATGCTGCGATTGGGAGCGAAGTAGCAAAGCGTCTCGGCTATCACGTTGGCTCAAAAATTATTTTCAGTTATGACCTAAAGGGAATCAGTTCGCGGGAAGGTGCCGGCAGACCTTTTACCGTCACAGGTATCCTGGCGCGTACAGAAACGCCCGTAGACCGGGCCGTCTACATCACTTTGTATGGCAATCAGGCAATGCATCTGGAGCCAACGGACAGCACTCAGATCACACCGGCGGCGATCCGCAAGGAAGATCTGCATATCAAGAACATCGGTGCGTTCCTGATTCGTACGCGGTCCCAGGTGGATACTCAGCAACTGCAGCGAGAGGTCAATGCCTATCTCCAGGAGCCTTTGACAGCAATCATTCCGGCCAGAACACTGCAGGAATTGTGGGGGCTGCTTGGCTATGCTGATATGGCTCTCTCTGTCGTGAGTGGAGCGGTACTGGTTGTTGGACTGCTGGCGCTGCTGATTACACTTTATGCAGCATTGAACGAGCGCAGGCGCGAAGTTGCCATCCTTCGTGCCAACGGATTTCATGTCTGGCAGATTTTTATCTTATTTGTGCTGGAGTCAACACTTATCAGCGTGGCGGGAGCCGCACTGGGTCTTGCAGCAGCATTTGGATTGCTCTGGGTTGTTCGTGCTCCTATCGAGATGCGCTTTGGAATCCCTCTGGCGATGGTGGGTTTTTCATGGCGAGTGTCCTTGTATGCCTGCATGGTAGTACTGGCAGGAACGCTTCTGGGATGCCTGCCGGCGAATCGCGCTTATCGAAATGGCCTGATTGATGGCCTGAATGCACAGTAAGAAATAACTTGCTGTATCGAATTGTGATTTCGGGAAGCGGTGTCGTTTTCCCACGGAGGATAGATGTCTTCTGAGTCTCGTACGCAGGTACGTTTTTTTCTCTCGTTCCTGCTCTTCGTTCTTAGTGGTGTTGCCTTTTTGGATCGTACAAATATCTCGATCGCGGGGCTGCAAATCAGTTCGGAGTATGGGCTGGGGAACCAGCACCTCGGCTGGATTTTTTCTGCTTTTCTTGTCGGTTATGCCGGATTCCAGATACCAGCCGGATGGCTCGCCGCTCGTTTTGGTCCCAGGCGTGTACTGGCACTTGGTGTTTTGTGGTGGGGAGCAGTTACAGAACTTACCGCACTGCTGCCTGCCGATATGTCGCATGCGGTTGCAGTCCTGATTGCGATCCGTTTCGCCCTTGGCGCAGGTGAATCGATTGTATATCCGGGTGCAAACCAGTTTGTTGCGCGCTGGATTCCACAGCAGGAGCGCGGCTTCGTGAACGGGCTGATCTTTGCCGGCGTAGGCGCAGGAAGTGGCCTTACTCCTCCGCTCCTGACGTGGCTCATCACAAACCATGGATGGCGGGCCGCATTCTGGTTCAGTGCCATCATTGGGTGTCTTGCTGGAGTCGTATGGTGGTACGCATCAAGAGACACGCCGGAAGAGCATCCGGCTGTATCCGCTTCAGAGCTGCAAAAGATTCAAAGCGGCCTTGAAGCTTACCAGGTGCATGCGACGCCGGCACAGGCTGGTGATCGAAAAACGGATAAAGCGGGTATTTCCTGGAGCGCAATTTTCCACCGGCGCGACCTTGCTGCCCTGATGGTTGGATATTTCGGATTCGGATATATAGCCTGGATTTTTTTCAGCTGGTTCTTTCTCTATATGGCACAGGTACGCGGATTCGATCTCAAAGCAAGCGCGCGTTATTCTATGTTGCCATTTCTCTCTATGACAGTATTCTGTCTTGCCGGTGGGGCATTGAGCGACCGCCTCACGAAACGGTATGGCCTTCGGGTGGGAAGATGTGTGCTTGCCTCTGTAGCTCTTTTCCTGACCGCCATCTTTCTCATTTTCGGCTCGCAAGTCCATAGCCCCAGCCTTGCAGGTCTGATCCTGGCAGGAGGCGCGGGGATGTTGTATCTTTCGCAGAGCTCGTTTTTTTCCGTTTCGGTTGATATTGCAGGGCGTAGCTCCGGCGTTTTTTCCAGCATTGTGAATATGGGTGGGCAGATTGGTGGGGCTGTGACGGCCTCCCTCACGCCATGGATTGCACAGAAATTCGGCTGGACCAGTTCATTCGGAGCTGCGGCTGCGCTTGCTTTAATCGGCGCTCTCTGTTGGCTGGTTGTCCATCCCGAACGTCCTTTGGAGGTAACGTAGTAGGCAAGAGAGCATCGACAAACTTAATGCGGCCGATAAGTGCTTTTTAGGTATTCTTTACAACTCCTGCCTGTTTGTGATGCCGTAATGAATATCCACTCATGGCATGACTTATTCTGCCCGATGTCCGCTCAAGTTTGGCTGCCTGCGTTCTGGAAAGCTCTTTGTGTTGCTGGGGCTGTTTGCAGCCCTGTGTGCCGCGGCAAACGAGGCGCTTGCACAGACGAGCTTCCGGCTTTCTGAATATCAGAAACAATACTGGCAGGTCGAAGATGGCCTGCCTGCAAATAGCATTCGCATGATCGCACAGCAGCCTGGAGGCCCTCTGCTGCTTGCGACTGCTTTAGGCTTGACCACCTTCGATGGCCTGCATTTCCAAAGCTTCGTCATCCCGGGAGAAACAGATGGAGAGGCCGTTAATGCAGTGCTGATCGGGCGCGACGGCAATCTCTGGATCGGCACAGATGGGCGCGGCGTGTTGCAATACAGCGGCTCAGGCACTCCGAACAATATCAGCGAGCTTGCCGGCCACATGAACGAGCGGGTGCGGATGCTTTACCAGGATTCCGCGGGGGCGCTCTGGATCGCTACGCAGAATGGTGTCGAGCGCTATCACGATGGACATTTGGATACCTTTGAGGAAGCCGGCATGATTTCCGGCGACATCATCGCTCCCTTTGCCGAAGATAATCGCGGCGGCATTTTCTTTATCACATCTAATGGGCTCTTCGATTTAAGAGACGACAAGACAAAGCCATATGTGTTGCATGATGCCGCATCAGAAAAGCCAGTGGCTGTCTACCGTGATCCTCAACATCGCCTCTGGGTGGGGACAGGGAACCGCGTCATCCAGCTGGTGCCTCGTCCAGAAGGAACAGGATATGACGAAGTTGTTGCTGCCCATATTCAGAGCCCGGTCACGGTGTTTCTGGGCGATGCCCAGGGGAATCTCTGGGTAGGTACGCGCCATAGCGGCATTGTGCGAATCGGCAAAGATGGCGTAGCATCCTGGTCCTCGCGCAATGGTCTGCCTGACGATACGGTCCGCTCGCTGTTCATCGATAACGAACAGAATCTCTGGGTAGGTACGTTTGCTGGAGGACTCAGCCGATGGCGCAAGGCGGCATTCGCTCCGTATGGAGAAGCCGAAGGATTTCCCGCTACTTATGTTGGGGCTGTGTTCTCAGACAGTCATAACAATTTATGGCTCGGTACATGGGATAAGGGGCTTTACCGCATTCATGATGGAAAGCTCATTGATATGACGCCTCCCGGTATGCCGTTGGCAACACATATTCGCGCATTCGCAGAGAACCAACACAGGCAGCTTTGGATTGGTACGTGGTTCAACGGTATCTATCAGTATGACGGGCACGCCTTCCAGCACTATCTTCTCGGCACGGAGTCTCCGGGCAATGCGATCAGCTCGCTTCTCGTAGACCACAATGCAGGCCTGTGGGTCGGGACATACAATGGCCTTCTCTATTTCACTCGCGGTGAGCCAACAGGTCCACGATCACTGTTTCTCGATGCGAAGCTGATCACCTCCATGCTGGAAGACACAGATGGTTCCATGTTGGTAGGCACAAGCAGCGGTCTTTTCCGCATACGCGATGGTCATTCTTCTCCTATTACCGATCTTCCCAATCCGCATGTGCTTTCACTCACAAAAGACAGTCTCGGATATATATGGATTGGTACAAAGGCTGGCGGCCTGGCAGTTTTACGACGAGACCAGGCGGAGCCGTTAAGCGCCGGAAGCGAATTGCCTGCTCTACCGGTTTACAGCGCGATTGAAGACAGTAATGGATATTTGTGGCTGGGAACATCACGCGGCGTCGTGCGCGTTGCTGTCTCTACGCTTCACACAGTAGCCGACAGGAGAGAGCCATATCTTGCTCCGATTCTATTCAGGCGCGACGATGGCATGCCGTCCAGCGAATGTAGCGGTCCATCGCAGCCAGGCTCCGCCCGTACCGCCGATGGAACGCTTTGGTTTGCTACGACCAAGGGTTTTACGCATACGACAAGCGCTGTCAATGCTCCGCTTTCTGCGCATCCCATCATGCCCACTCTTGCATGGACATTTGCTGACGATCTGAATCCGGAGCACGTGCATAGCGGAAGCAGAATCGAAGTCGAGGCCGGCCAATCCGATGTGACGTTTCTTTTTAATGCGATCCACTTGTCGAATCCTTCGCAAATTGAGTTCCGGTATCGTCTGAATGGCTATGACGCAGGCTGGACGACGACACATGCGCGCATCGCGCGATATCGTCATTTGCCTCCGGGGAAGTACAGCTTTGAAGTGCAGGGGCGAAACAGCGGTGAGGCGTGGGGAGCTACAACGGCTTCCATCCCCGTGGTGCATAGAGGCCATTTCTATCAGACGTGGTATTTTTATCTCGCATTGCTGTTGCTGGCTGCCGCGATGGGAGTGCAGTTTTTCCGCCAACGTATGCAAATGGTTAAAGGGGAGATCGGCGTTGTCATTGAAGAACGCAACCGGATTGCGCGGGAGTGCCACGATACATTGATGGCGGGGTTCGCTGCCATTTCGTGGCAGCTTGAAGCGACCGCGAAACTTTTCCGCGACAGCGCTCTGGTTGATACCCCTGCCGCAAAATCCTGCGAGCTTGTGCGCAGTATGGTTGCCCATTGCCAGGCTGAAGCACGGCGGATTATCTGGGATCTGCGCGATACAGGATATATGACCAATATCCTTTCCCATGCCCTCTCGCATTCACTGCACTCGCAGGGTACGGGGGATTCGCCTGTGATTACGTTCCGAGTGGAGGGCGATGAGGTACCTCTGGCGCCTGCGTATGTACATCACCTGGTATGCATAGGACAGGAAGCTGTCTCGAATGCGATGCGTCATGCATCTCCTTCGCACATTGCCGTTCATTTATGTTACGAGATGAATTCTCTCAACCTCACCATCCGCGACGATGGCAGCGGGTTCCGTGGCGATTCGTTGAAGGTTGGACACTTCGGGATCCCGGTTATGGAAGAGCGGGCTAGGAAAGTGGGTGGTGTGCTGCGGCTGCATAGCTCGCACGATGAGGGAACGGAAGTATCGGTGAATGTGTCGTTCAATACTCTACAGGACGTTACACGACAACAGTTGCAGCAATATGTGACTCCCTGGATCGGTGTATGAAAGAAATTCGCGTTCTTCTAATCGAGGACCATTTCCTGGCGAGGATGGCTCTGCATTCTGTTTTGTCAGGCCATTCGCAGATTCGAGTTGTCGGTGAAGCATCGGACGCCGAAGAAGGGCTTATGCTGTATCGGTCGCTTCAGCCCGATGTGGTTGTGCTCGATTTAAGACTGCCTCGCATGAGCGGCTTTGAGCTGATCACAAAGCTTCGCGAGGAATATTCCAGAGCGCGCATCGTAGTTCTTTCCAACTATCAGGGAAGTGAAGATATCTATCGTGCCATTCGCTTTGGGGCGATGGCATACCTGACGAAGGATGCCAGCGGTGAAGAGCTGGTGAATGCGATTCAAAGCGTGGACCGCGGCCTTCGCTATCTTCCGCGCATTGCCCTCGACCGGCTGGCAGAACGTGTTCCGGCAGTTGATTTAACACCGCGCGAATCCGAAGTGCTGGCGTGTATCGCGCAGGGATTGTCGAATCGCGAAATTGCCGACGAACTGCACATCGCAGAAAAGACGGTGCGGATTCATGTTTCTTCCGTACTCGATAAAATGGGAGCGCGCGATCGTACTCAGGCTACAATCTATGCCCTTCAGCGGGGACTCGTTCATTTGGATTGAGTCTCATGCCGGCGATGTTCTAAGCATTAGTAAATGTTATCTTCTAACGCTCCACAACCTTTGGCCCATCAATGTGGGAATCCCAATCAATATGTTTCCGGACTGTTTTCTCGATTGTTTCTCGCAGTGTTTTTTTTCACTTTCCTTTTGTTTGAGATAACACTATGTCAAGATGACATTATGATTTAAGAAAGAAGCACATGCTGGGCTCGGTCAAGATCACGGCTTGCGTTCGAGCTCTGGAATTCGCATTTAAGTGTTTAGAACTAGGGACCAGGTTGACGATCGAATCTTCTGATTCTCGATCATAGACATGGATCATTGTTCGACATCCCCGTTCTTTGAAACGTTTTCCTGAAAAGAAATTCCGAAGAGGGTTAGCGCCAATCGATCTCTCGAAAGATTTTGTTTTTGGGAGATGTAACCGTTAACAGGCAAGGAAAGGGAGTCGAAACCTATGATTTTGCGAAGCCATGAACACGTATGCAAGGAGCGCCGCACATTGCTCAGCGATATGCTGACGAGCACGATTTTGATGCTGTGCTTGGTGTTCGGAGCCCGTGGTTTGCTTGCCCAGGTAGACCAGGGAACCGTCACCGGCACGGTGCGCGATCAAACAGGCGCTATTGTTCCATCAGCCGACATTACGCTCACAAGCAAAGATACCGGTCTGGTTCTAACGGGCAAGACAGATCAAAACGGGGTGTATGTTTTTTCTCCGGTGAAGATTGGCAATTACAGCGTGAGCGCGAGCGCTCCCAATTTTCAAAAAGCCACGTTGAACGACATTGTGCTGAACCTTAACCAGCGCCTGCAGGCGGACCTGACGCTTCAGCCGGGCAGCTCGACAGAGACCGTCACGGTAGAGGCTGGCGCAGCGCAGCTTCTACAGACTGAGGATTCCTCCACAGGACAGGTGATAAGCACGCAGGTCATCAACAACACGCCGTTGAACGGTCGCAATTATGTCTTTGTAGCTCAGCTTTCCGCCGGTGTCGCCCAGTCGAACGGTTCGCGCGGGCAGGGAAATGGAGACTTCAGCGCAAACGGTCTGCGCGCTGAACAGAACAATTTCATTCTGGACGGAGTGGACAACAATTCCAACCTGATCGACTTTCTGAACGGAGCCACTTACGTCGTCAAGCCCCCGCCTGACGCTCTTGCCGAATTCAAAGTACAGACCAGTGATTACACCGCTGAGCTTGGTCATTCAGCGGGCGCTGTGCTCAACGCTTCCATCAAGAGCGGCACGAACAAACTTCACGGAAATCTTTGGGAGTACTGGAGAAATGATGCTCTGGACGCCCGCGATTACTTTTCTCTCACGAAGCCGGAGTTCCGGCAGAATCAGTTCGGTGGAACCATCGGCGGTCCGATCATTCCGAACAAGCTGTTCTTCTTTGGCGATGTAGAAGCAACCCGCATCATCTTCGGTTCGACCGGCACTTACTCGGTGCCGACCGCTCTGATGCGGCAGGGAGACTTCAGCGAATTGCTGAGCCCGAGCCTCACCGGATCGAGCTCTCCAGTTACCCTTTATCAGCCGGGGTCAGACGGAACGGCTTTGCAGACCTGCAATGGCCGCCAGAATGTCCTCTGCTCAAACCAGATCAATGCGGTTGCTCAGCGCATCCTGAATCTTTATCCGCAGCCCAATGCGAACGGCGGACGCACTTATAACAACTACATCGTTAATACAAATGACGTGAACAATACCGTCAGCTGGGACGGGCGCATCGACTGGAATGCTTCGGCCAAGGACCAGGCATTTTTCCGCATGAGCAACTCGAATCTGCGTGGAAACTACCCGGCCCCATTCGGACCGGTTCTTGACGGCGGCGGCTATGGGTCGGATGGTCCCACGGTCAACATGGGCCAGAATTACGTTCTGAGCGAGACGCACATTTTCAATCCAAATCTCGTGAATGAGTTCCGCTTTGGTTACAACTGGGCGCATGCGCAGTTCCTTCAACAAAGCGCGAATACCGATGTTGCATCACAAGTGGGACTGGGCGGCATTCCCTACCAGGCGAATAACGGCGGATTGCCCAACACATCCGTCAGCGGCATCAGCGGTTTTGGATCGCCCGGTTATTATCCGTCGATCGAGTACGAAAACGTCTTCCAGATTCTGGATAACCTCACCAAGGTGCTGGGCAAGCACACGCTCAAAGCAGGCGTGAGCCTCCAAAGCATTCGAGTGGCGGTCACGCAGCCCATCACTCCGCATGGGTCCTATACCTACAATGGATTTTTCACATCGAACCCGAATGCAAACTTTACCGGCTATGGCGTTGCCGACTTCATGGCTGATTCCATGTATAACGCCGGAGTTTCCAACTTCTTTGGCGTACACGATGCTCATTGGTATTACTCAGGGTATTTCCAGGATGACTGGAAGGCGATGCCCAACCTTACGCTCAACCTGGGTATCCGCTACGACTATTACCAGCCCACATATGAGCAGAATGACAACCAGGCATACTGGAACATTACGTCGATCAACGGTCCCGGCTCGGGAACAGCGCAGTATCTCCTGCCCAAGGGAGCAAGCGGCGTAACGCTGGCGCCGACTTTCCAGAACCTGATTGCAGGCAACAATATCTCTCTCGTCTATAGCGGAAACCGTTCTCTTGCCCTGGGGCAGAAGCTGAACTTCAGCCCGCGTATTGGATTTGCCTATAAAGCGACGCCGAAACTTGTCATACGCGGCGGATACGGGATTTTCTTCGGCGGCCTGGAAAGCGTTGGTGGCTCGCCGAATCCTTCCTATAACTACCCATTTGCTTTTTCGTCGAACTTCCCGTCTCCGGGCTGCTCCAACAATACCTGCCCGACAAACGGGCTGAGCCTCAATACGGGATTCTCTGATGCGATCGCCGTGGGCTTGCAGAATTACCTCTCAACGCCTGGCCTTGTGGGCGGGCAGCTGCAGACGAAAACGCCGTATACGGAGCAGTTCAATCTCTCCACTCAGTATGCGTTTACCCCAACGCTGACGCTGACGACAGCATATGTCGGCAACGTATCGCGTCATCTGCAGGCGTTGACGGACCAGAATGCTCCTTATGGACTGGTCGGCCCCTCCGACAGTTCGCAGAAGATTCGTCCGTTTCCTAATTTCGGAGGCGCGCAGTACGACCTGTACGAAGGAGTGGGAAACTATAACTCGCTGCAAGTGACCCTGGAAAAGCACGTGTCCCATGGCCTGCAGTTCCTGGCCGCGTACACCTATGCTCATGCCCTGGATGACACCGCGACGCCACTCGATGGCGGAACGAATGTCTATCGCAACGCAAACCTCTTTCCTATCGGAATTGAATATGCCAACTCTGACTGGGATGTGCGGCACCGGTTTACGTTCTCAGGAGACTATGCGCTTCCATTCGGCCAGGGCCAAAGATTTCTGAATCACGGCGGACTTGTGAATCAGCTGGTTGGTGGATGGTCGGCGGACCTTGCCTTCTATGCGCTGACTGGCAATCCGTTCACTGTTTCACCCGACAACACCAGCGCAACTGGAGCAAATGCGCGCCGCGCCATCCTGAGCGGCGATCCGTTTGCATCTGGCGGCTCGCCGGATGCAAGCAATCCGGGCACGTCCTGCGCAACCTCAACGCGAAATGTCTCGCATTGGTTCAATCCCTGCGCGTTCGCAAACCCGCTGTCGGGAACGCTCATTCCCAATACGCAAACCTCGTCCAATCCAACCGGAACTCCGATTACAAATCCGGCGCAGGCTCTGGCCTACCTGGGAACAGCACGCAACCAGATCTATGGACCTGGATATGAGCGCATCAATATGAGCGTCTTCAAGAACTTTCCTACCTTCGAGTCGCAGTATTTGCAATTCCGCGCCGATATCTTCAACCTGTTCAACACTCCGGCATTCGCGCAGCCGAGTGTGGAAAATAACACCACCAGTGGCGGCCAGATCACCGGTACACGCTCGCTGGGGAACTTCACTCCCAATTCGCGATTTCTCCAACTCGCATTAAAGTACTATTTCTGAGTATGAGAGGGCTGTTTCAGCAGCCCTCTCATCTTTCCGGAGCATGCTTCAATGTCACTGCAATGGCTGTTCTCTTCATCTGCTGATACTGTGCCCGCACGGGCATCTGCAACTTCTCAAATTTGCGCCCACCGTTCGAGCAGGAACAACGGCGTGAAGCGCATGGCTGCCGCCTCCTGCCTGCTTGCGGCGTGCATGATTCCATCATCGCTTCATTCTCAAGAAGCTCCACAGATTGTAGAAACAAATGGCAGACATGCCCTGCTGGTAGACGGCAAGCCGTTCCTCATGCTTGGAGGGCAGATCAATAATTCCAGTTCCTGGCCATCCACGATCAAGAATGTATGGCCGGTCATGGAAGGCATGCATGCCAATACAGTAGAAGTTCCGGTGTACTGGGAGCAGATGGAGCCAAGCCCCGGCAAGTTCGACTTCTCTCTGGTCGATATGCTCGTCATCCAGGCGCGCGAACACCACTTTCATCTTGTTCTTCTGTGGTTCGGCACGTGGAAGAACGGTGAGATGCACTATGTTCCGGAATGGGTCAAGACAGATACGGCCCATTACCCGCGCATGATCGATGAGCGCGGCGAGCCAATCCAGGTGCTCTCGGCAAACTCACAGGCTAACCTTGATGCTGACCGTCACGCCTTCACTGCGCTGACTCGCCACCTGCATGAGATCGACGGTACGCAGCATACGGTCATTCTCATTCAGGTAGAAAATGAGTCGGGAGCCATCGGCGCGGTGCGCGATCACTCTCCCGCCGCGCAGCGGGAATTTGCCGGCCAGGTTCCGCCGGAAGTTCTGCGTGCGCTGCACAAGTCGCCGGGAACATGGAGCGACGTATTCGGTCCCGATGCCGATGAAACTTTCCAGGCCTATTCTCTTGCCCATTACATCAACGAAGTTGCCAAGGCAGGCAAGGCCGAACTGTCCATTCCCATGTATTGCAATGTGTGGGTGCAGTATCCCCACGGTTACGTTATTCGCGGCCGCCAGATGCCTGGCTACGACTATCCCAGCGGTGGTCCGGTCCAGCCGGTCATCGACGTATGGAAAGCGGCGGCGCCAGCGATCGACATTCTGGCTCCGGATGTCTACAGCGCAGACCGCGGCTTCCAACAGCAGTTGCTGGCCACCTATGCGCGTCCGGATAATCCTCTGTTGGTTCCAGAAACCGGTCTCGGAGACGCCTTCGCTCCCGGACTTTTCTATGCATTGGGTATGGGAGGCATTGGCTTCTCTCCTTTCGGAACAGATCAGACCTCATGGACTTTGCACCCTGGCGATTTGCCCAAGGCCCATGCGGAGAACTATGAGCTTCTTGAGCCGATCGACCGCGTCATCGCAAAACTGAATTACGAAGGGAAGCTGAAAACTGCGGTCGAAGAAGAAGGAAAGCCCGAGCAGACCTTGCTCTTTGGCCGCTGGAAAGCGCTGGTCGGTTTCGGATTTCCGCAGCGTGATGGCGCGCAGCATGCGCCGGGGACAAAAGAATTTCTCGGTCGAGCGCTTGTTGCACAGCTTGGACCAGACGAGTTCCTGGTAACAGGCATCGATGCCCGCGTAACTTTCTACCCGGCTACGGACCAGACGAAACACATGCAGATCCTGAAGGCCGAAGAGGGTACATATGACGGGGAAACCTGGAAGCCGGCGCGGATATGGAATGGCGACCAGACGGACCGCGGGCTGAACTTTCGCCACGAGCATCAGGTCGTCCGCATCCACGTGGGAACCTACTGAAAAGACTGTGCAGCTATATGCCGGGTTGCTATGTTTATCTGCCATCCTTTAAAAACGCCTTATCGTTAATGAAGATGGCCTTCGGATTAGGGTCCTGATTTTCGAAGATTGCCGTATACAATTCTGGCTGGCCGCCGGACGGAGTAAGAGTCAGGGTGTATCCCTCGAATTTGTATTGACCGCTGCCGAGACCGCGATTGTTCATTGTGGTGCCGCCGGCTGATGCGCCCTGAAAGCTGGCCGAAGAGAAACCCGACTTCTGATATGTGCCGTTGGCATTGAATGAAATAAAGGTCTGCGAGACAACGCTTGTCGATATTCCGATATTTCCGGTTTGTGCAAACGTGCTGGTGAATTTACCGGAAAGTATCCGGTCATGGACTGGGAGTACTTCGAAGGCTTTCGTGCTGTGATATGTCGCGATAAGAGAGTGTCCAGGAGCACCAGCGGTAAAGGGCGAGCTGACATGTGTCACCAAGCCGTAGGCATCGCGTTCGGTAAAGCTGATGGTGCCGTTTTCGATTCTATAAGTACCGCACTTCTTGGGCATTTGATGACAGGCTGCTGCGAAGTCTAGGTCGAGCACATGACCGCCGAGCGGCAAACCAAAATAGGCCTGTCCTGTCGGCAGTAACACGACATATTCGCGCCGTGCGACAAGATCCATACCGCCGAGAGGATTAAGCTGGTTTTGCACGCCAGATCCGAAAAATATCCCCGAGCGTCCACCGACCGTTGGCGGGGGATGCAACGGATTCCATGTTCCCCCTGTTTCTCCGTGCAGCACTGCGCTCGACATCATCGCGTCCAACTGATTGCGGAACTTGACTTCCTCGCCGCCCCATTGAGTACTGATCAGCAGCGCCATCTGCAATTTTCCTCCGAGCGCGATTCCTACTGCCGCGATGTCCTCGTACTGCCGGTTCATCGTGCCAGAGTCGAGTACATACATTGCCTGGCTGCCGCCTCCTGTTGTTCCGCTGTGCGGATATTTGAAGGTGAGACCGGTTCCGGGAAAGTTGGCGCGCACACCACTATAGAGCGACTGCTGCAGGCTCCCATTCAATGGCACTGTCGTCAATAGGATCACCGCAGTGTTGTGCTGCGTTCTTGTTTTTAGGATTGCCCCCTCCGGCGTACTCTTCTGCACAGTCCAGCCCGGCGGAGGCGTCACCGTCATCGCCCCTGCTGTGATTTCGTTTGCTGTGGCAGGCAGCTGAGCAGCGCCGAGCGCATTCGCGGTGTCCGTCGCTGTTTTCGTATTCGCCGATATTGCCGGAGGTGCAAGACCTGCAGTCGGATTTGTAGCTGCGGTCGGTGGTGTCATAGCAGGTGCCGTCGCCGTGGTAGCAGCCTTCCTCGTTCCGGGATCCATGCCAAGCGGATCGGGAGATGTCGCAATTTCCTTATGGGCTGCCGAAGGATCGTGCGCAGCGCTGCGAAGCACACTTGCCAGCATTGTGCACGAGAGTGTGCTTTTAAAGCGATGTGTTATCAGCTCCGTTTGTTCCGCATTCTTGAAACTCTCGAATGAATGCTTCAGCGCCGGATCGCTTGCGATCCGTGTCTTCATTTCGTCCCAATGATTCCGCAATTCCCAGCCTTGAAGCTGCACCGCATACGCGGAAGCACCGAGGTGGTTTGCGCTCGTGCAGAAGCCGACAAAAGCATCCACGAAGCCGGCTTGTTCGGCGATCTGCTCCAAAGCTGGATCAGGAGCAGTTGGTTCAGTTGGTGTGGATGTTTGTGCCAGGAGCGAAGACGACAGAAATCCCAGCGCTGCAACGAACGCAAGCAGTATCTGCAATGGGAAAACCTCTTGCTTTATTTTCTGAATGGAAACGGAATGGCCCGATTATGTTGACGCCTCGAACGCTCGTATAGTTTGCTATCCCTGTGTTGCGAAGATGTAAATTTCAGAGAGCGGTGAAAATGGCTTGATCCGACAGACCCGTTCAATAGCGTGCATCGCTGACGAGGAGCGCGCTTCCCGTTGCTAATCCCTTATTCGTAACAGTGCCGTATCTAATCTGAAAATGCTTCACAGCAGGTCGGCACCGCGCCCTCCCTGCCACGAAGCAGACTATCCCTGCACCGCAGGTTTTGCAGCCAGAATGCCCTTAAAGCTCTCGCGGTACTGAAGAAAGACCAGTATCCACAGCGCGCACGCCACCAGCCCCGGAGCAATGCTCGCCGGCGCAAGCGTCAAATGAAAAGCAAGGATGTTGTATAACTCCGCTGCAAGCAGCGTGAGAGCCAGCGGCACAAAGAATCCCGAAAGCAAAAGCAATCCACCAACCAATTGAATCGCGAAGAAGAATGAGGCAAAATGCGATGAACTGATTGCAACGAAAAACTGTACTGCCAGCGGATTCGGCGGCGGCGGCTGGTGGATGAAGTTGAGAAATCCGTTCAGGCCAAAGACTGTAAATATCAATCCAAGCAGATACCGCGCAATGA
>NZ_JBZYWJ010000008.1:0-305018 GCF_059115305.1 Acidobacterium sp. FHG110202_01
AGCAAAACTGCAGTCCGGAGCAAAACTGTAGTCCGGAGCAAAACTGCAGTCCAAAGCAAAACTGTAGTTCGAAGCAAAACCTGTGGTCCGGAGCAAAACTGCAGGTCCCTCCGCTGCGCTCCCTGTGATCGCTTCGGTCGGGATGACAATTCATTCAACCAGACTGAAATTGAACCTGCTTTACAGGACTTTGCGGTAGCGGACGGCGCGCTCTACCTCGGCGAATCCCAGGGCCTCATGCGCGTGGTGCGATTCGATATTTTCAAGCAGCGCGTCGGATGCGAATTCTTGAAAGCCTTGTTCGCGTGCCCAGCCTTCGACAGCAGCGACTAACGCCGCTCCAATCTTCTGGCGGCGCGCATCCGGATCGACATACCAGCCTTCAAGATAAGCGACCGGGCTTGTGTCGCAGCCGTCGGCAAAAGGGCGCGAGCCTGCTTCGGCCAAGCCGGCGAGGTATCCGTCTGGCCTGACAGCGACGAAGACAGCGATATCAGAGCGCGTGAGATATTCCCTGATTTCTTTTTCGTGTTCCTCGGCAGAGCCCTCCGGCCAGAGCGCGCAGCGCATGCGCAGCCATTCGGAGATATCGCCTGGTTGTACGTGCCGGATTTGCATACTGATGACATTATCGGTGAACGCTTGGATCACTGGTTGGCGAGCCAGGTGTCGAGGTCGGATTGCGAATGTATTTCGCTTTTGAGCATGGACTGGAGCAGCTCATGCATCCTGATCTCTGGAAATTGTGCGGATCTGGTTTCTGCGCTGGCTTCCTGCGGAAAATGAATCAGCAGAACAGGGCGCGGGTCAAATTTTCCATTTGAGGCTTGTTCTTCTTCCCTGCTCCAGCCTTCGGCGCTGCGCCACATGCCGACGCGCCACGAATGATCGGATGAGACGATGAGCGTTGTGTGCGATGCCGATGCGGTTTTCCCGAGCGTATCGAGCAGCGTGCCTAATGCCTGGTCGGTGAGCACGAGATTGTCGAGATATGTTCCCCGCCTGCTGAACGTGTTTGTTCTTCTGTCGTAGATTCCCGGTGGGTGCGGAACGGGAAGATGGATGAATGCGAAGCGTATGGATTCGTTCTTGAGCAATGTGATGGAGGGATCAAGCAGGTCTTTGTATTCCTCGGCGTGCTCGCTGTTCACGTTGTCTTTTGTGCGGGAGGCAAATGCGAGTGCATTGGCGAACGATGATTTCTGATCGGACATATGCATCTGGAAGAACGTGATGTACTGCCAGTAACAGGAGTCGAGAACATTTTCGAGGATGCGGCAGTAGGGATTGAACCAGCCGGCGACGCCTGTGTTCCAGCCTTGATCCTGTGCGTTTTTGAAGAGCGTTGCGTTGGAGTCGAATGGATGCCAGCCGGGTGTTCCTGCTTCGTGCATGTAGAGACTGCCGTCGAATCCACTGCGGATGCCGTTCAGCGTACGTCCGAGAAGCAGTGATGGGATGACGATGTCTGTGTAGTAGCCGGCAGGCTGCACGTTTGCGAAGGAGACGCTCTCATTTTTTAACTGGTCGAGGCGCGGAAGATTGATGCCGGGCTGCCGGTGATCGAAGACCTGATCGTAGGAAAGCTCATCGAGGAGAATCCAGACGATTCTGTCCTGTGATGTGGATGTGCGCTGAGAATCTGTTTTGGTGAAGGCTGAGACTGTTCTTGGCGGAGTGCGCGCTGCGAAAAGGATGAGCTGCGGGAGCATCCATAGAATCGAGCAGCCGAGCAGGGCGAAGACAACTCTCGCACCTTGCACACACTTCTGAAAACTCGCGCGAGCTCGCCACCACAGCAGGAGAACGCCTACATAAGTTGCGATCCGGATGACGGTGCGCGGTTTGTGACCGCTGAGAATTTCTGTGTCGTAGTAGCTCAGGAAGAAGATGACCAGGCTGGTGATCCTGAGGATGAGCCAGATGATGATGGCAGCCCAGATGAGGCTTGTTTTGCGCAAGTCGTAACGGTCGAGAAAATAAAACAGCAGAGCGCCGAGGATTGAGGCAGCGACGAGATCGATGGCGAACCCGGCGGCGACGGTCGAGAGCGGACATGGGTTGTGATAGAGGATGAGATGGTAGGGAGACAGAAAATCCCAGAAGGAAACGACAAGAAGAAGGATCGCCGCGCCTGCGCCTTCAAAGAACAGGCGCGCCTTCATTGAGATTGTGCTTCGAAGAGGAAGAGAATGCGCCCGTTTCCGAGCGGCTGCCTGAGCGAGCAGGAGAAATCATTGCTGAATGCGCCCAGGAACTCTTCTTCATTCAGATGGCCGTAGAGGTCATCGCGCCCGCGCAGCAGGTCGATGAAACGCGGATCAGAAGCGGGCACCCATTCGGTGATGAGCCATCTGTGCGTGAGCTCGCGCATGAGCCGCGCAATCTCTGCGAGCGGAATCTGATCGGCGAGCAGCAGGTGATGGATCAGGCCCAGCATCATGACGCAATCGAAGCCTCCGCGTGCGCGGTCGAGCAATGATAGTGCTTCCGCGTTGCGCCATCCGGCTGCGGGCGTAGGACGCGCGAGGTCGGCCACGAGCGGCTGGACAGGCAGCTTCTGCGCGAGCGCTTCATGCCAGTTGCGCTCACAGGCCTGAATGTCCGAGTCCCACGCGATGACGCGCGCTCCGAGACCGGCAGCGATGCGCGAGTAGGCGCCGGTGTTCGCACCGAGATCAAGCACGGTAGACGGATGCGCCTGCTCAAGCGCGCCGCGCACGAATGCCTGCTTGGCTTCGTGATCTTCCACGCTGTAGTGGCCGGCGCTCTCCGGGTAATCGCTCCAGCGGGAGTTTTGATTTTCCGGCAGGAGCGAATGGAGAGTCTTGCGCAGCGCTCGCAGGTTGCGGCGCAGGATTCCAGTAGCTGCTTCTGGAGGCTGCTTCCAGCTGTTGCGTGAAAGCGCGGAATCGGCAGTGCTCTTACGCTTCTCGAGCAGATACGGCATGGTCACGAGAGAGCGGAAGGGTTTTCTCCAGCGCTGCAATGGCGAGAGGTGCGGATAGAGATCAGCGGGCTCGTAGCCATCGCGCTTCTGCAGGCTTGCTGCAAGAGGCCAGCCTAGATATTTAAAAGCAGCTAGAGGCAGCAGGAATGTGCGCACGAACTGTGCATAAGCAAGCCATATGGGGCTTGCGGTGTCGCGCACTTCTACCGACGAGATATCGACGAAGACGGGCTGCGGGCCATCAAAGAGAACATTCAATGGCGTTGCATCTTTGAGGATGAGGCCCTGATCGAGCACTTCTTCGCAGAGGTCGAGCGTGAGTTCCGCGGCAGCGGCCCACTGGCCGGGCGTCCATTCCCACGGATACGACGGGAAGAAGATACGCGGGTGCTCGAGCAGCACGGATGTGTCTTCGTGCTGCGGCACAACTTCTGTCGAGACGAGACGTCCGGAATCGACCCAGCGCTCGCCTACCTGTGAGTGAATGAAGTTGAGAATAGTGTCGGCGTACTCGCGGCGAACACTTCTTAAGACTCTGCCGTTTTCGATGCGGAGCGTGCTGGCTGGATCACGAAATGTCTGAAACTGGTCGCTCTCAATGCGAAGAGTCTGGTTCACCGCTACGCGCCTCGCTGGGGATGGCCTGGTTTCCCTGTGAAGCGTCTTCTTTCACGGAATGATCCAGCCGGAAGAGCCGGCGCAGCTTTCTGCGAAGCATGAAGACCGCACCTGCCAGCATGGATCCGCCTACCTGGAACATAAGCAGGCCGGAACCGGGATCGACGTACGCGTGAGCCTGCTGCTCAAGCGCGATCAGGAGAACGAAGAATTCAATAGCGCAGAATAGGGGAATCAATACGCGCTTTTTCACTATCAGCCTGCCTAATGCGTTTCGAAACTTAGACGTTAAGCGGAGATTAAAAGTTGCATAGTTTGCCAACTATGTGCTGTTTTCCGGAATATCAAAATGAACTTGTACAGCCGCGCGCTTCAGTGACAGCTCATGTAGCTCTATCCGTTGTGCCTCGCCAGACAGTTCTATCAGGAAGACGAAAATGCATCACGAAAGTTGACATTAGAAGGAAGGAATTTCGAGTCAATTGAATTTGCTGCTGTGCTATTGATCAAGGATGCATGAGCGAGTCAGCGATTTTGCGCCAACTGAATTCAGTCAACGAGCCCATGCAAATGTTGCGAAGGATCGCTGACAGGATTCTGCCTTTGACGGTAAGCGCGGGAAAGGCTAGGAGAAGGCCAATAACGCGCTCCGCAGTTGAGCCGGATCAATATCCTTGATCAGCGCTTCTATTTCGCGATGGGTCTGCTCCCACACCGGCACGGCTGAAGCCAGCAGCTTCTCACCTGCAGAAGTGAGACCCAGCCTCCGGCTGCGCCGGTCTGTCCGGTCGGCAACCACTTTCACCAGTCCGCGCCGCTCGAGCGGCTTCAGTGCTGCGGTAAGTGTCGTTCGGTCCATGGCCAGAAGTTCGGCTACCGAAGCCATGCTGGCCGGCTCGGGTCGATTCAGTGACATCAACAGAGAAAACTGACCGTTCGTCAGTCCCAGAGGCCGCAGAGCATCATCGAAGCGCCGGGCCAGAGAGCGCGCCGCTCTCTGCACGTGCAGGCAGAGACAGCAGTCGCGCACATACAGCGTAGTTGCGAACGGAACTGATTTTCCTCTTGACACTCATTCTAATATGTTGATATCAACGTAAATTGTCAAGCCGCACACCGACCCCACCCGCAGGGCACAACACCAAACGGCGAATCAATGCAGCGAAATCTGGAGAGCATGAGTCGGAACGTCGGTTCGCGGCGGCGCAGCTGTAGGATTGAGGTAAAAAAATCGGGTCATCTGTCGATTTTCCTCCACGCCGGACGACTATAAGTCAAACGATCCAGCGCGCAAGACTGTGCTGCTGATTTCCACCAGGAGAAGAAGCTCAATGTCATTCCTTCGTGATCTGAAAATTGCTGTGCGCTCCCTCTGGCGCGTACGCCCGCTGTGGTTTACCGTCGCCATCACGCTGGCCCTTGGAATCGGCGCCAACGCTGCCATCTTCAGCGTGGTGCGCGCGGTGTTGATGCGCCCGCTCGCGAATCGCGACGAAGACCGCCTGCTCTATGTGCGGCAGAGCGCGCCGGGCCTCGGAGAGCAGAATGCGAACTTCTCCATCCCTGAAATCGATGATCTCGGCAAGGACCTGAAGACCATCACCGAGCTTGGCACCTTCTCCACTGTGGACTTCACGATCATCGGCCTGGGCACGCCGCGCGAGATTCCCGCGGGTGTTGTTGACGGCCACTACTTTGAAGTCATGGGATTGCGCCCGGTGCTGGGCCGCCTTTTGGCGACATCCGATGACGGCCCCAACGCACCGGGAGCCATCGTGCTGACCTATCGTTTCTGGAAAGAATCGCTGCACGGCGACCCAGGCGTGCTGGGCAAGGCAGTACATCTGGAAAGCTTCGGCGGTCCGCGCAATGCCACCATCGTCGGAGTGCTTGAGCCTTCGGTGCCTTATCCCGTCGCCACTGAGATCATCGCCAACGTCGTGACCAGCCCGCATCATCTCTCCGCCACCATGGTCACAGGCCGCGAGCATCGCATGACGGAGGTCTTTGCGCGCCTCGCACCGGGCGCTACGCTGGATGCCGCACGCGCGGAGCTGCGCACGCGCTACGCTTCCATGCTGGCTGCGCATCCTGACGTTTACAGACCTGACAATCATTACCAGATTGACGTGAAGCGCATGCACGAGCAGATCAACGCCCGCGCCAACACTGTCTTATGGGTACTCTTTGCCGCTGCGGGCCTGCTGTTTGTCATTGCGTGCTCGAACGTCGCCAACCTGGTGCTCGCGCGCACAGTCAGACGCGAATCGGAACTCGCGGTACGCTCGGCGCTGGGAGCCAGTACAGCATCGCTGCGGCGCTCGCTGCTGGCCGAAAGCCTGGTGCTCTGCGGCAGCGGAGTTCTAGCAGCTCTGCTCCTGGCATGGCCTATGGTCTATGTGCTCGGACGTTATGCGGCACGCTTCTCGGTACGCGCTGACGGCCTGACGCTCGACTTCAATCTCGTATGGTTCGGCATCGGACTGGCGCTAGCCGCAGCGGTTTTTCTTGCATTGATTCCCCGTCTGCCTTCAGCCGGCGCACAACTGGGCACGAGCCTCGCCAGCAGCGGATCACGCAGCAGCACGGGAAGCAGCAACCGGCGATTGCGCATCTTCGCGGTCATGCAGATTGCAGCCTCGTTTCTGCTGTTGACCGGCGCGGCTGTGCTCATGCGCACGCTCTACACTCTCGAAAACACGCGTCCGCCGTTTGACACTTCGCACGTGCTTGCGGTGAATCTGCCGGTGCTGACGTATGGCAGAACGCCCGAGCAGATCCAGAACTTCTACCATGACGTGCAGCGCCGCGTGAGCGCTTTGCCCGGCGTGGCCCATGTTTCCACTGGCTTCAGCGTTCCCTGGCGCGACGATCAGGGCCTGAACATCAGCTTCGCCTTTTCGGCGCCGGGCGAGGTACGCAAAAACGGCGTTGATGACTGGCGCGCGAAGTTCCGCTCCATCTCGCCCGGCTACTTTGGAACGCTCGGCGTGCCTTTCATCGAAGGCCGCGACTTCAGAGATACGGACAAGGCCGGCTCCGAGCGCGTGGTTATCGTAAGCCAGAGCCTCGCCAAAACACTCTTTCCCAACGGGAACGCGCTCAACCGTGAGCTGCACTGGACGGACGGCGTGATGAAGTTCGCCGGCATCAGCTATGACCCGCGGCGCATTGTCGGCATTGTCCCCGACATCGACGACGAGAACATCATCCCCTCGCCGGCCATGACTGTCTACCAGCCCACCGATCAGGAAGGCTGGCAGGGACGTCTCTTTGTTCGCGCAAAGGGCGATGATCCGTATTCGCTGACTCCGGCCATTACGCGCACCATCCATGACATCTCAGCCGATCAGCCGGTAGAGAAGGTGAGTACCTTGAACGATATTCGCGCGGAGGTGATGACACCGGACAAGCTCAATGCCGTTGTCTTCGGTGGATTTGCGGCTGTAGCGCTCCTGATCTCTGTCGTAGGTGTTGCCGGCGTGCTTGCATTTTCGGTCAGCGGCCGCACGCGCGAGTTTGGAATCCGCATGGCTCTTGGCGCACAACCACGAAACATTCTCACCGACGTTCTGCTTCAGGGGCTGACGATCGCCGGCATCGGAGTGGGCGCGGGCGTTGTATTCGGCATTGCCTTTGCGCGCGGCATCACCAGATACATAACGGAAGTGCGCCAGCCGGGGATTCTTGTATTCATCCTGTCCGCTTTCGTCATTCTGGCCGCAGCGGTGATCGCGTCAGCGGTGCCGGCCGCCCGCGCAGCGCGAGTCAATGCTGTGGAAGCGCTGCGATCGGAGTAGTGAAAGAAAACTGACTTACGTCCTGATGCGCAGCCTGATTTTCAACTCAAGACGCCTCACTGTTACGATTGATTTATGGTTACAGAACATGACACGAATTCCTGGTTGAGGAATTCATGAAGGCTTTGGTGAAGAGCCGCGCCGAGCGCGGGCTGTGGCTGGACGATATCGAAAAACCCACGATCGGGATCAATGATGTACTGATCCGCGTGCGCTATACGGGCATTTGCGGAACAGACGTTCATATTTATCAGTGGGACGAGTGGGCGCAGAAGACCATTCCTGTGCCGATGGCGATCGGGCATGAGTTTGTCGGAGAGATTGTTGAAGTTGGATCGAACGTAAACGACTTCTACCCCGGCGACATTGTGAGCGGCGAGGGGCACGTCACCTGCGGACGCTGCCGGAATTGCCTTGCAGGCAGGCGGCATCTGTGCGCCTACACATCGGGCGTGGGAGTCAACCGGCCAGGAGCGTTCGCTGAGTTCATCGCGCTGCCGATGAGCAATATCTGGCGGCATGATCCGGGCATCAACCAGGAAGTCGCCGCCATCTTCGATCCCTTCGGGAACGCGGTGCACACGGCTCTTTCCTTCCCGGTGCTCGGCGAAGACGTATTGATTACCGGCGCAGGGCCGATCGGAATCATGGCAATTCCAGTGGCGCGGCATGCGGGCGCACGCCACGTAGTGATCACGGATGTGAATCCTTTCCGCCTGGAGCTGGCGCGCAAGATGGGCGCGACTCTTGCTGTGAATACGCAGGAAACGCCTCTCGCGGAAGTGCAGAAACAGCTCGGCATGCGCGAAGGATTTGATGTGGGGCTCGAGATGTCGGGCCATCCTGCAGCCATGCAGGAGATGGTCGCGAACATGAGTCATGGAGCGAAGATTGCCATGCTCGGGATTCCCGCGAAGCCGATGTCGATTGACTGGCGGGCGGTCATCTTCAATATGCTGACCATCAAGGGCATCTACGGGCGCGAGATGTACGAGACCTGGTACAAGATGAGTGTGATGATTGAATCCGGTCTCGATATTTCTCCGGTGATCACGCACCGTTACAGCTACCGGGAGTTTCAGGCGGGATTCGATGCCATGATTTCCGGGCAGACGGGAAAGGTCATTCTGGACTGGACCGACGTTGCCTGAGCGGTCGAGCGCCCAGTGAGTGTTGATTTCATGAATGTGGTGCGGGGCCAGTAAACAAACGTTGGTCTTTGGTATATCCTTGCGCCACCATGAAAATCTGCAAGCGGTCTCTTCTCTCTTTTGCGCTGCTGATCTTTCTCTGCCCTGTGCTTTTTGCGCAGCGTGGCTTTGTCCATACAAAAGGCGCTGATCTGGTGGATGCCAAGGGGCAGCCCCTGATGCTGCGCGGCATCAATCTGGGCAACTGGTTCGAGCCCGAAGGCTATATGTTTCACTTCGACGGAGGGCCGCAGTCGACGCGCGAAATTGAAGAGCTGAGCTATGAGCTGATCGGGCCAGAGAAAGCGGACGCTTTCTGGAAGCAGTGGCGCGAGAGCTACATCACACAGGCCGATATTGATCTTCTCAAGAAGAGCGGATTCAACTCAGTGCGTGTGCCGCTGCACTGGAAATTCTTTGAGAGCGACAACAGCGAGGGCTTCAGACTGCTTGACCGGCTGGTGGAGTGGGCACGCAAGGACCAGGTCTACGTCATCCTTGATCTGCACTGCGCTCCGGGCGGACAGACGGGCACGAACATTGATGACAGCTGGGGCTATCCGTGGCTATATCGCAGTCCGGCGGCGCAGGAGCATGCGGCGGCTGTGTGGAAGCGGCTGGCAGCGCATTACAGGAATGAGCCGATGGTGCTGGGGTACGACCTGCTGAATGAGCCGATCCCGCACTATCCGCAGCTGCGGCAATATGACAATGATCTTGAGCCGGTGTACCGCAAGCTGGTGGCGGCGGTACGCGAGGTGGACCACAACCATGTGGTGATTCTCGGCGGCGCGCAGTGGGACTCGAACTTCAAGGTCTTTAGTTCTCCATTTGACTCGAATGTGATGTACACCTTCCACAAATACTGGACAGCGCCGGATGTGAGCGTGATTCAGGAGTATCTTGATTTTCGCGACAAGTACCATGTGCCCCTCTGGCTGGGCGAGTCGGGTGAGAACAAGGATGAGTGGATTGCCGCCTTCACCAAGACGCTTGAAGCCAATCATGTGGGCTGGTGCTTCTGGCCGTACAAGAAGATGGACGCGACTTCGTCGGTCGTGACCTTTGAACGTCCGGCGCACTGGGACGCGATTATTGCGTTCGCCAAGCTGGCTCCGGGGACCGGGAATGCGGAGAAGCGCATTGCCGCGCGGCCTTCAGTGGAAGAGGCGCAGGAGGCGTTCGATGATCTGCTCAAGAAGATCCAGTTTGCGAATACGCGGGTAAATGCCGGGTATGTGCAGGCTCTGGGGTTGACGGCAGTGAGTCGCTGACAAGGATATTGTGTACTTCGAGCGGGATCCCGCAGCCCGCACTTCGTCCGTTTTTCACGGGACGAAGTGCAGGGCACTCTAACGCGAGGAGTGAAGAGTTTACTGGTTTAGCGTATCGAAGAAGTTGAGGCCTGAGAGTGTGGTCCGGTGGTCACAGCCGTTGTAGTAAGCCACGGCAGAGACCTGGTAGTAGTAGCTCCGTCCCGGAGTCAGATTGCTCAAAACGAAGGAGTGTGATTTGGAAACCGGATTGACCCAGGGAGTCCGGTTGTCCAGATTCTGGGAGTCAAAGCCATAATCCACCGTGCCATAAGAGGAAATGTCGGTGGTCCAGCTGATGGTTGCCGAGGTGGATGTGACGTTGGAGCGGGAGAGGTTCAAGATGACGGGAGCAGCGGGATTCGTTGAGGTCAGGCTGATCTCGCAGGACTGGTAACCGGAATAGTGATTGTCTCCGGAGTAGCTGGCATACACATAATCTGTCGCGGTTGAGGGAGAGACGTTGGTTGCGGTGGCGGCGACCCTGGCTGCTGCAAGCTGCGTAGAAATGACGTGATCGGGATTGGCGTGCGGGCTGGGTGTGCTGGTGACGAGATCGGCCATGCCGTCGCCATTCAGGTCTTCTGCGAGGAGGACATCAAACTGATTCGAAGCGACAGTCTGAGGTGGTGTTAACTGGCCGGGATGCTTCGGGTCGCCGAAGAAGATCTGGAAATCATAGTCAGTGGTGTTGGTTTTACCGTCACTCAAAGATTTGAACTCAGGGGCTGCCAGGTCCAGTACGCCGTCGCCGTTGAAATCCCCTGACCAGAGTGAGACGGGGTAATCCGTGTCATAGACAGGTGGAGAATTGACGTTTCCGGGATAGGAATACAGGGTTTCCGGGGAAAGGAAGCGCCCCGGATTGGCCCTGTCTCCGTACAGTGCAATGAGCGCGTTCTGATCCGTTACTGCGAAGTCGGGCAGTCCGTCTCCATTGAGATCGCCAACAGTCATGTTTGCAACTGGAACGTCAACAGTGTAGTCCGTAGCGCCTACGGGGTAGATGACGGTTGGCAGCATCTCGCCCGGATGCGCCGGGTTTCCGAGAGCAACAGCTATGGAGTCGTTTGCGACAAAGAGGGCTATGTCGGGCACCTGGTCGGCGTTGAAATCTGCAACGTGAAGAGAGCCAGCCCATTTGCCTGTGCCCTGGTTGCCGTATGTGCCAGTGGGATATTTGGCGGGCGGCAGGAACCTGCCCGGCTGTGAGGGATCGGAAAGCTGAACAAAGAAGCCATCCGAATCGGTGGGAAGATAGGCCAGGTCCGAAAGGCCGTCCTTGTTGAAGTCAGCCGCCGCGATGCTGGCGATTCCGTGGGGAGTTTCGATCTGTACTACCGGTTGGAACTGCCCTGGGTGAGCCGGATCGCCCATCAGGATGCCAAGTGCATACGTTTGGGAATCGGTGGTGATGCAAACAGCGAGGTCCAATAACCCGTCGCCATTGAAGTCACCTGCGGTGATGCACGTAATCGGGAACGAAGGATTGACCGGGTTGACCTCAACGGGCTGTGATGGAAGGAACTGGCCCGGCTGGTGCGGGTCTCCGCGCAGGATTTCGATCGAGCTGCCGCGGACAGCGGCAAGGTCGGGGATTCCATCCCCATCGAAGTCACCGCGGGCGGCCAGGTTCCCAAACCGATCGGCGATTCTTAAATCGGTGGGAGCAGCCAGGCCAAAGCTCAAGGTGGAACTGTTCAAGGGCGCGGTGGCGATAGCCTGGTTTGTGACCAGGTCAAGAAAAGAGACGGTCCCGGTCGGCGGAAGCATGCCGATTCCAGAGACGATGGAAGAGAGGGTGTAATTGCCGGGCTCGCCGGATTTCGAGATGTCGGCTCTGCTGGAAGCGTGCGTGGGAACGACGCTCACTCTGCTTGTCCGGGGCAACGAAGTGCTCGCGGCGTAAGCTGTTGTTCCCTGGAAGGAGGCATAGACTTCCTGATTGCCAGGAGGCAGCAACAGCTTAGCGGTTGCCTTTCCTGCTGTGGTGAGATGGGCCGTGCCGAGCAGATTCGAATCCTGACAGTTGATGCCGGACCGTTTGCAGAAAATGACCTCGCCTGCGGTGACAGGAGTGCTGCCGGAGGTGACGGTTGCAGTCAGAGCGACGGGGGTTCCCTGCTCCACAGAACCTGTTGAAGCGGACAAAGCGGTGACAGTGGACTGAGTTGTGGGGGCTGTGCTTCTGGTGACGAACGAGGCATTATTGGAAGCAAAGGAAGTCCAGTGAGAGCAGCCGTTGAAATAAGCGGCGGACCATACCTGATAGTAGTATCCGGTTCCTTCTCTAAGGTTGTTGATGATGACGGAGTGTCTGCGGGAGACAGGCTCCTGCCAGGGCGTAGCGCTGTCGATGGTCTGGGTGAGGCCGTAATTCACGCCGCCATAGCTGGCGATGTCGGTGGTCCAGCTGATAGTCGCCGAGGTTTCAGTGATGTTGGAGACAGCGATGCCGCTGATGACAGGAGCGGCAGGCGCCGCACCATCAAGGCTGATCTCGCAGGAGTCGTAGCCGTAATAGTTGCTGTCTCCTGGATAGCTGGCGTACACATATCTGCTGCTGCCGGGATTGACATGGGTTGCGGTGGCTGTCTGCGTAATCCGGCCGGAGAAGACCTGAAAGCCTCCGTATTCATAGTCAGGATTGAACTGCACGATCAGGTCGGACAGGCCATCGCCGTTCAGATCGCCGCCGAATAACCAGCGAAAGGGATAGTTACTATTGTTGCCGTCGGCATAGAAGGCAGCGGGCAGGAACTGTCCCGGGTGAGCCGGATCACCCTGCAGAAGTCCTATTTTATTTGCGAAGGAGCCGTCGCCGGTGAAGGCAAGATCAAGAGCTCCGTCACTGTTGAAATCACCTGCAGCCACCGCAGTGATCCGGTCAGAACCCAGTGTGTACTGCGTTGCCGAAAGAAAGTGTCCGGGATTGGTTTTGTTGTTGAGAACGAGGCTGATGGAGCCTGACTGATTCCCTACGGCGATATCGGGCAGACCGTCGTCATTGAAATCGCCTGCAACCACGCTGTGATTTGAATAGTTTGGACTTCCACCGCCGGTCGCTACGCTGACAGCTGCGAGAAACTGTCCTGGATGGGAAGGGTCGTTGAGAGCCACAATTACGGAGCCGTCAACGCGGACGCCAGCGATGTCGGGCAGTCCGTCGTGGTTGAAGTCGGCAATGGCAAATGAATTCGGGGAAGGGGCACTGACATCCAAACTGAACGTCAGCGGAGACTGAAACTGCCCGGAATGACCCGGATCACCGGGAAACAGGGCAAGGTTGCTGCCGCACACCAGCAAATCGAGCGCGCCATCGTCATTGAAATCGGCAACTTCCAGAGACACGGGGGTGTTAGCGCCAAGATTGTATTCCGGAGTCTTCTGCTGGAGCTGGCCCGGATGGGCCGGGTCGTTCAGCAGAACGATGACATGGGAGGTGCTGGCAAAGGGCTCGACATAGGTCAATGCAATGTCGTCCAGCCCATCTGCATTGAAGTCTCCGGCAGCGATCAAAGTAATCACAGGAGGGTACACGCTGGTGTTGCCGGGTGTGAATACATAATGTGGAAAGAGAAACTGGCCGGGATGTTTTGGGTCTCCGGGAAGAATGCCGATGGCCGAGACGTCGTGGACAGTGCCGGCGTTGTCTGGAACACCATCACTGATGACGGCCAGGTCAGGCACGCCGTCGCCGTCGAAGTCGCCTCGCGCGACTTGCATGTAGTGGCCGGAGGTTCCACCCGGTATGCCGTTTGCCTGGTAAACCTTGGGCTCTGTGAAAGAGGCAGCAGTCGAGCCCAAAGGCGCAGAAGCAAGGGTGTGGTGAGTGATAGCGTCGAGAAACGATACGGCTCCAGTTACGGGAGCCCTGCCCTGTCCGGAAACCGCGGAGGTAAGCGTGTAGTCTCCTGTATTTCCTGTTGCTGAAATATCAGCCGTGCTGTGCAGGGGCCCGCCGACATCTACCGTTGCGGGTGTGGACAGGCTGGAGCTGCCGGCATAGGTTGTTGTTCCCTGATACAAAGCGTAAATGCTCTGCCTGCCGGCGGGGAGGATCAGCTTGAGGCTGGCGGTTCCGCCATTGACCTGCGCTGTGCCAAGAAGGGCCGCATCTTCACAGTACGCTGCGGCAGCATCGCAGAAGGCGACCTGACCGATGTTGATTCCGGACTGATTGGACTTTACCGACGCTGTCAGAGTGACAGGGGTTCCGGCGGTAATGGAGCTCGAAGAGACAGCCAATGACACTGTCGTAGGCTGCTGAGCGGCGTGCAGCGAAGCTGCACTCAGGCCGAAGCAGGCCAGTGCCAGTGAAATCTTAAAGCGAGAACGATACAGACTCACCAATGGTGGGCAACTGTCGAGGGATAACAGATGCATAGCAACTCTCCTGTAGTCGGACATAAATGAGAAGTGAAACAGACCAGGCCTGATGGCCAGGTTTCGGATAGCGGTACACCTGGAAAGTAACTGGTACTTGCCCAGGAGTGGGCGAAAGCATACCCTGCGATAGGGAAATTGTGGAAGAAAAATTTGTATTAATTCTTTGCAGGTAGGCAGAGCTGCGGTAAGTGGCGGAAGTTACTTAGATAAGTGCGGATCTGTTGATGATTTGCTGTTCAAACAGGAATTACGCTGGGTTCAGCCACTAGAAATCAAGTGCAAGGTCTGTAAATAACTTATCTCGCTGCTTAGGGAAAACTCCACATAGACGCGTCTATCTAAGTGATATCTTCGGCGCGATGTTATTCGCGCCGAAGATCCTAAGTTAGGGTAACTTACTACTTTGCTGCGGTGGTGAAGTTGCTGACCGGGGAGATGGTGGTCCAGTGCGAGCAGCCGTTGAAGTAGGCGACGGCTGAGGCCTGGAAGTTGTACTGCGTTCCCGGAGTCAGACCAGTGAGTGTGAAGGAGTGTGTGGTGGAAGCCTGGCCTGACGTAGGTGTCAGGGTGTTCTGGCTCCCGGAGATGGCGTAGGCTACGTTGCCATAGGTGGGAACGTTGGTCGTCCAGTTGATGGTGGCCGAAGTTGCGGTGATCGCGGTAGCAGTGACGCCGCTGATGACCGGCGCCGACGGGCCATAGGCTGTCAGGCTGATGCTGCAGGACTGATAGCCGAAGTAACGGTCGTCTCCGGAGTAGCTGGCATAGACATACTGCGTACCGGAGGGAGGCGCGACATTCGCTGCCGTGGCCGTAACTTTGGCCGAGGCGAACTGCGTCGCGATGACTTTATTGGGAATGGTATTGAGAGGCGAGGGCGTGCTCGTCACGAGGTCGGTGAGGCCGTCTCCGTTCAGGTCTCCTGCGAAAAGAACCGTGAAGTAATCATTGGAGACGATTTTGCGCGTGAGCTTGCCCGGCTGGGATGCATCGCCGAAGAAGATGGCGAGATCATGGGTCGTAGTGTTGCCTGTGGTGTATTCAGGAACAGCGATATCGAGCACGCCGTCTCCGTTGTAGTCACCGGGCCAAATCGAGAAGGCCGCGCTGTTTTGCGGATAGGTGTAGAGAGTGGTCGGCTTAAGGAACGTCCCGGGATTCGAGAAGTTGCTGAGAAGCGCGGCCAGACTGCTGACACCAGCGTTCTGGCTGGTGACGACCAGATCAGGCAGGCCGTCTCCGTTGTAGTCGCCCACGGCTACGTTGGCCATGGTGGCAACGTCAGTGCCATCGATGGGGTAGTTTGTGAACGGAAGGACTTCTCCAGGCCGCGCGGGATTGCTGAGCACTACGTCAATAGATTGATTGATGAGGAAGAGAGCAACATCGGGCACGCCGTCGGCGTTGAAATCGGCAACCTGAAGGGCGAGGGCTTTTGTGCCTCCGCCGCCCGGATCGCCATAGGCGCCGGTGGCATACCAGGCCGGATCACTGAACTGGCCGGGATGCGAGGCATCGGTGAGCTGGATGTAGAAGCCGTCTGTGTCCGTGGGTACGAAGACCAGATCAGGCAATCCATCCTTGTTGAAGTCAGCCACGGCCAGATTGGTGAGACCGTGAGCCTCGGACGTTTTCTGGATGGGCTGGAACTGACCAGGGTGGCCCGGGTCTCCCATAAGGACGCCGAGCACGGCAGAGGTGGAGTAGTTGAGGCAGAGCCCGATGTCGAGGATGCCGTCAGCGTTGAAATCAGCCGCTATGATGCAGTTGATGGTGGGAGCGGGAGCAGTCTGCGATGGGTCGGGATAGAACTGCGCCGATCCATTGAAGCTGCCGATGTGCTTCGTGTCGCCCCAGAGGATTTCGATTTTGCCGCCGTCGCGAACCGCAGCAATATCGACAATGCCGTCTCCGTTGAAATCGCCGCGGGCGAGGTAGTTCGTGGTCAGCGTGTTGGCGATCTTCAGGTCGACGGGCGCCGTTACGCCATAGGTCAAGGTGGAGCTGTCCAGCGGCGCGGTGGCGACGGGCTTGTTATTGGTGGCATTGTGGAAGGTGACGGTTCCGGATGGAGGCAGCTTGCCGATTCCTTCAACGACGGAAGTGAGAGTGTAGTCACCCGTGCTGCCTGACTTCGAGATATCCGCAGTCGAGTAGGTGTGAGCAGGGTTTACCTGCACGGTGCTCAAATTGGGCAGCGAAGAGCTGCGAGCGTAAGAAGTAGTGCCTTCAAAGAAGGCGTAGATGTTTGTGCTTCCAAGAGGCAGAAGGAGTCCGGTCATGGCGTTTCCGGTGCTGCTGAGGTGAGCCATGCCCAGCAGGTCTGTGTCCTGGCAGTTGGGCCCGGTCTTTTTGCAGAAGAGGACTTCTCCGGCTGTGACCGGCGTGCCGTTGGAGGTGACGGTTGCAGTCAGGATGACCGGGGTTCCCTGCTCCACTGTGTTAGCCGAAACAGACAGAGCCGTCGTGGTGACCGGCGGCGGGGGAGCAGCGCTCCGGGTAACGAAGGCTGCGGTGTCGGAAGCGAAATTCGTCCAATGCGAGCATCCGCTGAAGTAGCCGGAAGACCACACCTTGTAGTGGTACGCGGTTCCGTCGGTCAGGCCGGTGAGCGTGAAGGAATGCGTGGTGGAAACCGGGGTGGTCCATGGCGTCGAGTTGTCCATGGTGAGGGTGGTGCCGTAATACACGCCGCCGTAGGACGGGATATTCGTGGTCCAGCTGATGGTTGCAGAGTTTTCGGTGAGGTTCGAGACGCTGATGCCAGTAATGACGGGAGCCGCCGGGGATGAACCGTCGAGGCTGATCTCGCAGGATTGGTAGCCGTAGTAGTTGCTGTCGCCCGGGTAGCTGGCATAGACAATCTTGGTGCTGCCGGGGTTGACGTGGGAAGCAGTGGCAATCTGTGTGACCTGTCCGAAGAGGATGCCCAGGTCGCCGGTGCTGGTGGCGGTGCTGGCTGTGTCAGTGTTGATGAACTTGTTCGATTCGATAACGTCGGACAGGCCGTCGCCGTTCAGATCCTTGGCGATGAGGAAGGCGGTCGAGTCCTGAACGGTATCGCCATTGGAAACGAAGATAGGTGACGCGAAGGAGCCGGGGTTGTTGGGATCGCCGAGCACGAGGCCGATTTTGTTTATCGGACTGGTGTTGTAAGCGACGGCAAAATCGAGGACTCCATCACCGTTGTAGTCGCCGCCGGCGGCTGCATTGATGGCATCACCAGTCGGTGACTGAGCCCATTGGGTTGCAGGAAGAAATGTTCCCGGATTTGAGCTGCTGTTCAGAATGACGCCGATGGAGCCGGAGGAATTGGCTACGACGATGTCAGCAAGGCCGTCATTGTTGTAGTCTCCGCTGCCCACTTTGAGGGCTGAATTGAGATCGCCGCCGCCGGTCGAGACATTGACGGGCGGGAGGAAGTTGCCCGGATTTGAAGGGTCATTGAACTCGATGGCCAGCGGGCCGCTGAGGAAGCTGGCGACGAAATCGGGCAGGCCGTCGTTGTTGAAGTCATTTACAGCCACCCAGGTTGCGTTCGAAGTGAAAGTTCCGATGCTGAAGGTTACCGGCGAAAGAAACTGGCCGGTATAAGGCGCGCCCCCGATCAGAATTGTCGCGGTGCTGTTGTTGTTTACGGTGACGAGATCCATCACGCCGTCGGCGTTAAAGTCTCCCGCTGCGAGAGACTGCGGATTGAACTGCCCGAGAGTCAGAGTGGAGGGCTGCTGGAACTGGCCCGGATGTGCCGGGTCGTTCAGAAGGATGGTAACCTCGCCGGTTCCGGGACCGGAGAGGTAGGTAATGAATGCGAGATCGGGCAGTCCATCGGCGTTGAAGTCAGCCGAGACCAATGTGCCGATGTAGGGAGCGGTCACAGGCGTGAAAGTCGGGGAGAGGAACTGTCCGGGATTCGCTGGATCGCCCAGAAGCACGGCGATTCCGGGAGAGGCTTGAAAGACGCCGGAGCTGTTCACTGAGCCGCTGCCGATGACGGCGACATCGGGTATGCCGTCGCCGTTGAAATCGCCTGCCGCTGATTGAAGATAGGTGCCGGCGGATGCTCCGGGAATGGCGTTGGGCAGATAAATTTTCGGCTGCGTCAGGGTAGCCGCTGGAGTGGTCAGCGGCGCTGATGCGACGGGGTGATTGTCGAGGGCATCGAGGAATGACACAGTGCCGGTGACGGGAGCGCGGCCTTCGCCGCCGACTGCCGATGTAAGGGTGTAGTCGCCCGCGGCGCCTGAGCGTGAGATGTCAGCGGTGCTGTGCAGCGGGCCGCCAACATCGACCGGCGTGGGCTGGGACGATGAAGAGCTTTTGGCGAAAGACCTTGTTCCCGTGAAAGCGGCATAGACTTTCTGTTTGCCGGGGGGCAGCAAAAGCTTGACGGTCGCGGTTCCGTTGCTCGTGAGCTGTGCTGTGCCCAGGATGTGAACATCCTCGCAGTGGGGTGCAGCGGCGTCACAGATGGCGACCTGGCCCGGCGAGACCGCGGAGCCGTTCGAATTCACGGTAACGGTGAAGGTGACCGGTTTTCCTGCAGCTACAGAGCTGGAGGAAACGGCCAGGGTGGTTGTCGTCGGTTGGGTGGCGGCGTGCAGGGCGGCTGCACTCATGCCGAAGAGAAGCAGGGAAATCTTTCGGCCAAGACGATAAAGGCTCACAAATCGTGGGCAGCTGTTGGGGGTAAACAGATGCATAACACGCTCCAGTCTGACTTACAGCATTTCCAAAGAAGCTGTGTCCTTGAGAAACTGCGCCGGGGGTTGCCGCTCTCTGAATGGTCGCGTCAACTTGCATGGCATGGCTTCGGGATACAGCGATTTTTGGAAATGCTATGGGTGCGCGAACAGAGATTTGAAGGAACGAAGGTAAATCAGTCGTGAGGCGTAAGTGGAAGCAACGGGCGGACTGGTGAGGCCGCCGCGTTCCCATGAATCAAAGGCAAAGCTTCCCTATTCTGGCTACGAGAAGAATAACCAGAGATAAGGAAACGATGGAAGTGAAAATTTACTTAAATTATCTTTACGGGGCGATTGAGATATTGGATAAATACTAACTTGCCTCTGAGCTTTTCTGCCTTGTTTTCACTGTGCTGCGGTTGTGAATGTACCTGTGTTTGCGAATGCAGTCCAGTGGCTGCAGCCGGAGAAATAGGACACCGACCACGGCTGGTAGTTGTAGGTGGTCCCGGGAGCCAGGTTCGTAAGAACAAAAGAATGCGTGGTGGATACAGGATTGACCCATGGGGTGTTGCTGCCGAAATTGAGCGTAGTTCCGTAATTGACGCCGCCATAGGCGGGAACGTTTGTTGTCCAGTTGATGGCCGCCGAAGTGGCGGTGATGCTTGAGACGGTGACGCCGGTGATTTTTGGCGAAGCCGGCGAGTTCGTCAGGCTGATTTCGCAGGACTGATAGCCCCAGTAATTGCTGTCACCCGAATAGTTGCCATAGAAGAAGCTGGTGTTGCCGGGATTAACATTGGTGGCGGTCACTATCTGGTCGAAGCGCTCCAGCATGACGCCCACTGTCGCAGCCGCGCCTGAGGCATTGCCACCGGGCTGATTGATCACCGCTACGTCAGACAACCCATCATTATTAAAGTCTCCTGCCACGATACGATTCGAAGCGGGCTCATCGTAGGAATCCGGCGGCAGAAATTGCCCGGGGTGCGCAGAATCGCCCAAAGATATTTGCAAACCGAGGCCGTTCCCAACTGCCGCGAGATCCGGCACTCCGTCAGCATTGAAGTCCCCAATGGTTACCGCAGGGCTGCCTGGATTGCCAAACGCGTCAGTCGCGCTCATTGAGTACACTCCCGACTGAATCAGGTGCCCCGGGTTTGAGCTATTACTGAGGAATACGTTGAGAGAGAGCCTGAAAGGAAGAACGTCACGAGAAGGCGGAACACTGGACACAACGAGATCCGGCAGTCCGTCCGCGTTGAAATCTCCAACCGCCAGAGACAGAAGAACAGAATTGGTCGTCACCTGGTATTCCACGGGCGAAAGCAGCGTGCCGGGATGCGTGGGATCATTCAATAACACACTTACTGAATTGGTGGTTCCATTCTCCTGTGCTACTGCGACGTCAGGCAATCCATCATGGTTGAAGTCGGCAGCAACCACGAAGTCAGGCGTATTGCCAAACTGCCCGCTCGCAGTGGAGTAAATCGCTGCGGGTTGAAATTGCCCGGGGTGCGCTGGATCTCCCAAGAGGATGCCTGCTTTGTTCGGGATATCCGGCGGGCATGCAGCCCCCTCGCAAGAACTGGCGTTGTCTGCTGCGACGAGATCAGCAATGCCATCTCCATTGAAATCAGCTACAGCAATGGAGACAGGAGTGAATGGAAATGGAAGAGGATAGATGACGCCCGGCAGGAAGTGCCCTGGATGAGCCGGGTCATTGAGAAGGATGTTCACGCTGGTCAGAGTCGTCAGCGCCAGGTCAGGCAGACCGTCACTGTTGAAATCCCCCAACGCGGCTGATGTCGGGATGTCACCGGCAGCTCCGAGCAGGTACGAAATTGGCGGGAGCAATTGCCCCGGGTGGACGGGATCGCCGAAGTATACAAAGAGCTCAGGTGTACTCGGATCAGAGATGCTGAAGGGAATGGAGTCCCGAGCTGTAAGAAGATCGAGCACACCATCTCCGTTGACATCACCCACAGCGATTGCTTCCGGCAGCTGATACTGCGTATTTGGCGGCGGGGCCGGCATCGGGTATGAAGTTGCCGGAGAAAGCTGAAGAGCTGAAGTTGGATTCAAGGGCACTGCTGCGATTGTGTGGTTGTCGAAGGCATCGAGATACGAGATGGTTCCTGTTGGCGCGACAGGACCGAAAGCAGTCAGGTTTGTCTGAAGGAAATAATCCCCGGCGCTGCCTGCTGCTGAAATTGTGGCGAAGGTGTGCGCTTTGCCGCTTACATCTACGGTCTGGACTGTGGGCATGGTGCTGCTGCCTGAATAGGTTGTCGTTCCTTTGAAGACGGCATAGATGTCGTGCCTGCCGGGAGCGAGCACCAGCTTGATGCCGGCAGTGCCGTTCGCAGTCAATTGCGCCAGGCCCAGAACTGCCTGGTCTTCACAGCGCGGGACAGCAGCGTTGCAGAAGAGGACCTGCCCAGGAGTGACGTGTGCTCCATTCGAGGTCACAGTTGCTGTCAGCATGACTGCAGTTCCCTCGTACACGGAATTGCGCGAGGCGGCCAGAGTAATGACGGTGGACTGAGCCGCGTAAACGGCAACGGCGCTCGATGTGACGAAGATGACGGCAGCAAAAAGACGGGCTATCCGGGGCATAGACACTCTCCTGTCCTGGTGAGAGAGCCAGAGTTAACCAGGGATGAGCAGACGACCAGCTATGATTCGTGCGGCGAGAGGATAGTAGTCCGCTTTTGCGAAGGGCTCAAATGAATTTTTGTAATTTGATCGGTTAATTTTTCGATCGGCAAACTGTCTGCGAGGCCGCAGGACTGCTTGAGACCTGCGGCGCTTATTTGCGTTACACGTTGAATTTGAAGAAGAGGATATCGCCGTCGCGGACGACGTATTCTTTTCCTTCGGAGCGGTAGAGGCCTTTTTCCTTGACGGCCTGCTCGCTGCCTAATGCGAAGAGATCATCGCAGTGATAAGCCTCGGCGCGGATGAATCCTCTCTCGAAGTCTGAATGGATGACGCCGGCGGCCTGCGGCGCTTTGGTGCCGCGGCTGATGGTCCAGGCGCGGACTTCCTGCACTCCGGCGGTGAAATAGGTGATCAGGTCGAGCAGTTTGTAAGCAGAACGGATGAGGCGGTTCAGGCCCGGCTCTTCGAGGCCCATTTCATGCAGGAACTCGGCGCGCTCCGGCGGATCGAGCTGTGCGATCTCGGCTTCCATCGCTCCGCAGATGCGCACGACCTGGCTGTTTTCTTCCGCAGCGCGCTTTTCGACGGCAGCGACCCACTCGTTTCCGGATTGCAGGCCGGCTTCATCGACATTCGCGACGTAGAGCATGGGCTTTGCCGTGATGAGCTGGAGGTCGCGCGCGGCGGGCTTCTCTTCGTCGGTGAATTCGACGGTGCGCGCGGGCTTTCCTGCCTGCACGGCTTCAAGCAGCTTGGCGAGGGCTGACGCTTCGGCTTTGACTTTTGAATCAGTCGAGTTCTTGGCCAGCTTTTCTACCTTGGCGAAGCGCTTCTCGATGGTCTCAAGGTCGGCGAGGAGCAGCTCGGTGTTGATGACGTCGATGTCGTCGAGCGGGCTGACTTTTCCCGAGACATGGATGACATTGGGATCGTCGAAGCAACGGACGACATGGGCGACAGCGTCGGTGGAGCGGATGTGGCCGAGAAATTGATTGCCCAGGCCCTCGCCCTTGCTGGCTCCGGCGACGAGGCCGGCGATGTCGACGAATTCCATGGTGGTGGGGACGGTGCGGTTGGGCTTGACGAACTGGGTGATCTTGTCGAGGCGCTCATCAGGAACAGTGACAACGCCGACGTTGGGATCGATGGTGCAGAAGGGATAGTTTGCGGCCTGGGCCTTGGCCGAGGTCAGCGCATTGAAGATGGTGCTCTTTCCGACGTTGGGCAGACCAACGATCCCGCAATTCAGAGGCAATGCTTTTTCCTTTTCCGGTGAAGGTGTTTTCGCCCTGATTCCCTCTCGAAGGGCGCTCATGGCTGGGATTGTGAATCTCTATTTTAGAAGATCAGCCGGTGTTATGGGCACAGTTGCCGGATGCCCAATAGGAAACAGACAGGAAAACAGTTTGTAGTTTCTATTTTGGCAAAGCGTCGGCTTTGTATTTTATGGATTCAGGCTACAATGCACTCAAATGGATGCAGAGTCCAATTCTCTGGATGACCTGCGGATTGCCATTGAATGTCGCGATATTATTCCCTACTTCCAGCCGATTGTAGAATTGCGCTCGGGACAGCTGTGGGGGTTCGAGATGCTGTCGCGATGGCGCCATCCGCAACGGGGCATTCTTGCCCCTGGCCAGTTCATCAATCTTGCGGAAAATGCGGGGATCATCGAGCAGCTGTGCGAGTTAACCACCGAACAGACCTTCCAGATCTTTTCCGCGGGGTTCTCAAAGGGAAAGACCCTATCCATCAATGTCGCGCCTACGCAGATGCGGGACCGCGAGGTCGCGGAGAAAATCTTTGAAGCCGCTGAGAAGACTGGTTTTCCTCTGGACCAGCTGATAGTCGAGATTACGGAAACGTCCTTTCTCGACAATCTGGAAACAGCAATTGCCATTGCCGAAGAGCTCAAGCGCCACAAAGTGAGGATCGCGCTCGATGATTTCGGCACCGGCTATTCCACGCTGCAGCGGCTGAATTCGCTGCCACTGGATGAGATCAAGATAGACCAGAATTTTGTCCAGTCGATGACAGAGCGGAAGGAAAGCCGGAAGATCGTCGCGGCGATTGTAGGTCTGGGAAACAGCCTGGGCCTGAAGACGGTGGCAGAGGGGATCGAGACCAAAGAACATGCCGACATGCTGTTCTTTCTGGGGTGCGAATTAGGGCAGGGTTACCTGTATGGAAAGCCCGCGCCTGCGGATGATGTGCCGGCGATCATGGCGAAGGGAACGCTGGGGCCATCGGCGGGTTCCACATTGCTGGGCCGGGACATGGCTTTTCATCTGGAGGCTTCTCCGGCAGTACGCCTGGCGCAGCTTCAGGCGATCTACGATGGAGCGCCTGTCGGCCTGTGTTTTCTTGACCCGGAGTTCCGATACGTGAGCCTGAACCAGCGGCTGGTGGAGATGGTCCGGGCGCCCTTTCCGCCGCGCATGGGCAAGACACTCAAGGAGGTGAATCCGGCGCTTTTCCTGCAGGCAGAGCCTTACCTGAAACGAGTGCTCAACGGAGAAGCTATTTCCGAACTGGAGTTCCATACTGAAAAACCCGGCTCGCCGATGGGGACAGACACACTGCTGGTCTCTCTTCAGCCGGTCCGTGATGAGGCCGGCGAAGTTACGGGCATTTCTGTCGCGGTGATGAATATTACTTCGCGCAAGCAACTGGAGCAGGCTGAGCGTGACAAAGACGATTACCGCCGCAGCATCGAGCTGAATGCGAACTATCCCTTCAAGGCCGATCCGGAGGGAAATATCGTGTGGGTGGGGCCGGAAGGAATGACTGGAGTCGGGATGAACAAGCATCTGAGCGACAGCTGGCAGAGCCTCCTTCATCCGGATGACCTTGGACCTACAAGCCGGAAGTGGGCTGCGTCTCTTCACACGGGAGAGCCATTCGAAGCGGAATTCCGCGCCCGCAAAGCAGACGGTTCGTGGGGCAGGATGCATGCGCGGGCCTCAGCGCACCGCGGGGACAATGGCGAGATCCAGGCCTGGTATGGCCTGGTCGAGAACATCGACGACCGCAAACGTACTGAGACCCTTCCGGGATGACATTGCATGCTAATGCAGCGCACGCCACCGTTTGTGCAGGTACCGGTTCCAGTACATGAGCAATCCGGTAACGCTCAAAACCGGCAGGCTCAGCCCCAATAGCGCCCACAGCACCTTTACCGGCATTCCCCATAATGTGCCAAAGTGCAGCGGATACATCAGCCACAGGAACCAGTCGCCCCGCGACTTGTTTTCGCCGTAGTGCCACACGGTAAGCAACTTTCCGGTATGCCCGTCGAACGTGTCGATATCGCGATGCGAGAAGTCACCTGGACTGAAGCGATCGATATAGACCGTTACTTTGCCGCCCGGTTTGTCCGGCAATCCGATGCTGCTGACATAGCCCGGTGAAATTGTCTTCAAATTGGCGAGAATGTCCTCGAGCCGCGCGACTGCCTGGCTCGGGGGCGGATCGACAGGCTGCGGTTGCTTCATGCCCACCAGCGGCGATATGGCATCGACAACAGCACTCACCCTGGCGGGAAACAGGAAGTAGACCGCGGTAATACCCCACCAGCTGACGATAAAAAGTGTCCAGATACCGACAGCGTTGTGCAGGTCATAGTTGATCCTCTTCCATCCATGCCGCAGTGACACGAAAAGTCGGCGCGTCCACAGCTTTACGCCCGGCCACCACAGCACTGTGCCGCTGATGGCCAGCACGAGCAGTCCGATGCCCGCGGCGCAGTTCACGATAAAGCCGGTCCTGCCCATCAGCAGGTTCACATGCAGATCGAGCACAAAATCGATGAATAGCTTTCCCTGCTCCGTCAGCGGCGCTCCCGAAACGGCATCGGCGTAGACTGTCTGGTCTCTGCCGTGTGGGTCTTCGAGGTAGAATACCCACCACGGATTCGGCTTCTGCGGCGGCGAAATGAATGTAAGCCGCAATGCCGGAAAGCTGCTCCGCGCATGCTCGATGACTGTGCCGATTGGAGCGACATGCGCTTCATCGAAAGGCACACGCTGCATGGAGGCCTGCCGAATCTCATCCTGAAAAACGAGTATCGATCCGCTGAGGCCGATGATCATGACATACAGCGAAAGCAGGACGCCCAGCCAGAGATGGACCTGGAACAGCGCCCGGCGCAGCCAGAGCTTTCGCGGATGATGGAGAAGCGTACGCAGCATCAGAAGTTCCAGGAAACGGTGCCGCGGATGACGCGGGGTTCTCCCGGCTTCACATAGAGGTTGTTGTACGAGCCGCTATAGTAGCGCTCGTTTGTGAGGTTGTTGACGTTGACCTGCCACTGCGCCGGTCCCCGATGGTAGGTGGCCGATGCATCGACAAGGCCGTATCCGGGCAGCTGGAAGCTATTGGCCAGGTCGCCGGACTGGTCGGTATAGTGGCGTCCGCCAATGCCAAAAGCAAGGCCGTGTACAACGCCACGTGGGATTTCATACGTTGACCAGACGTTGAAGATGTTCTTCGGAGCATTGAGCGTTGGCGTGCCCGCAGCGAGCGTCGTATCGTGTATGACTTCGGCATTGATGTAAGAGTATGCCGTAGTCACATTCCAGCCCATGACCGGATGCAGCGTCGCTTCAAATTCCACGCCGCGGCTGCGCTGCTGACCGGTTACCAGGTAGAAGTTCGGATGCGACGGATCAGTCGTGGCGACATTGTTGCGGTCGAGCTGGAAGACGGCGACGGTGGCCAGCGCTTTTCCTCCCCAGAACGAAGACTTCACGCCGCCCTCCCACTGCTGGCCGCGTTCCGGCGCGATGTAGGTTCCGCTGGTTGAGCCATCGAAAACCTGGCCGGACTGCGGCGTGAACGACTTGCTGAAGCTTGCATAGAGGCTGGTCGACGGAACCGCCTGCCAGGTAACGCCGAGGCGCGGCGTCAGCCCCGTTCCATTCTGATTCGCCGAGCCCTTGTTTTCGTTCTTGGCAAAGTCCACGCGTCCGCCGGCTGTAACAGTGAAGCGCGCCGGCAGCCGGATATGGTCCTGCAGGTAAATGCCGAGGTACTGCGTCACTGTATTGCTGCTGGTGTAAAGCGCAAGCGGACGCACCGGGTTCGCGCCATAGACGGGAGCGTACAGATCCAGAGGCTCATATCGCGATGTGTCAGAGAAATCGATTGAGTAGCCCTGCGAGCTGGACCGCTCGCGGAAGAAGTCGACACCGAGCAGAGCATCGTGTTCCATCTTCCAGAAGCTGCCGTGGCCCTGCAAACTGGTGTCGATTGCATGATCCTGCCACGGGCCATGCCAGTTCAGCGGATAGCGATAGAGCGTGCGCTGATCGGCGCCGAGAAAGCCCGGGTAGTAGATGCGGTTCCAGTCCTGCTGATACCAGGCAATGCGCGCATTCTGGCGCATCGCCAGATGTTCGCCGAAGTCGTGGCGGAACTGGTAGCCGATCTGCTGGGTAGCCTGGGCCAACTGGTTGGCATTGGCCTCGAGCTCGCCGTTGTATGTGCTGATCGGCAACACGCCGTTGGGATCGGGCAGCACCGTGCCAACTGCCGGCAGCGGCATGCCCTGGCGGCCGTTGTCGCGCTGTACGCGCCCGATCAGCGTTAATGAAGTAGATGGGTCAGGACGCCATGTGAGCGACGGCGCAAGGTAGTAGCGGTGCCGGTACGTGTAGTCCACAAACGTATCCGCCTTGTGATAGAGAGCAGCGAGGCGCGCATATACGGTGTGCGAGGAGTTCAGCGATCCACCGACATCGATCGCGGGATCGACAAAATTAAATGAGCCTGCTGTCACCTGCACATGGGCAAAGCTCTCAGGCACAGGCTTGCGCGTGACGATGTTGATCAGGCCGCCCAGAACACTCTGTCCATAGAGCGCTGACGAAGGCCCCTTCAGCACCTCGACTGACTCGAGGCCCCAGGTCTCTTCCATCATGCCGTTGCCGCCGCGCAGGCCATCGATATAAGTGTTGAACGAAGCATCGAAGCCGCGGATGCGGTAATAGTCCCAGCCATCGTAGTAGCCGCCCGGCATCACGCCAGCTACATTCTTGAGCGCATCGTCGAGCTTCACCACATCCTGCGAATTCATCAGGTCGCGGTTTACAACCGTGATTGATTGCGGAACTTCATTGAGCGGCAGCTCGGTCTTGGTGCCGCCGCTGCTAACTGTTGTGGCATACTCATTTCCCGCCGTAACCGTGACCGTATTCTTTACCTGCCCGAGCCGCAGCACAGGATTTACTACCGTGCCCGATTCGGCATCCGTCACGGTGACTTCCTCGCTCATGCTGCCGAAGTTCGCCGCCTCGATAATCAGCTGATAGCTGCCCACAGGCGCAGCCAGCGAATAAGTGCCTGCGGCATCCGTCGTTGCCGTCGCGTGAAAGCTTCCGCACGTCAGCGTGACCTGAGCCTGGGCGATGCCTGCTCCGGTCTGGTCAGTCACTACCCCCGAGAGTTTCCTGACTGGGCCATCCGTCGGGGTGCAGGAGGCAGCCATGTTTTCCGAGACCGGGGTATCGCCGGATGGGCTGTCCGCCTTTCCATCCTGAGCCCAGGTATAGCTGGCTGTTCCTAAAGAAAGAAGGAGCGTGAACAGGCCAATCTGGAGAACCCGCAAAGAAACTGTGGGCGGAGACTGCTGTAAATCCATGAAGACTTCCTTAATTGTCAGAATTTCCAAGGCACGCAATGCCTTGATTGCCTGTGCAGTGACAGCGCGTAGATATACGACTAATTCAGTCCTTATTAATATAAGACTGTTGTGGTCGTAGTCAACTGCCTACTGTCTGGCCAGAGGGCACATGCTGTTCAGGATTGTGTTCCGGAGAGGGGGTTATTAAGGCTTACAGCGCGTTCTGGTATCGGTCGAGAACATGGCGGCTCATGCCGGTGGCCAGTTCCTGCTCTCCCAGAAAGACCTTCTCTGCCACTTCCTTCTCGAGCAGTCCGGCCTCTTCCTCATTGTGCGTGCGAACGACGGTTTCAATTCCGGGATGGAGTGTGCGGGCGCTTTTGATCATCTGCCTCACGTCAAACGTATCGGGTGTGGCGATCACCAGCATGCGGGCGCCAGCGATATGTGTCTGAGCCAGTACTGCCGGATCTGACGCGTCTCCTGCGATAGCCGGAATGTCCTTGGCTCGCAGCCGCTCCACCACCTCGCGATTCTGCTCTACAACGACGTAAGAGATGCCTCTTTCGGCAAGCGCCTCGCCGATGCGCCGCCCGACGCGCCCATAACCTACCAGGACTATATGGCTCGACAAGCGATTTGTATCCGTTGCTGCTGGAAGCGCCGCCAGAGGGTCGGAAGGCAGCTCAAGCATTTGCGCGAGCCGCGAACGCGACCGGAGCCACACCTGCAGCGGCTGCACGCTCGCAAAGATCAGAGGATTGAGAGCGATGGAAATCAACGCTCCGGCCAGGATCAGGCTCTGCCCTTCCGGCGACAGCAGCTTCAGGTTTACGCCGAGTCCCGCGAGAATGAACGAGAACTCACCGATCTGTGCGAGGCTGGCCGACACAGTCAGAGCCGTATTCAGCGGATAGCGAAAAAGAAGCACCAGAGCGGCAGCGGCTACCGATTTGCCCACAACGATGATACCGACCACAATCAGTACCTCGAGCGGCATCTTCACCAGCACTTTCGGGTCAAACAGCATCCCCATCGAGACGAAGAACAATACTGCGAATGCTTCGCGGAGCGGGAGTGATTCCTCGGCGGCGCGATGACCGAATTCGGATTCCCGCATGACCATTCCGGCGAAGAAAGCTCCTAATGCGAAGGAGACGCCGAACAACTCAGCCGCTCCGTAGGCGATGCTGACGGCGGCGGCCACCACGCACAAGGTGAAGAGTTCGCGCGAGCCGGTCCTGGTTACCTGCCACAGCAGTTTGGGAAAGACGCGGCGCCCGACGACCAGCATCAACGCGATGAATGCGGTCAATTTCAGCAGTGTGAGCCCCAGGGTGCTCCACAGCTTTCCGCCCTCCGCCGATCCACCTCCGCCCAGCCACGGCGACACCAGCGGCAGCAGCACCAAGACCAGCACCATCGCCAGGTCTTCGACAATCAACCAGCCAACGGCGATGTGTCCGTTTGTCGAGTTCAGCACGCCATGTGCTTCCAGGGTGCGCAGCAGCACCACGGTGCTTGCTACGGACAGGGCCAGCCCGAATATGAGAGCTGCACCTGTTCCCCAGCCCCAAAGGAATGCAACGCATGCGCCGAGCGCAGTGGCGACGGCGATCTGCAACATTGCTCCCGGCAAGGCGATCTTGCGCACTTCCAGCAGGTCTTTGAGAGAGAAGTGCAGTCCGACGCCGAACATCAGCAGCATGACGCCGATCTCTGACAATTCATGGGCCAGGTTCACATCGGCCACGAAGCCCGGACTGAACGGGCCGATCATGACGCCGGCCAGAAGATAGCCGACCAGGGCAGGCAGCCGGATACGGGCCGCCAGGAAGCCGAACACGAGAGCCAGCGCCAGGGCCGAGGCTATGGTGGTGATCAGAGGGAGATGATGGGTCATCAGCGCTCTATCCGTTGTTTATCCGCACACACGGTTCACTGTACCTTGTTCGCTGCGTAGCCGCACTTTAGTTCTGGCAGAAAAACACTTCCACTTGACAAACAAGTGAATTCAGGGTGATGCTGCTAGGCAAGGGATTTCACTTGAATGTCTAGTAAAGAAAAAGAACCAATCCAGCTGCTGCAGGGCACGCTCGATCTCATTGTGCTGCGGACGCTTTCCATGATGGGGGCGCAACATGCCTATCAGATTGCTACGCGGCTCCAGCAGATTTCCGACAGCCTCCTCAATCTCAATCAGGGCACGCTTTATCCGGCGCTGGTCAGGTTGGAACAGTACGGATGGATCAAGGGTAACTGGGGAAAAACCGAGAACAATCGCGAAGCAAAGTATTACGCCATCACGAAAGCGGGGCAGAAAGCCCTGGGCGAGGAGACCGAGCGCTGGAGAAAGATGGCAGGCCTGGTGGAACGGCTTTTGCTTGAGGAGTCCTAGACATGAAATATCTGCGACGCCTTTTTCTGAGAGTATTCAGCCTCTTTACCAATGAGAAGACGGAAGCCGAGCTCGAACGGGAGATTGCCGCTCATCTTGCATTGCTCGAGGATGAATTCCGGGGCAAAGGCATGAGCCCTGATGAAGCGCGCAGAGCCGCCAGACGCGCCTATGGCGGCGTCGAGCAGGCGAAGCAGCTGCATCGCAATGAGCGCTCCTATCCGGGGCTGGCGCAGACTGCGCAGGATGTTCGCTATACCCTGCGACAATTGCGCAAAACTCCGGGGTTCACGCTGACTGCAGTGCTGATGCTGGCGTTGGGAATCGGCGCGACGACTGCAATTTTTTCGATTGTCGAAGGAGTTCTGCTGCGTCCATTGCCGTTTCCTGATCCCAGCCGCCTGGTCACGCTGGGCGATGTTCTGGAAGGTGAAAATTGTACTCCCTGCGCGTCCCGGGTCACTGCCCAGGATATTCGCAACTACATGCGCGATACGCACAGCTTTACTCACCTGGGAGGCTATCAAGGAACCGGCTTCGAGCTGTCGGGCAGTGGCGAGCCGCTGGCTGTGGATGCGTCGCGCATGAGTGGAGAGGTTTTCTCTGCGCTGGGAGTTGCGCCGCTATTGGGGCGGGTATTCACGCAGCAGGAGGACGATCAACATCAGCCGCTGGCTGTGCTCAGTTACGGTTTGTGGCGAAGCCGCTTTCACGGCGACGCGAAGATTCTGGGTTCCAAGATTCTTCTTGACCGGAAGCCATACGTTGTCATCGGTGTTATGCCGCGCGGTTTTGAATTCCCCCTCATACCTGGCCACGTGAACAAGAGCGAGCTCTGGGTTCCGTTGAGCCCTGAACCGTGGGAGTTCCTGGCGGGCGCTGCGGCGTCGTGGAACCAGCGGATGCTCGGCCGTCTGAAGCCCGGCATTACGCCGGAGCAGGCGCAGAGCGATGCGCAGCGGGTGGCCGTGGAGACAATGAAGAGCTATCCGGCCTACATGAGCAGCCTGCGGATTCACGCGGTTGTAAAGGGGCTGCAAGAAGACACGGTCGACCAGGCGCGTCCGCTGGTGCGCACGCTTTTCTTTGCCGTGATCGTGGTACTGCTGATTGCCTGCGCGAACCTGGCCGGCCTTCTGCTGGTGCGCTCCATTCGCAGACGAAGAGAGATTGCAGTCCGCCTTGCCCTCGGCGCGCGTGCGGCAATGCTGCTGCGCCAGGCCGTGATTGAAAGCATGATTCTGAGCATTGCCGGAGGCACTGTAGGACTGGCATTGGCCGGCATCGCGCTGCGAGTGGGAATAAGTCTGCTGCCGGAGACGCTGCCTCGCATCCGCGAGATCAGCCTTGACTGGCCGGTGGTGAGCTTCGCTCTGGGACTGGCATTGTTCACAGGCTTCATTTGTGGGCTGGCGCCGGCGTTCGCCGCGATCCGGACAAGCGTCAACGAGACGCTTAAAGAAGGCGGACGCACAGGAAGCTCAGGCAGCGGCCATACGCGTCTGCGCTCGGCGCTCGTCATAGGAGAGATTGCGGTTGCCCTGGTGCTGCTGACTGCCTCCGGCCTGTTGTTGCGCAGTTTTGAGAAGATGCGTTTGGTCGATGTGGGTTTTCTGCCTGATCATACGCTGGCCGCGTTCTACGTCCTGCCAGAGAAGCAGTATACGACTCAATCACTGATTGACACATTCGATCAAAGATTGCTCGATGGTTTGCGGCAATTGCCCGGAGTGGCATCGGCCGGCATTACCTCCATACTGCCTGCTGCCGGAGACAGCTTTGGCGTTTCGATTATCCCGGAAGGCTATATCTCACCCAAAGGCGCAGGCCTGCACATGGCGGCGCCATCGCAGGTCGAGGGGGATGTCTTTCAGGCTCTGGGCATTCGCCTGCTGCATGGCCGGCTGTTCACGGAAGCCGACAAGGCAGATTCTCCACTGGTGGTGATCGTGAACCGCAAACTGGCGGAGCACTACTGGCCGGGCGAGAATCCGATCGGCAAGCGCCTGCGCCGGGGCATGCCGGAAACGTCAACGCCGTGGTTGACGGTTGTGGGCGAAGTCGGCGATGTGAAGCTGGGCTCTGCCGATGGCAGGACCGCGGAGCAGTTCTATCAGCCGGCAACTCAGATTGTCGCCTCAGAAGGCGTGCTGGCCTCAACGGGAGAGCTGATGGGATATTACGGATGGATTGTGCTGCGCGCGAACGTTCCTCCTGAGCGAATGGAAAATGCAATGCGTGCCGTGGTGCAGAAGATCGACCCGCAGCTGGTGCTTCACCAGATGCAGACGCTGGAGCAGACTGTGTCAGACAGTGAAGCTCCACGACGATTCAACACGGCGCTCATCTCATCCTTTGCCATAGTGGCTGTACTGCTGGGTGTCCTGGGGATATACAGCGTCATTGCGTTCACGGTTGCGACCCGCGAACAGGAGATGGCGATTCGCATGGCGCTGGGCTGCCAGCGCACGCGAATCCTTCAACTGGTGCTCGCCTCCGGAGCAAAGCTGGCGGCTGCTGGTTGCATTCTTGGGCTGCTTGGAGCAGCAGCTGTATCCCATCTTCTGCGGTCTTTTCTGTTCGGAGTGAGCCCATTTGATCCTGTGGTGCTCGGCATTTCTGCATCCGCCATGCTGCTGCTGGCGCTTGCAGCCTCGCTGTTGCCGGCGCGGCGCGCGTCTATGACGGATCCCATGCTTGCAGTGCGTGGTGAATGAAAATGGCGGCAAAGGTTCAAGGAGAAAAGATGGCGCGTTCTTCGAGTAGAGGCAAGGAAAGCTTATCGATAGATTGCAGGATGGATCGCACAAGCTTTGTTCCTCTCTACCAGCAGATCAAGAACTGGCTCATGAACAAGATCGAAGAAGGACAATTGTCCAGGGGAGATGTGATTCCATCGGAAGCACAGTTTTCTGAGGCCCTGAGGGTGAGCCGTGCGACTGTCAGGCAGGCTTTTTACGAGCTGCGCCTGGAAGGCTACGTAGTTCGAGAAAAGGGTCGCGGCACATTTATCAGGCAATTCCATCCAGTAAAAGAAGATGGTTCAACGGAAATAAACTTTTGCAGGTGAGGATGATAGACAGGGTACGCATGTTTGCTGCAAGATGAATTCCGGCGAAGAAAGTTCCGGTGAAACAACGTTCCTTATTCGATCTCACATCCAAGACGCAGGAGGATTCATGAACTATCTTCGGAGAGCCCTGGCTCTCTCTATGCTCGCTTCAACGCTTATTCCTGGAAGTGCTGGTTTTGCGCTGAGTCCGCAAGGCCCTCCCCCTGGGCGTGGGGGCCCTCCTCCGGGTTATGTTCGCCACCAGGAATGGAAAAAGGGATACAGGATGCAACAGAATGACTGGGGCCGGGGTCAGCGAGTCGACTACCGTCGCTATCGTCTCCGCAGGCCTCCGCGCGGTTATGAGTGGCGCGAGGTAGACGGCAACTATGTCATGGCTGCTGTTGCTACCGGGGTCATCGCCTCGGTCGTCGCAGCCGCGGCCGCTTCTCCGCGGTAGCCCTCATTGCCAACTGCTTCCATTGAGCTACGCCGGAGCATTTCGCTCCGGCGTTTTCACTGTGGGCGAGTGTGCTCTTCATTGCGCAGGATGGCTTCGCGCGTGTAGCTTTCCCACTCCCAGGGCGTGACGTCGTCGCCGATCAATTTTTCAAGAAGCGGACGGAAGGCCAGCTCGCCGTTATCGCTGTTGGTAAGCAGGACCATGCATGTTTTGCCGCGCGTGAAGCAGATGAGGTAGTTTTCCGCGCCATCGCCGTGGCCTTCCTTGAAGAACGCAGGACCGTAAAGGGTTTGCGTCAGGAGTCCCCATCCCAGGCCATAAGACAGCCCAACCTTCTCGCCATCGGAACCAATTGCGGGGTCAAGCGATGGAAACTCATGCGCGGAGTGAATGGCGATCTGCGAGGAGAGCATCTGCGCTTTGGTTGACGGCTTGATGAGCTTGTCGGCGAGGAAGGCTTCGAGAAACAAGGAAAGATCATGGACGCTGGTGGTCATCGAGCCTGCTCCGAAAGCAGCTACGCGATGTGTCGCGGCGATGAACTTGCCGCTGGCGTCGTAGCGCAGAGCGGCGTTCTCATCGAATGATGGACGCCACACCATGCCGGTCTGAGTCATTCCGAGTGGTGCAAAAATATCCTGCTGCATGGCGGCGCCCAGCTCCAGATGCAGCTTCTCTTCGATGGCGAGCTGCAGGATGTTCAGTCCAGCCCCGGAGTAGGCGTAACGCGTTCCCGGCGGGAAATGCAAGTGGAGCTTCTTGTCCTCCTCAAGGGAGATCAGGTTAGCCAGGCCGGAGGAGTGCGTGAGCATCATGCGCGGCGTAACACGCTGCCAACGGGGATCGCGCACGAGGTCGGCTGCTGCTTCGCGATAGGCTGGATATTCGTTGAGTGGCCTGGGGAGCATTTGCGCGATGGGCTGGTCGAGGTCGATGCGGCGCTGCTCCACGAGACGCATAACCCAGGTGGCGAAGACGCTTTTGGTGATCGAGGCTGCCCAGAGGTTGGTGTTTTCTGTCATAGGCAGTTGCTTTTCAACATTGCGAAGGCCGAATGCATAAGTCCAGACGACGCGGCCACTGTTGAGGATGGCTAACTGCGCTCCGGTGACATGGTTCATCTTGAGCTCTTCTGCGGCGATGGCCTTTGCTGCGGCACCGGAAATAGTTGTGCCGTCGAGACGATGAATCGGGCCGGGCGTCTGGCTAAGGGCAGGCAGGGCAGCAAGGGTGAACAGAAGGCATGGGGTCCACAAGGGGCGCATGCTAGCAGCATAAGGCCGGATGGTTCGATCCAGCCTTGACATAATCCATCCTGGGCTGAAAAGCTATCAGCCAGGACTCTTCCGGCATTTCTGGTCTGTATAGACGCGCCTGTCACTGTGGGGCGCGGTGTTTTGCGGGCTGGCTGGAAATAGGCCTCGTGTTCCTGGAGGAAGCAGCTGCTCAACTCGCGCTGCTCATAATTCCCTTCCTTGGATACAAATGAATTGCCTGTTGCCGTGGCGTGGAAGGTTGCGCCTGGAAGCGGGTTCAAGAAAAGGATTGCACGTTGACATCGACTCTCTTGCTGGCCGCAATTCCGCCGGGCGTGGTTTCGTTTCTGCCCTTTGTCGCCATTATCGCGGTCTTTTATCTATTGCTGATCCGTCCGCAGCAGAGCAAACAAAAACAGTGGCAGCAAATGCTCAGCAGCCTGAAGCCTGGCGACAAAGTCACCACGACGGGCGGTATTCGTGGCGTGATCCTTTCCTTGAAAGAAGACGCCATCCAGCTCCGCGTGCCACCGGACAACATTAAGATTGAAGTCGTGAAGAGTGCGATCGCCTCTGTCACCACCGACGAGCCGGCGAAGTAGGCCCGGGCTCTCTATTCTGGAATATCCATGCGTAAGAACCTCACACAAAAAACGATTCTGATTGTTGCGGTACTGCTGGTCTTTCTGTTTGGAATCTTCGGGATTCCCAGGGGCCTGAGCGGAACGGCGCTGAAGGATGCCATTCTCAACCGCATCAGCCTTGGCCTTGACCTCAAAGGCGGCACGCACCTGATCCTGCAGGTGATGGTGGATGAGGCGGTGAATGCCCAGACCACCAATGATGCTGCGCGCGTCGTGACAGATTTGCAGCAGAACGGCATTACCATTGGCTCGGCGCAGCCTGATTCCGCGCATCCTGAGACGATCAATATCTCCGGCGCGCCGCTTGACCGTGCGGGCGATATTCGCTCGGTGCTGAGCCAGCGCTACGGCAACCAGTATGACGTCGCATCCGGCGCGAACAATACCTTCACACTCACGATGAAGCCGACAGCCGTCTCTGACCTGAAGAAGCGCGCTGTGTCTCAGGCCATCGAGGTGATCACGCAGCGCGTGAACTCTCTGGGTGTGACCGAGCCCACGATCCAGGAGTACAACCTGGGCAGCAACCAGATCCTGGTGGAATTGCCTGGAATGGACGATCCGGCGCGCGTGAAGGACGTGATCCAGTCGACGGCGCGGCTTGAGATTCATGAAGTGCAGGGCGGTCCGTGGCCCGACGAACAGGCAGCGCTGCAGGCAATAGGCGGCTCTGTTCCTTATGATTCTCTGCTGCTGCATGCGGTTCCGGGTGCAGTAGGACCGAGCAGCAATAACGAGGTCTTCCAGATCAGGCGCGTTCCGGAAGTAGCGGGCACCGATATCCGCGATGCACAGCCGCAGCGCAATCCCAACACGAATGAGCCGGAGGTGGTCTTTTATCTGACCGCGGCTGCGGGCAACCACTTCGGTGAGTTTACGGCAGCGAATAAAGGCAAATCGCTCTGCATCGTGCTCGACAACAAGATTCAGGAAGTGGCGACGATCCGCGACCAGATTCGCGATACAGGAACGATCTCGGGCGGCGGCATTACGGAGCAGGGCGCGAAAGACCTGTCGATGCTGCTGCGCACCGGCGCTCTACCGGCTTCGATCCACTACCTGCAGGAGAGCACGGTAGGGCCGTCGCTGGGAGCGGACTCGATCCATCAAGGCGTGCTGGCTTCGATTGTCGGCATGGTCGCGGTCATGGTCTTCATGCTGATCTACTACCGCAGAGCGGGCATCAATGCCGACCTGGCGCTCTTTTTGAACCTGGTGATCCTGCTGGGATTCATGGGCTATGCGCATGCGACCCTGACGCTGCCCGGAATTGCCGGCGTGATTCTGACGATCGGCATGGGCGTGGATTCGAATGTGCTGATTTTTGAGCGCATCCGCGAAGAGCTGCGCGCGGGCAAGTCGCCTTCGGCGGCGGTGGATCAGGGTTTTGCGCATGCGTGGACGACGATTATCGATACGCACGTGACGACGATCGTGTCGGCGGCTATCCTGTTTATTTTCGGCACCGGACCGGTGCGCGGATTTGCAGTGACGCTGACGTTCGGCCTGCTCGCGAACCTGTTTACGGCGGTGTTTGTGTCGCGCGTGATTTTCGATGCGCATTTGAACAAGAAGCAGCGGGGCGAAGCGCTGTCGATTTAGAAAGGCAGCTGAAAAGCGGCTAGCGAAAAGCTGTTAGCCAAGAAACGGGGGGCAAGATTGGCCACCCGCTTCCGAGCCATCCGGCTTTGAGCTCAATGCTTTATTGCTGACCGGTGCTTTAGCTGGTTTTGAGGGAATTCTGTGGAACTGTTTCGTGATGTAAATATCGACTGGCTTGGGAAGAAATGGTATTTCCTGGGCTTCTCGCTGATCTTCAGCGTGGCGGGCTTGCTCTCGCTGTTTTTCTGGCATGGACTGCCGTTGGATGTGGATTTTCGCGGCGGTACAGTGGTTCGCGTCCGTTTCGACCAGAAGCCGGATCTCGACCGCATTCGCGCGGCGGCGGACAAGGCCGGCCTCAAGGATCCGCGCATCCAGAATATTATCGGCGGTCAGGCGGCGAACAATGAAGTCCTGATTTCGCTTGCGCAGAAGCAGACGAGCGAATCGTCGCTCGACCAGGGGCGCGCGACGATTCTGCAGGCGCTCGAAAACAATTATGCAGCGAACGGCGCATCCAATCAAGGCAAGCTTGATCTTGACAACGCGGGACAGGGAACGCTCGCGAACTGGCTGGTACAGAAAGATCCCGAGCATATGGGCTCGAATGATGCGGCGCAGCAGCACTACAGCCAGCAGGCGACGGCCATCCTTGCATACCGGGACGCACGAAGTGGATTGATTGATTCGATTGACGGTTTTTCGAGCACAGTCACTCCGGCGGTATTGAGCGAGCTGAAGCAGGATGCCTATCTCTCCGGGTTTGGGATCCGCAATGTGGAAATCGTCGGGCCCCAGGTTGGCGCGCAGCTGAGGAACCAGGCACTGCTGGCGACTCTATACTCACTACTTGGCATGCTCGTGTACCTGTGGTTCCGTTTTGAGTTGATTTACGGCGTGGCAGCAGTAGTGGCGGTCTTTCATGACACGCTGATCACCGTTGGCGCATTCAGTTTGACGAACCAGGAGATCTCGCTGACGGTCATCGCGGCGATTTTAACGCTGGTTGGTTATTCGATGAACGACACCATTGTGGTCTTTGACCGCATCAGAGAGAATTTGAGGCTTTCGCGGCGCGAGGCTCTGCCGGATCTGGTGAACCGGAGCATCAACCAGACGCTGAGCCGGACAGTGCTGACCTCAGGGCTGACGTTCCTGACGGTGCTGGCTCTGTATTTATTTGGCGGCGAAGTGCTTCATCCATTTTCGTTTGCGCTGGTGGTTGGTATTTTGATTGGAACTTATTCCTCGATTGCTGTGGCGGCGCCAATGCTGGTCGCTTATCAGGAGTGGCGGCAGCGGCGTGGCAAGGCAGCGGTTTTGCCTGCAGCAAAAAAAGCGAAGGTTTAAGGTATGAAACGTTTTCAGAAATCGGCCGTATGTGATATAGGTTTTGTCACTCGACTTTTTCGAATTATTCCGAACGCTCCAAAAAAATTGGAATACTCCGGGAACAAATAGACACCTATGCGGTGTCTATAGGTGGTAACGAGTTCTGCTTGGAAGAGGTAGGGTCATGTTTGAAGATGCCTTAATGGAATCGGGCGGCAAGATCAAGACCAAGAGTAAATATTTTACAATCATTGGTTTTGTCCTGAATGGCGGAATCCTTGCAGCAATGATTCTGATTCCGCTGATCTACCCTGAAGCGCTGCCAAAGGCAGCGATGGCGACCCTGCTGGTCGCGCCGCCGCCGCCACCACCGCCGCCGCCACCGCCGCCGCCTGCGGCTCCTGTGGTGCACAAGGTGGTTTCTCAGCTGATGAACAATCAGATGACATTCACCAAGATTCCTAAAGAAGTCAAAATGGTGCATGAAGATGCTCCGCCCCCGCCGAATACCGGTGTAGCCGGCATGGAAGGCATGGGTGGCGGCGCCGCTGGTGGTGTTCTCGGCGGCGTGCTCGGCGGCATCGGCAACGGGCCTGCACCGGTAGTAAAAGCTGCTGCGCCGAAGAAGGTCGCCGTGTCATCCGGCGTGATGCAGGGCAACATTCTGGTCAAGACATCGCCACAGTATCCGGCGATTGCCAAGGCAGCCCGCATTCAAGGAACTGTGGTGCTGCAGGCAACGATTTCCAAGACTGGGACCATCGAAAACCTGCGCGTCCTCAGCGGTCCGCCGATGCTTCAGCAGTCAGCTATGGATGCTGTAAGGACCTGGCGCTACAAGCCCTACCTGCTCAATGGCGAGCCGGTGGAGGTGGAAACGCAGGTCAACGTAGTCTTCACTCTGGGTGGCTGATTCAGCCGTTACGCTCTTTGTCCGGCCTCGCTGGCCAGCTATGCGCATGAGCGTGCCATCCAGTGAGGCGAACCGAAAATTTGCCGGCGCGGAAGATCGCGCCCAAGAAATCTCCGCAGGAGGAACGATTCAGTGATTCTCGCTCAACTTACACAAGCAGTATTTCATCCAACTTCCCTGGCATTTTTCCAGGATCAGCCGACGGTCGGCTTCAGCCCGCTCGAACTCTGGGGCAACATGGGCTCACTGGCCAAAGGCGTGGTGATCATCCTGTTCATCATGTCGATCTGGTCGCTGGCTGTGATTATCGACCGCTGGCTCTATTTCAGCGCAGCCCGCAAGCAGTCGCGTGAGTTCGCCCCGCGCGTTGCCGGAGCACTCAAGGAAGGCAAGCTGGATGAAGCAGTGAAGGTTGCTGACCGCAACAAGAAATCGCATCTGGCCGAAGTGGTCACGGCCGGCCTGCAGGAGTTCCGCAGCTTTGGCGGCGGCGGCGCTGTGACTGAAGAGCAGATCGAGAGCTCAAAGCGCGCCCTCGAGCGTGCCGAGGCCATCGTTCACGCCAAGCTGAAGCGCGGCCTGGGCGGTCTTGCCACGATCGGTTCCACCGCTCCGTTCGTCGGACTCTTCGGAACGGTCGTCGGTATCTTGAACGCGTTCCGTCAGATTGCTACCCAGAAGACATCTGGTATTGGTGCTGTGGCCGGCGGTATTTCTGAAGCCCTGGTTACCACCGCTTTCGGTCTGCTGGTCGCCATCCCTGCCGTTATGTGCTTCAACTACTTCACCAACAAAGTGGAAGCCTTCGACGTCGAGATGGACAACTCCTCGAGCGAACTGATCGACTACTTCCTCAAGCAGAGCGGCCGTCGCTAATCACGGCGGCGATTCATTGCGGGAATCCTGTGCTTCCGCAGGGCGGTAAAATGGCCGCCCTGCTGGAAGCGGTTTTCCGGATGGTTGCGGTAAGGCTTTTGAGGAAGACCCCGATCGACGGAGCAGAAGATGGCATTAGTTAAGAGAAACGAAGGCGCTAAAGTTAATTCAAACATCAACGTCACGCCCATGGTGGACGTGATGCTGGTGCTGCTGATCATCTTCATGGTCATCACGCCCATGTTGCAGAACAAAGTGTCTGTAGACATGGTGAGAACGGAAAATGCAATCGCCATGCCTGACGCCGACCACGAAGATGCAGTGGTCGTAGCCGTGACGCGCGACAGCCAGGTGTTCCTTGGCCAGGATCGCGTCCAGATGGCTGATCTGGGCACAAGGGTGTCCGACATGCTGCAGAACAAGACCAACAAGATGGTTTATTTCCGCGCTGACTCGCGTGCACACTATGGCACGGTGATGGATGCGATTGACGCTGTGCGCACATCCGGAGTGGAGCAGGTTGGCCTGCTGACGGAGCAGCGTTCGAATGCGGTTGGTGGCGGACAATAATCCGGGAGTTTTACGCTGCCGGAGAAATGAGGATTTTGACTTATGGCAATGGGAAGTGGTTCGGGTCCAGGTGGACTCAATGCCGATATTAACGTCACTCCGCTGATTGACGTGTTGCTGGTGCTGCTGATTATCTTCATGGTCATTGTGCCGGTCACTCCGCACGGCCTTGAGGCGCAGGTACCGCAGCCGCCGAAGAATCCGCAGCAGCAGAACCCGAATGATCTCACGATCGTGGTACAGGTTCTTGGCCATGCCGGCGGGCCGCCGAGCTACAAGATCAACCAGGACGATGTCGCAAAGAATGATCTAAGCACCCGCCTGAATGCCATTTTCTCGATCCGCGCAGAAAAGGTCCTGTTCATCAAGGGCGATGCCGATCTGAGCTATGCGCCGGTGGCGGAAGTTGTAGACATTGCACGCGGCATTGGTGTCGACCATATCGGATTGATCACGCCGAAGATCGAGGCGGGCCAGTAAGGTATCGGCCCGCCGCTTGACGCTTGTCATACGGCGGAAACCAATTACAATCACAGCGCAGAGACTTTTCGACACATCCCAGGGCTATGCGCGGTTTCGAGCGGAAACAGGATGATGGACAGCGCGCAAAGTGTTCCGCTACGCACGCCGGCCTGATGCCGGGGGAAATGGGTAAGGGGAGCAGTACTGATTTTTGCAGTGCCGGCCGCACGCTGGCGATCAGGCGATTAAAGGAGATGAGAGACAGAATGAATCGAATCGCACGTTTTCCGGTAATGGCGGCTGCGTTCCTGGCGATGCTGACCATGATGACCGGGTGTGACCGCCTCAAGGCGCGCGACCATCTGAACAAGGGCGTCGCCGCCTACAAGAATGCCAGATATGAAGAGGCAATCGGCCATTTTCAGAGTGCGGTAAATCTTGACCCCTCGCTGCCGATGGCGCGCCTTTACCTGGCAACAGCGTATGCCCAGCAGGTCGTCCCCGATCTCAAAACGCCTGAAAACCTGAAGAATGCGAACCTTGCGATTCAGGGCTTTCAGGGAGTGCTCGACAAGGACCCGAAAGATGTCAGCAGTCTCAAGGGCATAGCCGGACTCTATTTCCAGATCGACGAATTCGACAAGGCCAAGGAGTGGCAGCAGAAGGTGCTGGCTGTCGACCCGCAGGACGCGGAAGCTGCCTATACGATCGGCGTGATCAACTGGGGCATTGCCCACAGGAATGCTGTGCAGGCACTCGCTGCAGTCGGCCAGCAGGACCAGGGTGATGGCAACCCCAAGATGCCGAAGGATGTTTGCAAGAAGCTTTCGGTGCAGAATACACCGCTGGTCACTGAAGGCATGCAATACCTGCAGAAAGCGCTCGACATTCGCCCCAACTATGACGACGCCATGGCGTACATGAACCTGATGTACCGCCGCAAGGCCGATCTTGAGTGCGGCAATGAACAGGCCCGCAAGGAAGACGTAGACCAGGCAGTGCAGTGGAGCTCCAAGGCCATCGGCACGCGCAAGACCAACGAAGAGAAGAAGAACAACGCGCCCGGCGGCATCGTTATGGATGGCCAGGGCAATATGAAGTAAGTTCTTCCTGATCGGACAAGTGAATGCGAAAGCCCCCTGGTTTGGGGGCTTTCGCATTTATGCAACCTTTCTCTAGAATCCACACTGGAATGAGCTTCCGCAAAATCCTTATTGCCAACCGCGGAGAAATCGCTCTCCGCATTGTGAGAGCGTGCCGCGAATTGGGAATCGCTACTGTCGCGGTGTATTCCGATGCCGACCGCGCTGCGCTGCACGTACTTGAAGCGGATGAAGCCTATCGCCTCGGGCCTGCTCCGGCAGCAGAGTCTTATCTACGGCGAGACTTGATTCTTGAGACGGCACATCACTCCGGCGCTGAGGCGATTCATCCCGGTTATGGTTTTCTTTCTGAGAATGCAGACTTCGCAGAGATATGCGAACAATCCGGAATCAAGTTTATTGGGCCGCCTTCAAGCGCCATGCGCGCCCTGGGATCGAAGACGCGCGCGCGGCAGGCAGCAGATGCAGCGAAGATGCCGCGCACTCCTGGATCGGTGACCGGCCTGGCCTCGCTTGATGAAGCGCGCGCTGTTGCCGCACAAATTGGATATCCCGTGATGCTCAAGGCTGCTGCAGGCGGAGGCGGCAAAGGCATGCGCGCAGTGTTTTCTGAGCCAGAGATGGCATCGGCTTTCACGACAGCAGCAAGCGAAGCCGAGCGTGCTTTCGGTTCAGGCGAAGTGTATCTGGAAAAACTGATTGAGCAGCCGCGCCATATTGAAATTCAGATACTGGCTGATGAACACGGGAACTGCGTGTCGCTCGGTGAGCGCGAATGCTCAGTACAGAGACGCCATCAAAAAGTGATCGAAGAAGCTCCATCGGCGGTGGTGGATGAAGACCTGCGCCGCAGGATGGGTGAGGCTGCTGTGCGGCTGGCGAAATCCGCAGGGTACACGAACGCGGGCACGGTGGAGTTTCTGGTCGATGAAGAGCGGAACTTCTATTTCCTTGAAATGAATACACGCCTGCAAGTGGAGCATCCGGTGACGGAGCTGGTCACAGGGCTTGATCTGGTGCATCTGCAAATACGAATTGCCCAGGGCGAGCCGCTGCCATTCCGACAGGAAGATATTCACCTGCGCGGCCATGCGATGGAGTGCCGCATCTACGCCGAAGATCCGGATAACGGTTTCTTTCCTTCTCCGGGGAAGATTACCCGGTTGCTGCAGCCGGGAGGGCCGGGGATTCGCGAGGACTCCAGCATTTACGAAGGCTGGACAGTGCCGATGGAGTACGACCCGATGCTCTCGAAGCTCATTGCCTACGCTCCTGATCGCTCGACAGCAATAGCACGCCTGCTGCGTGCGCTCGATGAGTATGTGATTGGTGGTATCCGGTCGAATCTGAATTTATTTCGCCGCATCCTTCGTGACGCGGATTTCAAGGCTGCATGTATCGATACGGGTTATCTCGACCGGCTGCTGGCCGCGGATAAAACCTCGCAGGAATTATCCTCGGATACAGACCAGATTGCCGTGATCGCGGCTGCGTTATTTGAAAGCCTGCGACCGAAGAATGGTAACGGGAACAAAGCTTCCGCGAACCACGACAGATCGAGCGAATGGAAGCAGGCTGCGCGCCGCGAGGGTCTGCGCGCATGAAGCTTGAGATCGAGATGAACGGCGAGCTGCGCCGGATTGAGTTAATCGCTTCTGATATTGACGGTGTCTATCGAGCCACTGTTGAGGATGGGCCGGAGATAGCGATTCAAGCACATGTGCTGCGGCCCGGAGTGCTTTCGCTTGAGATTGCCGGAAGATCCTACCGCTGTGTGCTCGAAGAGAGCGCCGAGGGGCCGGCCATTCACTTTGCCGGCGCGCGCATTCCTTATCGGGTGGATGATCCGCGTTCGCTGAAGTCGCGCCGCAGCCGCGCGGGCGGCCATGATGGCCCGAAGTCCGTCACCGCTCCCATGCCGGGTCGAGTGGTGCGCGTGCTGGTCAGCAAAGGAGATGCGGTTGAGGCGCATCAGGGGATCGTGGTGATTGAAGCAATGAAGATGCAGAATGAGTTGAAGTCGCCAAAGGCGGGCAAGGTGATTGAGCTACGCGCCACAGCCGGCGGGACCGTGATTGCGGGTGAAGTGCTTGCCGTGGTGGAGTAAGTGCTTGATATCCGGCGCTCACGGCTGCTGTCATTTTTTAACTTGCCTTGTTAACGATTTCGATACTACGATCACGGCTATGAAGTATGGTCCGTGTCCTTTAGCAGTTGCACACACTGGACCACATTTTCACCCACAGCCCAGCTTCACGACGGTAAACTAACGACCTATCCCCTTCGGCGCAGCCAACTGTGCCAAAGCATGTTTCTCTGACTGCTTTCGGTAATAAAAATCTGGACAGGGCTGTAACTGCGGGCGGGGTTCTCGTTGCAGCGGAATTATGCCCGTCGTTTACAGTTGCTGCCATTTGCTTAACTTGCACGTTACGATTTCGGTACGGTAGGGACCATAATTTCGGCGAAGGCGCATGCTCGCATGTGCTGACGTGCTCATTTTTCCCTCTATCCCCAAGGAGGCCAACGTGATCTCTACACGTACCTGCGCCCTGATGTTCAGTCTGCTGCTCGCGCCGATTTCCGGCTGGGCTGCTACGCCGTCACCCTCTACCACGACGCTGTTGCTTTCTTCTTCTTCAGTCTCGAACAATACTGCGGTAATACTCGTAGCTGAGGTCAGTTCCGGCGGCAAGGCAGTCACAACCGGCCAGGTGCTCTTTTGCGATGCCGCAGCAACCTATTGCGAAGACTCGGCCATCCTGCGCACGGCGCAACTGACTTCCGCAGGCACGGCGGCAGTCAAGCTGACGCCGGGAATCGGCACGCATTCCATCAAGGCCGTCTTTGTTGGAACCAATACGATCGCGGGCAGCAGCTCGAATGCCGAGCCGCTGAGTGTCACAGGACAATATCCAACCACGACTACGGTCGCTGTTTCCGGAAGTTCGGGCAGTTACACATTGAGCGCGACTGTGGCGGGCATCGGCAGCTTGACTGCAGGACCCACCGAACAGGTCTCATTTTTGAGCGTTCCTAATGGTACTGAAATAGGCGCCGCAACGCTGGGAGCATCGACACCTGAGCTGAACTTTTCTCCTGGTACAGGGTATGCCCTCAGCGGGCTTCCAAATTGCGTTGCAGTGGGTGACTTCAACCGGGATGGATGGCTTGACATAGCTGTGGCTACCGGCAGTGCTATCAGTGTGCTATTGGGCAAAGGTGATGGCACCTTTCTAAACCAGGTGACTTACGGTACCGGTTCAAACTCCGTTGCAGTCGGCGACTTCAACGGAGATGGCATACCGGATCTGGTGGCCACAAATTATGGAAGCAATACCGTAAGCGTGTTTCTGGGGAGTGGCCATGGCCTCTTCCAAAGCCCGGTCACGTATGCCACGGGCAGTGGCCCTGCACAGGTTGTTGTCGGCGACTTCAATGGAGATGGCAAGCAGGACCTGGCTACGGTAGAAGAGAACCTTAGCGGCACTTCAGTCACATCGAGTCTGCTGAGCATATTGCTGGGCAATGGAGATGGCACTTTCCAAAGCCAGCTGCAATCTGATATTCCCTCGATTGCAGTGTCCCTCGCGGCAGGCGATTTCAATGGGGACGGCAAGCTGGATCTGGCCATCGTTGGCTCTGCATCCACAACCGCCGACGGCAGCGCAAGCGTTTTATTGGGCAACGGCGATGGCACCTTCCAGACCGGGGTCAACTACGCTACCGGCGTGGAACCGCAGTCTGTTGTGACAGGGGACTTCAATGGGGACGGCAAGCCGGACCTGGCTGTATGGAATTTCTCAGGTTCGAGCACTAGTGTACTGCTGAACAATGGTGATGGCACTTTCCAGAGCCAGAAGACCTATGGTTTAGGTTCCTCTTCCTCCTACATTGCAGTGGGTGATTTCAACCGGGATGGCAAGCTGGATCTGGCCTCGCTGAATCTGATCGGAAATCCCAGCAGGGGCGCCACGAACAATACGGTGGGCATCCTGCAGGGCAACGGCGATGGCACCTTCCAGAATGAGGTAACATATGGCACCCTTCTGAAGTCTCCTGTTGCGTTCGCAGTCGGTGACTTCAACGATGACGGTAATCCGGACCTCGCTGTGACGGACAACTGGAATGCCAATACTGTGTATGCGGAACTGAATCAGTTCGCACAGACAGCAACGGCAACAACAACGAACGTCCAGCCGGGATTCAACCAGTACTTCGATGCCGTATATAGCGGAGACAGCAACTACATCGGTTCGTATTCCTGCCAGATCGGCCTGAATACGAATAGAACACCAAGCGCCCCGGTCATCTCAGGGGTTACTGTCTCCAACATCACATCCACCTCGGCAACCATCAGCTGGACCAGCAATTTCGCCACCTATGGCGGAGTGAATTATGGACTGACCACTGCCTTCGGCAGCAAGACACCCTGGCCCTTGGGGGGAATCTCCACGGCTCAATCCTTCACACTGACTGGTCTGACTCCGGGATCAACCTACGATTACCAGGCATGGTCTGTGGCGTACTTCAGTGGGTGCACGCACTGGACGACATTCGCGCCCACTGCCACCTTTACCACGGCAAATCAGTAGCCCTATCCCCTTCGGCGCGCAGCTAATCGCGCCGAAGGGTTCTTCTCTTATCTGCTTTCGGTAATAACAATCTGGACAGGGCTGTAACCGCGAGCGAGGTTCTTGCTGTAGCGGAAGAACGCCGATCGCTTACGGTCGATGTTATTTGCTTAACTTGCACGTTACGATTTCGGCACTATGGTAGGGATCTGGCGAAGGCACATACTCGCTTGTGCTGACGTGATCATTTTCTCTAACCCCCAGGAGGCCAATGTGATCTCCATACGTACCTGCGCTCTTATCTCTAGTCTGCTGCTTGCGCCGCTCGCCGGCTGGGCAGCAACGCCGTCACCCTCTACCACAACGCTCACTCTTTCACCTTCTACGGTCGCGAAGAATGCTGCGGTGACATTTACCGCCGCAGTCAATTCCGGGGGCAAGACGGTTTCGCCCGGCAAGGTGCTCTTTTGCAATGCCGCGGCTGCCCGTTGCGAAGATGCAGCCATCTTCGGCACGGCGCAGCTGACCTCAGCCGGAACAGCGTCGATCAAGCTGACGCTGGGCGTCGGCACGCATTCCATCAAGGCAGTCTTTGCTGGAACCAATGCGATAGCGGGCAGCAGCTCGAATGCCGAGTCGCTGACGGTCACCGGGAAAAATTCCACCACGTCGACGATCTCTGTTTCGGGAAGCTCGGGCAATTACACCTTGTCTGCTGCCGTGGCCGGCGCCGGTAATCCCTCTGCAGGCCCAAGCGGGAATGTGTACTTCCTGGATGCAATGAATAACAGAGTGCTGGGCAATGCGGCTCTGGGAGCATCAACTCCGGCTCTTGGTTTTGGCAATGAGGGAGCGTCCACTGCTGCCGGCAGTACTCCTGCAGCAAATGTAACCGGTGACTTCAATAACGATGGCAAGCTGGATCTGGCAGTGCTGAACCAGGTAAATACAGCAGGAAGCATGAGCGTGCTGCTGGGCAATGGCAACGGCACTTTCCAACAGGCAGTGACTTACGCCACGGGAATTGACGCCAGCTCTATTGCAGCCGGTGACTTCAACAGCGACGGCAAACTGGATTTGGCCGTATTAAATCCGACCTCTGCTAGCTCCCAGGGCAGTGTGGGTGTGTTTTTGGGCAATGGCGATGGCACTTTTCAGAACCAGGTAACATATCCCGTCAGCGGTCATACTTACGTCACTGTCGGCGACTTTAACGGTGATGGGATTCCGGATCTGGTTACAGATGTGATTGACACAAGCAGCAGTACGCAGGGTGTAAGCATTCTCTTAGGCAATGGCGATGGCACCTTCCAGAGCCAGCAGACAATATATACCACCAGTGACGGTGTGCTAGGGACAATAGCAGTAAGCGATTTCAATAGCGATGGCAAGCTGGATATAGCTTTTCTGACCGAGCCTCCGGTGAGCCCTCCGGGCTATACTCTACGAGTCATGCTGGGCAATGGCGATGGCACTTTTCAAAGCCCAGTTAACACTGCGGTGGGATCGCCGACCCGTCTGCTTGCGGGCGATTTCAATGGCGACGGCAAGACAGACCTGGCTGTATATGAGTCCGGATCAGTTGCCTTAGGCGTACTGTTGGGCAATGGTAATGGCGCCTTCCAGAACGAGGTGTCCTACAGCTCCACTTATGGAGTTTCAGGTCTGTACCTGGGCGATTTCAATGGAGACGGCATACTGGATATGCTCACAACAGTTTTGCCGTCCGACGTACGCACCCCTCCCAGCCAGGTGGATGTGTTCCTGGGCAAGGGCGATGGTACCTTCCAGGGCACGATCGTTCCAACAAATGGCGTGTTCGACAGCAGCGTATACAGTGTCGGCGACTTCAATGGGGATAGCTATCCGGACCTCGCTCTATTGAACTTTGCCATCCAGCCAAATGGCAATGTAGGTGTATCGCTGAACGCATCCGGACAGACAGCGACGGCAACCGCAACACACATCAACGCAGGAAGCAGTCAGTACTTCTATTCCTTTTATCCGGGAGACAGCAACTATATTGGTTCCCTGTCCTGCCAGATCGGCCTGAATACAACGCCGAGCGCCCCGGTCATCTCAGGGGTTACTGTCTCCAACATCACATCCACCTCGGTGACCATCAGCTGGACCAGCAATGTCGCTACTTATGGCGGAGTGAATTATGGACTGACCACTGCCTTCGGCAGCAAGACCCCCTGGGTGGTGCCGGTCTCTACGGCACACTCGTTTACGCTGACCGGTTTGACTCCGGGATCAACCTACGACTATCAGGCATGGTCTGTGTCGTACTTCAGCGGTTGCAACCACTGGACGACATTCTCGTCCACTGCCACCTTTACTACGGCAAATCAGTAGTCTGGCCCCTTCGGCGCAACAAACCGCGCCGAAGGGTGTTCCTTCCGGTTTTGCGGTAACGAAAGTCTGAATTATCTCTCATTCAACTGCCTCAAACTTCGTTCATTTTTTGCTAAGAAACGCATTCTGCTCTATATTCATGCTAAATGCGTGTATTTCAATCAAGAGTGCGTTCGCAGGCTTCCTGGGCCCGTTGGCTCGGGGTATTCTGCATTGCTCTTGTACTGCTGGCCGGGTTCATCCAGGTCGTGCACACGCATCCCAGTGGCCAGGTAGACCGCGAAGGCTGCTCACTGTGCGTCACGGCGCACCATGTGGTGCAGGCAGTTGCGCTGGTCATACTGGCTGTTTTTATTCAGCAGGTTGTTCATCTTTTCTTCGCAGAAAGAAATACTGATCTCCCGCGCCAGCGCTTTCTTTTGAAGCTGGCCAACCGGCCTCCGCCTGTATCGCCTGTTTTTGCCTAAGCAGGTTTTAACCCAGGTCCCATAACATCTCCGGAGGTCGTATTCCATGCACGCTTTTGGGCGTAGCGTTGTATTTACTCTTCTTCTCTCAGTCTTTTTCTGTGTGGCTCGGGCCCAGTCAACGGGCAATTCGGGCACCATCAATGGCACTGTGACCGATCCGTCGGGCGCGGTAGTGTCCGGCGCCACAGTCGTGATTCATAACCCTGTGAGCCAATATGAACGCACGACAACAACAGATACGGCTGGTCATTTTCAATTCCCCAACGTCCCCTTCAATCCCTATCACCTTACGGTTACGGTGAGCGGCTTTGCCAATGCTTCGAAAGATGTGGACGTGAATTCGGTCGTGCCTGTCAGCGCGAACTTCAGCCTGTCACTCGGCGAGGCTTCGAGCACGACGGTGACAGTGACCGGTGAAGACCTGGTTGAGAACGATACGACCATGCACACTGATATCGACCGCGGTCTCTTCCAGAAGCTTCCGCTCGAAAGCCAGTCGTCGTCGGTCAGCTCGCTGGTGACGCTCGCTTCTCCCGGTGTTGCGGCAGATTCGAACGGCCTTTTCCACGGTCTTGGCGATCACGCTTCGAACTCGTTTTCGGTAGACGGGCAGCCCATTACCGATCAACAGAGCAAGGTGTTCTCCAACCAGATTCCATCAGATTCGGTGCAGTCACTGGAAGTGATCGACGGCGCTCCCCCAGCCGAGTACGGTGGCAAGACAAGCCTTGTGATCAAAGTCACGACGCGCTCGGGACAGGGCTTGAAGAAGCCAACTGGCAGTATCAATACTTCCTATGGAACCTTCGGCTCCGTGAACGGCGGCTTTGATCTCGGATATGGCGGAGACAACTGGGGAAACTTCATTTCGGCCAATGGGTTGAATACAAGTCGTTTTCTTGATCCGCCGGAGTTCAAGGTTTTTCACGATAGAGGCAACGAGCAAAATATCTTTGACCGCGTGGACTACAGTCTGACGCAGGCGGATTCAGTTCATCTGAACCTGAACTACTCGCGTTCGTGGTTCCAGACGCCGAATGCCTACGACAACCTGAATGTGCTTGATCAGGATGGAAACAACGTCGGCGCAACCGATCAGAAGTCGAAGATTGAGACATTCAACATTTCACCAACATATACACGTCTGGTGAGCAATAACTCTGTCTTTAACCTTGGCGCTTACGTGCGCAAGGACGCTTATAACTACTATCCCAGCGGCAATCCTTTTGCCGACCTGGGGCCGATCCAGCAGGAGAGCATTGGGCAGTACAGGACGCTCTTGAATGCAGGCGCACACTCGGACATCTCGTATGTGAAGGGCATTCATAACTTCAAAGCAGGTGTGGTGTACGAGCATACTTTTTTGCGCGAGCACGACAACCTGGGTATCGTAGATGCCGGGCTCAACGCACCGTGTTTTGATGCGGATGGAAATCCGGTGAACGGGTTCAGCGATCCGTCGCAGTGCACGGCTGCGGGTGACCAGCCGAATCCTGATTTCGATTCTGACCTGTTGCCTTATGATCTGACGCGCGGAGGAGGCCTCTACCGCTTCTTTGGTCATACGGACGTGAAAGAGCTGGCCCTGTATGCGGAAGACCAGATCACGAAGGGAAACTGGATCTTCAGTGTGGGCATGCGCGGTGATTTGTATAACGGACTGACGCGCGAACGCCAGGCGGAGCCCCGCGCAGGCATTGCATACAACATCAAGCCTTCAAACACAGTGCTACGCATCTCGTATGCACGCACGCTGGAGACTCCGTTTAATGAAAACCTTGTGCTCTCGAGCATCGGATGTGGAGACGCGGTGCTCTCGCCGCTGCTTGCCTGCACGCCGGGTGTCATAGGCAGGCTCACTCCAGGTTTCCGCAATGAATTCCATGCCGGGCTGCAGCAGGCCTTTGGCAAGTATCTTGTTATCAGCGGCGAGTATATCTGGAAGTACACGCACAATGCGTTTGACTTCGGCGTGCTGGGCAATACACCGATCACCTTCCCCATCAACTGGCACAACTCGAAGATCCCCGGCTTCACTCTGCGCGCGGATGTACCGAACTTCCATAACATCAGCGCGTTTGTGGTGATGTCTTCGGTGGCCGCGCGCTTCTTCCCGCCGCAGATTGCAGGCGCAGGTGCGACTGTCGGGCAGAGCGGCACGCCCTTCCGCATCGATCACGACGAGCGCTTCAATCAGACGACGCACATCCAGTACCAGATGCCGTGGCGCAAGACTACCTGGTACAGCTTCAACTGGAGATATGACAGCGGCCTCGTCGCCGGGTCTGTTCCGTTTGCCACAGACACGACTACGCCGGTCGATCTGACGGGACTCACGGCGGACCAGCAGCAACAGGCGGGACTGATGTGTGCCGGCGTGAAGGCGACGCTTTCGGCGCCGTTGACCTCGTGCGCGCCGTCACAGTATTCATCGAATCTGGTGAAGATACCTGCGCCGGGCACGGAGAATGACGACAAGAACCCGCCGCGCATCCAGCCGCGCAGCCTGTTCGATATGGCGATGGGCGACGATAATCTCTTTGGCGGCGACCGCTTCAAGTGGGGGGCGCGAGTCACGGCAGTCAACGTGACCAACAAATACGCGCTCTATAACTTTCTCTCGACCTTCAGCGGAACGCACTATGTGACGCCAAGGGCGATTACAGGACAGATCAGCTTGTCGTTCTAAGCTGTAGTGCCGGGAGCGATTCCAGCATCGTTCCCGGCTCCAATAATTATGGAATGATTTGCTTCGATCCGCTGTGCCAGCTTGCATATGCTGCGTCGAGCACGCGCTGGTTGTGGAGCGCGTCTTCGCCGGACGCAAGGTAGTCGCCGCGGCCTTCTACTGCGGCAGAGAAGCTGTCGAGCATGCGGCTGTAGGCGTCGGCATTCGAGACGCGCTGGTGCGCAGCCACTTTTCCTTCGCGGTAAAGAACGACATCGACAGGGTGATCGACTGTGAGCCCGTTCTCGCAGACGATGATTCCGGTTTCGCCGGTGACTTCGATCAGGCTGCGATATTCGGCACGCGTGGTGACTGAAACAGAACCCATCGCGCCATTGCCGAATTCGAGCGCCACGATAGCATGCGATTCAACCGCGCCCGACTTCGCATCCTTGTGCGCCAGTGTGCTGACGCTGATGATGTCTGTGCCGAATACGAAGCGCAACGCATCAAGGCAGTGGATGGCAACATCGCCGATAGGACCGCCGAGCGCGAGCGTCGGGTCGTAAATCCATGCGCGCGGACTGCGCTCCGTGTTGTAGGAGAACTGCGAATGCGCCAGCACGGGCGCGCCGATGCGGCCTTCGGTGATCCATTCGCGAATGAGCTGCACGCTCGCGTTGTAACGCATGTTCTGCGCTATTCCAAAGACAACGCCGGCAGCGCGGGTGGCGAAGAGCATTTTCTCAGCTTCTGCTGCGTTCATCGCCAGAGGTTTTTCGCAGATAACAGGCTTGCCGTGTTGCGCGGCCAGCAGGACATGCGAAAGATGCAGCGCGTCGGGCGAGACGACGAAGATGGCGTCGATTTCAGGTGAAGAGCAGAGCGCTTCCGCCGAGGGAAAGATGTGCGGGATGTGATGGTCGCGGGCATTCGCAGCAGCCTTGGCGGGATCGCGCCGCCAGAGGCCTGCTGCGGTGGATGACTGCGTTGCAACGAATGCGGGCATGAGCCGCTTGCTGGCATGATGGCCGAAGCCGAGGATTCCGTAGCGGATCATGTGGCAGCATCCCCCCCGAATTATTTTTCGCCGTTCTTGAAGATATCTTCTGCGAAGTAGTTTTCTACGCGCGCCTGGTCGCGCAGCATTTCAAGATATGCGTTGCGCAGCAACTGCTGGCGTGCGTCGCGCAACTGGCCGCGGATGCTCTGCTGCACGCGCGGATCGTTCAACTCGCGCTGGCCGGCAGCTTCGCGGTCGAGCAGCTTGTAGATGGCGTAGCCCACAACTTTGTGCTGCGGATCGGACATCGGGATTACGTCGGTGATCTGTCCCGGCTTGATCTTCTGAATCGCGGCATAAATTTCAGGATTTGAGTGCAGCTGCGACTCGGAAACGAAACCCATATCACCGCCGTTGGAAGCGGTGTCCTGCCGCTCGGAAAAGTTCTGCGCCAGCAGACCGAAGTCCTCGCCGCTCTCGAGACGGTTGTGCAGGGTCTCAATTTTCTTCTTTGCCTCCTCGTCGTTCGTCGCCTTGCTGTTTTGCAGGTTGCCTGTCTGCTGCTGCGGCGGGAGGGGCTGGCCGGTCACGATAACCTGCGCGAGATGGTACATCGGCTCGATCAAGTTGAATTCCGACTTATGCGCGTTATAGTAGTTCGTGATGTCGGCGTCGGCGATGTTGATCTTGGAATTGACCTCTCGGTTGAGAAGCTTCTCTTCGGTCTTCGAGCGGCGAATCTGGCGCTTCAGGTCGTCAACCGTCAGATGCTTGTCGGCGAGGCGCTTGTTGAACTCTTCCTGCGTGAAAGGCGCCTTGAATTCGTTGATCTGGTTGTCCACTTCCTCATCGGACGCGGTAAGGTTCAGCTTGGCGGCGCGCTGGGCCAGGATTTCCTCGTCAATGAGCTGGCGGATGATGTTCATGCGCACAATGTCAGCCTGCTCTTTGGAAGGCGGCTGCTGCTGCGAATCGCCGAGGTTGTTCTGATAGAGCGTATTCATCTCCGAGCGCATGATCGGCTTGCTATTGACGGTGGCGACCACATCTGGTCCATGGCTGCGATGGCAGCCGGCAACTCCGGCCACTGACAGAGCAGCAACGCCGAGAATGGCAATCTGCTGAAACGAAAATGTGGAGTGAATGGGTTTACGGGCGCCGTTCAATAAAAATTGCAACACTTATCTCCTTGGCGAGGCGGAATGCGCGCTTGCCAGTAATTTCAGAATAATCTTTGTACCTGCGACTGAAAAGTTGAGCATCTATTTGCCCTGCCCTTTGCTGTCGGCAGAGGCCGCCGGTTTCTCCGGAGCGGGCGGCGTAACGCCTTCCGCCTTCAGTGCGCGATCAATCGCCATCCATACCTGAGATTCAGGCAGAGCGCCGGAAAGCCGCTCGCCATTGATGAACAATGTTGGCGTGCCGTCGACACCGAGAGAGTCGCCTTCCTTCAGCGAGGCGCGCACGATGGAATCGTCCTGCTTTGTGAGGCAGGCATCGAGCTTGCCGGAATCGAGCTGGCTACGCTGGCCTTCGTCGCGGGCAAGCTTATCAAGGGTAGCGGCTGACTTAGCGGGGTCACGTTGCGGCCCGGTGACGTCGTCGCCGTGCGTATGCAGGTAGTCGACATAGTTCCAATAGGCCGTAGGGTTCTGCACAGCAATGCAGTTGGCGTCGATAGCGGCGCGCAACGCCCAGGGATGGATTTCAATCAGCGGGTAGTCCTTGTAGATGATCTTGATCAGGCCCTTGTAACGGTTCATGGTGTCCGGAAAGAGCTGCGCGTGCATTCTGGCGCAGTAAGGGCATTCGAGATCGTCAAAATTGACGATGGTGACTTTAGCCTCTGCGGTTCCGCGCATGGGGCGGTTGAGAGTCGAGATCAGATCGGAAGGGTTCCTGCTGAGGTCCCATTTGGAGAGACGCGCCAGGGTATTTCCGTCCTTTGAAAGCAGGAAGTTCAGCGTCTGCTGCTTGGTCGGGTCAGACGATGACGAGAATGTAATCGGCACGGTATCAAACCCAGTGATGTCGCTCTTGGTGCGTGCGCCGATGCTGACCTGCCAGTCCTGAGGAACGTTGAGCTGCGAGCGCACCAGAACTTCGATGCGGCGGTCGATCTTGGGATTATTGGAATTGTCCTGCGCCTTGCACCCGGCTGCCAGAAGCACGACGAGGCAGCCAAAAAAGAAACGGGCTCGATACAAGAAAACCACCTTTCCCGAGTGGGAGAAATCTATCTTTTGATTATCTCATTGCAGCCGGATCAGAAGATGCGCTCGACGCGCCGCAGACTTCCGGCGGAGGCGACGCTGGCCAGTGAAAAATTATAGAGATACTGCGTGTCATCGCGCACTGCTCCCAGCGAGTAACGGCGCACCTCAAAGCTCAAGCCACAGCAGTTCCAGTTATAGGTTGCCTGTACCGCTCCATACTGCACCTGGTGTTGCACGAAGTCATAGCCGAGGGTGCCACCCGCGCCGAGGCCCAGCTTGGTGGAATTGCCATAACTTCCGGTGAAGCGCAGCTGGTTGTAATTCGAGGTAATGTTCGACGACGGGCTTTGCGAAGGAGATGCAGAGCCTTCCGGCGCATTGAGGTGGTAGTCGCCGAGATTGAAAGTATAGTTGCCCTTCTTGTATGTGCCGTAGACATTGCTCGCGGTAATGCGGCCCAGGCGAGGGTCATAGTCGAGGTCCCACTCCACATCTGTGGCTGATGTGGTGCGCATGTGCAGGCGTGAAATCAGTGGCGAGAAGGTACGCGGCCCGGTAAGAAAGGCAATGCCGGTCAGGTCAACCGTGCTTGCCAGCACATTGCGCGTGCCGGTGGTGACGGCTCCCCCAAAGAAGTTGTTGAAGAAGTATTTCTGCGCAAGCTGCCATGAAAGCCAGTCAACTGTGCCTCCGCCGCACAGGTCGTCCGGGCCAAGTGCTTCATCGCCTTTGCAAGGGTGCGGATGCAAGTGGCGCAGGAAGAGCCGCTGTGTAACGGAGTAGTCGAGCTCGCTGGTGTCGCTGGCGATGTCTACGTCATCGAAGCGCAGGATGGAATCAAAATTGTTGATGCCGGTGACGTAGTGGTACTGGAAATCCGGCTCGATCGAATGCCGCAGATCGCCGCCGAAGATCCGGACAAGCCAGGGAGCGCTGAAGTCGCGCATGACTGCGGGAGGGCGGACGTCGATGCCGGCTTCAAAATCCTTGCGGTCAAGGCTCGCATCGCGCACGCTGGGCACAATGCCGAGAGGCGCGGGGTTCTGGCTCTTGCCATAAAACGTGTCGCGCACGGCAACTTCAGGGCGGAAGGTCCAGCCATCAAGATGAAAAGGCAAAGCGAGATGCGGATAAAGATCGACGCGCGGCACATAGTGCGCGTGGAAGGTCGTGGTATTCGCGCTGTTCGAAGGCTCGGAGCGCGACAGGGCAGCGACGGAGGCGATGCCTCCCCACATCAGCGGAGTTCCTTCAACATAGTGATCTTCAGCTTCGAGCTGCAGGCTGGGCAGGTGCATGAGACGGATTTCCGCGTTGGTGGTCGTGTTCTGGAAGCTCTGGTAGCGGTCGAAACGAAGGCTTTCGGCAAGACCATTCAACGCGTGCATGCCGAAGAGCTGCGACTTCACTTCAGAATTGATGGCGACGGCGTAGTTTTCTTCAAAGGCCTGGCGGTAGACGTAGGAGCTCAGATACTCGGCATCCACGATGGCGCGCGTATGGCTGCCCCAGTCGCGGCGGCCATCGATCAGCAGATCGGTGCCGCCCTGGTCGATGTTGCCCGGCTGCAGCCCGCGATCGAACAAAGCGCGGTAGTGGACGCGGAAGAAATCTTCACCAAAGCCGTGATAGCGGAACATCGCCATGGGCGCAAATCCACGCTTGGAGAAGTATTCGGTGCCCAGGCTGAGGTCCATGCTCCGGTTCAGGGCGAAGTAGACTTCTTCGCCAAGGATCAGTCCCCGTGTAGTGTCATTGCCGATGATGGGCAGCTCAAATCCGGAGCTGCGCTGGTCTTCACTCACGGGATGCGTGGCATAAGGCAGGTAGAACAGCGGCACGTGCAGCAGTTCGAAGGTCGTGTTGCGCGCCTTGGCGATACCGTTGTCCACGTTGATCTGCCGCGAAAGCAGCTGCCAGTCGGGCTTGGGCAGGCGGCAGGAGGTCATGGTGCCGTCGATGACTTTGTACCGCTCAGGGCCGAGTTTGAAGACCTCGCGCCCGGTAAAGGCGAAGGGATTCGGTGAAGTAAAGACGGTTTTGTTGCGCGGTCCTTCGGCTACACCGATGGTTCCTATCGCGTCGTAAAAATGTCCGGTGTCGTCATTGACGTTCATTTCGCCGTGGGTCGCGGTGACGTGCATATCGTCCCGGCCGCCGTCGACGATCAGATGGCCCTCTGCTGTCACTCCGCCGGTGTCGTTGTTATAGGTGACTTTGTCAGCCTGGATAACGTAGTCGCGGTAATGGATGACGACGTTGCCTTCGAGCGTATAAATATTGTCCTTCTCGCGCTGAGAGATGGCATGGATTTCGACCGGAACTCCAGTGGGCGGAGCGGGCACAACGCGCGCTACAGGAATATCAGGTGCGTCAGGAAGCTCATTTGAGCTGGATTTCGGAGACGAGGCTGCCTGATCTGCCGGAGGAAACTGCTTTGTCACTGCCTGTGGCCAAAGCTGCGGATGACAGAGGCAAAACAGCGTGATACACAAAAAGATGCGGGCTCTCATCGCGAGGGGCAATTTCAGCATAACAGGCTCAGTAACACGCTAGGAAAGCACCGCTGCTCTGGCTTACCAAAAATCGAACCTGTGCCCGGTCGGGATCGGTTCCGATGCGCGCACTGTTCGTGTCTCCGCTGCCTCCGGTTCCTCGAATGAGAAAAACGATGCGCTGCAACGCGCATCCGAACTATTACGGGGAATTCCATTGAGCACATCGACGTCGAACTTGCAGTTGGATCCTGCTACTTGGAAAGACGAAGTAAACGCGCGCCTGGCTGCCCACCGCAACCGCCGCTCGCGCACACCGGAGGAGCAGGCAGCGCTCCCGGGCTTTGACGTGCGCCAGGAAAACAGCGGCGCGCGCAAAAGCAATGTAGCTGCGCGCGTAGCTGAGCGCTACTCCAAAGCGCCTTCATACAACGAGGTTCTGGCTGCGCAGGCTGCTGCTGCTCATGCTGCAGAGGCGGCGGCCGAAGCTGCTGCTCAGGCGCATGCCGCGGCACAGGCCATGCTCGCAGAGATGGAAGCGACCGAGCAGCAAGCAGAATTTTCTTCTTCTGCTCCTCCTGTTGTCTTTGCCGAGCCAGAGCCGCCAAAGATGGAACGGGTGCAGGAAGCCGAGGCAATCGATCCTTTTATCGTTGAAGCGCCCGCGCCTCCGCAGCCTCTGCCTGCGAAACTGCTCGAATTCCCGCGCGAGCTGGTGGCCACGCGTAAGGCGCGCCCCCGGCTGGCCGAAGGGCCACTGCGCGATGCTGAACCGGGGCCGGAAGGCTCCCAGCTGCGCATCTTTGAAGTGGAGCCGGAGACCATCTCGAAAGAAATGGCCGCTGATCAGGCACTGCCGGAATGGCATTCGATCCGGTTAGATGCCAGGCCTGCAGCAGAGGAAGTTGCCACTCTCGAGACTGCTACGCGGGAGAGCTACACCCACCTTTTCGATCTGCCTCTGAAAGTTGCATCGCTCGAAGACCGCCTGATGGCCGGCATTGTGGATGCCGCTCTGGTCCTGGGCGCATTCTTTGTGTTCGTGCTAGTGTTTGTGGCCTGCACGGCGCATCCACCCACGGGCAAGACTGCGATTGCCGGAGCGGGCATCGCGCTGGGTGTGCTGTTCGTGCTCTACCAGTGGCTCTTCTTCACGTATTCCGATGCGACGCTGGGCATGCGCTATGCAAAGATCGCGCTCTGCACCTTCGACGACGACAACCCGACGCGCAAGACGATGCAAAACCGCGTAGGAGCGCTGCTGCTGTCAGCCCTGCCCATGGGGCTGGGATTCCTGTGGTCATTGTTTGATGAAGACCATCTCGGCTGGCACGACCGCATCACGCGGACGTATCAGAGAAGCTATCGGTAAGGAACTGCTTCCGAGCTTTATTTTCGGGAGTTAAACTAATAGAAGAAGCTTTACCTCCAAAACAATGGACAAGACGATTCGCAGAACAACTCATGAACAACAGCGGGCGGAGACGTACCGCTATTGGCAAAGCGTTTCTGCGGGAGAGAAGCTCAGTGCTGTGTGGGATGCGACCGTAGCCGCCAAAGGACTTCAAAGACGATCCAAATTCGGTGTATCAGATAGGCGTGGCCCCCACCAGGATTGATATTTTGCAAAGCATCGACGGCGTGGCATTTGAGGAAGCCTGGCAAAACAAGGTAGAGAGCCTGCCTCTGGACGTGAGCAGGACATTGCAGATGTCAAGGCAATACGCAGTGCTGCGAAAGAGCAAGGTACAGAAAAATCGTCATGAGAAAAACCGGCTGTTACCAGACTGCCCGGGGGTAGAAGTCGCGAATGCGTCGATCCGATGTGATTAGCCATGCCAGGCCATTTGCTCTGGCATGCGCTGTGATCAACCTGTCGAATGGATCACGTGTCCACACTTCATCAAGCGCTGTACTGGTGACCGAAAGAAAATCCAGATCACAGACACGCACGTTGAATTCGTATTCCAATTTTCGCCGGACGTCTGTCGGCGGAAGCAATATGCGCTTAATCTCGTAGAGGAATTGCAATTCAAGAAGTACAGTGGGAGAGAGTAAGCGATCAGTGCCCGGGTTCATCAGATGATCGATTGCGTGCTGGCTTATGCGATCCAGTGAGCGTTGAGCCAGCCAGACCGCAACGCTGGTATCCAGATATGTGGCCGTCATAGCTGGGACCAGTCTTCTTCCCACTCCCGAATCATTTCTTCTTTCCAGCTCTGATCCTCAAGGTCAGGCGCGTTAGGATTGACGATTTGCAAAGGTGTCAGGGCCTCCAAGCCATGAAGTTTCGGCTCTTCGGGTACGACCTTGAAGCGACGGTTGCGATGAGTCACATATAGAGGTTCGCCCTCCATTGCCTGATCGATCAGGCGAAATAATTCACGGCGAAATTGTGTGATCGTGACTTCCATGGATAGGAGTGTACATTAATCATGTACATCATGTACATGATTAATGTGCACTCCTAATGAAAGCAAGTGCTTAACGATACGAGCTCTGTGCCTGTTCTGCGGCAACTGCAGCTCCGATAACCGCCAAGGACGGATCTTCCGGCAGAACCTCCAACGTGTAGTTCTGGAGCGGACTCATCTTGACCATTTCGTAGAGATACTGCTTCAAGCGCGAGAGGTCTAGCCGCTGGATGTCGCGCCCGGTGAGAAAGAATTTGCCCGGGCCTTCAATGTGAATCTGTGTAGCAGTGGCAGCGGCCAGCGCGCGGTGGTAGCGCTCCACAAAATCGAGGCAGCGCTTGTCGCCTTTTTTTGCTGCGGCAAAAACTTCGTCCGGCTCCAAGTCCAGGAAGCGCAGGCGCATGGCGCGGTGGCCCATGATGCCTTCGAGGTGCCCTCGTCCTCCGCAGCCGCAATAATTTTCCTTGGGGTCGAGCGTGACAATCGTGTGCCCGCCTTCCCAGGGGCCTTCGGCATAAGGATAGCGTCCGAAGCCGATGCCGTTGCCGATGGTCCAGACGCGGATGAGGCGGTCGAGGTGTCCGCGGGTAGCGGCGAGGCCTGCGGCGACAGCGTCCGCGTCATTGAAGACAGCGACGCGGTTCTTGATGCCGCGCTCTTTGAGGCTGGTTTCGACCATGTCTTCGATGTGCGCGCCCTTTAGCTGCGGGAGATTGGGCGAATCCTCCACGATGCCGTTGCGCACGATGCCGGGCATGGCCACGCCGATGGCTTCCGCCTGATCGCCATCAGGGAGAATGGCTTTGATCTCGTCGCCGATGCTCTCACAGAGGGCATCGGCAGGCAGGTCGATCAGTCCGGTAGACTCGTCCATGTTCTCCGGGAACCTGCGCAGGGAACCTGAAATCTTATGATTGTCTACAAATGCTGACCGGATGGAATCGGTCATAACGACGCCGATGGTCTTTGCCATTCTTGCCCCTCTCCAACCCTACAACCTTAAAGACTATAAACGCGCCAGCCGGTTGATGCCATTGAAAGCAGCGGCCTTGTAGCACTCAGCCAGGGTGGGATAATTGAAAACCGTGTCGATGAAGTAGTCTGCCGTGCCCTTCAGCGCCATGACGGCCTGGCCGATGTGCACGAGTTCCGCCGCGCCCTCGCCGATGATGTGCACGCCGAGAATCTCTCTGGTCTCGCGATGAAAAATCAGCTTGAGGCGGCCGGTGGTGTCGCCGCGAATCTGCCCGCGGGCGATTTCGCGGTAATAGGCGACGCCCACTTCGTAAGGCACATCTTCTTCGGTGAGCTGCTCTTCTGTTTTACCGATGAAGGAAATTTCCGGAATGGTGTAGATGCCGTAGGGATAGAAGCTGGGGTTCGACTGCTCCTCCTCGTCGCCAAAAGCGCGCGCCACGGCAATGCGGCCCTGCTCCATGGAAACGGAGGCAAGGCTGGGGAATCCGATGACATCGCCGACGGCGAAGATGTTCGGCACCTTGGTGCGGAAGTCCTTATCGACGGGAATGCGGCCGCGGCCGTCGGCTTCGATTCCAGCCGCTGAGAGATTCAGCTCTTCGATATTGCCCTGGCGGCCTACCGCATAGAGCAGTGCGTCGCCGGAGAGCCGCTTCTTGCTCTCAAGATTTGCGACCACGGTTCCGTCGGGAAGCTGCTCGACGCTTTCCACTTCTTCGGCAAGACGCATGGTCACGCGGCTGTCGCGCAAGTGATAGCTCAGCGCTTCCACGATCTCCTGGTCGGCGAACTCAAGCAGTTTGGGGCGCTTTTCAATGAGTGTGACGCGCACGCCGAGTGCTGCGAACATGCAGGTGTATTCGACGCCGATGACGCCGCCGCCGACAACGATGAGCGTTTTCGGAAGTTCCGGAATCTCCAATACCTGATCGCTGTTGACAATGGTCTTGCCGTTGATCGGTACCTTCGGCGAGCTGGCCGGCTTGGTGCCGACGGCGATGATAATGGTCTCAGCTTTATAGGTATTCGATCCCCGGATACCGTCAACGCGCAGAGTATTGGCATCGACGAAACTGGCAGCGCCGCTCAATACTTCCACGCCATTGCGCGAGAGCTGCGCTTCCGTCACATCGATCTCCGTCTTGATGACATGCTGCACGCGGAAGGCAAGATCGGACATGGTGATCTTTTCCTTCACGCGATAATTCATGCCATAGATGGAGCGGTAGGTGTATCCGGAAAGGTGCAGCACTGCCTCGCGCATGGTCTTGCTGGGGATGGTGCCGGTGTTAATACAGACGCCGCCGACCACGCTGCGCATTTCCACCAGCGCGACGCGTTTGCCCTTCTTTACGGCGGACACGGCGGCACGTTGTCCTGAGGGGCCGGAGCCGATAACAAGCAGATCGTATGTGTCCATGAGGGGTTTTAAGAGTGCAACTCTTTAATGTAACTCCCCTTACATCAACTTTGTGCAAACGTATTTTGTGATCGTGTAAAAACTTCTGCCGAAAGTCACTACACTCGAACTTGAGTGCAACTTTACGCCGTTACCGATCGCAGCCTTTTTTCAAGCTGCCAGGCATTGCTCGATGCCGTTGCCTCGTGGGCCCGCGGCGGCGTGGATTATGTGCAGATCCGCGAGAAAGACCTTGGGCCGGAAGAATTGTTGACTTTGGCGGCAGAAATTGTCCGCGTAGTGCGCAGCACCGGTTCGAAAACCCAGGTTCTGCTAAATGGTCCTGCAGAGCTGGCGGCATCATCCGGGTGCGACGGCTTGCATCTGCCCTCCGGCTTGCCTGTAGAAGCTATAGACAGGGCCAGAAAGGTGCTGGGCGATGCTGTCATCAGCGTCTCCTGCCACACGATTCCTGAGATCGAGCAGATGCGCGATCATGGAGTGTCTCTGGCTCTGTTCGCTCCGGTCTTCGAGAAGCGAGTGGGAGTGGAAAAAGTTCCGGGTCAGGGATTGGCGGCGCTTACTGAGGCCTGCCGGATTGCTGCACCGATGCCGGTGTTTGCCCTGGGTGGGGTGACGGCACACAATGCCGCGGACTGCATCAAGGCAGGAGCGAGGGGGATTGCGGCCATCCGCCTGTTTGCATCAGGTGAATGGCGAGATGGTCTGATTAGGGATTAAGAAATGAAAAGCGCCCGATGAAGGGCGCTTCTGTCTTAGGCGGCCTGAACGTTCTCGGCCTGGAAGCCCTTGGCGCCCTTCACCACGTTGAACTGCACGCGCTGGCCTTCCTGCAGGCTGCGGAAGCCCTGCGAGGCGATCGCGGAGAAATGTACGAAGATGTCTTCGTTATTGCTGTCGCGCGTAATAAAGCCAAAACCCTTGGCGTCGTTAAACCACTTCACTGTACCCTGTTCCATTTTGGGGGTATTCCTTTGTATTGAGATAGCGCTGAAAACGGGTAAGGTGTAGGGCAGGCAGTGCTTAAAACGCATTACGTGCTACAAAAACCCACTCGGAATCGAGCGTGACTTTAGTATATCGTATTTCGCGAACTGCCCTCGCTTTTGAAGGCAGTTCGCGAAGAGATCAGCTCTGTCCCGCGGCTACTCCAGTAAGGATGAGGACCGTCAGCAGCCACCAGCCGAAAACGACGATCGCAGCGCTGCCGCGCTTGACCCTGGCGACAATGGCGATGCCGATCACACTCAGGACGAGCGACCAGATTTCGAAAATATCAATATGTGTAGTGAGTGCGTAGAGCCAGCGCGGCGCATCTGTGCTCAGGTAATAGCCGATATTTGTGCCTGCCGGATTCGAAATCAGGAAGGACTCGGGCGCAACTCCAGCAAAGAGCGAAATTACGGCGAGCAGGTATTTAATGTTGAGCACCAGGTTCGCATACATGTAAACCGCATACACCTGGCCGTATTTGGATGTTCCGCCAAAGCCGAAGTTCACTGTTGCCCAGGCCAGAAGCGCATAGATCGCGGTAAAGATGAGCAGGATGACCGGCGTGCAATAGGACGAGATCGCCGTGATTTTGGCAGCAATGGCTTTTGCGGAAGCCGCCTGCTCCGGCTGCATCTGCGCAAAACGCTCTTCGGCCTTCGGGGTCTGGTGCAGGATGTTGTCATAGACTTTGTCCCACCCGACTTTTGACTGCACGGCGTAGCAGAACAAAATCGACATCACAACGAGAATGAGGAACGGCCCCCACCACGACGCTTTCCGCAGAATGTCAGTAAACGTCTTGGATGGAGCCACGAAGGTATCGACAATACGCTGCCCTTCCGTCAATGGAGCAGCTGCTGTTTCTGGAATTGCATCTGGCATAAGCCCCCTCGCTTAATGCTCTGGATTTTTCCAATGGCGGGATTCTATCGCTCTATCGCGCTTATGGCGATGAAAATCGGTGATATGCGGCCGGAACCAAGCTCAATACTTCCCGCTTTGGCTGGGGTTCGATAGGCTGAAAAAGCTCCTGGTACCCTCCGCGGTCCCGCTCATGCGTTGTATTTCGCTTTTCCTTGCCGCCGTGCTGGTCACGGGCGCTGGGACTTCTGCCTTTGCCGCGACGAAGAAATCGCATCGTCGCGCGCATGCTGTTACCGTCCATAAGCAGGTTCAACATGGACGCAAGGCCCGTCTGCGCCATGCCGTTCTCGAAGCAAGAGACGATTCGCCTTCGACCACCATCCCTGAAGTTCCGCTGAAGCAGGCGAAGCTGGTTCTTCTGCCGCCGCTCAAAGGATCGCGCGCATCGCTGATCCGGCAGAATGAGCGCAGCGAAGCCGATGGTCTTGAGCGCATTGAAGACGACGATCAGCTGAACGAACTTCGCCGCCAGGGCGGGCTGGTGACTGTGCCGGTGAGCATGTCGCTGCGCGTGAACCCTGACCTTCCGGTGAATCGCCGCTATTGCCGCCCGTGGACATCGCGCTTTTTAAGTGATCTTTCTCGCGTGCACTATGCGCGCTTCCGCCGCCCGCTGCAGGTCAATTCCGCTGTGCGGACGGTGGAATACCAGCGCCGCCTGATCGAGGTGAATGGAAATGCTGCTCCGGCAGATGGCGATATTGCTTCGCCGCATCTGACGGGAGCGACCATCGACATCGCCAAGAAAGGGCTTTCGGTTTCAGAAATTGCCTGGATGCGCGCCTACCTGCTGCCTTTGCAGACGGCAGGCAAGATTGATGTGGAGGAAGAGTTCTATCAATCCTGCTTCCATATCACTGTCTACAAGGCATATGTTCCCGAAGCAAAGCCCAGGACAGTGCCGCGCCGCCGCAACAGAAGCGGAGCCCTGATCGCCGCACGCATGCAGTAAATACATCCGCCGAAAGATGGAGATGGATTTCTACCTACAGGCGCAAGACTGATATATCCCCGGGCTGCTACCGTGCAACAAGTCTTTTCACAGGCCAGTTGCACGGAGCAGACTCATGAAAATCGCCTGGAAGTCAGGGCTGCAGATATTTGTCGCTATCACTGTTACATTCTTCACGCAAACAAAGGCATCGGCGCAGGGCTGCGTGGCCGCACACTCACAGCAGCCCGTCATCTCAGGACTCGACCCGACCAGCCAGCAGAGCATGAGCGGCCTGCTGCGCGGGCTTTCCGTCACAGTGGGCTTCCGTACCTATAGCTCGTATAAGCATTACATCGGCACGGTTTACCAGGTGCAGCGTGCGGTGCTGCACAACGAGGTGCAGAACCACGTTGATCTGTACGATCTCTCGCTGAACTACCAGGTCACGCCGCGCTGGAGCATCATTGCCGACATCCCCGGGATGACGGCGACGCGCCATCAGCAGGGTAATGTGAATGTCTACCGTTCGGGCGGCATCGGCGACATGCTCGTGGGAGCGCAGGCATGGGTGTGGCGTCCGCCAACAGAGAGCCACGGCAACATCGCCCTTTCCATGCAGTTGAAACTCCCCACCGGCATCAACGATGCCAAGGGCACGACGATTCTTGCGAACGGCCAGAAACAGACGCGCCCCTTTGATGAATCCATCCAGCCCGGGGACGGAACATGGGGCTTTGCTCTGGGAACGCAGGCGTATCGCGAATTCTATTTCCATACCACGGGATACTTCACCGGCTCGTGGCTCTTCAGTCCACAGGACACGACCGGTGTACTCACGTATCGTTCTCAGCCTGGCGAGCAGGTGGTCTCCGCGACAGATCAATATCTGTGGCGCGGCGGCTTCTCGCATGGGGTGCCGAAGATTCGCGGTCTCGCGCTGAGCGCGGGCGGACGCATGGAAGGTGTTCCGGTACGCGATGCCTTCGGCAGCAGCAATGGCTTTCGCCGTCCGGGATATGTCATCTCCTTCGAGCCTGGATTGATGTATGCGCGCGGACGCAACCTGTTCAACGTGAGCGGCCCGTGGGCGATGGAGCGCAACCGCAAGACCAGCGTCTCTGACTACGCGAACCATACGCATGGCGACGCCGCGTTTGCTGACTACACGATCATCGCCAGTTACACACGGACGTTTTAAGCTGCGGGGCGGGCAAAGATAATTTTGCCTGCTCCTGTAGCATGAATCCGTGAGTTCTATCTCCCCCTGGACAGTCATTGCGGCGATACTGGCGCTGGCTCCGCTCGCCGCCTTTGGCTTTGCTGAAGGGCGCCTTGTCGCAGCAGTGCTGCGTCTACCACAGGTAATACGGTTTCTGCTTCCTGCAGCGTGCTCTGTTCCTTATTTGCTCGTCACTGTTCCGCTGCATCTGTTTCGAATCCAGTGGCTGCTAGTGTATCTACTTCTTCCTGTCGCAGTGAGCCTGCTCCTGACGCTTGCTGTCAGGTTCGATCCGGAACAGAAAGGGCACCTGCTCGATTACATCGTGCTCTTCTCATTGGGGCTTGCAGTCGATCTGCGCTGGTTTGAGCCTGCATGGCCACATTCATTGGTAGCAATGAACAAGGTGCTGCTGCTCGATGCGGGCCTGTACGGCTTCCACATTGTCCGGAAATTGAATGGCATTGGCTTTGATCTGCGCTGGAAGCTGTCGGACTGGAAGACCGGCCTGCGTGAGTTCCTTTTCTATACGCCCATTGCGATCATTCTCGGACTGGCCATCGGCTTCCTGCACTTGCACACGCATGTAGACCGGCCATGGATGATCCCCGCAGTGTGGATCTTCACTTACGCGCTGATTGCGCTGCCGGAAGAAATCTTCTTTCGCGGATGGATGCAGAATCTCTTCGAGCGGCGCATGGGCAGGACGGCCTCGCTCCTCATCACAGCAATCCTGTTTGGACTTTCGCACTTCAACAAGCGCGCTGTCTACTTCAACTGGCGCTATGTACTGCTGGCGGCGATTGCCGGCGTCTTCTACGGACGCGCATGGCGCTCGGAAAGAAGAGTGGCAACTTCAGCGATCACGCACGCGTCGATTGACACGATATGGGGCGCGCTACTGCGGTGAGCGGCGCGCATGCACGGCCCACATATGCGTGTTCGGCCTGTAGGTGAGATAACCAATGCCCACGCGCATGTGGTGATGCACTGCATCCGGCACAGTAACAGCGACACAGAGCCCGAGAATGGCATGCGCAATGGTGAGAGCAAACAGGTTGCGGTACCGCAGGTAGAGCGAGCAGGCAATGACTCCCCAGAGCAATGTCAGCGCGGTCAGAACAGGGTTCGGGATATGCGCGACGGCGAAGAGCGATGCGGCAATGAGAATTGCGGCCGTGCGGCTGGCAAGCACACGCAGCAGGCGCATAAGTATGTACACCAGCAGGATGAACTCCTGCAGAAAGGCCCAGATGGTGTATCCGCCGATGCGCATGCCGAGAGGCGCGCTTCTGCCGAAGAGATGATGCAGTGTACCGACCCGGGCGGCAACGAACATCGCAACCACTGAAAACGCGAAAGCGGCCAGCACAATCCATGAGGAGCGCCACAGGCCGCTAAGAGACATACCCATGGCGTGAAAATTTTCGCCGCGCAGAATCGTGGAAAGAATGATCCAGACAAAGACAGTCCAGAAGAGAACGCGCTGCAGCGGCATCGGTGTCCAGATCACTGCGAGGATGAGCCCATAAACCGACGTCACTTCGAACACGTCCCGGAAGTGAGTGTTCGCCCGCATTTCTACGCTACGCACTATAAAACATTTCACGCCTATACGAGGAATGAGGCAAAAGAGCTGTTTCAACTGCATGAAAAATCATACGGGGAATACGCTTTGCCAGCCGCTCATAGCCGTTGGCCCAAAGTAGATCGCGCAATTTTCCGGGTTGCGCAAGGATGCTTTTAAGGCAAGTCCGAGGAGGATTCCGATGAAAGCCCTTTGCACACTGTTTGCTGCTGCGGCAGTATTGCTGTCCGCTGGTTGGCTGCATGCTCAGATGGATGACCGGCCTCTGATGTCTGTCAACATACCCTTCGCTTTTAGCATTGAAAATACACGCCTGCCTGCGGGGTACTACCTGGTGTACTCGGTCGATTACGACCATTTCTGGAAGATCACCACTCCCGACCACAAGACGAATGCACTGTTCCATGTTCTGACGACTGAGAACAATCCCGCCGCGGCAAAAGTATCTTCGCTGACCTTCAATCGCTATCCGACGGATTACGTGCTGCGCGAAATCAGCGAGCACGAGCGCGGCGTTGTGGTCAGTGTTTATCAAGGCAAGCGGGCCAAACAACTTGCGGAGCACAGCCCCTCTACAGGGCTCGCAATGGTCCGCGCCCAGAGTTTTTAACCCAAACCTCCTGGGCGTGCGAAACTGCATGCCCTTCTTTTTAAACAAAAGTTTTCAAACCACCTAGCTGTCATCCTGAGCGGAGCGAAGGACCTGCTTTTATTTTGATTATCCGTATTCTCATTGACAGGCAGAATTGCTGGTATTGTGCCGGGCGAAGCGAAAAGCAGATCCTTCCCCTTCACTACGTTCAGGGTCAGGATGACAGCACTAAAAAGAAAAGGGCATCGTCTCCGATGCCCTGTCGATCAATTGAAATTTACCTACTGCAGCAGAGTACCGTTCTCTAGTTCCTGCTTCGCTTCTTCCGGCGGAATGACGACAGCCGCGGCCACCTTGTCATCTTCTTCGAGGTTCAGCAGCTTGACGCCCTGCGTCGAGCGGCCTGCAGCGCGGATGGTGTTTGTATCGATGCGGATGATTTTGCCGTACTGGCTGATAACCATCAGCTCGCAGGTTTCATCCACCAGCTGGATCGAGGAGACCTTGCCGTTGCGCGCCGTGGTCTTGACGTTGATGACGCCCTTGCCGCCGCGCGTCTGCAGACGGTACTCATCGACATCCGTACGCTTGCCAAAGCCGTTTTGCGTCACGCTCAGGATGAGGCATGCGCATGCCGCGCCGTTCTCCATCTTGCGTTCCTTCGGAGTGACAGCGATGCCGACAACGTAATCGTTCTTGCCGAGGTCGATGCCGCGCACACCGCGCGCCGGACGACCCATCGAACGCACATCTTCTTCATCGAAGCGGATGGCCATGCCATCATGCGTCGCAATGAAAACAACCTGCTTGCCGTCGGTGATGCGGACGCCGACCAGCTCATCGTCTTCATCGAGTCCGATGGCGATAATGCCACGCGCCATTACATTTGAGAAGTCCTTGAGCGGCGTCTTCTTTACTGTGCCGCTGCGCGTGGTGAAGAAGATGTACTTGCCCTCTTCTTCAAGATCGCGCACGCCAAGAATAGTGCGGACGGTCTCTCCCGGCTGCAGGTTGAGCAGACTCTGCATGGATTTGCCTTTGCCTGCTGCACCTACATCGGGGATCTCATAAACCTTGAGCCAGTAGACGCGTCCTGTGTTGGTGAAGCAGAGCAGATAGGCGTGCGTTGACTCGATGATGAGCTGAGAGACGAAATCTTCCTCGCGCGTCTTCATGCCCGTGCGGCCCTGGCCGCCGCGCCGCTGTTGGCGATAGGTCGAGATCGGCGTCCGCTTGAGATACTGCTGGTGCGAAACCGTCACCGCAACCTGCTCATCGGCGATCAGGTCTTCGAGCTGCAGCTCCGCAGTCTCATCAATGATCTCCGTGCGCCGCTCATCGCCGTAGTCCTTGCGGATTTGCTCAAGCTCCTTCACGATGACCGAGCGCAGCTTCTTTTCTGAAGCAAGAATCGATTCGTACTCGGCAATGCGCTCGCGCACCTCGGCCAGTTCCTTGAGCAACTCATCGATCGAGAGCTGGGTGAGGCGATAGAGCTGCAGTTCGAGGATCGCGTCAATCTGCCGGTAGCTCAGCGTGAGCGTCGGCGTAATGAGCGTTGCCGGATCGATGGCATACTTTGCCGGATCGAGCGTGACGCCTTTCAAGGCCTGATCGCGCACAGTGATTGTCTTGCCGGAGAAGAACTGGAACAAGTTCTCGCGGGCATCGGCGCGGGAGTTCGATCCGCGGATGATCCTGATGACATTGTCCAGATGATCGAGCGCAATCTGGTAGCCGATCAGAATGTGCTCGCGTTCGCGTGCCTTCCGCAACAGGAACGCGGTGCGGCGCCGCACCACATCGACGCGGTGGTCGATGAAGTGGCGGATTGCGTCAGGCAGCGCAAGCTCGCGCGGCTGGCCATTGACCACGGCCAGGAAAATCATCGAGAAGCTCTCCTGCATCTGCGTGTGCTTGTAGAGCTGGTTGAGCACGATCTGTGCTTCGGCACCGCGTTTCAGCTCGATGACGATGCGCATGCCGTCGCGGTCGCTCTCGTCGCGCACATCGGAGATATCGTCGATGACTTTGTCGTTCACCAGCTCGGCGATGCGCTTGATGAGCGTGTTCTTGTTGACCTGGTAGGGAATCTCGCTGACGATGATCGACTGGCGGCCCTGGTTCAGATTTTCCGTCGCGCATTTGGCGCGCATCAGGAAGCGTCCGCGGCCTGTCTTGTATGCATTCGCGATGCCGCCGCGTCCGTAGAGGAAGCCGCCGGTTGGGAAATCAGGCCCCTGCACATGCTTCAGGACCTCAGCCAGCCCGGCCTGCGGATTGTTCACCATCTCAATGGCGGCGTTGATCACCTCTGTCAGGTTGTGCGGCGGAATGTTGGTCGCCATGCCAACGGCGATGCCGTTTGCGCCATTGATGATGAGGTTCGGAATGCGCGCAGGCAGAACTGAAGGCTCGTAGGTCGATTCGTCGTAGTTCGGGCTGAAGTCGACCGTCTCCTGATCAATGTCGGCCAGCAGCTCGCCGGCAACACGCATCATGCGGCACTCGGTGTAACGCATGGCCGCTGGAGGGTCGCCGTCTACCGATCCGAAGTTCCCCTGCCCATCCACCAGCGGATAGCGCATGCTGAAGGGCTGCGCGAGACGCACCAGCGCGTCGTAGATGGCCGAGTCGCCGTGCGGATGGTACTGGCCCATTGCCTGCCCAACAACCTTGGCGCACTTGGTGTACTTCTTGTTATGCTGCAGGCCCATCTCGTGCATGGTGTAGAGAATGCGGCGATGCACAGGCTTGAAGCCGTCGCGCACGTCCGGCAGAGCACGGCCGATGATGACCGACATCGAATAGTCGAGATACGAGCGCCGCATCTCTTCTTCAACGTTGATCGGGATAAGGTTGGCTGCGCCGGGACCAATGGCACCATCGCCATTGTCACCGCCGAGAGGGAGCTGGGGGTTCTGTTCGTCTGCCATAGATACGTTCACGAAACTTTCACACGGCGAACGAAGTCCGGAAGAACCGGGGCGAGCCGGATGAAATGAATCTATCTCTATGATACTAAATTAGTTATGCCTCGGCAATGCGGGCTTAGTCCCTTGGATTCATGGGTTTGCAAAGATTCCGGCAGGGGTTCGGTACACTGGGTGCAGAATCCAGCGAAACGATGCCACCAGCCACCAGCCACAGCCTGCGCAAATTCCGCTTTAATCGCCCGCAACAAATCGCCGCAGTGCTGCTGGCCCTCCTGCTGGCACAGTGCCTCTGGGTAGTGCGCCACCAGATCCTCACCGACACCGATTACGACTTCGCGCGCTGTGGCCGCGAGATGTGGGAGAAGCCGTCACCGCTTGCCGGATACTTCACCACCTGTGGCAATATCCATGACGGCACGCTGGCCTATCGCGCCGCCGGACTGCCGCTGACCATCCAGCGCATTCTTGCCGGGCAGGAGTCCTCGACCTCCACATGGGAGATGCGCCATGAGGTGGGCTACATCAAAGTGCTCATCCGGCTTCCGTTTATTGCAGTAGGACTCGCGCTCGGCGCGTGCCTCTGGTGGGTGACACGGCGCCTCTACGGCAATACCGGCGGATACATTGCGGCTACTCTTTACTGTTTTGCCCCGCCCGTCATCCATGCCTGCACTTATCCGAATAACGAAATCCTCGCCGCCTTCGGAGTATTTTCGAGCGTCTATCTCGCCATTGGCGTCGCGCACGCCATGCAGGGGCCAAGACGCAAGTGGCGTCCGCGCATTGGTCTGCTCACGCTTGCGTTTGGATTTACGGCTGCCGCGCACATCTCGGCATTCATGCTCGCGCTGGTGCTGGCGCTTGCATTCATGGCTTATGTAGCCGAAGATCGCCGCGCCTATCTGCCAACGCTCTTGATTGTCTGGGTCCTCGGCGCATTATTCCTGCTCTTTGCCTCATATGCTTTTCGGCCGGATGCATTCAGCTATGTCTTCCGCAGCGAAGCAGGCAAGATATGGTTTTCGCTGACGCAGTCCCGCGACCTGTTTGTGCCATTGCAGAATGCGGGCATCACCATTGCTGCTATTGGAGCCGCTGGGCTGTACCTGATCTTCCGCCGTTCGCGCTACTTCGGCAATACCACACCGCTGATCGTGGCCGCGCTGCTGCTGGTGCTGATCACAAAGAGCGTGCCGACTGAAACGTGGCTCTGGGCGCTGCCCTTTCTGCTCACCTTTATCGGTGGAGTGTTCGCCGATGTGATCGAGTCCGGCTATCGGAAGATCTTCCTCTGGATCACGGGCGGAATTGTGGCCGCGCAGATTGCCTTGTCGATCGCCGCGCTGCCTTTGCTGTGGCACTGACACAGCGGCGCTTCGCCTGTGCTCAAACTGCTACACTCCGAGTGATGGCTGCCAAAGATGATCCCGAACGGCTGGTAAGCGCGGCGCGCGCCGAGGACGAAAACTCCTTCGAGCTGAAGCTGCGCCCCCGGCGGCTCGTGGAATTCATCGGCCAGTCAAAAGCCAAGGAGCAGCTCGCCATCGCGCTTGAAGCCGCGAAGAGCCGCGGCGAAGCGCTCGATCATGTCCTGCTCTTCGGACCCCCGGGTCTCGGCAAAACGACGCTCGCTTCGATCATCGCCAACGAGCTCGATGTCGGATTCCAGCAGACTTCCGGCCCGGCGCTGCAGATTCAGGGCGACCTCACTGCTATCCTTACTAATCTGCGCGAGCGCCAGGTGCTGTTTCTCGACGAGATTCACCGCCTGCAGCCAGTGCTTGAGGAAAAGCTCTACACCGCGCTTGAAGATTACAAGCTCGACATCATCATCGGGCAGGGCCCGGCGGCGCGCACGCACGTCATGGACATCAAGCCCTTCACCTTCGTAGCAGCGACCACGCGTCCCGGCCTGCTGTCATCACCACTGCGCTCGCGTTTCGGCATCCTCTTGCGGCTTGAGTTCTACACTGACGACGAACTGCGCTTCGTCGTCGAGCGTTCCGCTGAAGTATTGAATGTTCCCATCGACCAGGACGGCGCGGCGGAGATCGCCATGCGCTCGCGCGGAACGCCGCGCATTGCCAACCGCCTGCTGCGGCGCGTGCGCGACTTCGCCCAGGTACGCGGATCGGGCATCATCGACCGCACCACAGCCGAGCAGGCTCTGAAGCTGCTCGAAGTAGACGCGCACGGCTTTGATGAGCTCGACCGCCGGCTGATGATGACCATCATTGAGAAATACGATGGCGGTCCCGTAGGACTGGGCACCCTTGCCGCGACACTTGCCGAAGAAGAAGACGCGCTTGAAGAGGTCTACGAGCCCTTCCTGATCCAGATCGGCTTTCTTGAACGCACGCCGCGCGGCCGCGTCGCCACCCGGCTGGCGTACGAGCACTTCGGTCTGCCGCTTCCGCGGAAACAAAATTCATTGCTCTTTTAAGCGAAGCTGAATCTTAATTTCATAAGGAGATCTCCAATGGCCCGCACGGAATCCGCTATGCTCGCACTTGAAACCGCCGCTCCCGAATTCTCACTCCCCGATGTAGTGAGCGGCAAAACCGTTGACCTCAAGTCCGCAGCCGGTCCTAACGGGCTGCTGGTCATGTTCATCTGCCGCCATTGTCCTTTCGTCAAACATCTGGAAAAGGCGCTCGCGCAACTGGGTCGCGATTATCGGGGTAAAGGCATCGGCATAGTCGCCATCAGCAGCAACGACGCGGCGAATTATCCCGATGACGCTCCGGAGAGCCTTGCCGAGCAGGCCCGTGAGCTGGGATTCGTCTTCCCCTATCTCCACGACGAATCGCAGGACGTAGCCCACGCCTACGACGCTACCTGCACGCCCGACTTCTTCCTTTTCGATAAAGGTCTGAAGCTCGCCTACCGCGGCCAGTTCGATGACAGCCGCCCGGGCAGCGAATTCCCGGTCACCGGCAAAGACCTGCGCAGCGCCATGGATGCCCTCCTTGCCGGTCAACCTGTTCACCCCATCCAGAAGCCAAGCATAGGCTGCAACATCAAGTGGGTGCTGGCCCCTTCGGCTCCACTCAGGGCAGGCTCCCTGGCGGACGCGCGCTAAAGCGCGCCATTCTTAGCTTGGCTGGGTTCGTGGTTTACGGTCCGCTCCCGTTGTCGCTACATTTAAGCTGGATGCCAGGTGCCCCAGGTTCGCGGAGCTAACCTGGGGTAGTTTGAAAATGCTCCCTGAATGCATCCAGAGGCCATGAAGCTAGTTATCCGCCCGCTCACGCCCGACCTGTGGCCTGCGCTCGAAGACCTTTTTGGCGAAAGAGGCGCATGCAATGGCTGCTGGTGCATGTACTGGCGGATCGGCGCAGCCTACCGCAAGAGGCCGCGCGAGGAAAACAAGACAGCGTTTCGTGAAGTGGTGGAAAAGGGTCCGCCGCCCGGCCTGCTCGCCTTCGACGGAGACCTGCCCGTAGGCTGGTGCCAGCTGACGCCGCGCTACGCCGTGCCCTGGCTCGATCGAGAATGGCGACTGAAGCGCATTGACGATCTCCCCGTCTGGTCGCTCTCCTGTCTCTACGTGCGCAAGGGCTACCGCAGGCGAGGTGTGACCTCGTCCTTGATTCAAGAAGCATTGAAGATAGCCAGACGGGCCAAAGCGCCAGCGCTCGAAGCCTATCCCTTCGACGCAGCCGTCTCCCCCAGTGCCACCGGAACGGGTTATGTCTCCACCTTCACCCGTGCCGGATTCAGGACAGTCGTCCGCCGCATCCCGGCACGCCCCATCATGCGTCACGACCTGAAGTAAGTCTCATCCGTGTCCATTTACGAACGCCCAAGTTCGCGAATGGACACAAGTAGTTACCTTTCGTCCTCATCTCTGTCTTTCCAATCAGGCACTTAACAGAGGTTTAAAGTGGGCTGAAAATTGCCACTCCTGAGGGTCAATCGAAGTGCTTTTTCCCTGGAGGCGCTCTGTGCACACCCTTCTGCAGGACGTCCACTACGCCCTGCGTCAGATGCGGAACCATCCCGGCTTTGCCCTGACTGTAGTTATCACTTTGGCACTTGGGGTCGGAGCCAACACCGCCATTTTCAGCGTAATGAACGCCGTACTTCTGCGGACTTTGCCTGTCCGCGATCCGCAGCAGCTCTTCTATCTGACGCATCAGCATAACCCTCCTAACGTTGGTGATACAGGAGATACTCAGTTAACCTACGGCATCAATGTCTACAACCGGCTGCGCGAAGACCGGGCTGTTTTTGCGGACGTAATCGCTTATGTCCCGCTCTCCTCCACGAAGACTGCAATCCGCTATGGCGATTCGCCTGAAGAAGTAGCAGCCGACGAAGTCAGCGGGAACTTCTTTAATGCATTAGGCGTAAACATGTCCGCCGGACAGGCCTTTGCGTCCGAAGATGAGGACAGGCACTCGCCGGTTGCAGTCCTTAGCTACGGGTATTGGAACCGCCGCTTCAACCGCGATCCTCAGGTCATTGGCAAGACACTTTACATCAATGGCGCACCCTTCACCATCACTGGAGTCGCCGCTCAGCATTTTTACGGAGTGGAATCTGGTGGTATGGCAACAGATATCTGGGTGCCTTTGCAGAATCGTCCTGAAACTCCCGCCTGGGGTACGCCAGATCGCACACTGTACGGCAACCCCAACTGGTGGAACCTGATGCTGATGGCGCGTCTCAAGCCCGGCGTTTCTCGGCAACAGGCCCTGGCGCATATCAATCCGGTTTTTGCTCATGCCGCATATGAAACCATCGGAAAAGACGTAAAGCCTGGCAGTGAAAAACTGGAACTGGAACTCGCTCCGGCAAAAGGACTGGGCACAGCCAACAGAGACTACGAAGCGCCTCTGCGTGTGTTGATGGGCATGGTCACACTGGTGCTTGTCATTGCCTGCGTCAATATCATCATGCTGCTCGTTGCACGCAATTCCGTGCGTGAGCGCGAGTTTTCTCTCCGTCTTGCTCTGGGAGCGAGTCGTATGCCGCTCTTCCGCCAGTTGCTGGCGGAGAGCGCGATCCTTGTTACAGCAGGAGCGTTGCTCGGCTGGTTCTTTGCTGTCGAGGCCACGCGCTTGCTCGCCCTTTGGTCACGACTCGAAGTGAGCCTCGCCCCTGATACCAGGGTGCTTGCCTTTACACTGTGTATCTCTGTTCTGGCCGCAGCAGTCTTTGGACTTGCTCCGTTGCGCGCGGCTGCCAACGCCCCCATTACGCTCGTGCTGCGCTCTTCCGGCATGCAGGCCACTGCCAGCCGCAGCCGCATGCTTGCAGGGAAAGTCCTTATCGCCATTCAGATGGCTCTCTGCGTGATGCTGTTATTTGCTTCGGGACTGCTGGTGCGCACCTTGCGTAACTATCAGAATGTCGATCTGGGCATGCAGGCCGGCAGCGTGCTTGCCTTTGGCGCCCATCCCGTCGGCGTGCATAACTATGCGCAGACCCTCGCTTTCTACACCCAGCTCATCAACCGTATTCGACTGTTGCCTGGAGTCCAGTCCGCAACACTTTCCGGCAATCGACCCGGCTCGGGCTGGAGTGACAACAATGAATTGATCCTCGATGGCCACACGTATCCCTTCGACATGGACAGTAAAACATGGCTGCGCAGCAATGGAGTAGGGCCCGACTATTTCCATACATTGGGTATTCCTGTTCTTGCCGGACGTGATATCCGCGAATCCGACACGCAGGCAGCGCAGCGTGTTGCCGTCGTGAACCAGACCCTGGTAGACCGCTTCCTGAAAAACACGAATCCTCTTGGGCATACGCTTGGTGATCCGAAGCATCCGGTGACGATTGTTGGCGTTGTCCGCGACAATAAGTACAGCTCCACGGATGAAGATCCGATGCCCATGGCCTGGTACAGCTACCAGCAGTCGGACTCCATCGGGAACAAGAATGTGGAGGTCCGCACCACAGGAAACCCCATTGCATTGCTTCCGGCAATTCGCCGCATCGTCCGCGAGATAGATCCCAATGCGCCGCTTGATAAGCCTGAGGTGTTACAGGCTCAGTTTGAAGAAACCTATCTCATGCCTGCGCTCTTCGCCCGCCTGGCAGTCTTTTTCGGCGGACTCGCAGCGCTTCTAGTAGCTGTGGGACTCTACGGAACACTCTCTTATCGCGTAAGCCGCCGCACGCTCGAAATCGGCGTGCGCATGGCCCTGGGTGCGCCGCGCTTGCAGGTGCTCTGGATGGTCCTGCGCGATAGTCTCCTACTGGTTGCAGTGGGACTAGCCGTGGGACTGCCGCTGACATGGTTTGCCTCGAAACTTATGGCCTCGATGCTCTATAAGCTCTCTGCGCATGATCCATGGAGTCTGATCGCCGCCGGAGCAGGCGTATTAATGATCTCTGTTGCTGCAGCCCTCATTCCAGCGCGAAGGGCCGCACGAGTTGAACCGATGGAGGCGCTGCGCACGAAATAAGAACCCGAAAGGGGAATTTATGACCACGTTGTTGCAGGACATCCGCTATGCCTTTCGCCAGATGCAAAGCCATCCTGGTTTTGCGCTGACAGCGATCCTCTCACTGGCGTTTGGCATTGGCGCTACGGTTTCGGTCTTCAGCATTATCTATGCGGTGTTGATGAATCCCTGGCCGTACGACGGCGCACAGCGTATCGCTAATATTACTTTGCTGGATAAATCCGGAAACGACCAGGGCTATGGACTCAACGGCCCGCAGACGCGTGAGCTGGCCAAGGCCAAATCGCTAGAACACGTGGTGGCCTTCAATGGCTGGAACCTGACCATTACCGGAAGCGATGTCCCGGAAGATGTTCAGGCCATATATTTCACCGGCAATCTATTCCAGATGCTCGGCATTCAACCCATGGCCGGACGGTTCTTTTTCCCGTCTGATGCTCCCGACGGCCAAGACCCGCAACCTGTCCTTGTCCTGGGTTACCAGTTCTGGAAGCGCCACTATAACGGTGACCGCTCCATCGTCGGCAAAACGATACAGCTCGTGCATAAGACATACACGGTGATCGGCATTATGCCGCCTCATGCGGATTTCATGGGGCCGGATGTGTATCTTCCGCTGAAGATGTCTTCCTCAATCACTGAGCAGTACGGCACATCGATCAAGCTCAAGCCCGGCATGTCGCAGGCCGCAGCTGAGGCCGAATTGCGGACCTACTTCCAGGAGTTCGCGAAACAGACGCCCGATCACTTTCCCAAGCAATACAAGCTGCAGATACAGAACCTGGACTATTGGGTGAACCACCGGCTTGGCAAAACTCTTTACGTGCTGTTTGGCGCAGTGGGATTGCTGCTGGCCATCGGCTGCGGAAATGTCTCTATTCTTCTGCTGGCGCGCGGAACTGCCCGCCAGCATGAGTTTGCCGTGCGTTCAGCTGTAGGAGCCAGCAGTTCCCGCATTGTCCGACAGCTTCTGACAGAATCTCTGCTGCTTGCTCTTACCGGCGCCGCACTCGGAGTGCTCCTGTCTTACCTGAGCCTTCAATTCATGATCGCGCGCCTGCCGCAGAATTCGTTCCCGAATGAAGCGGATTTCCACCTGCACTTGCCGATTCTGTTGTTCAGCGTAGGCCTTGCGTTGCTTACCGGAATCTTGTTCGGCATGTTTCCCGCGCTGCAGTTTGCGCGTCCGGAAATCAACCAGGTCATGCAATCGAGCACGAGGAAAGTGGCCGGCAGCGTTCGCGGCAAGCATATGCACAATGCGCTCATTGCCGGGCAGATTGCTTTGACGCTTCTGCTGCTCACCGCCGCCGGTGCGGCCATCGAGGGTTTTGTGCGCATGATGCGCGTCAATCTCGGTTATAGTCCGCACAATGTCATGTCCGTCGGCATTCCAATTCACGAAAATACTTTTTCTACCTGGGCGGAGCGCATGAACTATTTCACGCAGCTTCGCGAGAAAATTGCCACCCTGCCGGATGTACTCTCCACGGGCATCTCGACAAATGCAACTCCTCCCGACAGCGGCTGGAATCAGCCTTTCGAAGTGCTTGGGAAAACCGCGACGGAAGACCAGAAAGCAAGTGTCAATTTTGTAGACTCGCGTTATTTCAGCACACTGCAGATTCCACTCCGGCAAGGGCGGCTTTGGGATGCAACAGAACTTGCTCATGGCGCGCCGATGGCGGTTGTGAATGAGGTTTTCGCCAGGCACTACTATCCAAACGGCGACATCCTCGGGCATTCGGTAAAGATCGCCTCACTCAAGAGTGAGCCGCCCAACCATCTCTGCGCGCCCGGCAGTGACGGCTGGCTGCAGATCATCGGAGTGACTGCCGATGTGCTCGATGACGGCCTGGACAAGCCGGTGAGGCCCGCAATTTACCTGCCCTATTCACTGAACATGTGGATGTGGACCCAGATTCTGGTGCGCAGCCGGATCGACCCGCGCAGCGTCCTGCACAGCGTCAAACAGAAGATTATTTCCGTGAACCCTGACCAGCAAGCCACGCTTTGGGACGACGGAGTTCTCGAATCATGGATCAAGAACCAGCAGGTATGGCAGAGAGGCCGGCTGGTTTCCATCCTGTTTGCCGCTTTTTCCATACTTGCGCTGGCCCTGGCCGCAGTTGGCCTCTATAGCGTCGTTTCCTATTCGGTCGTTCAGCGGACCAACGAGTTCGGTATCCGTATGGCTCTAGGAGCCCAGAAAGCGGATGTGCTGAAAATCGTGCTGGCCTCGGCGGGAGTAAGTGTTGGCTTGGGTATTGTGGCGGGATTAGGCCTCAGTTTTGGACTAAGCCGCCTGATCGGGCTTTGGGTTGAGAATGCCAGCCACAACCCTATGCTGATCTTAGCGGCTTGTTTTCTGCTGCTTGCAGTTGCCCTGCTGGCTTGTCTGCTGCCCGCGAGACGGGCTTCCTCCGTCGATCCGATGACGGCTTTGCGGTGCGAATAAATATTGCGAATAAATATAAGGAGACACCTGTGCATACACTTCTGCAAGATGTCCATTATGCTCTTCGCCAGTTACGCAATCATCCCGGCTTTGCGCTGACGGCGATTCTTTCGCTTGCGCTCGGAATCGGCGCGACTGTGTCAGTTTTCAGCATTATCTATGCCGTGCTGGTGAATCCATATCCATATGCGGATGCTGACCGTATTGTGCTTCTTCAGGTGAGGACCGATCCCGGAAATTTCGACTGGCCTGGCTTCACCAGCACTCAATTGCGCGAACTGGAGAAAACCCACGCAATTGAAAAATTATCGGGCAGGCAAATCTGGAACTTGACCGTTACCGAGCATGATGTTCCCGAGAATGTGACGGCCTCATATCAGACAGGCGATTCCTTTCCCATGCTGGGAATGGCGCCTTTGCTGGGGCGTAATCTTGGCCCTTCTGATTCTCCTTATGGGCAGGAACCACAGCCTGTTGTCATGCTGAATTACAAATTCTGGCAACGGCATTTCAATGGGGATTCGTCTGTCATTGGCCAGACATTGGAACTAGTCCACAAGAAATACACCATCATCGGCGTAACGCAGCCTCGCTTCGGATGGGGCGGCAATGGCGGAAGAATTGACGTTTACTTGCCGCTGAAACTTTCAGATGACTTGTCTGCGGGGATTGGCTTTATCGCTTATGCAAAATTGAGACCCGGAGTTACGCGCGCTGCGGCAAACGCCGAATTGCAGCCGCTCCTGGAGCAGTTTGCGAAGGAAACACCATCTCACTTCCCAAAACATTTCAAGGTAGACGTCCAAAGGCTGAAAGATGGGACTATTCGTAACCTGGGCAGCACGTTTTACCTGTTGTTTTCAGCAGTAGCGATGTTGTTGCTGATCGGTTGCGCCAATGTTTCCATTCTGCTGCTCGCGCGCGCCTCAGCCCGCCAGCATGAGTTTGCGGTACGTTCCGCGGTAGGAGCAAGTAGCGCTCGCATTGTTCGGCAATTGCTTACTGAATCTCTGCTATTGGCATTTACTGGCACGGGATTAGGTGTGCTTCTGTCCTACCGCACACTGGGGCTGATCGTGGCATGGCTGCCTGCAAGCTCATTCCCGAACGAAGCTAATTTCCACGTTAATATTCCGGTTCTTGCTTTTAGTGTAGGACTGGCATTGCTGACTGGAGTGCTCTTCGGAATGTATCCGGCATTGCAGATGGCCAAGCCGGAAATCAATCAGGTCATGCAATCGGGTACGCAGAAAGTGGCAGGCAGCATATGGGGAAAAGCACTACACAGGTTTTTGATCGCCGGACAAATTGCGCTGACGCTGTTATTGCTCACTGCGGCCAGCGCGGCCATTGAAGGTTTTGTGCGCATGATGCGCGAGCCTCTCGGCTACGATCCGCATAACGTGATGGCAGCCGGCATTGCGGTGCACGAGAATGCCTTTACCCAATGGACAGAGCGGGTAAATTATTTCGATCAGCTGCGCAAGAAAATTGCTGAATTGCCGGATGTTGTTTCTACCGGAATCTCCTCAAGCGGGACTCCACCCGAAACTGGCTGGAATCAGGCTGTAGAGATATTAGGAAAGCCATCCAACGAAGACCAGAAGGTACAAATTAGCTTTGTCGACTCGGGATATTTCGGTACGTTGCGTATTCCTCTGGTAGAAGGACGCATCTGGAGTTCAACAGAAATAGCGCACGCAACACAAATGGTCCTGGTCAATCAGTCGTTTGTGAAGCTCTATTCTCCAAGTAGTGACATCCTGGGGCATTCATTAAAGGTCCCGGGTGTGAAAAGCACGTCGCCCTATGTATTGGCCGCGCCGGGAAGTGATGGCTGGATGCAGGTGATCGGTGTTGTTGCGGATGCGCTGAATGACGGTCTGGACAAACCTGTTCAGCCGGCAGTTTATATGCCGTACAGCACATTTATGTGGATGGGTACGCAGATCCTCATCCGCAGCCGCGTTGAACCGCAATCCATCCTGCACAGCATCAAAAAGCAGGTCGCTTCCGTAAATCCGGACCAGCAGGTAAGTGTGTGGGACAACGCCTTTTTAGAAAGCTGGATCAGGCAAGAGCCAGAATGGGCGCGCGGACGATTGATTTCAGTTTTGTTCGCAGCCTTTTCCATCCTGGCGCTTGCTCTGGCAGCCGTTGGTCTCTATAGCGTGGTTTCATACTCGGTTGTCCAACGGACCAATGAATTCGGCATCCGCATGGCTCTGGGCGCGCAAAAGAGCGATGTCATAAAAATCGTGCTGGCTTCGGCTGGAGTGAGCGTTGGCTTGGGTATCGGAGTTGGCTTGGGACTTAGTTTTGGATTGAACCGGCTCATCGGGCGTTGGCTTGAAAATGCCGGCCATAGCCCATTTCTGGTCTTAGTCGCCTGTTTTCTGCTACTTGCAGTTGCCTTGCTGGCATGTTTGCTGCCCGCGAGACGGGCTTCTTCGGTCGATCCGATGACGGCTTTGCGGTGTGAATGAGTGGGTGCCGAAGGCACGTGTGCCTGGACGGCCAGTCCCCACGAAACAAAATGCAAGTCTCATACATCTAAAGTATTGGGATCAGAGAAGAGCGGACTCAGAAAATGTATGATATTAGGCCTGTTGAGCCGTCTTGTCCGTGGTATTCTATAAGTCTTTGGTGGACGTGCGCCTTTTACCCTGCGACCTGATCGCTCGGGACATGCCTGATATGGCCTCAACCGCACCTCGTCCGATCCAAGCACAGTAGATCCGAATTTTTTCCCGGAGGGGGAAACTCGCTTGGCGATGGAAGACAAGTACGAGGATGACATCCAGAAACTGATTGATACAGGCAAGGAAAAGGGCTATCTCACCTATGGTGAAGTCAACGACCTGATTCCGAATGACCTGAATTCACCAGACGATCTCGACGACCTGATCACCACGATCGGGACGCAGGGGATTGATCTGCTCGATGAGGGCGGCCCCAAGTTTGGCGGCGACCGGTACGAAGAAGGCGAAGAAGGCGAAGACGTTGAGCTCGACCTGACTCCGGGCACCCTTGAAAAAACCAATGACCCCGTCCGCATGTACCTGCGCGAGATGGGCACCGTGCCGCTGCTGACGCGCGAAGGCGAAGTCGAAATCGCGAAGCGCATCGAGCGCGGACAGCTGCGGGTGATGAAGGCGATTTCGCGCTCGCCCATTGTGATCCGCGAAATCGTTGCGCTCGGCGAAGACCTGAAGCGCGGCGTGCGCAACATCAAGGAAGTGGTGATCTTCGACGAAGAAGAGATCACCGAGGAAGTGCTGCAGGCGCGCGTCAAGCAGACCGTATCGAAGATCGACACGTTGGTCAAGCATCAGAAGAAGGCCGCGCAGTTTGAAGAGAAGCTCGAAGCTATTGCCGGCCAGAAGACCAAGGCCAAGGAGCAGCGCAAGCTGCGCTGGTCCATCGCCCGCGAGCGCATCTACGGCCACCGCATCATCCGCGAGCTCAAGTACACCAACCAGGAGCGCAAGCGGCTGCTCGACAAGGTCAACAAGACCGTCGACTCCATGCGCATGCTCGAGCGCCAGATCAAGTCGCTCGACCAGAAGTACGATGCCTCGAAGAGCGAGGAGCTCAGGAAGGAATACCGCCGCCAGCAGAAGAACTGCAAGGTTGATCTCGAAAAGCTGGAGCAGGAAGCCGGCGTCTCGATCGCTGAACTCAAGCGCACGCAGCGCGAGATGATCCAGGGCGACATGGACGCCGAGCAGGCCAAGCGCGAGCTCATCGAAGCCAACCTCCGTCTCGTGGTGTCGATCGCGAAGAAGTACACCAATCGCGGTCTCCAGTTCCTCGACCTGATTCAGGAAGGCAACATCGGCCTGATGAAGGCGGTCGACAAATTCGAGTACCGTCGCGGTTACAAATTCTCGACCTATGCAACGTGGTGGATCCGCCAGGCCATTACCCGCGCCATCGCGGACCAGGCCCGCACGATCCGCATCCCGGTGCACATGATCGAGACGATCAACAAGCTCATCCGCACCTCGCGTCAGCTGGTGCAGGAGCTGGGCCGTGAGCCTACCTCGGAAGAGATCGCGCGCCGCATGGACATCCCTGTCGCGAAGGTCCGCAAGGTCCTTAAGATCGCTCAGGAGCCCATCTCGCTCGAAACGCCGATCGGCGAAGAAGAAGATTCGCACCTTGGCGACTTCATTGAAGACCGCCAGGCCGTATCGCCTTCCGACGCCGTCATCAGCGTCAACCTGAAGGAATACACTTCGCAGGTGCTGCGCACGCTCACGCCGCGCGAAGAGCGCGTCATCAAGATGCGCTTCGGCCTCGAAGACGGCTCCGAGCATACGCTTGAAGAAGTGGGCCAGAGCTTCCAGGTTACGCGCGAGCGGATCCGTCAGATCGAAGCCAAGGCGCTGCGCAAGCTGCGCCACCCGTCGCGGTCTCGCAAGCTGCGCGCCTTCGTGGATGTAGTCGAAGAGTAAGCGTCTGCAGCAATCACTGTTCAAGCCCCGCCAGAAAAATTGGCGGGGCTTTTGCTTTTTCAAGGCAAAAGTAAAGTTGTGTAAATACCCCTCCATACGCCAAGCCGATGAACTAGCATCAAGTCGAAGGCATGGATCGGGTCCTGATCGTCGACGATGATGTGGAGCTGTGCCGGCTCCTCGTCGAACGGCTGAGCAACGAAGGCTTTGCCATCGAAGCCGTGCATGACGGGCCGCGTGGATTGGAGCGCGCCGCTTCCCGCGAGCATGCTCTCGTCATCCTCGATCTCATGCTGCCGGGGATGGGCGGCATCGATGTCCTGCGCCGTTTACGCGCGCAGTCTTCTGTACCGGTGCTCATTCTCACGGCGCGCGGCGAAGATGTAGAGCGAATTCTGGGCCTCGAAATCGGCGCCGACGATTATCTGCCCAAGCCCTTCAACCCGCGCGAACTCATCGCCCGGCTGCGTGCTATTTTGAGGCGAACCCAGCGATCCGATGCGACGTCGAATCCGCTTACTGTCGGAGATATCCGCCTCGATCCTGCTGCGCGTGAGGCATGGCTCAACGAAACTCCTCTGCAGCTGACCAGCGTGGAGTTCACTTTGCTCGAAACGCTCATGCACGATGCCGGACGAGTAGTAACACGCGAACATCTCACCGAGACTGTTCTCGGGCGAAAGCTCGGCCCTTTCGATCGCGTCATCGATGTGCACGTCAGTAATGTGCGCAAGAAGCTCGGACCTGCGACAGCAGGCGACCGGATCAAGGCAGTAAGAGGAAGCGGCTATCTCTTCGTGGCGCGGTCTATTGCGACGCCGAGTTAACGTATGCGCAGCCTCTTCTTCAAGATCTTCATGTGGTTCTGGGTCACGGTGATTGTCACCGGCACCGCATTAATCCTCACTTTTGTTCTTGAGCCCCACAGTGTTCCTTCGCGTTGGCGTGCGAGCCTGATCCAAATGGCGCACTCATCCGGATCGCTTGCAGTCGAAGAAGTAGAGCGAGGAGGTATTTCTGCTGGATCGGCTTATGTCGAGCGCCTGGAAAATGAGACGCAGCTCAAAGCCTGCCTCTTTGATCTTGCCGGAACTCCGATCGCCGGTACCGGCTGCGACACGTTTGCCGACATGTTTTCACACCTCAACAATACAGGTAGGCCCAGGCCGCCGATTTTCATCATGAAATACGGCATCGCCCGCGTTGCCATATTGCTTCAAGGCGGCAGCGGCCGCAAATACATCTTTGCCACCGAACTTCCCGCCGGCCCTCGCACGGCACTCGGCGCTATGCCAATAGGAATCCTGCTGCGATGGGGCATAGCGCTTCTCGTTTCGGGTTCTGTCTGCTATCTGCTCACTCGCTATCTCACCCGTCCTATCCTGCAGCTGCGCGAGGCGTCACAGCAGTTGGCCTCCGGCAACCTGAGCACACGCGCCGCTCCCGCCATCGAGAACCGCCGTGATGAGCTCGGAGGCCTGGTGCGCGACTTCAACATCATGGCCGACCGCATCGAAGGACTTCTCTCCCGCCAGCGCCAGCTCATCTACGACATCTCGCACGAATTGCGCTCTCCGCTCGCCCGGTTGAATGTGGCCCTCGATCTTGCCCGCCAGAGAAAAGGCAATGATCCATCCTTCGATCACATGGAGCAGGACATGGCCCGACTGAACGAGATGATCGAGCGCATCCTTACCCTTGCCCGTCTCGATACATCGGCTGCGCCGGTCGAGATGAAGCCCGTAAACCTGACCGCGCTCGTCACCAAAATTGTGAACGATGCCAGCTTTGAATCACAGGAACGCAACGGTAAAGTCACATTCGAGGCGGGACAGGAATATTTCATCAAAGGAAACGAGGAGCTGCTGTCGAGCGCCATCGAAAACGTGGTTCGCAATGCTGTTCGCTATACGGCGGATGGCGCGCCGGTTGAGATCAGGATCAGGCGCCGCGATACAGATGACGAACCGCGCGTCTCTCTTTCCATCCGCGATCACGGACCCGGCGTTCCGGAAAATGAGCTGGCCAATATCTTTCAGCCCTTCTATCGCGTAGCCGATGCGCGCGACCGCGAATCCGGAGGAACCGGCCTTGGGCTTGCCATTGCTGACCGCGTCGTCCGCATTCACGGCGGCGTGATTCGCGCCGAGAATGCTGCCCCGCAGGGCCTGCGCGTTGAAATCTACCTGCCGTTGCTGGATTACAGAACTTTACCAACCTGAACTAATCTTTATCGCACGCCTCGAAGCCCGGTGCTGAGATGGAATCGAGGTGCATCCATGAATCGCAAAAAGCTCGCTTCTGTATTCGCAGTCGCCGTCCTCAGCAGCATGCTGTCGCAAAAGGCTACAGCCCAGGCGATCACTGTAAAAGCTCCCTTTGCCTTCAGCGCGGGAAGCCAGGAATTTCCCGCCGGGACTTACCAGTTTATCCGTCTCTCCGACTGGGCTCTCTCCATTCGCAACGTGAATAGCGGGAGCCCGAGATTCTTCCCGTTGCATCCCGCAGCCGCTCAATCGCCGGAATCAGCCGCCGGCGCGAGCTTCCGCCTCCATGGTGATGGAAGTAAGTCGCTGCAGACCGTCTACGTGCCCGGTGCTGAGCACTCGCTCGAACTGATTGGGCAGGCCAAGGCAAAGCGCGAAACAAAATCAGCCCTTGCATTCATCGCAGCCAGCGCAAAATGACGGAGTGGCTCCCATCGCGTGCTCGCTACCGGGGCCCTCCTGCGGTCTGAAGGCTTCATCCGCACACGGCCCTATGACAGAGGAAGCGTTTCGTTTCAGGCAATGTTTCAGCAGGAACAAAACTCGTTTTGACCCTCTATCCTTCGCCTTTTTTGCTACTAGGATCGCCGCCTTAAACATGAAATAATATGGACTCTAACGTTCTGCCTGAGGGTACGAAGATGTCCGCTTATCTTCTCGTTCTGTTTGCGATTCTGAGCCGTGTGATCGTGGCTTCGCATCACGACTGGCTCAATTTCACTGCCGTTGGTGGTTCGCTGCTTTTCTTTGGCGCACGCCGTTCGCCGGGACAGGCCGTTCTGCCGCTGGCCGCTTTCATGGTCACGGATTACTTCATGACCACCCGGTATTACAACTACCCGTTCCATGTGCAGGATTACCTGGTGACTTGGGCATGGTACGCCGCAGTTGCCATCCTTGGACATCTGCTGCTGAACGGCCATCTGTCTGCGCGGCGCATCGCGACGGCCGTGGTGCTGTCGTCCACCTCATTCTTTCTGGCAAGTAATTTTGTAGCGTGGAATGTGCTGCCGGGAATGTATCCGCACACCTTCAGCGGACTGATGTCAGCCTATGTTGCAGGTCTGCCGTTCTATCGTAATGACCTGCTCTCGACGGGCGTCGTAACAGGACTGGCCTTCGGGCTTCCGGTACTGGCGCGGCAGCTCACTCCCCACGCCATTCCCGTAGCAAAGACCCGATAGGTTCGACGGAGTTTTAAGGCGCTGGCCGGAAGACCGGCGTTCTCATCGCCTCAACCTTGCCCCCATTCCGTGGCGCTTCCGGCGGATGGGGAAGCCGTGGGCCTACAGGTGTACCGATGGGCCGCAGGTGTACCGCAGGCTGGGGCGCGGACTGATGCATGCTCACGATCACGACCTTGGCTGCATTCTTTCCGGCGCAGCGGTAGGAATGCGGCGTGCTCGCGTCGAAATAAACGCCGTCGCCGGCTTCAAGAACATGGGTCCTATCTCCATGCCTGATCTCAAGCTCGCCCTCAAGCACATAAAGAAATTCGCAGCCCGGGTGGACATGTGATTGCACTGGTCCAGGTTTCTTCAGCGGAATGAACTCCGCATAGTAGGGATCGAGCTGCCGGTCCGGTACCATGAAGCCCATGCTTTCGAAGTAGTACGTAGGGTCATCCACTCCGGTCTGCGGCAGGCGCACGCGCTCATTCTTTTTGTGGATGCGGAAGACTGTATGTGGTTCGGATTCGAAGAAGTAAGAGAGGTCTTTTCCGAAGACGATTGCGATCCGGGCCAGATTGCGCAGAGTGGGAACAACACGGCCGGTTTCAAGCTGAGAAAGAAAACTTGCCGAAAGCCCCGTGTGTCTGCCTAATTCCACCAGCCCCATCGATTTCTTGAGGCGCAATCGTTTGATGCGCTCGCCGATATGCTTTTCTGCTATAAAGGCTTCAGCGCTTCCCGGGTCAATCTGCTTTTCGCTTTCCTGTTTCCTGTTCATAGTTTCTTCCCCGGTGGAATAACAAAATTGATGCTATGAAATTCCATTCGCGTTTGTCTTGGTAAATAAATATTTTCACCGCATCGATAACGGTTTCACCACCTGGAACACAGTTGTGCTCCGGTTGTTGAGAATCGTAAGCCATTTCAGAAGGATATTTTGTCTCGGAATTGTCATTTCCCGGTCAATCTGTTGCCTCAATATGGGCATCAGACATTCTTAAGAAAACAATGAGAATTCTTATAAGTGGATCATCCGGGTTGATCGGATCAACTCTTGTTCGTGTTTTCACTCAAGGAGGGCATTCCGTAATCAGGCTCGTTCGCAACCGCGAGCCGTATGACGCGAAGGAGCTCAGCTGGTACTCCGACCGCCCGGTCGTGAACATCTCCCAGCTGGAAAATTTCGACGCAGTCGTGCACCTGGCAGGTGCAAACGTGGCCGCACGCCGCTGGACACCCGAATACAAAGAAGTGATTTTTCGCAGCCGCGTGAACAACACGCATGAGCTTGCCGGGATCCTTGCGCGATTGAGAAAGCCGCCGAAGGTCTTTGTCTGCGCTTCGGCCATCGGCATCTACGGCAACCGTGGAGACGAAATACTCACCGAGCAGTCCGCGCCCGGCTCCGGTTTTCTGGCCCAGACATGCGTGGCCTGGGAAGAGGCGACGCAGCCCGCATGCAAGGCCGGCATCCGTGTCGTGCAGATGCGCATGGGCATGGTGCTTTCGCCGGAAGGCGGCGCGCTCGAACGGCTCCTTCCCGTCTTCCGACGAGGCATGGGAGGACGAATCGGTTCCGGCAAGCAATGGATGAGCTGGGTTTCTCTTGTTGACGTTGTCCGCGCGGTCTCTTCGATTCTTCAAAACGAAAAAATCTCAGGTCCGGTCAATGTGGTGGCGCCCTATCCGGTGACAAACGCCGAGTTCACGCGCACGCTGGCGCACGCCATCCATCGCCCGTCCATATTTCCCATGCCGACCTTCGCTCTGCGTGCTGCGCTGGGTGGATTTGCCGAAGAAGGCCTGTTGGCCAGCACGCGCGTCCTCCCAACAAAACTCACGTGGCCAGGATTCCGCTTCATCCACCCGAAACTGGCAGGTGCATTTGAGGCAATGTTCTCTAAATCAAAGTAGGGGATGCAGAATCCCCCCGAACGAGCTCGGTGCTCTCTGTGTTCGGAGCCTGTCCTGAGCGAAGCCGATGGTGAAGAAGTCTTGCAGCTCCCGGCATACTTAGCGTCTTGGCGGTTGATTTTTCGGGCGGTGAAGTTCTGCTACGCTGAAAACGGAATGAGACAGTGCGCGCGGGCTTCACTTTTTATCTGGATCAGTATGTCCGCCGTGCTGCCTCTGCTCACTTCCTGCGCTCTCGAAACAGCGCCGCAGGCCCCGAGCCTCTACCTTCCCCGGCCTGTCACCGACCTGACCGTCACACGCGCCGGCAACGACGTTCACCTCCACTGGACCATGCCCGAGCGCGCCACCGATCGTGTAAAACTCGAAGGCGACCAGCAGACCACCATCTGCCGCAGCGTTGCCGGCAGCGCATGCGAGTCGGCCGGAAAGGCAAAATACGCGCCCGGAGCCCAGGCTGATTTCACTGACCATCTGCCAGCGCAATTTACATCTGGCCCGCAGCGGCTACTTATCTACACTGTCGAATTGAGCAACCGCAAAGGCCACAACGCCGGCCCGTCGAATCCTGCCTGGACGGCTTCCGGAGCAGCACCTGCAGCCGCAGCCGGTTTAGTCGCGCAGGTACGCGGCGATGGCGTTCTTCTCCAGTGGCAGCCGGCACAGGATACAGGCAACCTGATCCGCATCCAGCGCACTATCGTTCCCAAATCCGGAGCGCCCGCCAAGCCCACATCTGAAACAACGCGCAAGGGAGCCGTAGCACCTCCGCAGCAGATGCTTGAAGTCCCATACACACCGCAGCACGACCCGGCCCACGCCTTTGACAAGGATGCGGCCTTCAACCAGGTCTACCGCTATACGGCGCAGCGCATCACCGCAGTCGAGCTGAGCGGTCACAAGGTCGAGGTCGCCAGCACCCTGAGCGAAACCATCACCACCGACACACGCGATGTCTTCCCGCCCGCCGTCCCCACGGACCTGACCGCCGTAGCCAGTCCTGATGAGCATGCCATCAACCTTCTATGGACCGCGAATACTGAAAACGACCTCGCCGGATACATCGTTTATCGGCACGAGGCTGGATCGAGCGCCGCGCCTATCCGCATTTCGCCGCAGCAGCCTGTCGCTGGCCCGGCGTTCCGCGACGCAGCGGCAAAACCAGGCGTCCGCTACGCATACTCGGTAAGCGCCATTGACCAGGACCACAACGAAAGCTCCCGCTCACAGGAAGTAGAAGAAACCCTGCCCCAATGAATGACGAGCGGACACGAAGATTACAAATTTAATCGGCGAGATTGATATCCTCTGTGAGGCTCTGTGCACTCTGTAGTGGAAAGAAGTTTTCCTTGGCGAAATCTTGGCGTACTTAGCGTCTTGACGGTTGATTTTTCTGTACTAGAAACGGGAGATACCAATGAAATACTGCCGCTTCCAATCCGACTTCGGCCCACAATACGGCGAGATCATCGACCGCAATGGCGCGCCCTGGATCGAGCGCCTGCTGCCTCCCTTTGAAGAAGACCCATGGACGAAGTTCGCCAACGAGGCCATCGATCCCGTCCCGCTCGAACGCGCCGCGCTTCTGCCGCCCGTCGTGCCTTCAAAGATCGTCTGCATTGGACGCAACTACCGCGAGCACGCCGCCGAGCTCGGCAATGAAGTCCCCAAAGAGCCGCTGCTCTTCCTCAAGGCTCCATCATCGGTCATCGCCCACAAGCAGGAGATTCGTATCCCTGAAATTTCCCAGCGAGTCGATTTTGAAGGCGAACTTGCCGTCGTCATCGGCAAGCGCTGTTCCAAGATCGGCCCTGATGAAGATGTTCGTCAATATATCCGCGGCTATACCATCGTCAACGACGTTACTGCCCGCGATCTGCAAAAGTCCGATGGCCAGTGGTCGCGCGCCAAGGGCCTTGACACTTTCTGTCCGGCTGGTCCGCTTGTGACTGATGAGATCGACCCCGAAGCCGGCATCCGTGTCCAGACACGTCTCAATGGCGACCTGAAACAGGACGGCAACACGCACGATCTCATCTTCCCCATAGTCCATCTGCTGCGCCACATCACCGCCGCCATGACGCTCTATCCCGGCGATTTAATCCCTACTGGAACGCCCTCCGGCGTGGCGCCCATGCAGCCCGGAGACAGCGTCGAAGTCACGATTGAAGGGATTGCAACACTATCAAATCCCGTCGTCGTGGGATAATCGTAGGTGAGACCGCAATTCGCCCCGGCGCATCTAATAGACATAAGCGCGGGCAAACCCCATGAGGAGGAATTATGGCAAAGAGTCTGCTTGAACAGCTCCGTACCATGACGACTGTTGTCGCCGATACCGGAGACATTGAAGCCATCGAGAAGGTCAAGCCACAGGATGCGACCACCAATCCGTCGCTCATCACGGCTGCCGCACAGATGCCGCAGTACCAGTCGATTGTGGACGGAACGCTGCTTGACGCACGCAAGTCGCTGGGCGACGGCGCTGCCGATAAGGAGGTAGCGAATCTTGCCTTCAAGCACCTCGCCATTGAGTTTGGCAAACGGATTCTGGCCGTCATCCCGGGCCGCGTTTCGACTGAAGTCGACGCCCGCCTCTCCTTCGACACGGAAGGCACGATGAAGGTGGCCCGCGAAATCATCGGCCTTTACGAAAAGGCCGGAATTTCGCGCGAGCGCATCCTTATCAAGATCGCCTCCACCTGGGAAGGCATCCGCGCTGCCGAGCAGCTTGAAAAGGAAGGGATTCACTGCAACCTGACGCTGCTCTTCGGCCTGCACCAGGCTATTGCCTGCGCAGAAGCCAAGGTCACCCTGGTTTCGCCCTTCGTCGGCCGCATCCTCGACTGGTACAAAAAGGACACGGGCAAGGACTACAAGGGTGCAGACGACCCGGGCGTGCAGTCCGTCACCCGCATCTTCAACTACTACAAGAAGTTCGGCTATAAGACGCTGGTCATGGGCGCGAGCTTCCGCAATACGGGCGAGATCATCGAACTTGCCGGCTCTGACCTGCTGACCATCTCGCCGCACCTGCTCGAAGAGCTCCAGGCTGCACAGGGCGAGCTCCCGCGCAAGCTCGATCCTGAAAAGGCGAAGGGCCTCGAGATCGAAAAGCTCACCATCGACAAGGCGACCTTCGACAAGATGCACGCCGAAGACCGCATGGCACACGACAAGCTGAAAGAGGGCATCGAAGGCTTCAGCAAGGCGCTCGAAAACCTCGAGCAGCTCCTGGCCAAGCGTCTCGCTGAGCTCGAATCACGCCAGCCTGTAAGCGCCGACTGAGCAGATTTCCGAATCAACTAAAAAGAGGCAGCCTTTTAGGCTGCCTCTTTTATTGCCCCAAAATTGTCTCGCCATTATTCATAGCGCAGCGCTACCAGCGGATCGACCCTCGACGCTCGAAGCGCCGGAAGAATGCAGGCGCAGCTTGCACTGAGTATGAAAAGCAGAACGACCGAGACGAGGATCAGTGGATTGTGCGAATGGTTGTCCGTCCATTGGGCCAGGAACTTCTGCGAGGCGAGCGCGATGATCAATCCGCAAGCCAGTCCGCTGCCCACTGTGACGGCAACACTGCGGGCGACAATCCACAGTACATGTCCTCGCTGCGCGCCGAGCGCCATGCGGATTCCGAATTCATTCGTTCGCTGCGTAACGCTGTAGGAAATGACGCTGTACAGGCCAATGAGCGCGAGGGCCAGCGCCAGTCCGGAAAAAACCGCGAAGAGTATGGAAAACATGCGCTGCTGACGCCAGCCCGGCTCCCGCTCCATCAGTCCCTGAAGGTCACGCACATTGCCACCTATCTGCTGGTCGCGATTCACTGACTGAACAGCAAGGCGCACATCTTGCAGCATCGCTAGCGGCGCTCCCTGGGTTCGAATAAGGAACTGCGTTCTCATTGTCACAAGACGGGTGCTGGGCATATAAAGCGCCGCCTGCACAGGCCTGTCCGGGCCGTCGTTTGCGGAGTCTCCCACCACTCCAATTACCTGGAGCCAGCCGTTGGTGTCGGGAACGCCGACCGTGTAGGGAGGATCAGGAGAGGTGGCTCTGAGATCAGGCATGCGAATCTGCTGCCCAATCGCGTCGCCTTTGGGGAAATGGTGGCGGGCAAGCGTCTGATTAATGACCGCAACCGCAGCGCCGCGAGTCTCTTCACTCTCGTCCCAGATGCGGCCATGGAGCAGTGGAATTCGCAGCGTGGAGAAATAGCCCGGTCCGACACTATTGAGCCGAAAATGCTGCTGGCTGGCAAAAGGCATACCGAGAACTTCGAAGGTAAGGTCCCACCCGCTGCTGGGCGGTGTCGCATTCACGCTGGTGGCTACCTCGGTAACCCCGGGGATAACAGCGATCTTCTGGCGCAATGTTTCGAAGTAAGAAATGCGCGTCTCTCTTGTCAGCAGAGAATTACGATGTAATGGAATGGACACAGACATCACATGTGTCGGGTCGTAGCCAAAATTGCGATGCATCAGTTCCATGAAGCTTCCGATGGCGGCCCCGGCCGCGCTCATCATGACGATCGTGAGAGTAATCTGCGAGGCGATCAGGATATTCAGTGATCTGGTCTGGCTCGGGCGCCCGGTGACTTTGCGCGCTGTGGCCTGCATCACCTGCGAGACATCGGGCCGCGACATGCGCAGCGAAGGAATGAGCCCGAAGAGAAGTCCGCTGAAAGCCGCAAGCCCAATCGAAAATACAAGAATGGGCAGGTTGATCTCAATGACGGACTCGTGCATGAAGACGTCAGGAAACAGCGAGAAGATAAGCTTGGCCAGCCAGTAGGCAAGCACAATTCCAAGCATGGAACCTGTGACAGCAAGCATCAGAGCTTCAACCAGCAGCTGGTGGACAATGCGATAGCGGCTCGCGCCGAGCGCAGTGCGGACAGCCAGCTCACTCTGACGCGCCATGCCGCGGGCAAGAAGCAGAATAGAGCAATTCGCGCACCCAATGATGAGCAGTACAGCCACCGCAATGAAGAGAAGAGCCAGTGCACGCCCCATGGTCTCGAGGATGCGGTCGGAGATGTGCTGAAAATGTATTCGGAAATGCTTCGGAAAACCATACGGCATGGCAAGCTGGTGAAACAATGACTCGATTTCAGCATCTGCCATAGCAAGACTAACGCCGGGCCTGAGCTTCATCACTGGAACGAGATTGCGCTCACGCTCAGGCAGCAGCGAGGCAGGAACATAAACATCAGGCCACCATGCATAGTTCCTGGGCATGACGCCGACAATGGTGTAAGGTCTGTGGTCGATTTCCAGCGCTTGACCTAATACATCGCGGTCGCCATTGTAGTGGCGCATCCAGAAGTTATAGTCCAGAACAACCGGCGCCTGTTGGCCGGCAGTGTTCGCATCGGAAAGCTGCAGATTACGGCCCAGCACCGGCGTGACTCGCAGAAAATTCCCAATATTTTCGGTGACGTAAGTGATAGAGACATCTTCAGGAACATCGTGGCCTGTGATCTCTCCATTCATGTTTTGTGAGCCAACCACATCTTCAATGGAGTTTGCCTTGAGCAGTTGCTGATACTGTGGCCAGTGAAGCGATAACCACCACACAGGCGATCCAGGCAGATCATCATTGAAATAGGCAGGGTAGGTGAGGCGCTGCCAGTCCGCATAAGGTACGGGATGCAGCAGCACTGCATAAATGAGGCTGAACATCGAAGTGGTTGCGCCAATCCCCAGCGCAAGCGAGAGGATTGCTACAGAAGTGAATCCTGGATTTTTTGCCAGCGAGCGCAAGCCATAACGAATGTCCTGCAGCAAGCCCTCCGCAACCGATTCCCATCCAGCCGCCGCGACTTTCTCTTTTACTGTTTCCACGCTCCCCATCTCTGCTCGCGCCGCCCGTCGCGCCTGTTCCGGAGTCATGCCGCGGCGAATCTTTTCCGTCGTGGATGCTTCAATAAAGCCCTGCAGCTCTTCATCCATCTCACGGCTGTGCTCATCTTTGTGAAAGGCGGCCTTCAGTCCGGTAAGCAGATTGCGCAGCATGCACCCTCCGTCAGGCTTCCAGGATTCTGGCAATGGCGGCGACCTGACGCCCCCATGCCTGGGTCTCATCTTGAAGGGCCTTGTGCCCATGCTCAGTCAGCAGATAGTACCTGGCTCGCCGGTTGTTCTCCGTAGCGCGCCACTCGGATTGAATGCGGCCGTCTCTCTCAAGGCGGCTGAGAGCAGGAAAGAGCGACCCTGGATTGACGCAGAAGACTCCATGGCTCATCTGCTCGATCCGCAAAGCAATGCCGTAGCCGTGCATAGGCTCGAGAGCCAGGGTCTTCAGGACAAGCATCTCAAGTGTGCCCTGAACAAGATCGCTGGGTTTTCCGGACATGCAGTCTCCCCTAGATGATCTAGAGTGACCTCGACTCGTCTAGATTGTCAAGAGGAAGCAGAGATTTTGGCATGAAGCAATAAACAGCAGGCAGCCCACTCCCTCGTTGGTAACTAAAGAATGAGGCGTAGAGTGAAGAATGTTTATGGATAATAAAAACTACGTATTCCGACATAAACCATGACATCCAAGATTTCCAGCCAGGAGAAGGGGAGTCCTCGTGTTCCGGTAAGCCAGGGCGCCCGGCAATGGACGACCATCCTGCTGCTTCTAGCCCTGCTGTTTCCGACTCTTGCCTCTTTCGGCATCCTGTACCGCACGGCACCTGTAGTTCCATACCAGGATGACTACAATGCGAGAAGAAACTTGAAGCAATCTGATTCCGATTGTGGCAAGGCGGACATACATCTTGTGCGGTGCGTTAGCAGCTTTATCTCTATAGGAGAAGGATGATGTTGGGCTACCTACGTGAGAAGATCAAAAAACTTGAAAGCCTGACGGCAAAAGACGAGTACAAAGGCTTAGATACCAAATGGCAGATTGTGGTGTTCGCAGTTGCAATTCCTCTAATTTACAGCCGCAATCCAAGTCTATTCACACATGCGCAGTTCTATGCAGAGGATGGAATCAGATGGTACGCAGACGCATATAATCTGGGCGGTCTACATTCGCTCATAATGTCTAACGTTGGCTATTATGTCCTCCTCGAGCGGCTCGGTGCAGCGATTTCGTTGCTGGTGCCGTTGTCGTTTGCGCCGCTTATCATGGCGTTCATAGGGATGATTGTGCAATGGCTCCCGATAGCGATTCTGCTGTCGCCACGATGCTGCCGGCTGGCCCCATTCATAATACGCGTACTGTTTGCAGCAGCTTATCTTGAGCTTCCTAATGCCGGCGAGATCCATGTTGTCTTGACCAACGCCATGTGGCATCTTGCCTTGGCCGCGGTCTTGCTGGCAGTAGCGACCTCCCCGAAAGCGTGGCCGGGGCATCTCTTCGATTGCATCGTGATAACGTTCGCTGCTCTAAGCGGACCGTTCTGCATATTCCTTACACCTGTTATCTTCGTCTTCTGGTGGTTCCGCCGTCAGTCCTGGAGCCTGATGATACTAGTAATATCAGCGGTTTGCACGATCGCCCAACTTCTTTCATTAGCCCACTATCAAGGCAATCGGCTTGTCGAAACGCTCGGGGCTACCCCTCAACTCTTCGTGCGAATGATCGGTGGGAACGTCTTTACCGCAGCAATTTTGGGCGCGCATAGATTTGCGGTCTTACTGCCATTCGCTCTACTCCTCGTCATCTTTATGGGTGGAGTCACCATTTGTCTGTATTGCTTGCGTCATGCCAGTCTCGAACTGAGGCTCGTTATCGTATACGGCGTGGCAATACTCCTCGCTGGACTACGCAGCCCACTTGCCTCTGGGCAAGGATCTCCATGGCAGGTGCTCGCACAGGCTGGCGGTAGTAGGTACTGGTTTTTCAGTTCTCTTGTCTTTGTTTGGGCCTCAGTCTGGTGTGCGCTGCGTGCTTCAGCTAGACCGTTACGGCTGGCCGGGACTCTTGCACTCGTTTTTATGCCTGTGGGCCTCGTTGCAGGCTGGAGGTATAAGGCATTTCCTGATGAGCATTTTGAGGTCTATGCGCAGCAGGTGCAAAAAGCAAGACCAGGACAACATGTTGTTATTCCAATCGTGCCGGTTCCATGGACAATGGAACTCATAAAGAGATAGCGGCTTGGTGTCTAAAACGTCATCGGTTATTTGCGCACAGCGGCAATCGGATTCCCTTTCCCTTTATCCGGTAGTGTGGAATCTACATGGGTCAAAGGTCGAGCGCTGCAAGCCCGCTGAGGTTGCCCCCGAAACAAAGAGGCCCTAGAAGGAGAAGATGGTAAAGGGAGAGGCGAAACCTGACTCTTCGCTCGCCTCCTTGACGCTTGAAAATATGGCAGAAACAAAGAATGGAAAGATCATCATCACCGGGGCTGCCGGTCTTGTCGGACAGAACCTGATTCCCCGATTGACGGCAAAGGGCTTCCAGGGAATCGTCGCTATCGACAAACACCCCACCAATGTAAAAATCCTAGAGCAATATCACCCTGAGGTTCGTGTGCTCCACAACGATCTGGCCGATGGGACTCAGGTGAGCGCGTGGGAAGCGGAGATGGCTGACTGCCGCGCGCTGGTGATCGGGCATGCGCAGATCGGGGGTATCGAAGCGAAGGAGTATATACGCAACAATGTCGAAGCCACGGAGCGCCTTCTAGAGGCAGCGGTGCGGCACAAGGTTCCTTACATCGTGAGCATCTCGTCGTCGGTGGTGAATTCGATGGCGGTGGACAACTACACGGAAACGAAGAAGGCGCAGGAGGCTCTGGTTGCCGCGAGCGGGATCAAGCAGGTGGTGCTGCGGCCGACGCTGATGTTCGGATGGTTCGACAGAAAGCATGTGGGATGGTTAGCGAGATTTATGCAGCGCGTCCCGGTCTTTCCTATTCCCGGCTCGGGGAAATTTCTGCGCCAGCCGCTCTATGCCGCGGACTTCTGCGAGATTATTGTCTCTTCGCTGATGAATGAAAAAACGGGAGCCTACAACATCACAGGGCAGGAGCGGATTGATTACATCGACCTGATCCGCGCAGTAAAGAGAGCAATAGGCGCAAAGACGCATCTGCAGAAGATTCCATACAGCGTGTTCTGGGGGCTGCTGAAGGTGAACTCGTTCTTTGACCGGAACCCGGCATTCACGGTCAAGCAGCTTCAGGCGCTGGTAACGCCGGATGTCTTTGAAGTGATTGACTGGCCTGGAATCTTTGGAGTGCGGGCGACGCCGCTCGAGCAGGCTCTGGAGGAGACCTTCCGGGATCCCGTGTATTCGCGGGTCGTTTTAGATTTTTAGTTCTTCTTATGACTGGTTCTGAATTTTTGCTGCTGCGGAATTTCTCAAGAGGTGCATTATCGCAAACGTTGTTGTGATTGGATCAGGAGTGATGGGGCTGGCTGCGGCCTTTCATGCCCTCAATGCTGGACATACGGTGGAAGTGCTGGAGGCAGCTCCCGAGCCGGGGGGAATGGCCGCGCACTTTGATCTGGCCGGGCTGTCGATTGAGCGGTTTTACCATTTCATCTGCAAGAGCGACCAGCCGACGATGGAGCTACTCGAAGAGCTTGGTATCCGCGACCGGCTGCGGTGGCGAGACACATCGATGGGGATCTTTACCGGCGGGCAGTTGCACGCATGGGGGACGCCGGTAGCGCTGCTGAGCTTTGACGAGATCGGCCTCATCTCACGGTTGAGGTATGCAGCATTCGCGTTTCTTTCCGTGCGCCGCGACCGTTGGGACTCGATCGAGACCGAGTCAGCGCGTTCGTGGATCACGCGGTGGTGCGGCACAGAAGTCTATGACCGGCTGTGGAGGCCCTTGTTCGAGCTCAAGTTTTACCGCTATGCGGACAACATCTCGGCTGCATGGATCTGGACGCGAATCCGGAGAGTGGGACGGTCTCGCCGTTCCATGATGCAGGAAGAGCTGGGGTATCTCGAAGGCGGCAGCCAGACCCTGGTAGATGCGCTGTGCGCGGCAATTTTGGAGCGCGGCGGGCGCATCTCGACAGGCTGCGGGGCAGAGAAGGTTGTAGTGGAAAATGGCCGGGTGACGGGCGTGCTGACTCGCGGAGGTCCGGTCACGGCAGATGCGGTGATTTCGACTGTGCCGACGCCTTTGATTGCGGCTATGGTTCCTGACCTGCCGGAAGATTGGAAGCAGCGCTACGATTCGATTATCAATACAGGCATCTGTTGCCTGGTTTTCAAGCTGAAGCGTTCGATCACTCCGCACTTTTGGGTGAACATCAGCGAGCCGGACATTGCGGTTCCCGGGATTATCGAGTTTTCAAACCTGAGGCCGGTGGAAGGGGCGAGCGTGGTGTATGTTCCCTATTACATGCCGACCGACCATCCGAAGTTCAGCTGGACGGACGAGGCGCTGCTCGATGAGGCTTTCGGATATTTGCAGAGGGTAAATCCGGCGCTGACGAAGGAAGACTTGATTGCGACACATGTCGCGCGTCTTCGTTATGCGCAGCCGGTGTGCGAGCCGGGGTTTGCCGCGAAGCTTCCGCCGGTAGAGACGCCGATTCAGGGGCTGCAGATTGCCGATACCTGTTTTTACTATCCGGAGGATCGGGGGGTGTCGGAGAGCGTGCGCTTCGGCAAGGAGATGGCGGGGCGGTTGCCGAAGGCTTGAGGTGGGTGCGGCGTGACTGTCAAAACAAAACGAACAACCCCAGGTTAGCTGCGCGAACCCATTCGACTTCGCTCAGGGCAGGCTCTGGGGCACCCGTGGTGGTGGCTACCGATGCTATGTGGACTGGATGCGGTCGCCTATGAGTTTTAAGGCGCGGTGCGCTGAGAGTGCTGCTCCTTCCTGCCAGCCTATGATGTGGCTGCAGTGATCGCCGGCGAAGAAGAAGGGGCCGTCAGGCTCGATGAACTGCTTGTACGGGCCGTCGTAGTAGACGGTGGTTTTGCCTTCGACGTAGCTGGGGGCGCGGCCTACCCAGGAGCCCATGTTATGCGGGATCTTGCCCCAGTTCACGTACACGGGCTTGGTCAGATACTTGCCGTATCCGGGATGAAGCTTTTCGATGGCGGCGCGGGAGCAATCGAACTTGGCCTGCATGTTCGGGAGCTTGCAGAGATCGGTGATGTGCTCAACCCCATAGCCTGAGACTACGACGCCTGTTTCATTGAAGAGCTTTCCGCTGGGATACCAGATGACTCGCACGGGCCCACTGAAGACCCAGGAGATGCCTCCATAGATTTCGAAATCGGTTTCCCAGAAACGTTTGGATTCCCAGGCGATCTTGTAGGCGTCGTCGTAACTGACTTCGTCGATGGCCTGCTTGATGCGCGGGGAGAAATCATTGGGGATGTTTTTCAGGACAGAGATGGGGAGCGCGCAGATGGCGTAGTCGGCCTCGATGCTTTTTTCAGCGCCGTTCTGCGCATAGACGATGCGGACACCTTTCGCGGTCCGGCGGATTTCTTTTACTGAGGACTTGTACTCGACGACATTGCCGAGCTTTTTTGCGAAGGCATAGGGAATGCGATCCATGCCGCCGACGGGCTGCATCATCGTTGCCTGCATGTCGAGGGTCTCTTCGAAGAGAATGCCTTGCCAGAAGCCGGCGTCGAGCAATGCATGCATGTCGAGCGGCGGTTTCGGTTCTTCGGCTACATCACCGGCGCCGGGCAGGCATTTGTCGCCTGCACGCGAGGATCCTTTGTAGGTGAAGTCGGGCTTGAGGTCGCCATAGAGGCGCAGAAAGGCAAGCATGCGCTCGCGGTCATCGGCGGTCAGCTCCTGATCGAGCGCGTTCTGATGGATGCACTTTGCCAGGAGCTCGGAGACATGGCCGCGGGTGTCGTTAATGGCTTCGCGCTGTTCGATGGCCTTGCCGCCGAAGACGCTATCGTTGACGAGAAGCGCGCTGCGCGAGGTGTTGACTTCGACTTCGAGGGGAACGCCCAGCTCTTTGCAGTAGCCGAGCATGGTTTTGTGGATCGAAGGGAGGCGGGCAGGGCCAGCGTTGAAATAGCTGTCCGATTGCCAGTCTGCGGTTTGCTTTGTGCCGTCGGTGAATTCAATGGTAGTGCCGCTGCGGATGGTCCAGTTGCGGCCTCCGGGGCGCTCGCGTGTTTCGAGCACGGTACATCGATAGCCAAGCTTGCCCATCTCATAGGCGGAGACCAGGCCGGCGATGCCTCCGCCGAGAATGACGACACTCGCGCCTTTGCCGGCGTTGGGCGCGGTGTTCCAGGTGACGGCTTCAGCGTGCGGCATGGGCATGAGCCCGAGCGACTGCATGGTGGTGAAGGCGGCGCTGTATCCGCCGGCCAGTCCCACTCGGGTTAAGAAGTCGCGCCTTGTGATTCCCATTTGTTGCCTCCCTCAAAAATCAATTGCCGCGCACAATGCGTTGTCCGTAAACACTTCGGCCAGGAATAACGGAATGATTTTCCGACAGATCGACAGATATGGATGACGCCTTTCACAGTGGCGTCATTCATGTTTTTATGCGGATGGCCTGACACCAATCATAGGTCAGCCGGTTTGTCTTTTTGCCGAAAAATCCGGTCAGGAGGCTTGTATAAACAGCATTTATAGTTCAGACAAATGGAAGATATGGAGACAAAATCTACGCCAAGTCTCCAAGGTTCACGAGGGAATTTTTTTCACCACAGAGAGCACAGAGGACACGGAGGTTTCGCAGAGGAAATCTCGATTTTCATTCGATCTGCGCAGTGGTGGTTAGTTTGATGTCGGCTGATGAGCTGCCGATCAGGATACCCAGGGGCTCGGCTTCTACTTTGAAGGATTGCTGCTTCTCATCCCAATAAGCAAGGTCAGAGGCTTTGAGGGGAATCTCGACGGTCTTTGTTTCATTGGGCTGTATGGTCACGCGCTTGAAGCCCTTCAGCTGCTCGCGCGGGCGCTCGACTTTGGAACGCGGCTGCTTGACGTAGAGCTGGACGACTTCGTCGCCGGAGCGGGTGCCGGTGTTGGTGACGTCGACGCTGACAGTGATGGTCCCGTCCTTTGCCATGCGGGTGGAACTGGTTTTGATGTTGGAGTAGCGGAAGGTGGTGTAGCTCAATCCATAGCCGAAGGGATAGAGCGGATCGCCTTTGAAGTACATATAGGTGCGGCCATGGCGGATGTCATAGTCCATCATGGGCGGCAGCTGGTCGACGGATTTAGGCCAGGTGACGACGAGGCGGCCTGCGGGGTTGTAGTCGCCGAAGAGGACTTTAGTGAGAGCGGTTCCTTCATCCTGCGAGGAGTGAGCCATGTGCAGGATGGCGGGGACATGGGCCTGCGACCAGTTGATGGCGAAGGGGAAGCTCGATACCAGCATGACGATGGTCTTCGGATTGGCGGCATAAGCCTGCTTCACCAGCTGCTCCTGGGCGAGGTCGATGCTTTCGCGGTCGCGACCTTCGCGTCCATCGCTGGGCGAGGCGCAGGGCAGCGTTCCGCCACCGTCGTAGGGAGTGTCGTGCCAGTCGTGCGCCATGTCCGGGCCGCAGGTGGGGTCGTTGCCGATCATGACCACGGCTACGTCGGATGATTTAGCCGCGTTGTAGACAGCGTTGCCGATTTCGTTTTCTGCATAGGTGACTTTGACTCCGGGGCCGGCTTCATCCCTGATGCCCTGAAGCGGCGTGATGGCGTAGGGCGGCGTGCCTCCGTACCAGTCCCAGTGAACTGCGTTGGCGAGCGGGCCGATAACGGCGATGGATTTGATTGCGTCCTTCTTGAGCGGCAGAAGAGAATCGGAATTCTTGAGTAGCACTACAGATTCGAGCGCCATCTGCTGCGAGACGGATTTGTCTTTTTCGGTGTTCCAGGGCTCGGGCGAGTCTTTGATCTTCGAGTAGGGAACCATCTCCGGCGGATCGAGCAGTCCGAGGCGGATGGAGACGCGGAACTTCGGGCGGAGCAGGCTGTCGATCTCAGCCTCGGTGATGGATCCGTCTTTCAGAGCTGCTTTGGTTTCGTCTTTGTAGACGTCGAGGAACTGGTTGATACCGGCCTTGAGACAGGCGACGACGGCTTCTTTCTGGTTGGCGAAGCGCTTGTGCGCGGTGACGAGGAGCCTGACGGCTCCGCCGTCGCTCGAAAGAACGTCGACGCCCCACTTGTCGCGGACGATGCTCTTGAGGATCGGATTGATGGCCATGGGCGTGCCGTTCCAGGCGTTATAGGAGGCCATGACGGCTTTGGCTCCGCCGTCGAGGAAGCCCATGCGGAAGGGAACGGAGTAGTACTCCCAGAAGAGTCGCTGATCGAAGTTGGAGGATGAACTGGTGCGGTAGTCCTCATTGCTGTTGGCGAGGAAGTGCTTGAGCAATGCCGCGGCCTGCCAGTAGTTCGGATCATCGCCCTGCAGGCCCTTGATGAAGGCGGTGACCATGGTTCCGTTGAAGAATGGGTCTTCTCCGTAGACTTCTTCACTGCGGCCCCAGCGCGGATCGCGAGCGAGGTCAGACTGCGGCCCCCAGAGCATGAGAACCTGGCGGTCGTATTTCGGGGTCTGCGTGATGAAGCGGGCTTCGTAGCCTTCGACGCCGCCTGCCTTGCGGACGAGGTCGGGGTCCCATGATTCGCCCATGCCGGGAGGCTGGGGAAACTGCGTAGTGGTGATGGCTGTCCGGTTGAGGAAACCTCCGCCGCGCTGGACAACTCCGTGAATGCCTTCAGAGGCGCCGAAGTTTTTCACGCCGAGACGGGGCACGGCGGTAATGGTGCCGAGGCAGTTGATTTTTTCGTCGATGGTCATCAGCGAGAGAAGATTGTCGATGCGCTTCTCCATCGGCAGAGAAGGATCGTTGAAGGGGTAGGAAGTTTGCTGCGCTGTTGCCGGGAGAAGAGAGAGAACGAGAAGGCTGAGTGAGCAGAGGAGTCGCATCTTGATCATGGGCGCCCGCGCCGGGTTGTATTTTGATGGCGCACCAAGGCTACCACTTCTACGTCGATGTCATCACTGGCATTTTTACCGCCCTTCGGCTTCGCTCAGGGCAGGCCCGGACGCTGAGTATTCGCAGAGGGAATTTTCACCACAGAGAGCACAGAGGACACGGAGGTTACGCAGAGGGGATTTTCGCTGGCGACTGAAGAGCTTGACAAGAGGCTTTCTGTCAGTAATCCTGTGTGGCGGCGGATGGTATCGATTCCACTCCTCTGTATGCGCTCCCTTGGCTCGAAACCGAAAATCAGATAGTCAAAAACTTGATGGACTCCCGGAGATTTGTCATGCCTCGTTTTTCAAAACGCCTTCTTGCTGCCGCGGTCGCGCAGGCTATTGCATTAAGCGCCTCGGCGCAGACGATGAAGGCGCCTGATATTACCAAGCAGCCTACGCTTTACGTTGTCCCTTATGCGCACCTTGATACGCAGTGGCGCTGGAACTTCCAGCAGTCGATCAGTGAGTACCTGCTGAAGACAATGCGGGTGAATTTCGATTACATCCAGAAGTATCCGCATTATGTCTTCAACTGGACGGGCTCGAACCGCTACCGCCTGATGAAGGAGTATTTTCCCAACGATTACGCCAAGATGAAGCAGTACATCGCGGCGGGCAACTGGTATCCGGCCGGCTCGTCGGTGGAAGAGGGCGATGTAAACCTGCCGAGCGCCGAATCGATCTTTCGCCAGGTGCTGTACGGCAACACCTATTTCCGGCAGGAGTTCGGCAAGGCGAGCGCGGAGTACATGCTGCCGGACTGCTTCGGTTTTCCAGCATCGCTGCCGACCATTCTGGCGCATGCGGGCGTGAAGGGTTTTTCGACGCAGAAGCTCAATGCGGCATGGCAGCCTGCTCCGCAGGTGGGCGGTCCTGACTCACCGGAGCAGACTCCGGAAGGCATTCCTTTCAATGTAGGCGTGTGGGAAGGGCCTGATGGCGAGACGGTGATGGCGGCGCTCAACCCCGGCAGCTACAACGGCCAGATTCATTCGGACTTGAGCAAGACTCCGCCGCCGGGCACTCCTACGACCGGGCCGCGGCAGCAGCACGAGCCGGATTGGACGAAGCGCATCGAGCTGGATGGCAAGGTGACGGGCGTGTACGCCGATTATCATTACATCGGCACAGGCGATATTGGCGGCGCGACTGATGAGAATTCGGTCAAGCTGCTGGAAGCCATGGTGACGAAGGGCGAGGCCGAGCTTCCGGGCTCGACATCTCCGGTCCGCATGGGTGACGGACCTGTGAACGTTGTCTCGACGGCGGCGGACCAGATGTTCCTCGACATCAAGCCGGACATGACGGCGAAGATGCCTCGCTACAAGGGCGATCTTGAGCTCATCAATCACTCGGCGGGTTCGCTGACATCGCAGGCATATCACAAGCGCTGGAACCGCGAGAACGAGCTGCTGGCCGATGCGGCGGAGAAGGCGTCGGTGGCTGCGGCGTGGATGGGCGGACGCACTTATCCGCAGCAGCGGCTGAATGATGCCTGGTACCTGGTGATGGGCGGGCAGTTCCACGACACCGGCGCAGGAACGGCAACGCCGCGGTCGTATGAGTTTGCTCAGAATGATGATGTGATTGCGCTCAACCAGTTTGCCGGCGTGCTGACCAGCGCGACCCAGTCGATTGCCTCCGGCTTGAATACTCAAGTAAACGGAGTTCCAGTGGTGGTTTACAACCCGCTGAACATTGAGCGCGAGGACATTGTCGAAGCGTCGGTTCCGTTCGCAGGCGCTAAAGCGGTCCGCGTTGTGGGGCCGGATGGCAATGCTGTTCCGGCACAGGTGGAGAACGGCAAGGTGCTGTTTGTGGCCAAGACTCCTTCGGTGGGATATGCGGTTTACGATGTGCAGCGCGGCAATTCATCGGCGCGATCGTCGGAGTTGAAGGTCAGCGAGTCGTCGCTTGAGAATGCGCGGTACAAGGTTGAGCTGAACAAAGACGGCGATGTGAGCAGCATCTTCGACAAGAAGGTCAACAAGGAGCTGCTGTCAGCGCCGATGCGGCTGGCCATTTCGGAGGATTCTCCGCAGATGTGGCCGGCATGGAATATGGACTTTGACCAGGAGCAGGCTGCTCCGCGGTCGTATGTGAGCGGGCCGGCGAAGGTGCGGGTGGTCGAGAACGGGCCGGTGCGCGTTGCGGTCGAGGTGGAGCGCGAGACGGAAGGCTCGAAGTTTGTGCAGAGGGTCAGCCTGTCGGCGGGCGATGCGGGCAACCGCGTGGAGTTCGGCGAGTCGATTGACTGGAAATCGCTGTCGGCGAACCTGAAGGCGGTGTTTCCGCTCTCGGCGACGAACAAGATGGCGACCTACAACTGGGAGGTGGGGACCATCCAGCGGCCCAATGCGTATGACCGCCAGTTCGAAGTGGCCTCTCACCACTGGATCGACCTGACGGATCAGAGCGGTTCCTATGGGGCGACGGTTCTTACCGGAGTGAAGAACGGATCGGACAAGCGCGATGACCAGACGATCCGGTTGACGCTGCTGCGCTCGCCGGGCTACCGGAAGGACAACCCGCAGCCAGCGCCGGGCATGCCCCCGGGCCCCCCGCGCCGCGCATACTCTGACCAGCTCAACCAGGACTGGGGACACCATGAGATCATCTTCGGTCTGGCTGGACATTCCGGTGACTGGCGCGATGGCCAGACGGACTGGCAAGCCTATCGGTTGAGCTCGCCTCTGGTGGCCTTCGAGACGGAGAAGCATGCGGGTTCGCTGGGCAAGAACTTTTCGCTGGTAACGATCAACAATCCGCGTGTCCGGGTGCTGGCGCTCAAGAAGGCGGAGCTGAGCGACGATGTCATCCTGCGCATGGTGGAGCTGGACGGCAAACCGGCGGATAATGTCCAGGTGAAGTTCGCCGGACCGATCACAGAAGCGCGCGAGGTGAACGGGCAGGAGCTTCCAACCGGCCCGGCGAATGTTGCCGGCGGAGCGCTTGAAACATCGTTCAAAGGCAACCAGCCGCGCACCTTTGCCCTGAAGCTGGGAGCTGCTCCGGTACGTCTTGATCCGGTGAAGTCGCAGCCGGTGACGCTGCACTACGATCTGGCGGCGGCGAGCGAGGATGACACCAAGTCGACCGGCGGCTTCAATGCGAAGGGCGATGCTCTGCCAGCGGAAATGCTGCCACAGGACCTGAAGTTCAGCGGAGTTGATTTCCAGCTGGCTCCGGGTGGCGCATCGAAGTCCGATGCTGTTGTAGCCCGAGGCCAGAAGATTCCTCTCCCCGAGGGGGATTACAACCGGGTCTACGTTCTGGCTGCTTCTGAGGACGGAGACCAGAAGGCGACCTTCACTGCCGGCGGCAAGCCGGTGACTTTCACCGTCGAGGACTGGGGCGGATTCATCGGCCAGTGGGACACGCGACTCTGGAAGCCGGAGCCGGACACCACGACGGTGCGGACGTCGCCCGGTCCAAACGGCCAGGAGAAGACAGTGCCGCTGCGCAAGGACTGGGCGGTTTCAGCCAACCATGCGACCTGGGACCTGAGCAACCGGGGATCGGCGAACTGGGCTCCGCGCTATCCGGAGGACTATGTCGGACTTCGCCCCGGATTTATCAAGACGGCGGACCTGGCGTGGTACGCCTCCCACCACCACACTCCGGAGGGGCTGAACGAGCCGTATGAGTACAGCTACCTCTTTGCCTACGAGATTCCGCTGCCGCCCCATGCGACCTCGCTGACGCTCCCGTCGAATGACAAGGTGCGGATCCTGGCGGTCTCGGTGGCCAAGGAAGAGCCGGCAGTGAAGCCTGCTCAGCCGTTGTACGACACGCTCGAGACCAAATAGCTGATTTTATCTGTTTTCAATGACTTAGGAGGGGGTACCCCCCTCCCCCTATGTAGCACTTGGTTTTGTTTGTTTTCAATGAGATAGCGGAGGGTTACCCCTCCTATCTTATTGATTCTTCTATTGCTTGCGCACTACTCCAGTGTTTTCATATATTTAGCGGGGGGTCTGTTTTAGGTATTACCTTGTCAGGGCACTCAGAAAAACGTTCTTTGGTTCGTTGTTCCTGGCTTCCTTTGGTTGTGTCGTCTTGATCCGCATCCCGTCGGCCTTTGGCCGACCTCCCACGAGCCCTTTGATCTGCCCAAGGTAAGCTCTTTCTGCTCGTGGGGGTCCTTCGACGCCCCCATCCCAGCCTGCGAACAGCGCGCAGTCCGGGGACCCCGGTCCGCGTTGCTCCGCTCAGAATGACATCTTGGCGGGCTTGACAGTAATTTCAAAGCACAGGTCGCAGGGCGCAGCGCTCAAGCATTAGCTTTTGGATATACTTCCGGATAACACCCTGTCTATATGAGGCGCCACGTCCTCGTCTTCGGTTTTGTCGGCGGTCTTTTGATCGCCATCCTCCAATACACCGAATACCGCTTCGTTGTCATCGAGCATTCCGTCGAGCTCTACGGCGCGCTTGTCGCCATTCTTTTTTCGGCCTTCGGTATCTGGCTTGGCCTCCGCATCACGCGCAGGCGCGAAACTGTACGTGAAACGGTCGTGGTGAGGGAAGTGCTTGTCCCTGCGGAAGCCTCCACCCCCGAACCCTTCGCTCCCAACACAGCTCACCAGCAAACCATCGGCATCACGGCACGCGAGCTCGAAGTCCTCACTCTGATCGCGCGCGGCTTCAGCAATCGAGAGATCGCGACGCAGCTTTTCGTTTCCGAAAATACTGTCAAGACACACTGTGCCCGCGCCTTCGACAAGCTTGGAGCCGTTCGACGCACCCAGGCCGTCCAGCGCGGCAAGGAACTGGGCCTCCTGCCGTAATCGCATCACCCGAAAACATGATTTCTGCTCTATTCCTGCAAAATCACCCGAATGGGTGACGACATCCGGACCGGTACACTGCATGGTGACTCCATCCTCACAGGCATCAGGAAACTCACATGAAGAAAGTTGTCCTCACTTTTGGCCTTATATCCGGCCTTATGATTTCCGTCCTTATGGGCGGCTCGCTTTTCTTCGCCGACAAGATCGGCTCCGGCCACAGCATGGTACTCGGCTACACCATCATGGTGGCGTCGTTTCTGCTGGTCTACTTCGGCATCCGCAGCTACCGCGACAACACCCTCGCCGGCCAAATCTCCTTCGGACGCGCTTTCGTCTGCGGCATCCTCATTACCCTCATCACCACCGTCTGCTACGTAGCCATGTGGGAGATCGTCTATTTCAACTTCATGCCCCACTTCATGGACAGCTACTTCGCCGCGCAGATCCATAAAATCCAGTCCTCCGGACTTGATCCTGCCACTACCGCCGCGCGGGTTTCTGCCATACAACGCTCCCAGCAGCTGTACCAGAATCCCCTGGTCAACATGGCCTACACCTTCATGGAGCCCCTGCCCGTCGGCCTTATCCTTACTCTCATCTCGGCAGCCGTCCTCCGCCGCAAGGCTCCCGTCTAGCCCATCGCTGCTGCCGCAGTCATGACGACATAAAATCAAAAGGCCGGGCCATAAGCCCGACCTTCCAACAAACGTTCCTCACAGGAGACTCTATGCCTTCAATCACAGGTTTTGGCGGTATCTTTTTGCGAACGAATGATCCGAAAGCTCTTTATCAATGGTACGAGCGGCATCTTGGCCTGGTGAATTCCGGAGGATCGTATGCGTTTCCTGCGCCGACGCAACATGCCCAGGTCGTCTTCGCCCTTTTCAAACAAGACAATGCATATTTTCCGCCGGCACAGAAAGCGATGATCAACCTTCAGGTAGATGACCTCGATGGAGTACTGGCCCGGTTGCTGGCTGAAGGCGTTACGGTCGATCCGAAGCGCGAAAGCTATGACTTCGGCAAGTTTGGCTGGATCACCGACCCAGAGGGAAATCGTGTGGAGCTTTGGCAGCCTGTTTCAGCTGACTGAGGCCGTGCCGTCCCCCAGGTGCCGTCCCGATAAATCAGATTATGGTCCTTCTCAGGAATGAAAGCTGCCGGTGGATGCTCGCTCCCAGCCTGCGGACACCGCGCAGTCCAGGAATTCCGGTCATGGTTGCTCTATAAAGAAACCCCATCGCACGGATCCGTTCGTGCGATGGGGCTGAAGAGAGAGCCCGGGTGACGACTCCCGGAAAATGAAAAAGCGCCCCATCTCCAGAGGGCGCTTTTCTTTTTTCTCTTCTTAATTTCAGGATAGCATTTTGAGCGGTAATAATATGCCAAGTTTCTTTGGCTTGTATCTGCTTATTTTTCTGATGGTTGGGGGAGATTGTTACTTTTGGTGGGCTTGACAAGATTTCCCAGGGTGTCGAAGGTTGCGCTGCGCGCGACTGGGGCGCAGCTTGCGCTGCGGGTCCTTCGACTGCGACGCGCTCAGGCGCGTCTCCGCTCAGGATGACAATTTGTAAGGAATTGCTGCTGATGCAGGTTCCGAGTGGAATTTCTTATTGTTGTGTTTATACTTTCGGTTTCCGGTGTACTTCGTGGGATAACGGGCCTCGGGGAATTGCATCGTACTAAATAGTAGAAAATGAATGCCCAATGCCGGGTTGCGCTCACGCGCAGGCCGGGGAATCTGCGTTTTGGGTTGCAGGAGAAATGGAATGAAGATGGGCCGCCGGCTGCGTGCGTGGCTTTCGATTGCGGTGTTTCTGGGCTTGATGGGTACGTATGCATGCCCTTCCCTCGATGCGCAGCGTTTGAGCGACAAGGATGTGGAAGCTTTAATGAGAAACCTGCACGAGGATGCGAAGTCCTTCCGCTCGGGTTTTGACGATGAGCTCAAGAAGAGCACGATCCGCAAGACAAGCGAGGAAAAGGACGCGCGAAAGCTGGCTGAGGACTTTGAGAAGAAGACCGACGAGATGCTGAATGAGTTCCGTAAGTCGAAGAAGGGCGATGTGGCGATCGAAGCCACAATGAACAGCGCTCAGGAGATTGACCGGATCCTGATAAACATGCAGGTGACCGGGCGTCTGGCCACGCAGTGGGAGAAGGTACGGGTCGAGCTGGGCAAGGTATCGAGCGCGTTTGGAATTAATGCGCACCTTGGCCATTCGTGAGATTGAGTCGAAGGCTGAGCCTTCCATATGACAATTCTTGCTGTTGGCGCCTCCGGTAAATTCGCTGGCCTTGTCATCCCTGCATTGATCGAGCGCGGGGCGCGGGTGCGTGGCCTGATCCATAAGCCAGAGCAGAATGAACTCGCGCGGAGAAATGGCGCTTCAGAAGTTGTCACCGGAAATCTGAATGACCGGTCGAGCCTCGATCGTGCCCTCCATGGCGTCGAGGCTGTTTTTTACATCGCTCCGGCGTTCCTTCCAGACGAAGCCAATGTGGGAAAAGGCATGGTGGAAGCGGCGGTGCAGGCCGGCGTGCGCCGATTCGTATTCTCGTCGGTGATTCACCCTGTGCTCACGAGTCTCGTCAATCACGCGGCCAAGATTGCGGTGGAAGAAGCAGTGCTCAACTCCGGCCTGGAGTACACCTTTCTTCACCCCGCGCTTTATTTTCAGAACTACGCTCGATCCTGGTCCGAGATTGTGAAGACCGGCGTGCTGGCCGAGCCGTGGTCAGCTGATACTCGTTTTTCGCGAGTCGATTATCGGGATGTTGCAGAGGTCGCTGCTCTGGCTCTTACAGATGACAAGTTGCTCTACGGGACGTTTGAGCTTTGTTCACCTGGAATCTTGAACCGCTGGGATGTGGCCGCACTGATCGGGAAGGTGACTGGCCGTGAGATTCAAGTCGAAAGACGCGATCCGAATGCGCCTGGCAAAATTCCTGTTCCCATGAAAACGATGTTCGAGCACTACGAACATCACGGCCTGCTCGGCAATCCGCTGACGCTGCGCGCCATTCTTGGCCGGGAACCGCGCTCGCTTCAGGCCTACTTTGAAGAACTCAACACAGAGACTCGCAAATCAGACATGAACTGATCCAATGACTCATTGTGTTCTGCCAGGAGTCCCTGCCGGATGACGTTTGCCCTTCAGGCCAAGTAAAATACAGCTTTTGCACACTATTCAAGGAAGATAACGATGGCAGTCTCAGCTATGGCCGGAATTCCGGCTCTCAAGGAAGTGCATCAGCAACTGAAAGCGCGCATGGAAAAGGCGGTGAAAGACTTTCAGGGACATCTCTCATCCACGCGCACCGGCCGCGCTTCAGTGGCCATGCTTGACCAGGTGAAGATCGATTACTATGGCACGCCTACTCCTTTGAACCAGGTGGGGCAGCTCACGACTCCCGACGCCAATACGATTGTGATTCAGCCGTGGGATGTCAGCATCCTGGGTGAGATTGAAAAGGCGCTGCGAGCTTCCGACCTTGGGTTCAATCCGCAGAACGATGGAAAGATTGTGCGAGTGCCGGTTCCTCCCATGACCGAAGACCGCCGCCGCGAAGTGGTGAAGCATGTTGCCCGCGTGCTTGAAGACCACAAGACTGCGGTGCGGAATATCCGGCGCGACGGGAATGACCTGATCAAGAAGGCGTCGAAGGACAAGAAGATTTCTGAAGACGAAGAGAAGCGCTCGCTTGAAGAGATTCAGAAGCTGACGGATGAAGAAATCAAGCGTATGGATGAGATGGCGAAAAAGAAGGAAGCCGAAATCATGCAAGTCTGAACTGGCCGTTCAGGCATACGCGCCTTTCGGCGCCATTCTTGCCTCTGTGTTGGATTGTGCTTCTGCTTGCCCGCTCCCGTTGGTCGCTGGTTGGTTGATCCCACAAATGCTTAAAGCCGCTGCGAAAGCAGCGGCTTTTTCGTTGAGATTTGTGGTTCCCACCCTTTCATCGAAAACCCCGATGAAAGGATGGGGCACCCTTTTTCGTGGCTATCGTTGCTAAGGGCGGTTGTTGCTGCGCAACAATTCGCACGAACCCTTGGACTCTGCTCAGGGGAAGCTCTTCTTGTTCGTGCGGGTCCTTCGACTCCCCTTCACTCCGTTCAGGGTCGCTCAGGATGACAGTACAGGGGGTGATCAGGCAAGAATGGCGCCGAAGGCGCGTGTGCCTGGACGGCCAGTCCTCACATGAGGAATTTTGGTTTTTTGGCGGGGAGCTGGCCTGGCATTCTTTTATCCAGTTCGGTGCGGACCTGGTTGAGGCCGTACATGCAGCTTTCGAAAGCCTCGGAAAGGCGGCCGAAGAGTGGGGCTTCGACGGCATATTCGAAGAGGTCGAACTGAGAGACGATGTAGTAGCTTTCCTTGCCGGTGCGGATCATTTCGTAGAGGTTGGCGTTTTCGTTTTCGCGCCACTTGTGGACGGATTCCGGATACATGCCGGTGCAGAAGAGCGTGTAGTCGCCGATGTGCTTGCGGATGCGGCGCTCGTCGTCGAAGGAGGAAGCGGTTCCGAGCACGGGGTCAGAGGCCAGGAGCATGTCGCCTACGTCTTTGACGGGATGACCTTCGGCGTCGTGGATGGGATAGAGGCGCTCGGAGACGCAGAAGTCAGTCAGCAGGTCGGCGACGTAAGTTGTGATTTCGCTGTCGTCCATGTTGACGTATTCGTTGTAGCAGTCGGCGACGACATCGTGAAAGAACTGGCGCAGTGCATGGTCCTCGGGAATCATTTCGTGACTTCTCCTTCTCTGCTCCGGAAAAGCGGGCCACATCTTATGAACCCGGTCTTCCCGGAAAAGTCATCACTTGTATTGATAAGAGATGAATCAAATCGTTACAAACCGCAAGATACTTCTTTGGTTCCTATCGACATTAATTAGCACTTGATCTGCCAAAGTGCGCATGTTTCTGACGCAGAAATTGTCACGTTTTATTCATGCTTTTCACTATGGGAACGGGCGTAATCTTTCAAGGGTTGAGCATCATAGAGAAATACACTTATGCCAAAACACACTTCTTCTCACCCTTCAAAAAAATCCCATCCGAAAAAGAACCCGCCAAAGCCAACCCCTTCGCCCACATCTCCATTAGCCGACGGCCAGCCGGTCTTCGGGCAGCCGCAGCCGAGCAATGATCCGACATCGTTCAAGACGCCGCATCCTTCGGACTCGGGCCTGTACAAGAAGGTGAACGACAGCCTGGTGCAGGCAATTCCAGAGGCGCGCGGCGGTGCGACGGAGCCGGTGCTTACGCTCGAGGAAGTTTACGGGAGCCAGGGAGCGACGAAGACTGGCGCGATTGAGAAGGCTGGACAGATTGTCTTTCACTCGGTGGGAGACACGGGCAGCGTGATCGGGCCGAAGACGCAGTCACTGGTGGCGGATAAGATGACATCGGACTTCAGCGAGTCGAACACTGCGAATGTGCCGTCGTTTTTCTTTCATCTGGGTGACGTGGTCTACAGCTTCGGCGAAGCGAAGTACTACTACGACCAGTTTTTCGAGCCATACCGCGACTACCCGGGGCCGATCGTTGCGATTCCCGGCAACCATGACGGGCTGGTGTATTCAGGTGATGCCGCGCCTTCCCTTGATGCGTTCCTGAGAAATTTCTGCTCAGAAACACCGGAGCAGAGCCCGGATGCCGGAGCGCTGATGCGCTCGACGATGATTTCGCCGGGAGTGTATTTCACGTTCGATGCGCCGTTTGTGCGCATTCTCGGGATTTATTCGAATGTGCTGGAAGACCCGGGCGTGATTTCAACCGAAGGCGGCACGCGGCCGCTGTTGAGCGATGTGCAGCTGGATTTTCTGAAGGCTGCGCTGACACGCTGCAAGACGGAGAAGTATGCGGGAGCGGTGATTGTCGCAGTGCACCATCCACCGTATACGGGCGGCGCAACGCACGGAGGCAGCCCGAAGATGTCTGGGGACATTGACGATGCGGCGCAGGCTGCAGGGTTCTGGCCGCACGCGGTGTTTTCCGGGCACTCGCATAATTATCAGCGGTACTCGCGCACAGTGAATGGAATGACGATTCCGTATATAGTGTGCGGAAATGGCGGCCATGCGATTGCCAAGATGCGCAAGGATTCGAACGGCAACACGCTGCGCACGCCGTATCCGATTGACAGCACGCTTACGCTTGAGAGCTATGACGATGTGAACTATGGCTATCTGCGCGTCATGGTGAATGCGAAGACGATGCGGGTGGAGTATCATCCGGCAGTGGATGGGACGACAAAGAAGACGCCGAATGATTATGTGACGGTGAATCTGGCAGCGCGGACGACTTCGTAGGACTGGCCGTCCAGGCCCACGCGCCTTTCGGCGCCATTCTTGCCTGGGTGGTGGAGCGTGCTTCACTTGCCGCTCCCGTTGGTCGCTGGATTTGTTCTGGGGTGATTAGTTTTCGGATGAGATTTGTGAGTTTCCACTCATGGTTGTGACTATCGACGCGAAAAGCAGATCCTTCGCTGCGCTCAAGATGACAAACTAATATTTATGGCTCCGCCCTACCTGAGATTAGTTTTATGTGGGGCGGGTGATTCCCAGCTTCTTCATGCGGAACTGGAGGGTGGAGCGCTTGATACCCAGCCGCGCCGCAGCTCCTTTGGGGCCGGAGAAGATCCAGTTGGTTTCCTTAAGTACAGACAGGATGTGACTGCGCTCGACTTCTTCGAGGGTCACAGCTTTGCCGTTCGATGCGGCATGATGATCGGCCTGGTCGAGAGTGAACTCGGATGGCGGAATCCTGAGCGTGGAGCCGTCGCATAAAAGGACGGCGCGCTCGATGACGTTCTGCAGCTCGCGGATGTTTCCCGGCCAGGTGTAGCGCATGAGCGCGTCCAAGGTCTCAGAGCTGATGGAGTTGATCTGCTTGTTGATGCCGCGGCTGTAGTGCTGGACGAAATGGCTTACCAGGGCCGGAATGTCTTCGGGGCGTTCGCGCAGCGGCGGCAGCGTGAGCGGGAAGACATTGAGGCGGTAGAAGAGATCAGCGCGGAACTTCTGCTCAGCAACCATGGCTTTGAGGTCGCGGTTGGTGGCGGCGATGAGGCGCGCATTGGTGCGCAGGGTGCGCGAGCTGCCGAGGCGCTCGAATTCGCGCTCCTGCAGAACGCGGAGCAGCTTGGGCTGGAGCTCGAGAGGCAGCTCGCTGATTTCGTCGAGAAAGATGGTTCCTTCATTGGCGAGCTCGAAGCGGCCGATGCGCTGGGCGAGCGCTCCGGTGAAGGCGCCTTTCTCATGGCCGAAGAGCTCGCTTTCGAGCAGTCCCGCGGGCAGGGCGGCGCAATTCACTTTTACGAAGGCAGCTTTTTTGTGCGAGCTCATGTTGTGGATGGCTCGCGCGATGAGTTCCTTGCCGGTTCCGGTTTCTCCGGAGATGAGGACAGTAGTTTCTGTAGGGGCAACGGTTTCGACGTGCTGCAAGACGCGGCGGAGCGTATCGCTGGTGCCGACGATCTCTTTGAAGTGCAACTGATTCTGGATTTCGTCCTCCAGGTAAAGTTTTTCGCGAAAGAGCTGGTCGCTGAAGCTGGTGACCTGGCGGTAGGCGAGTGCATTTTCTACCGCGATGGAGACCTGGCGGGCGACCTGCAACAGGAAGTCGATATCGCTTTGCGCAAAGGCCTCTTCCTGCAGTCTTCCCAATCCGAGGACGCCGAGAACACGGTCGCGGCGAATGAGAGGAAGGACGCAGACGGTCTGGAGGCCGGCGATGGAGGCCGGGTCATCCACACCAGATTCCTTGAGGCGATCGAGGTTGCCGATGAGGGGCTGGCCGGAGCGGAAGACTTTAGCGGCGATGGATTCGTTCTCGATGGGCTGCACGGATTTGAGCAGCGTTCTTCTTCTGTCGGGGAAGTCGAGCGTATGGAGACGGAGCGACCGGCTGCCCGAGTCGGGAAGAATGAGGGCGACGGCATCGAGCTGCATCAGCTCGCGCATACGCGGGGAGATGTCCTTGATAAGAGTGGTCGGTTCGAGGTCGGAGACGATAGCGTTGTTCAGGTCGAGCAGAAGCTTGAGCTTGGTGGTTTCGTTTTCGAGGCGTGTCCGAGTCTGCTGCAGCTCGGCAACATTAAAGGCGTCATCCATGGCGAGAGCTACCTGGTCGGCCATGACGGACATGAGGCCAAGTACTTCTTTTGTGTAGTATCCTGCGCGCTGGCTGGCGAAGAGGATAGCTCCCACGCGGCGGTGCGCGGTGGTGAGCGGGAGAATGCAGACGGAGAGGATGCCGAACTGCAAAAGGAACTCGACTGATGTTGCAAAGGGATAGGTGAGCCTCGTCATATCAACGACCAGGGGCTGCTGGTGTTCATAGACCCAGCGGCAGGCAGAGCCTTCCCATGGAAAATGAGGCACAGGGGGAAAGGGATGGTTCTCTACATCCATCCCGCACCACTGCACTCTGCGGGCAGCATCGTTGTAGTGGACGACACCAATGGTATGCGCACTGACTACGGCTCGCAGCTCTTTCGCCAGAGCACGCAAGAGCTCGTCTGCATCCCGATGAGTTCCAATGGCGCGCGACAGCTTTATGAAGACTTCATAGCGCTGCGCCGGTGAAAACTGAGGGAGTACGCCGCTGTATTTTTTTTCATTTCCATGTAGCGAGGTTGCCATCCCTCACCCACTCCGCGTCACTAAATGAAAGTTAGATGTCTGCCTAGTTGGTAAAGTAGCAAGTTTCTATTAGATACGAACCTGCTGCAATAGCTTCCATGGTGCGCCAACATGTTGGCACGTGCTTATATTCTGGCAGCCAGATGACGTCACTGATGCGCCGGGAAGCCGACATGTTTGCTGATAAGTAATGAGATCACCTGCACTTAAAGGATGGAACAAGTTTGGAATCTCTCGTGCAACAGTAATGCCTTGAGGGAGGGAATCCAGCATGTATCAGCAGCAGGAAGAGAGAACGCAGAATTTTCGTCTGGATGTTGAGCTTCATCAGTTGCTTACGCGGCCGGTTACGGATACTACGCATTTAGTTCCTTTGAGTGAGCCGCAGCGGTTTCCTGATCCGGTCTTTCCGCAGCGCCCTGAGCTGCTGGGACCTGTTGATTTTGACGAAGACTGGACTCCGCCGGAGCAGCGCAAGTACAAGCCGGGGCAGATCTATCATGCGATGCAGGGATGGCTTTTCCCATACATTCGCTCGCGGGTGACGGCGGGCGACTTTCATCCGCTGATTGCTTATCTGTTTACCGAGTTCAAGTGCAATCTTGATTGCCACTACTGCTGGGCCTTCGACAACAAAGTAAAGGGAATGTCAGAGGATACGGCGAAGCGCTCGATTGACTGGCTGCACGGGACGGGATGCCGCGTGCTGGCGTATATGGGCGGCGAGCCGCTGCTGCGTCCTGACCTGATTCATAAGATCACCTACTATGCGGCAAAGAAGAATTTCTGGATTTATCTGCCGACGAACGCGCGTCTGCTGCGCACGGATGTGATTGATAAGCTGGCCGATGCCGGCATGTCCACCTTCAACATTGCGGTGGACGCGGTGGATCTGAAGCCGGGATTGCCGAAGGCGCTCGCGCCGATCCGGAAACAATTTGACTACCTGGTTCGTAAACAATATGGGTACGGATACTCGGTCTTTCTAAACATCAATATCTGCCGTAACAACCTGGATGACGTGCGGGAACTTACTGAGATCGCGCACGATAACGGCATTGCGACCGATTATCACATCAACGAATCTCCGCTGCTCGAGCAAGATGAGCATTTCAAACATGCGGAAAACAATGTAACGTATATCACCAAAGAAGACTGGCCTGCAGTAGAAGAAACTATACAGTGGCTTACGGAGAAGCAGGATTCCGGCTACAAGATGGTGAATTCGAATACGCGCCTGTGGCAGATGGTGGATTTCATGAAGGGAGAGCACTTCCCGTGGAACTGCCGCGCCGGACAGAATTCCATGATTATTCGCGTGGATGGAACACTGGCTCCCTGCTTTCCGATGTATACCGCAAGTTATGACTGGGGAGTAGTCGGCAACCATAAGTTCGAAACAAAGCAGTTAGACCACCAGAAGGAAACCTGCCAGACGCACTGCTTTTCAACGTTGAATCACATTCTCGGATGGTGCTATAACGATCAACGCGTTATTAAGTACTTCTTCAAGCAGCTCTCGCACGGATTCCAGGGCGTGAAGGGGCAGATGTAAATAAGAGATCTGTTTTTTCGTTTCAAAGGGACTTGCATCCAACCAACAATCCGACCGAAGGAGAAGCTTTATGCCAGCAGCCGCAAACGAGATTGTCCAGACAGACTTCGAGATGGAAATTCAGGCACGCATTGACGCAGAGCGCGCGCGGCTTCGCGCGGAAGCAGGCCTCAGGCAAATGCGTGAATTCAAGAAACCGGTCGAGCGCACATTCACGGCGGCAGAGCGCGACTATGTCACGATTCTGTTTGGCGGCCTGACGTGGAAACACGAAGAGATGATCAAGGCCGTCTTTCATGGCAGCGGTTATCACTGCGAGAACATTCCCACACCGGTAGTGGCTGACTTCCAGGCAGGCAAGGAATACGGGAACAACGGCCAGTGTAATCCGACGTACTTTACTGTCGGCAACCTGGTGCGCTACTTGCAGGGGCTGGAACAGCAGGGGCTTTCGCGCCAGCAGATCATCGATAACTACGTCTTCTTTACGGCTGGTTCGTGCGGGCCGTGCCGCTTCGGCATGTATGAGGCGGAGTACCGCTTTGCGCTGCAGAATGCGGGCTTCGATGGCTTCCGCGTGCTGCTCTTCCAGCAAACAGATGGCATCAAGGCGGCGAGCGGTGAGCCGGGGCTGAAGTTCTCAGTCGACTTCGGAATGGGGATGCTGAACGCGCTCAACCTGGGCGATGTGATGAATGAGCTGGCGTACCAGATTCGTCCTTTTGAAGTGAACAAGGGAGAGACGGACCGCGTGATTCAGGATGCGGCGAAGACCCTGACTGACACGCTGCGCGACCGCAAGCGCTGGCACATTATGGATGCATCTCCGGACTGGGCAAAGCCATTCCTCGAAAAGCATAAGAAGATTGAAGGCATTGGCTGCACGCTGGGCAAAGTTGCCCACAACCTGTATGGCAAGGAATATGTGGATGCGCTTCATGCGTGCAGGGACAGCATCAACGCCATTCAGATCGACCGCCTGCGCGTGAAGCCAGTGATCAAGATCACGGGCGAGTTCTGGGCGCAGACGACGGAAGGCGATGGAAACTTCAACATGTTTGCCTTTCTTGAGAAGGAAGGCGCGCAGGTGCTGGTGGAACCGATTGCTACCTGGATTGCATACATGATGTATGTGGCGAAGGAAGGCGCGAAGGCGCGCGCGGATGTGGAAGCTCCCTTCAAAGATCCCAAATGGTATGAGCTGAAGAAGCAGCTGATGAATGAGCTTTACCTCTTCAAGAAAACCGGCGGGTTGACTGTCGGCAGCGCGATGTGGACGTACTTCTATCACCGCACGATCAAGCACATGGGCGACACTGCGCATCATCTGATTCCGCAGAAGGAGCTGTCGCGGCTGGCGCATCCCTTCTACCACCAATTGGCGCGTGGCGGCGAAGGCTTCATGGAAGTGGGCAAGAATGTCTACTACACCGTGAACCACCTGTGCCACATGGTGCTGGCGCTCAAGCCCTTCGGCTGCATGCCTTCCACGCAGTCGGATGGCGTGCAATCGCGCGTCGTCAACAAGTTCAAGGACATGATCTTCCTGCCTATCGAGACTTCCGGCGAAGGCGAAGTGAATGCGCACAGCCGCGTGCAGATGGCGCTGGCGGAAGCGAAGGCAAAGGCGCGCGCTGAGTTCCAGAGCGTGCTCGATCAGACGGGGAAGTCACTCGATGATCTGCGCGAGTATGTGGCCGACCATCCGCAGCTCTCGCAGGCGCTGTATAAGGTTCCTCACCGCGAGGGAGTTGCCGGAACGGCGGCGCAGTTTGCTTCGCATGTGAGTGACCTGATGGACAAGGATCGCGCGTACAACCGGCGCGTCCGCGTTTCACTGGCGACGGCAAACGTTGCATAACCGAAATGGAGTTGCTTTATGCGCGCTCTTATACGGACCTGTGTGGAAGCCTGTCTCAGCATGGGGATTGTTGCGGTAGCCGCAGTAGTACACATTGCGCTGCGTAGTGCGCTGGACTATCACGATCGCAGACGGCCTCAGGCAGTGAGTCACTGAGGCTTATGTTTATCGCGCGCTGATGAAACTGTAAGGCCGAATTGAGAATTCAGGAGAATCGCGGATGCAGCAGCTTCTGGTTGGTCTGGACGTAGGTTCAACAACAGTCAAAGCGATCGTGGTGGATGCGGCCACCGACGCCATCCTGTGGCAGGATTATCAGCGGCATGAGACGCGGCAGCCGGAGAAGGTGCTCGAGTTCCTGCGTCGCATGGAAGCCGAGGCCGGGATTTCTCCAGCAAATACGCGTGTGTTTATCACAGGATCGGGCGGCGGCACGATCGCTGAGCTGATCGGCGCGAAATTTGTGCAGGAAGTACATGCTGTCTCTCTCGCGGTGGAGAAGCTGCATCCGGAAGTGTATTCGGTGATCGAGCTCGGCGGGCAGGATGCGAAGATCATCGTCTTCAAGGACGATGAAGAGACCGGGCGCAAGAAGAAGATTCCTTCGATGAATGACAAGTGCGCCGGCGGCACGGGCGCAGTCATCGACAAGATCAACGCCAAGCTGAAGATTCCTGCGTCGGAACTGGCGAACCAGGGATATCACGACGTCAAGCTGCATAAGGTTGCCGGCAAGTGCGGTGTGTTTGCCGAGACGGATATCAACGGCCTGCAGAAGACGGGCACTCCGTCGCATGAGCTGATGGCATCGCTGTTTGAAGCCATTGTTCTGCAGAACCTCAGCGTGCTGACGCGCGGGCACACGCTGCGTCCGCATGTGCTGCTGCTGGGCGGGCCTAACTCGTTTATTCGCGGTATGCGCGAGGCGTGGCAGGCGAATATTCCTCGCATGTGGAAGGATCGCAAGGTTGAGATCCCTGCGGGCGCGACTCCGGAAGAGTTGATCAAGGTTCCGGAGAATGCGCAATACTTTGCGGCGCTGGGTTCGGTGGAATTCGGCAAGGATGAGGAAGCGGCGATCGGGAAGTATCTGGGCGCAGAAAAACTGCTCTACTACATCGACTATGGCCGCGCGGAAGAGAAGGCGGCTTCGGGCACGAAGGGTCTGGTCACCGACAACACGGAGCTCGATGACTTCAAGTCCATTTACAAGCGCAAGAAATTTGTGCCGGTAGAATTCGTGCCGGACCAGGTGGTCTCCGGATTTATCGGAATTGATGGCGGGTCTACCTCGACCAAGGCTGTGCTGCTCAGCACTGAGGGCGACATTCTCTGCAAGACGTATCAGCTCTCGAACGGCAATCCGATTCAGGACACGATTGAGATGTTCGAGAAGCTGAGCGAACAGGTAGAAAGCAAGGGCGCGACGCTCGACGTGCTTGGAGTTGGAACGACCGGGTATGCCAAGGACATTCTGAAGGATGTGCTGCACGCTGACGTGGCGCTGGTGGAGACTGTTGCGCACACGGAGTCAGCGCTGAAGTTCTATGACGATCCACATGTGATTGTGGATGTGGGCGGACAGGACATCAAGCTGATTGTCCTGAAGGATGGCCGCGTAAAAGACTTCAAGCTGAATACGCAGTGCTCGGCGGGCAACGGATATTTTCTGCAGTCGACGGCGGAAGGCTTTGGCATGAAGGTGGAGGAGTTTGCCGATATCGCCTTCGGCGCCAAGTCTATGCCTTCATTCGGATATGGCTGCGCGGTGTTCATGCAGTCGGACATTGTGAACTTCCAGCGGCAGGGCTGGCGTTCGGAAGAGATTCTTGCCGGGCTTGCGGATGTGCTGCCGAAGAACGTCTTCCTGTACGTCGCGAGTATTCCGAACCTCGCGGCGCTGGGCTCGCGTTTTGTGCTGCAGGGCGGAACGCAGAACAACATGGCGGTGGTGAAGGCAGAAGTCGATTTCATCAAGTCGAGCTTCCGCGCGAACGGCAAAGAGCCGGAAATCATCGTGCATGAGCACTGCGGCGAGTCGGGCGCGATCGGCGCGGCGCAGGAGGCTTTGCGGCTCTGGAAGAACGGCAAGCAGACGACGTTTATCGGGCTTGAGGCTGTTCGAAATATTCGCTACCGCACAACGCGCAATGAAGACACGCGCTGCTATTTCTGCAAGAATAACTGCCTGCGCACGTTCATTGATGTGGATGCGAACGGCGAAGCGGCGGCTGCGGGAACAGATCGCGCGGCGACTCCGGAAGAAGTAACTGCAGCGGTTACAAATATCGCGAACCTGCCGAGCCTGGAGCAGGTTCAGGCGAACTTGCCCGAGGCGGAAACGCATGCGCATGGATCTTCGTGCAGCACGGGCGGAGGATGCGGAACATCGCATGCTTCTCCGTTCAAGGCCAAGGCAGAGCCGTTGATTCAGATTCAGGTGGCGCCGGGATCGAGCAAGGTGATTGAGCTGCCGAAGCCGGTCGAGTTCCAGCCGCGCAAGACGAAAGTGCCGCTTCGCATGGGCGAACAGCGGCTGATTATTGCGACGTGCGAAAAGGGCACGGTCGAAGATCTGGATGACATGAAGGACATCAAGGCCGATATCGACAAGATCAAAGAGGCGAATCCCAACTTTGTCGATATTGCAGCGCATGATGTCTTCAAGCATCGCCAGGTGGCGGCGGTTGCGGATGCTCTGCCCAGCACCAAGGGTTTGTTCGTTTCGAAGAATGTGAAAGAGCGTGCGGCGCTGATGGAGCGGCGCAAGGATTTCCGCGTCGGCATTCCGCGCCTGTTGAATACGTACACATACGCGCCGCTGTTCAATGCTTACTTTGCGAGCCTCGGCTTGAAGGCGGAGAACATCCTCTACTCCGACTACACGACACCGGAGCTTTATCGTGCCGGAGCCAACCGCGGCGCGATTGATCCATGCTATCCGTCAAAGATCGGCATTGCGCATGTCTACAACCTGCTGACCACCAAGCACAACAAGAAGCCGCTCAATGCGGTGTGGTTCCCGATGTATGACGTGCTGCACACGCCGCTCGTGAACCTGACGGGATCGAATGCATGCCCGACGGTGACGGCTACTCCGGAAGTGGTGAAGGCGGCCTTCACCAAGGAAAGCGATATCTTCACGGAGAACAGCATTACGTACATGGATCCGATCCTGAACCTGCAGGATCAGAAGATATGCGCCGACCAGATGTATAAGGCGTGGGGGCCGGTGCTTGGACTTTCGCGCGAAGAGAATGACCGTGCGATTGAAGTCGGCTTCAAGGCGCTGCTTGACTGCGAGGAGGAGATTCGCCGGCAGGCGCGCGAGACCCTCGATCAGCTGGAGCGCGAGGACCGCATCGGCATTGTGATGCTGGGGCGCGTGTATCATCACGATCCGGGCTTGAATCACGAGATCATGGAGGAGTTCCAGAAGCTTGGCTATCCGGTGTTCTCGCAGAGCACGCTCCCGATTGATGAAGACCTGCTGGAACGGCTCTTCGGCGATGAGGTGCGCGCGGGAATGATCACGCATCCGCTGGACATCAGCGATGTGTGGAAGAACCGCTATTCGACGAGCACGAACCATAAGGTGTGGGCGGCGAAGTTTACGGCGCGGCATCCGAATCTTGTGGCGCTGGAAGTGTCGAGTTTCAAGTGCGGGCATGATGCTCCGATTTATGGAGTGATCGAAGGCATTATCGAGCAGTCGGGGACGCCTTACTTCTCGTTCAAGGACCTCGATGAGAACAAGCCTTCGGGGTCGATCCGCATTCGCGTGGAGACGATCGATTATTTCCTGCGGCGCTATCGCGAGGACATTATTCAGCGCAAGAATAAGGAAATGGATATTGACGCGCAGCTTGCGGAGTTTGAGCGGATGCTGCGCAGCCAGGCTCAGGAGCAACAGGAGATGGCGGTCGCCGGGGACTGAGCCACTATCGCGAGAATTCCGGAGCTAAAACCCCTATGCGGTTGTGATTATTTTTCACCAGCCTCTAGCTGGCGGTCGGTGTTCTGCACCAGTAAATCAAACTCCAAGACGCTAAGTGCGCCAAGAAAAGACTTTTTACCACAGAGGACACAGAGAGCACGGAGTTCTCGCAGAGAATTCTGCAAGCGGGAAAGAAAAGCAGATCCTTCGCTGCGCTCAGGATGACAGCGTTTATTTAGCAAACTAAAAAAACTCACCACACTAGCGTTTCTGGAGGCGGAGGGATTGCCAGCTGGCGTCGGCGGTCCAGCCGCCGTCTACTGTGAGGCAGTGGCCGTTGATGAAGCTGCTCTCGTTGCTGTCGGCTAGAAATGCGATGGCGCGGGCGATGTCGTCCGGCGCGGCGAAGCGGGCCATGGGGACGCGGCTCGTGATGTCGTCATCGGTGTAGGTGCCCTGCGCCTGGTCGACGTCGTCCATGGCGGTCTTGACCCATCCGGGGCAGACAGCGTTGACGCGGACGCCACGTCCTCCCCACTCGGCGGCGAGGGTGCGCGTGAGGCCGATGAGGCCATGCTTCGATGCATTGTAAGCAGCGCGGTCGGAGACGCCCATCAGGCCGGCGATAGAGGCGACATTGATGATCGAGCCATGACGCGCCTCGAGCATCTTTTCTCCGAAGGTCTTTGCCAGCAGAAAAGGCGCGACGAGATTCACTTCGAGGACGCGGCGGTAGTCTTTTACGGCGGTGCGCTCCGCGGGTGAGATGAAGCTGATGCCGGCGTTGTTGACGAGCACCTCGGCGCTTCCATAGCGGGTGAAGACCTCGCCGGCAAATTTGTGGACTGTCTCTTCGTTCGAGATGTCGCCGGCGAAGCCGAACGCCTCGCTGCCGATGGCTTTGATGGTTTCGTCGGGGTGGTGGAGGTCGATGATCGCGAGGTTGAAGCCACGCCCGGCTAATAGCTCTGCGGTGCGGCGGCCGATTCCCTGGGCTCCTCCGGTGACGATTGCTGTGCGTTTTTCTTTCATATTGTTTTTCTATATTTTCTGAAAATCTATCGCCAAGACGTCAAGTGCGCCAAGAACCCGCGAAGAAAAGCTTGACCGCCCTTCGGCTCCGCTCAGGGCAGGCTCCGGGTGCAGAGTCTACGCGGAGGTCCGCAGAGAAAAGCAGATCCTTCGCTCCGCTCAGGATGACAGCATTTTAATTGCGAGGGCACCCAGCCCTCGCCTATTTAGATGTTGTGTTTGTTGATCTCTTCCGCCAGGTGTTCGGAGGCTCGCATCGACAGCGACAGGATGGTCATGGTCGGGTTTTGCCAGCCTGCGCTGGTGAAGCTCGCTCCGTCGACAACGAAGAGGTTTTTATGGTCGTGGCTCTGGTTCCACTTGTTCAGCACGCTGTGTTTCGGGTCGTCGCCCATGCGGCAGGTGCCCACTTCGTGGATGCTATAGCCGGGCGGATTGGGGACCGGGTTGCTCGATAGCACTTCAAAGCCGGCATCGTGCGCAACCTGTGAGCCGACTTCGACGGCGTCTTTCGCCATGTTGTATTCGTTGTCAGTGTATTTGGTCACGACGCGAAGCGCGGGGATGCCCCAGGCGTCGGTCTTCTGCTTGTCTATCTCTACGTGGTTTTCATAGCGGCCCAGCACCTCGCCCATGATGGTCATGTGGAAGCCGCTGCCTTCGTACTCCTTGAGCTTGCGATCGAGCTCGGCTCCATAAGCGGCAAAATTGCTTGGGCCTAGCTGGCCAATGGTGCTGGTTACGTTGAGGGCGTATCCACGCAGGAAGGAGCTGCTTTTTGTGTTGATGTTGCGGAAGCGGGGAACGATGGCCGCGCCGCCCATCAGCTCTCTTGTGGCCTGGCCGTTGCGCGCTTCGGGGACGGAACAGACCACGCCAGCGCCGTAAATCTGGTCCATGAGGTAGCGCCCGACGAGGCCACTCGAATTGGCGAGCTTTGAATTGAGGAGCAAGCGCGTGCTCTCGAGCGTTCCGGCGGCGAGCACGACGATGCGTGCTTTGACGTGCATTTCGCGGCGCGACAGGCGGTCGACGAAATGGCAGCCGTTGGGCAGGCCGGTGTTCTTGTCGACGGTCAGTTCGCGCACTACGGCATTTGCAATGGAAGTGAGATTGCCGGTTGCTTCCGCATCGGGCACAAGAAGATTGACGGAACTGGCCAGGCCGTCGCGACCCATAGCGCGGCGCTGCTTGCAAACGGGCATGTTGAACTTCTGCCCTGCCTTGATGAAGCGCTGCATGGATTGGGACCAGGGGGCATCGTCGATGATGAAGTTGCCGTCAGGCATCTGCGGCGGGCCGTCGAGAGCGCCAGCGACCTGGAAGATTCCTTCGACGCGTGAATAGTATGGCGCGAGATCGGCATGGCTGATGGGCCAGTCGTCGCCAAAGCCGTCGTGCGATTTGGCTTTGAACTCGTAATCGCTGAGGCGGAAGGACTGGCGCGACCAGAAGAGAGAGCGTCCACCGAAGAGGCGGACGCGGACCCAGTTGTAGGGATTGTCAGCGGGGAAGGTGTAGGGGACTTCCTGCTCGTCGACCCAGACATTGGCGTTGTACTCGTTGGCCTGGAAGACGTGCTCGAGGCGGCCGGGCGGCTTGAAGCCGCGGTAGGGCAGCTCGTAGGGAAACTTCTGCTGCGCATCGCGAGCCACGTCGGCGACGGGGCCGGCGTTGAGCATGACGCAGCGCGCGCCCTTTTCGGTGAGAACTTTTGCAGCCATGCCTCCGGCGTGCCCGGAGCCAACAATCAATACGTCGAAGATTTCATCTTTCATCATGAGTCAACGAGTGCGTTTAACGCGGGTAAGAGGGAATGGTGTGGGTGGCCCGGGGCGCTGCGATCACACGCGGAGGCGTGCGCACGCAATCTGCGTTTGCCGCGCGCATATCCGGTTCAATGGGATACCAGTACAGGCCTTCGGATGGACGCCGCTCACTGTCAGAAGACAAGGCGGCGTCGATCCACGGCTTTGAATTGACAGTGGCGGCGCGAATGTCACTGTGCGCGATATTGACGAAGCTGGCGTGCAACTCTGTGGGTGGATGGTCGGACATCCAGGTACGCAGCCATGGCTTGAGCAGCGGGTCGATCTGCGTGGCGTCGAGATCGGCGAATGGCTTTTTGTATTTTGCCTGCGCTTCGGAGTTCAGCCAGTCGAGGCCTTCAGTGTAAAGCTTCTGCCGGGGAGCGGGCGATGTGCCGATCAGGAAATCGAGGAAGAGCGGCGCTCCGGCATCGAGGGCGCCGGGCTTGCCTTCAAGCGGGGGCAGGAGCACGTCGGAAAGTTTTGTGAGCGTGGCCATCTGCTGCGCGGTGAAGAAGCGCTGGTCTGTGCCGGCAATGGCGTCGGCCACGGACGTGTGAGGCAGAGGCGTTTTGGGATTCAGGCCGAGCGTCCAGGGGACGGGAGCGGGCGGCGGCAGCGCGGGCTTGGGCGCTTCCTGTTGCGCGAGTAGAGCTCTGGGTGTAACCAGGATGGAAACGATACCTTGCAGGAATTCACGGCGGATCATGTACGCTTTTTTGCCTCGCAATCCACGCTACACCGGATCAACTTTTGCGTCTATATGCGGCGGGCGAGGATCGGGTTACGTCTGTGCCATGATGGATGGCATGACCACGCTTGCGAATCGTCCGAAGACAGCGCTGCTTGTTGTGGATGTGCAGAACGGTGTTGTCGCAGGGGCCTATCAACGCGACATAGTGGTTGCGAATGTTGGCGGGCTTGTCGAGAAGGCGCGGCAGGAACAGGTGCCTGTTGTCTGGGTACAGCACTCCGATGAGCAGATTGCGCGAGGGAGCGACGGCTGGCGAATTGTGCCTGAGCTGACTCCGGCTGAGGGTGAGCCGCTTATCGAGAAGAACTATGGCGATTCCTTTGAGGGCACGAGTCTTGAGACTGTGCTGGCAGGCCTTGGTGTGGGACGGCTAATCGTTGCTGGTGCGCAGACGGATGCGTGCATCCGCTCAACACTGCACGGCGCGCTGGTCAGAGGATACGATGTGATTCTTGTCAGCGACGCTCACACGACGGAGGACCAGACGGCGTGGGGTGCGCCACCTCCGGAGTTGGTTGTCGCGCATACGAATCTGTACTGGACTTATCAGACGGTGCCGGGGCGAACGGCTGGGACGGTCGAGGCCAAGGATGTAGACTTCAGGGCTGCTTTGTAGTCGGAAATCTACCGCCAATCACCCCAGCACACGAACATCGCGTGTGCCAGGGACCCCGATCTACGCTAAGTGCGCCAAGAAATCCGCGAAGAAAATCTCTTGCACCACAGAGGGCACAGAGTTTTCATAGAGTATCCTGTCACCACGAAAGAAAAGCAGATCCTTCGCTACACTCAGGATGACAACCTGAGCGTGAGTGCCCCTGCCGGGATGACAATTATTTCACCTGGCAACGCTCAAGCCGGGCGAGAGAAATATCGCCCGGCTTGTATAAGGTTGCTGCGTTACCAGAAGTTCCAGTTGTCGACCAGCTTCTCTACGTTGAGTGTGCCGATGCCGGTGGCGAAGTCCCAGCCGGTATTTGTGCTGTAGGCGTCGCGGTACCTGGTTGTGCTTGTTGAGAGTACGCCGTAGGTTCCGGATGGCGCGTAGCAGCTGTTGGGAGCGGTGCAATCCACGTCGTTGTCACCGAGGGTGACGTCGTGGAAGATACAGGCGTTTTTGCCTTTTGTGGAGTCGCACGCCTTATTACCGAAGAATCCGTATTCGCGGCGGGCGAGGCTATAGAGAACATAGTTGGGATTTCCCTGACGGAATCCGGCCTTCTGGTTGATGAGGGCCTGGATGCCGGCCATCAGCGGAGCGCTGGCGGAAGTGCCGCCGCCGCCGCCCCAGTTGGCGGGATCGCCGGTGCAGGGTGCTCCACCCTGGCTGGCGTCGGAGAAGCAGAAGGTGTAGTAGTGTCCCCATAGGCCGTTGGCGGCAAAGAGGGAGATGTCGGGCAAGTCGCGCACGCCGTCGAAGGGCATGCCGACCAGTCCATATTGCCAGAGAGGTTTTGCACGGCCGCGGCAGGTTCCGCTGACGGCGGGTGTGCCGGCGTCCGGACTGGTCTCACCATAGGCGCAACCGCTGGGGCCTCCGCTGCCGGCGACGATGTTGAGGAAGTTCGATCCGAAATCAGAATTGCAGAAGCCGTTCGTGCCATACGGCGTTGCGTAGCCTTCGAAGGTCGAGAGCAGAGTTCCGGCGCAGGAGTCGTTCCAGGGAATCTCCGGGATGTAGGATTTTGCGGAGCCATAGGTGGCGCTGTTGGTGGTGTTCCAGTACTGAGCGTTTGCGCCCAGGTAGGTGTCGGCATAGTCGGTGCCGCCGACGGCGACGTTATAAGCAGTGGAGGCGAGGCCGTTGACGGCGATTCCGTAGACAGCTGCGTTTGCCGTGTCGAAGTCATCGCATCCGGCGGCTCCGGCATCGCTGCTCGAGACATAGATCGAGATGCCTTCGGCGGCGGCCTGCTGATACATGGAGTTGATGTATTTGTTGCCGGATTCCGTCAGCGCGGCTTCGCATTCGGTGATGCTGAGGCTGATGATGGAGGGCGGTACGCGCTCGTCGATGACATTCTGCAGAGCGATGAAGGAGCCGAAGTTGGCGGAGGTGCTGGCGCAGGCAGCATTCACGACCTGCGCGTCGGGCGCGGAGGCGGTGATCGATTCCATATCGACGGCGGCTTCAAAAAGCCACGGCTCGTAGAGGCCGGGATCGCCGCATCCGCCAGGATGGGTCTGGACGAACGATCCATATTTGAAGCCGGGCACGAAGGTCTTGCGGTAAGTTTCGACATCGGCGGTGGAGTAAACGTCGGTCGGTTCTACTGCGACGACGGTTTGTCCTCTGCCGGTGATGCCGCGCTTGTAGAGCGGATTCATGTTGTAGATGGTGGCGAAGTCGGCGGGAGTGAGCAGCTGATAAGAGCTGTTGACGGTAAATGCCGGGACAATGCCTGACGCCGGCTTTTCGCCCTGCGCTCGCGGCATGGCGCGGACTGCGGATGCGTGCGGGCGGAAATCGTGGAGCCCGGCAATGCCGATGACGACTGAGCTGAGGGCAGCGGGGATTCTGGGAGTCGTGAGGTTGCTGGTGTGCTTTTCGCCTTTGGTCTCCAGATTATGAATTTCTGTCTGGAAGGCTTCCTGGACCTGGCCGGCGGTTCCGGAGAAATCAACCATGGTACCGCTTTTTGAGACGCTGTTCACCTGAAATCCGTGCATGGTGAGCCAGTCGCGAACGGTGGCGATATCGGCGGGGTCGGGGCCGTAGTCGCTGCCGAGCTGGTCGGCGGTAAGCCAGTGCTGGTAGTTGGAGCTGCCCTTGGTCTGGGCGGATTCCATGTAGGCTTCAAGCGCTGCCTCACGTTGCGGAGAGCGCTGCAGGAGCAGGACCATGTGGTCCAGTTTGAAGCTGTTAGCCACGATGCCACGGTCATTTTGAGGTGTGGCTTCAGGGCGTATATTGCGGGTTGTTTCGACCATTCTGGTTTCGTCGATTTTCTGGGTGATGAGGGGCTGGGAAGCGATCCTGGTCTGGGCGAATGCAAGGTTAGAACAAAGGAAGGCGAACGACAGGGAAAGACACGAAGCCATTGATTTGAGATTCATGGGTGGGTTCCTCGCGCGGGAGGAGCATAGCCGAGTGCAGGCGTGGGGTCAACATAAAATCAACCGCCAAGACGCTAAGTGCGCCAAAGTTCCGCGAAAAACGTTTTCACCACAGAGTACACAGAGAGCACAGAGTTCCACAGAATATCTATCTTCGGCGGCTTCCGGTTGCTGAGCCGCCGAGGAGGGAGCCGAGGACTCCGCGGACCAGTTCGCGGCCTACGCTGCTGCCGATGGTGCGGACGGCGCTCTTGGTCATGGCTTCGACGAGGGAATCGCCGTGGCCGGAGCGGCCTGTGCCTGCAGTGGCGATGGTGCCGATGGTGGTGGCCAGTCCGTCATACCAGGGTTTGGTGGCTGAAGGCGTTTGTGCGGATGAGGGCGGCGGAACCGGCGGCGCTGCAGTGGCGCGGCCTTTCAGGCGCTCGTAGGCGGATTCGCGGTCGACGGCCTGCTCGTAGGTTCCGGCGACGAGAGAAGCGGCGATGAGCTGCTTGCGCTGGTCCGGGGTGATGGGGCCGATCTGGCTGTGGGGCGGCAAAATGAAGGCGCGATCAACGATACCCGGTGTGCCTTTTTCATCGAGGAAAGAGACGAGACCTTCGCCTACGGCCAGCTCGGTGATGACGGTTTCCACGTTGAGCTTTGGATTGGTGCGAAAGGTCTGTGCGGCTGCGTGGACGGCCTTCTGATCTCTCGGAGTGAAAGCGCGCAGGGCGTGCTGCACACGGTTGCCGAGCTGTCCGAGGATTTCGTCGGGCACGTCGATGGGATTCTGAGTGACGAAGTAGACGCCAACGCCCTTCGAGCGGATGAGGCGGACGACCTGCTGCACTTTGTCTTCGACGGCCTTGGGCAGGTCGGTGAAGAGCAGGTGCGCTTCATCGAAGAAGAAGACGAGCTTCGGTTTTTCAGGATCGCCGACTTCGGGGAGTTTTTCGAAGAGCTCGGTCAGGAGCCACAGCAGGAAAGTGGCGTAGAGACGGGGCGACTGAATGAGCTTGTCGGCGGCGAGGATGTTGACGACGCCATGGCCGTTCGCATCGGTCTGCAGCAGATCGTCGAAGTTGAGCGCGGGCTCGCCGAGGAATTTGCCGGCGCCCTGCTGTTCGAGCGTGAGCAGGCCGCGCTGGATGGCTCCTACGCTGGCTGATGAGATGTTGCCGTATTGCACCTGCAGCTCCTGGGCGTGCTCTCCGACGAACTGCAGCATGGCCTGAAGGTCTTTGAGGTCGAGCAGGAGCAGGCCCTGGTCGTCGGCGAGCTTGAAGACCAGAGTGAGGACGGCGGTCTGCGTGTCGTTGAGGCCGAGCAGGCGGGAGAAGAGCAGTGGGCCCATCTCGGAAACTGTGGCGCGGATGGGGTGGCCCTGTTCGCCGAAGACATCCCAGAAAGTGACGGGGCAGCCGGCGAAGTTGAAATCGGAAAGGCCAAGCTGTTTTATGCGTTCGGCGATTTTGGGATTGCTGACGCCGGGCTGGCTGATTCCGGAGAGATCGCCCTTTACATCGGCGGCGAAAACGGAAACGCCGATGCGGCTGAAGGCCTCGGCCATGACCTGCAGCGTGACTGTCTTGCCGGTTCCGGTAGCTCCGGCGACCAGGCCGTGACGGTTGGCCATGGCGGGAAGAAGCTCGAGCGGGCCTTCGCCTTGAGCAATCAGAAGCGGATCAGACAATGGGACATACCTCCGGACTGCTTGATTCTAGAGCATTTTCGTACAAGTAAATAGTTGTCCCTCAGGGGCTGAAGCCGCGTTCTTTCCACCGCTATCGGCACGGCTGAAGCCGTGCCCCTTCAAAACGCATAAACATCGTTCTATATCTGAACGAAAAACTGCTTTTGAACAGAAAACCTCTGTGAGTTTCAGAAATCGATGTGGGCGCGGAGACCGGGGACGATGATGGGGCCGCGGTCGCGGTTGAAGCCCGGATTGTTGACGAAGGAAAGCTGCGCGGCGAGGTAGAGGCCGCCGATTGCGTGGGCGGTGTAGTAAGTCTCGCTTACTGTTTCCCGTCCATAGTTCAGGCGGCCATCGCCCAGCATGAAGCCGATGCCTCCGAGCGCGAGATACCTGCGATGGTCGTCGGAAAGGCCGCTGTTTACGAAGGCGCTGCCGAGGCGGTCATCCTTTCTATGCCAGAAGTCGCCGGAGAGATCTGCGCCGAAGGAGACGGTATTGTTCATTTCGCTGAAGGTAAAGGACTCGTATGAACCGTTGTTCCAGCCGGTGCGCATGTAGACGCGAAAGTTGGCGGGAAGATCCTGCTCGAAATTCATAGCGAAACCCGGCTTCACTGTTTCCGAATGGCGATGAAGCGTAATGTCAGGAGTTTTGTCCTGGCCGTCGAGGTAAGCATTGATGGCTTCGCGGTAGTTTCCGAGTTTGGCATGGTTCACGAAGAGAAGCGCGCGAAAGTGCGTCTGGTAACCCTGCATGGCAAAGCCGGTGTAGTCGAGCTGCAGGTTTTCGCTGTGCGTGTGACGGATGTCATAGTCGAGATTGTTGCCGCTGGAGAACTTGGGCAGGAGAGCTTCAGCAAAGCGGATGCCGATTTTCGGGCCCTGATAGTTCACCATGGCGGCGACGGTATCGCCATGGCCGTCGGCTCCATTTTCATAGGTACCGGTGTTGCCGATGGCGAGGTTGGTGAACTGCAGATGGGTATCGCTGCCGACTTCGTTGACGTCGAAGAAGTCGAGCAGGCTGAATTTTCCGGCGGTAAATTCAAAGCGTCGCCGCGGGATGGAAGAGGGCAGGACGAAGGGATTGGGATCTTCGCTGATGCGGTCGGCGGTGAGCGGAACCATGTGGTTGTAGAAGGCACGGGAAACGTAGAGATCGCGGCTGAGGCCGGGGGCGATCGCATCGGCGTTGGTGAAACCGGCAACGCCATTGCCATCGCTTATGCCGTGGCCTCCGGCTTCGTCGATGCTGACAATGGCTTCAGTAAAGCGAAAGAGCCTGACTCCGGTATAGAGAGTGAGCGTGCGGGAGACATCTGCCTCTCCCCAGGAGTGGAAACTGTTAGGGCCGGCGTAGGGCGAATGAAAAGGCGTATGCGCCTGAAAGATGAAGTTGGACTGGCCGGAGATCCAGAAGCGGTCGGCGATGAAGTGCTTCGAAATGAAGGCTGGATTTGCCTGGTCGTCGGACTGGTCTTCGATGGTCTGGCGGAGCTGCGGGGGAGAATTGGAGTTCTCAGGAGCGCCGTTCGTGCCGAGGGGGACGTGATCGGGGACTGTGTCAGGCGCATCGGGCAGGGAGGGAGTCTGCTGCGCGCCGGCGAGTGCTCCGGAAAGAATAACCAGGAGAACCATCGACAAGACAGCCCGGTGTTTGTGGCAAAGACCTCCCATTCAAAAGAAGCTACATTGGCGGCAGGCTAATGAATGTAACGATTGGTTTAAATGATTGAGACTCATCGCTATAGCAATGGTGCTGGGGTAGAAATAGGGCCTCTTTATCGGCAGAGACATTCGCAGCGCTGGGCTCCCATTATGCTTATCAGGCGCAGAGTGCATCTATTCAAAAGAATCGAGTTGCAGCTGTCGCAGGAAGTGTCTTCTCTCTCCGTCTGTCGCGGATTGTTAAACTTGAACATATGAGGTGTTCCACGCACATGGCATTGCGTGCGCTCGAATCATCTTGCTATTTCGCGCCGGGGGATTGGTTATCGTATTACTTTTTTTGCGGATCGACTGTATCGCACATAAGTCAGGTGAGGGTGAATGCGGATTCTGAGTTTGCGGTTGATTGTAGCCTTGATTATCGGAGTCACGATGGTGTCCCTGGTATCGTCCTGGTACCAGGTGCGGACCGAAAAGGATGAACTCCGTCTTGATCTGGAAAGGAAAGCAGAGACATTCGGAGAAAGTCTTGCAGTAAATGCTGAGTCCTACCTGCAGAACGGAGACAGGACCGGGCTGGCCGCAATGGTCGAGCGTTTCAACAATCGAGACCATCTGCTCGGCATCGGCATATACGATTCTGAATCCTTCCCGCTGGTCGTTACACGCAATCTTGGTGATGTAGCGCCCTCGACACCGCAAATCTTAAAAGACGCAGTAGTGAACGACCGTCCTGCAACTGTCTACATGCGGGTGCATTTCAGACGATTGTATGTTCTCGCTGCACCGCTGCATGCGGTCAATCGCAGTGTTGCGGGCGGGATGATCGTTGTCTACGATACAGGCTACATCCGTGCTCAGATATTTCACGTCTGGGGCCAGGCATTCATACATATCGCCGGCCAGGTGCTGGTCATTGTCGGAATTACGTTGTTGATTGTGCGCTGGAGCCTCGTTGGCCCAATCGCGCGAGCAGCGCAGTGGATGAAAACACTGCGCATGGACCGGCATGTCACGCCGCCTTCGGCCAAAGATCTCGATTTCCTGCAACCGTTAACGCGGGAAGTGGCTCCGCTTGCAGAAAGCATGCGCCAGGCGCGTGCGGCCGCAGAGATAGAAGCCAGGCTCCGGAATACGAACCAGTCGCTCTGGACGGCGCAGCGACTGGCTGAGCATGTACGCACAAAGCTGAATGGAAGCAACCTTTTTGTAGTTTCCAATCGCGAGCCCTATATTCACAGCTGGCAGGGCGGCGAGGTCAAAGTGACGGTTCCGGCCAGCGGACTCGTTACTGCGATTGAACCGATTCTCTGTGCCTGCAACGGAACCTGGATAGCACAGGGCAGCGGAGATGCGGACAGAGATACGGTAGACAGCCATGACCGTCTGCAGGTCCCTCCGAGCAATCCGAAATACACGCTGCGCCGCCTCTGGCTCACCGAAAAAGAAGAAGACGGCTACTATTACGGCTTTGCCAATGAAGGCCTGTGGCCACTGTGCCACATGGCTCATGCGCGGCCGATATTCCGGGCGTCGGACTGGGAATACTACAACGAGATCAATGCAAGGTTTGCCGATGCTATCGCGGAAGAAATAGGAAAAGAGAAATCTCCCGTCGTTCTGATTCAGGATTATCACTTTGCGCTGCTGCCGCGGATGGTGAAAGACCGGCTACCTCATGCACGGGTTGCCATCTTCTGGCATATTCCGTGGCCGAACCCTGAAGCATTCAGCATCTGCCCATGGCAGCAGGAAATATTGGATGGATTGCTGGGAGCAGACTTAATCGGATTCCATGTGCAGGCGCACTGCAACAATTTTCTCAGCACCGTGGATCGCGTGCTCGAAGCGCGAGTGGACTGGGAGCATTTTTCGGTCAGACGGAAGAATCATTGGTCCTCAGTTCAGCCATTTCCCATCAGCGTTGATTTTCTTATGACGGAAGAGACTCCTTCAGAAAGCAACAGCGCAGAAGAGCGGAGCGCGCTGATTGCCGAACTCGGAATCGAAACAACATTTCTGGGTGTCGGCGTCGATCGAATGGACTATACCAAGGGCATCATTGAACGGTTCCAGGCAGTAGAGTCGTTCCTTGAAAAGCATTCACGCTACCGGGGGAAATTTACCTTTGTTCAGATCGGGGCGCCCACGCGCAGCCAGATTCCACGGTATGCGGATTTTCAAAAAGAAGTGGAACACGAAGCGAACCGCATCAACGAAAGATTCAGACAAGGCAAATGGCGGCCTATCGTTCTTCTGAATCGCCAGCACAGTCATGAAGAGGTGAGACGCTATTACCGCGTGGCACACCTTTGCATGGTGACATCACTGCATGACGGAATGAACCTCGTAGCGAAGGAGTATGTCGCTTCCCGCTCAGATGGGTGCGGCGTTTTGATTCTGAGCCAGTTTACGGGCGCTGCCCGGGATTTGCGTGATGCGATTATCGTCAACCCTTACGATACCGAGGCTACGGGGGACGCCATTGCACAGGCGCTGGAGATGGATGTGAGCGAAGTGGCTGATCGCATGGAGCGCATGCGGCAATCCATCAAGGAGCACAACATTTACTGGTGGGCAGGCAGCCTGATCGGAGAACTGTGTGATCTTCGCCTCAGCAGAGACGAAGTCGTGAAGACGACTACAGGCGAGGCCCGGCGTGCAGGATAACCAGCGAAATGCAGCAGTCGCGGATTTTTTTCGCCGGCTGGATCGCACGACGACTTCACAACTTCTCCTGGATTACGACGGCACACTGGCGCCGTTCCAAACGGACCGCCACAAAGCTTACCCGTACCAGGGAATCATTCCGCTACTGGACCGGATCATTCAAAAAGGCGGAACGAAGGTCTCCATCGTATCCGGACGCCCGATCAGTGAAATACAGAAGCTGCTCCATCCCTTGAAGCATTTCGAAGTATGGGGCGCGCATGGGATGGAGCACATTTCGGCGGACGGCGCATACGGACGCGCAGAGATCCATCCAGAGGCCTCCTCGATTCTTGAACAAGCCGAAGACTGGCTGCGTCAATCGGGATTGCTTTCGATTGCTGAAATCAAGCCGGGAGGCGTTGCTGTCCACTGGCGCGGTCTGGGCGCAAAGGAAATTACAGACATTCGCACCCGTGTCGAGAAGGACTGGAGCAGATTCAACGAAGTACCGGCAATCAAACTTCTGTCCTTTGAAGGCGGCGTTGAGATTCGTGCTGCCCGTCCCGATAAAGGCGATGCTGTCAGCGCCATCCTGGCGAGCGCAGATTCAACCGCATCCGTTGCTTTTCTCGGAGACGACCTCACAGACGAGGACGGTTTCCGTGCTCTACGCGGACGGGGCCTGGCTATCCTGGTGCGATCGGAATACCGGGAGACAGCTGCCAGTGCATGGATTCGCCCTCCGGAAGAGCTGATTGCTTTTCTGGAGTCATGGTCGGAAGCCTCTTGAGCTGTGAGTGGAAGCTCCTATATCCCCCACAAAAAAGATGGCATTGTTTGTGCCCTGTACAAACAATGCCATGGGTGACGGCAGGGAAATGCCTGCGTCGAATTTTAAGTTCTCGCCTAGCGCTTGACCGTCAGTGTCACATTCGCTGAATGACTCAACTGGGTTGTGCCGGAAGACGCTGAAGCTGTGACTGTAACGTTGCTGCTGATTCCCGGAGGATTGGGATTCACAGTAACTCCGCAAGCAGTCAGGCATGAAGTTATGGCAAGCAGTGCGAAAAGAATGCAAAGCAGCCGGCCATTTGTGTAGAGTTTTTTACTGCGTCCGGCAAAGCCAAGCAGCAGGCCTAACCCGGGCAATAAGAAGGCATAGAAGGTGCGCGGCAATGACCGTGGATGAAGCAGCGCGGTCGATTGAGATGTAGTGATTGTAAGTTTGCCGCTGACTGCATTCGTTCCATCAGGCGTTACCGTGGACGGGCTGAAATTGCACTGCGCGCCCTCGGGCAGTCCTTCACAACTGAATGACACCGGAGCATTAAATCCGTCCTGAGGTGTCACGGTCAGGTCTGCTGTTGCAGACTGTCCCTGAACAACGGTCAAAGTTGCAGGGTTCACAGTCAAAGTGAATCCGGTTGCTGCAGCTGCTCCGCCAACGGTAACCGTAACTGCGGATGAAGTAGAACCTGCAAACCATGTATTTCCTGGGTAGGAAGCAGTGATCGAGTGAGTTCCTGCTGCAAGGGCTGTTGTTGTGTAGGTAGCTGTTCTGGTCCGGTCAGCAGCAGGCGCGCTCAAAGTTGCAGTGCCTAAAGCTTTCCCTCCATCGTAGAAAGTCATGGGCTCGGGATCGACACTGGAATTGAAACCTATGACAGACGCCGTGAAGGTTACTGGCTGGCCTGGCGCAATGTTAGTCGCGGAGGTAGTCAGCGTAGTCGTAGTCGTCGCCGGCGAAACGGTGATCTTAATGGCATAAGAAGTAGATGCTGCGAACCAGGTATTTCCCGGATAAGAAGCATGGATCCAGTATGTGCCGAGTTTGAATGACTTAGTCTTGAAGACCGCAACGCCAGAACTGTTTGTTGTGGCTGTGCCTACTACTCTTGTTCCATCGAGGAAGGTTACAGTTTCACTCGGCACAGCGGAATTGAAGCCGGTGACAGTGGCAGTGAAGGCTATGGTCTGCCCCAGCACAGGGTGATCATCTGAGACGGTTAATGTTGTAGTTGTAGTTGCCGGTGTAACCTGGACCTCAACCGCGAAAGAATTGGAACTCTCAAACCACTTATCTCCTGGATAGGAAGCATGGATCCAGTGAGTGCCAAGTGTCAGTGTTTTTGTCTTGAAGACGGCAACACCAGACTTATCCATGGTTGCCGTGCCTACTACAGTGGTTCCATCAAGAAAGGTTACTGTCTCCGGATCAACTGTTGGGTAATAACCAGTGACTGTAGCGGTGAAGGTCACTGTCTGTCCCAGCACAGCATTCGCAGGAGATGCAGTCAGTTTCGTGGTTGTAGGAGTGGCTGCCTGAGCCTGAACCTGAACAGCTCCCATCATTCCGCGATCAGCATGAGACAGGGTCTCGTCCTGATATAGAAATGTCCCGGCGATATTAGGATCGCGGAAGTCCATAAGAAGCTTCACGCTGGGATAAGGATCAGAAGTATTGCCGCTCCAGTGCGGCACATTCACGGTGTCTCGCATGCTTGAGTCATTGACCGGCCGTCCATCGATGGCGAGCACCTGAAAGTGGGTCTGATCAATGTGGAATGCATGATCCGCTTCCGAACGGTTTTCAATGGTCCACTGCTCCACGGTTCCGCCGGGAACAGTGATGCTGGGAGGCGCGCTCCTGTCGAAAGCTGCAGGCGTCTGGCCGTCCACTGTCAGGTAATCCTGCGAAGCGTCCGCATTCTGCGAGAAATAGAGTTTGCGCTGAGTTGTAGAGGATGTGCTGTTGAGCCCGGCAAAGCGTGTGACTGCCTGCTGAGCTGCAGCTGCAGGCAGTTGCTTTGCAAGCGAGGTTTCAGCGCTCGTACCCGCAGAGGTTGGCTGGATACTGGCGATTATTCTGCCTGGATCAGAATCTCCACTTGCGCCATTGTTCCATGGCTTAGTGACGAGCTGCGCCTGTTGACTGCTGGCCGGTGTTGTAAGAACAAACTCCACACGCGCGCCCGGCGGCAATACATAGTCGGTCTGCGTCTCGGAAGTTGGACTTCCATCGCTGTTCTTCAAAGGCACGCCATCAATCGCAACAACCTTGAATGGCTGCGCCACATTGTTGATGGTGACCTGCAGGTCAAGAAGCGTATCAGCAGAAGCATTGAGGACGCGCCAGAACTCCTGCTCTGATGGCGCTGTCTGAATCACCGCTGGAGTATTCGCCGCATAAGTAACCGGAACATAATTCAGCGATAAGTCAGTTTGCAGACTCGTAGTCCCAGATGTTGCTGTTGAGGATGCAGCCTTCTGGTCGCGCAGCACGAAAACTCTTTCAGGCAGTCCGGCAAGGCTTGAGTTGAAGTTCTGAATGCCGTCGACAATGATCGCGCCGGAAGCTCCGCCAAGAACCTGGTCTTCACTGAATTGCGGATGATACCAATAAAGTCCCGGCGGCTCATCGGCTGGAATCTGCACAGTGTAATCGAATGACTGCTGCGACGAGACAGCTGTATGAAGCGCTTCATCCTGATGGCACACGGGGGCAATATTCAGCCCAGGAAAATGCAGATTCGTTGAGCTGGCGTCGATTGACTGAGCGCTGCATGCATTGTCTGAAACCTGTATGCCAGCCGTCTGTGATGATGGAAGATCATTTTGAAAATGAATGACCAGCTTATCTCCGGGGCTAACATGCAGCGTGGGAGCCTGCGATCCCATATCTGTGATGTAGCAGTAGCGCGTCAATCCATGAGCATCCACTGCAGTCTGAAACTTGAAGGTAACTTCCAGAATTCCATTCTGGCTGGTTAACTCCGGCGGATCAGTGACCTGCGATCCTGCAGGAAAACGCGGGCACACTGCATCGGCAGGATCTGTCGAGGCTTGACTATATAAAGCGAGCATCTTGCCTGGGACCTGCGCGAACGCACCGGCCGAAACAGCTAACAACAGAGACAGGGGAAGGATTCGAGCAAATACTCGAGGGAAATTCATGGGCCACCTTAACTGGAATCTCTCGGACCGCGTACAGATTCCTCCTGCACAACGCGCACAACGCAGTTGTTTCAGATGTCCTGGGATTGCAGGTCTTTAGTTGCTGACGAGAGTGAACTGTAACTTACCGTGTAACAGTTCTTGTAAGTAAGATACCCGGAAATAGAAATTAAGTTATCCCAGAACCCCTGATATTCAAGGTTTTCCACAGTTTTTTGATGGTAACTTTCGCGAAGGTAATTCATGGTAACTGCGATAACTAGCCAGCTAACTTGGAAAAGGTAACTATGTAAGGTAACTATTGCGAGTGACCCAATTTATTCATAGATGCCGGAAGAGCCCACCCATAACCGACACAGTATTGCCGGCTGCAATTCTGCATTGTTCAGAAGCGGGGGCTTTTGCAATTAGCGATATTTATTGGCAGACGACGCCGGAGGAGTTTGCCTGTTCGTGGGCATGGTACGAGGAGCGGACAAGCGGACCTGATTCAACGTGGTGGAAGCCCATCTTCAGCGCTTCCTGTTTCATGAAGGAGAACTCGTCGGGCGTGTAGTAGCGCGCCATAGGCAGATGGTCTTTCGATGGGCGCAGATACTGGCCGATGGTGAGCACGTCGGTTCCTACAGCGGCGAGATCGCGGTAGACCTGGAGCAACTCATCCATCTCTTCGCCGAGGCCGACCATGACGCCGGACTTGGTGGTGACGGTCGAATCGATTTCCTTCGAGTATTCGAGCAGGCGCAGTGTGCGCTCGTAGCGCGCTCCGGAACGCACGGCGCGGTAGAGGCGCGGGACTGATTCCGTGTTGTGATTGAGGATCTCGGGATGCGCTTCGACCACAATGCGAATGGCTTCCTCGTTGCCTTGAAAATCAGGGATCAGGACTTCGACCTGGCAGCCCGGAGCCTGCCTGCGAATTTCTTTGATGACCATGGCGAAGGCGCGCGCGCCTCCAAGAATATCGTCGTCGCGATTGACGCTGGTGATGACGGCGAATTTCAGTCCAAGCTCAGCCACAGCTTCAGCGACACGGCGCGGCTCGTCAAAATCAATGGCATCGGGGCGGCCCTTGGGAACGGCGCAGAAGCCGCAGCGGCGCGTGCAGGTGTTGCCCAGCATCATGAAGGTGGCTGTGCGATGGTTCCAGCACTCGCCGATGTTGGGGCAGTGTGCGGATTCGCAGACGGTATGCAGATTGAGGCTGCGCGCGAGCTTCTTGAGGTCGTGGTAGTTGTCGCCTACGGGGGCGCGGGCCTTCAGCCACTCCGGCTTGGGAGCGGGCTTGCGCGGAGCGAGGTCAATCTGTATGAGTTCCGGGGCTGTGGCCATAACCTTCTATTGTAAACGGCGATTAACGAAGGCGCTCGATCACCTCGGGCCGCACGAGGTAGAGGAAGAAGATCAGATTGACGGCGATCATCACGATCAGCGGCGCCTGGTGGAAGCGCACGAGCATGTACGCTCCATAGCACATGGAGAGAAATGCTGCGGCGAGAGCGAGCGCCCATCCCCAGCGGCGCTGCTGGAGAAGACCGCTGGCGGCCGCGGCGAAGAAGGCGCACAGCACGGTGACGGCCATGGGCAGATGGTGCGTGATGACTCCGTAGAGGCCGATGCCGCAGAGCATGAGCATCCAGAGCGAGATAACGGCCATGCCCGGGAGCGGGCCTTTCACTTCGTTGGTCATAACGTGTGCAGGTAGGCCATGAGGGCCGCGAGCTGCTCTTCGTCCATGGTATTGCCCATCGCAGGCATCATACCGCGGCCATGCTCGATGATGTCGGTGACGCGGTCGTCATTCGCCGGCATGCCGTTGCGGAGATACTTCCGGCGGTAGAGGCCGAAGAGTCCGGGCCCGTTGAGGGCTGTGTCACTGTCGGCATTGTGGCAGCGGCTGCAGCGGTTCACGAACACTCGCCGGCCTTCTGCTTCTTCCGGAGTGAGCTGGTTCAGCGGTTTTGAAGGCGGGAGCGATGGCCGGCAGCCGATGATGATGAGGGCTGCCACAATGCCAAGGAATTGTTTCTGTTTTTTTGACAAGGCTATGTGTTCATCATAAGTGATCGCAGTGCGCGAAGGGTGCGATGAAGCAGATCCTTCATCGCACTGCGCTTCGTTCAGGACAACCCCTTGGTGCAGGTTATCGCGTTACCGTGATTGTGATTGCTGTTGAGGTGGACGCAGTGTAGTTTGTATCGCCGCTGTATTTCGCGGTGATGGTGGCCGTGCTGCTGGTGCTCCCTGTACGTGTTGTTCCTCCTCCACTGCTATTGCCGCCGCCACTGCATGCAGTAATGGTGGAGATGACGAAGACTAGAGTGATAAGGGCCAGGAAACCACGCCAGTTTCGGCGGCGGTTCGGAATGGCAAAGAAGAAGACACAGGCCATGGCTGCTCCGCCGGAGATTTCCCCGGGGAAGCCTATATACCCGAGCCTGGCGGTGTTGGCGGCAACGAGCTGGCTTCCCGAGATTGAGATGCTTGCCGTCGATTGCACCAGGCCGGTTGTAGGGCTGTAGGCCTGCGTTAAAGGAACGGCGTTACCGAGAGCGGCCGATCCTTTATAGAACTGGATTGTGCCGGAAGGAGGCGTGCCTATACTGTTGGCTGCAACTGCAACCGTAATGGTTACATTTGCGGTCGAAGCAATGCTCGCAGCGCTCGAAGTGGCTGTGGTCGTGGTGCTGGCTGGAACGACAGTGAACGAAATAGCGCTGCTCGTGCTGGCGCCAAAACTTTGGTCTCCGGAGTATTGACCCGTAATGCTGTGGCTGCCTGTAGCGAAACTGAATCCAGGATTCTGATAGTTGGTGAGAGTAGCTATGCCGTTGCTCGCAATGAGAGTGTGGAAAAACATATTGCCGTTTTCGTAAAAGTAAATGCTGCCAGTGGCGACACCGTTGGGCGTAATCTTACCGCCTGGGGAGATGCAACTGCCGCAAACAGGCTGGGCATCTGCGAAGTTGAACTGACCGAAAGGAATGCTGTCGGCAGAACCCGTATAAGAGCGGCCAGTAGAAGGATCGTAGATGTAGACGTTGAGAAGAGTCGCGCTGGGTTCAGGAGATATGGTTACATCGATGTTGTTCGATGTGCTGCCAGCGTAAGTACTGTTCCCACCGTAACGCGCAATCACTGCATAATTGCCGCCCCGAAGTGCGCTGGATGAGCCTGTTGCGCTTCCGTTTGACAATGTCAGCGTAGTGCCAGCAGGCGCAATAACGACGTCGCCTGTTGCCTGTGCTGGATTCACACTGACGCTGAAATATAGAGGCGTACCATGCTGTACATTCACACTCGGCGAAGTGCTCAACCCGGTAGAGCTTGCGCCCATTTGCAAGGTTGTGCTGCTCGACGTGAATTTGGCATTTCCCCAGTTAGCTGCCAGCTGAGCCACATCCAAGCTCCCGAGGCCAGTGGCCGCGTCGTAACCTGCGGCAGCATTGTATCCCGTTACGAAGCTATTGGGCCCGCAGTCGTTTGAGCCGGAGGCGCAATAGACTGAGTTGTTGCCGGCTGCGATATCGTGGAAGACAGTTCCATAAAGCGATGATTGTGCCGCAAGATTATACAGGACATAGTCTGCCTGTCCGAGACGAGCGCCGCCCTGGGATTGAGATATGAGTGCGAGCATACCGGCGAAGGCGGGAGCTGCCGCTGAGGTTCCTCCGACGCCTGTGAAGGTGGCGTCGCTGGTGAATTGCCCATTTCCGTTCTGACAGTCTGCCCCTGCTGTTCCCTGCGGGCCAGATCCATTAAGATAGCCGTCCGCGCAGATGACCCATAGCGCCTTATATTTGCCGTTGGCAGCAAGGAAGGAAACATCGGGAACAGCACGAGTGACAAAAGCACTGGAAAAAATAGAATTGGGGACAATTCCGCGCTGGAATGATGGTTGCGAATAGCCTGCTGTGCAGGTTACCGTATTTCCGGAAATTGTCGACTGCGTGCAACTGCTTATGCCGCCACCTCCGCCAACGATATTGGTATTTGCTTTGCTGTCTTTATCCGGGCTATTTGATGTGTAGCCGCTACCGTTGGCAGTGGTGGAATCGTTCCATGGACTCTCCGGGATGTAATTGAGAGCGGTCCGGTAGTAGTTGGACGAGCTATTGGTTGCGTTTACATAGGTGCTGAATTGGCTGCTGAGAATGTTGTAGTCTGTGCCGCCGACTGCGATGTTATAAGGCGTGGATGCAAGGCCATTCACAGCGAGGCCGTTTTGCGCAGTCTTCTCAGTGTTCTGATCATCGCAGGCTGCGGAGCCGCTGTCGCCCGTCGAAACTGTGACGCTGATGCCCTGTGCCGCTGCCTGTTCCCAGGCGTTCAATACTTGTAAGTTGCCGCTGGTGCCAAGAAAGGCTTCACACTGGCCGAAACTGACATTCAGAATGCTGACTGCGTTGTCGTCGAGGGCGCGATAGATGGCGAGAAAGAGTCCGGACTGGATATCGGTATCAGCGGAAATATAAAAGTAGATCTTTGCACCAGGAGCAACGCCTCCGGCCACTTCATTGTCCAGCAGACCTTCAATTGCAGCACCGCCAGGAACCATGCCTGGATCATTGCCGTCAACAATGATGGTCGGTGAGTAAATGGCATAGAGCGAAGGCAGGAAGGCGCTACGGTAGTTGTCAACATCCGATGAGTTGCAGGATTCACAGCCAAGATTGCTGACACCAGCGATACCTATGTTTATCCCGCTTCCATCATAAGTCGTTCCAGTGTATCTGGGATTCAGTACCGGAACAGGCGTGTCATAGATGGTCGCTGCGTCCGCTGGATTTACGAAGAGATAATTATTCCCCTGCTGGTCCTGGAGGGTGAGATCGGGTTTGATGGTGTGGGTTTCGGAGTCGAAGTGGGCTGTGGCCTTTACCGTTGCGTATGGATGGGGGCGGAAATCATGCAATGACGCAATGCCGCCGATGACCGGGGCGAGCGCGGCGGGAATCTGCGGATCGGTTGCATTGGCGTAATGTGTTTCGCCGTTGACGAAGTAGCTGTGAATGGCGGTGTGGAAGGCCTGCTGAGTCTGAGCGACGTTTCCGGAAAAGATGACGGCGTTGCGCGCCTGCGGCAGCTTGTCCACGGTAAAGCCCTGCGACTGCAGCCAGGCGGTGACGGCAGTCAGGTCCGCATCACTGATGCCATACGACTTGCCGAACTGTGCCGGAGTAAGCCATTTGCGGTAGCTAGGCGAAGCCGGGTTCTGCACATCGCTGAGAAACTGCCTGAGTGCTGACTCCTGCGCATCGCTGCGCTTGAGTAGCAGCATGATCCGCCCTGTGGACATGGACTCCGGTGCGGCTCCCCGATCGAAGCGCGGCAGTGCCAGCGGATGTATGTTGTGCTGAAGTGTGATGCGTGCATCAGGATTGATGGGCTGCGTAATGCGGTTGGCGACGACAGCCTCTGATGGAGTCTGGGCCGGGACTGAGGTAGAGAAAGCAAACAGCCCGACCGCAATGAGCGCGGACAGGCACAAAACGGGGACACGCGTCCCGCAACGTGCATGAAACATATGTTTCCTGTGAACTGCTTGTGTTGGACTTGAACAATTGCTGCGGAACCGAGCGGGAGGGGGAATCCTTACCTGGTGGCTGCCTTTGCTGGTTACGAGTATACGGTATGTGTGGTGAGATCCTGTGATCGATATATATATATGATTTAGTTCAAATAAATTCGATATACATCCATAAATCAATACGAAACATGGTGTAGCTTGGATAGGTAATTCTTTTGACTTCCGCTATCCGAGGAGATTGCTGTGTCCTGGTCTTTACGCTGTTTTCTGGGCGGTATTTTTCTTGTTTTTGCATCCCTATCTGTTCAGGCGCAGATTGCTGGCGAGCTGAAAGGCCGCGTCACCGATCCCTCGGGGAATGCGGTGGTTTCTGCCCACGTGGATCTTACGCAGACGGCGACCCAGGTAATGCAGTCGACTACTTCCAGCTCGGAAGGAGAATATGTTTTTCCGAACCTAGTGTCCGGGACTTATTCCGTCAGCGTCGAAGCTTCCGGTTTTCAGCGGCTGGAACGCTCAGGGATCGTAGTGCGCGTGGGTCAGACGGTGGGGCTTGATCTGGCGCTCTCAGCGGGCAGCGTGCATGAGACAGTGACTGTGACTGAGGATGCGCTGCTGCTCCAGACGCAGACGAGCAATATTCAGACGACTGTTCCGGGAACGGCCGTGCTGGCCCTGCCGCTCAACGCGCGCAACTTTATTCAGCTGGCGCAGCTGGCTCCGGGTGTGGAGCTGCCGCAGGGAACGCAGCTGCCGCGCATCAATGGCGGACGTCCGCGAACCAATGAATATCTCTTCGATGGCATTTCAGCATTGCAGCCGGAGCCGGGGCAGGTTGCGTTCTTTCCCATTATTGATGGCATTCAGGAGTTCACGATTGAAGCAAACAATGTGCCCGCTGAGTTTGGACGCTTCAACGGCGGCGTGGTGAATGTGGCCACTCGTTCGGGCTCGAATAATTTTCATGGCAGCCTGTTTGAGTTTCTGCGCAACGAAGACCTGAATGCCAGGAGCTACTTTGCGCGTACCGGCCCAAAGCCGGAGTACCGACGCAATCTTTATGGCGGCACGATCAGCGGGCCGATCGTGCATGACCGGCTGTTCTTCTTCGGGGACTATCAGGGGATCAAGCAACGCATCGGCGTCACGCGCACTTCGACGATTCCGACGCTTGCCGAACGGCAGGGTATTTTTACCGGCGTGTCGCACATCTACGATCCGTCGACATCGACGGTGGTGAGTGGGCAGACGGTGCGGCAGGAGTTCCCGAACGATGTGATCAACAAGCCGCTTGATCCGGTGGCTGCGGCGCTGCTCGCGCGCTTTCCTACGCCGACGAGCTCCGGTGCGGCTAACAATTATGTCCGCACGGCGAATGATGACGACCACCAGAACCAGTTTGATGTTCGCGTAGACGGAGCGTATCACGAGCGCGACCGCGCCTTTGGCCGGTACACCTACTATCACGAGGTGGAGAATCCGGTGACGCCGCTGCCGGATGGAAGCGGTGCGATCAGCGGTTCGGTGATCGGGACGGGCAATGTGGTGGGGCTGTCGAATGTTCTGGGGCAGCAGGCTGTGTTCCATGAGACGCATACGTTCTCCCCGTCAGTAGTGAACGATGCGCGGCTTGGCTACACGCGGCGCAGCAACAATATTGCCGGCACAACGCTGGGCTCGACTGCATCGGATGCGCTGGGGATTCCAGGCATTCCGACGAATGCCGCTTTCAATAATGCGCTGCCGCTCTTTACGATTGCAGGGTTCCAGCAGCTGGGACCTTCGGCAGGAACGTTCTCGCAATACCAGACAGGCGTGTGGGAATTGGGCGACACGCTGCTGTGGGAGAAGGGCGCTCATGCCATTAAGGTGGGCATTGACTTTCGCTGGTATCAGCTCAATACGGTTTCACCGCCGAACCCGACCGGCTCCTTTGCTTTTTCTGTGACAGGCACGAACCAGCAGGGTGTATCGAGCAGCGGCAATGCTCTGGCGAGCTTCCTGCTGGGACAGGTGGATACATTCCAGATTGACCTGCAGCAGAGCAAGATTCGCCCGCGCGATTTTATCCATGAGTACTTTGTGCAGGACGACTGGAAGGCGCTGCCGAACCTGACGCTGAACCTGGGCGTGCGCTATACGCTGCATGAGCCTTCGACGGAAAAGAATAACCAGGGAGCGGTGTTCAATCTGGTGACGCAGCAGCTGGATTATCTGGGCGTCGACGGCTTTTCGCGCAGCGCGCGCGAACTGCACTACGGCAACTTTGCTCCGCGCATCGGTCTTGCTTATTCCGTGAATCCGAAGACGGTGGTGCGCTCCGGCTTCGGGATTGTGTTTATTGACCAGTCGGGTATCACGACTCCGTTTACGACGCCGCAGTTTCCTTTCATCCAGAATGTGCAGCAGCGCACGCTCGACAATGTAAATGCCGCATTCGCGCTTTCGAATGGGCCCACGGTGGCGCCGATTCCGCTGACGCCGGATGCGGGATTGGGCCAGAGCGTGTATACCGTGAATCGCAAAGCGGGCTCGGGCTATGTCGAGCAGTGGAACCTTGCGGTGCAGCGCGCGGTGACCAATGATCTGAGCTTTGAGGTTGCCTATGTAGGCTCGCATGTTGTGCATGTCGGCATTCCGGATTCCAATCTCAACCAGCTCACTACCGAACAGCTGAGCGAGGGCGCTGCGCTGACGAAGAGCGTGCCCAATCCCTACTATGGTGAGCTGCCGGTTTCGAGCCCGATTGGAGGCAAGACGACAACAGCGGCGCAACTGCTGAAACCTTATCCACGGTTCCAGAATGTGGCCATCTATCGCAACAACAGCGGCACAACCAATTACAACGCGATTGAGGCTAAGGTGGAGCAGCGCTTTCATCATGGCATCTACCTGCTGTTCAGCTACACGCACTCCAAGCTGATTGATGATGCTTCTTCGGTGTTTTCTTCGACTGTGCTGTCGGCGCCGAATTCGAGCAGCCTGGTTGCGGCTGATACGTTTCGTCCATGGCTGGAGCGTGATTCATCGAGCGGTGATATGCCGAATGTGCTGACGGCCAGCGGCATTTATGAGCTGCCTGCGGGACGAGGCCATGCGTTTGCCTCGAAGGGATGGGCGAATGCCGCGCTGGGAGGATGGGCGCTGAATGCGATTCTGTCTCTGCAGTCAGGCATGCCGGTGACGGTGACGCAGGCGACCAATCTCAACTCGTTTGCCGGGTTCGTGCTGCAGCGGCCGAACGTAACGGGCAAGACTTCGCTTGATGCAGGCGAGAGAACTCCGGCGAAGTTCTTTAACACCGCTGCCTTTGCGCCGGCGCCGCAGTTCACGATCGGCAATGCATCGCGCAACCCGGTGCGTGGGCCGGCTTATCGCGATCTTGACCTGGCGCTGGCGAAGCACTGGACTTTCGCCAAAGAGACTGATCTGGAGTTTCGCGGCGAGTTGTTCGATGTGACGAACACGCCGGCTTTCGGGCAGCCGAATGGAAGCTTTGGCGCCGCGGCTTTCGGCAGCATTTCCAGCACGATTACCGATCCACGTGTGGCGCAGTTTGCGCTGCGGCTGCGGATGTAACGGGCTTAAGTAATTTCCGGGCTATTCATATCTTAGTGCTTCCACTGGATGAATCGAAGCGGCGCGCCTCGCAGGCAGTAGACAGGCGATGATCGAACAGGCGGCAAGCAGCAAAGCCGCGAGCGCGAGAGCATGAGAGCCGAGATCGCTGTTGTTCATCCAGCGTGTTAACAGTTTGTGGGTGAGCAGGTCGATGGTCAGCCCGTCGGCAATGCCAACCATGACGCTTCGGACTGCAACCTGTGTGGCAATCCATAAGATATGGCTGCGGGATGCTCCCAGGGCCATGCGGACGCCGAATTCAGCGGTCTTTTGCGCCACGCTGTAAGAGACAACGCTGAACAATCCCGCAAGAGCGAGCAGCAGCGCCAACGCAGAAAAACATCCGAAGAGAACGGAAAAGAGACGCTGGCGCGTCCATTGCGAGTCACGCTCGATGGCGTCTTTCAGATCGTAGGTTCCATTGGAGACCTGCTGGTCGGAGGAGACGGATTGCACGGCTTGCCTGATGGAATGCAGGTATGCGAGTGGCTCGCCCTGAGTGCGTATGTCGAACTGCGCGAAGGGCTCCATCATAGTTGTGTACGGCACGTAAATTGCCGGAAGTACCGGGCGGTCGATTCCATCGTTCCGCGCATCGCCCACGATGCCGATGATCTGCCGCCAGCCTGCGCTGTTGGACGATGCTGCCACCAGGGGTGTCAGGGCTTTCAGGTCAGGCATCCGAACCTGCTGGCCTATTGCGTTGCCTTCTGCCAGATAACGGCGAGCGAAGCTCTCGTTGACGATGGCGACGGAATCGCCGCGTGTGTTCTCCGTCTGGTTCCATATCCGGCCGGCAAGAAGCGGAATTCTCAGGGTTGAGAAATATTCGGGGCTGATCCGGTGTAGACGGGCCAGCAACTCGCTGTTTGCAGTTTTGCTTTCCAGTTCAAATTTTTGTTCGACGCCACTGTCGGGCGGAGCGGAAAAGGTTCCGGCTGCGACTGAGATGACACCGGGAACGGAAGCAATCTTCTGCCGAATCTGCTCAAAATAAGCAACCCGGTCCGGCCACGCTTTAATTCCTGCCCAGGTCCTGGCGTCTTTCCAGTGTGTCATGATGCCAATCTGCATTACATGCTGCGGATCATAGCCAAGAGGAACTCGTGTCAGGCGGAGAAAGCCCGCTGTCGCTGTGCCTGCTGCCGTCATGAGAAGGAGAGTAAGTGCAATCTGTCCTGTAATGAGCGGATTGAATTTATTGTTCTTTCTGCTTCCGGGGATTCTTCGCAGGCCCGATTGCATCATCTGGGACATATTTGTGCGGGATAGTCTCAGCGCCGGGAACAGACCGAAGAGGACACCTGCGCCCACTGCCAATGCCAGTGAGAAGCCGAGAACAGGCAGGTTGATGCGCACGAGAGACTCAGGAGGAAAAGAATCAGGTGCGAGTTGCACAGGCAGCCTGGCCAGCCAGTAGGAGGCTGCTACTCCGAAGACTGCTCCAGAAAAAGCGATCACTAACGACTCGATCAGAAGCTGGCGAATGATTCTCCAGCGGCTTGCCCCTATTGCTTGCCGCAAAGCCAATTCATGCTGCCGCACGGAACCCCGGGCGAGCATGAGGATGGAACAGTTAGCACAGCCGATCGCGAGCAGCAGCGCGACACTGATCAGAAGCAGGGCAAGCATTCTGCCTGTGTTCTGGCTGTAGGGAGCAATGATTGGCTGCAACTGCATATGAAATTTCCTGGGATATCGTTGCGGAAGCTCTTTCGCAAACTGCCGGACGATGGCTTCCAACTCGGCGTTCGCTTCAGCTGGACTGACGCCGGGCTTGAGCTTGATCCAAGGAATAAATGGCCACATGGTTGGAGGGTTTACGGTATCGTGAAGCAGGTTTCTTGGCAGATATACATCTCCGATCGAGATCGTATCGTTGAACGTAAACCTGCGCGGCATGACGCCGGCGATCGTGTAATTCACATGATCGAGCTGCAGCGTTCGACCAATCACTGAAGGATCGCCCTGAAAATGGCGCTGCCAGAAGCGGTAATTCAAAACAGCAACAGGCTGGCGAGTTTGAGCGTCAGAGGGTTGTATGCCGCGTCCCAGCAATGCTGGTACTCCGAAAAACGTATCGGCATTCTCGGTTAGATAAACTGCTGTCACATCTTCCGAAAAATTGCTCCCTGTAAGCTCGGTGTTTGCTGAGGCAAATCCCAATAGATCCTCAATTGATTTCGCATGTCGCAAGACCTGGAACTGCGAAGCGATTGTGGCAAACCATCGCACTTCCTGTGGGCGCTCCTCGTTGATGAGGACCGGATTCATGATCCGGTCGGAATCTGCGTAAGGGAAGGGGTGGATGAGGACTGCGTAGATCAGGCTGAACATTGCCGTAGTGGCGCCGATACCTAAGGCGAGCGAAAGAATGGCGACGCTTGCGTATCCGAGGTTTTTGAATAACGAGCGCAGTCCATAGCGGATGTCAGTGCCGAGTTCGTCGAAGGCGCGCAGGCCGATGGCCGCCCGGTACTTTTCGTTCTGTGTTTCTGCGCGACCGAGAGCGATGCGCGCCTGGCGCTGCGCTTCGGCTGGTTCCATACCTTGCCGGATGAGATCGGCGGCGTAGGAGTCGATATAAAACTGGAATTCTTCTTTGACGTCATGGTCCGTGCGGGAGCGATTGAGAATCGCTTTCCACCAGCAGCGGAGCGCGGCGAAGAGGCTCATAGCTCCTCCGCTTTTGTCTTCAGAATGCCGGCGACAACACTTGCCATGTCTGACCACTTTGCTGTTTCTTCTTTGAGCTGGCGTCTGCCGGACGCCGTGAGGCTATAAAACTTGGCTCTTCGGTTGTTCTCCGATTCTCCCCACTCGCCCTGGATCCATCCATTGCGCTCGAGACGATAGATGGCGGTGTAGAACGAGCCTTGCAGAATCTCAAGGCGCTCACCGGAAATCTGCTGGATGCGGAGCAGGATGCCGTATCCATGCAGCGGGCCGAGGGATACCGCTTTTAAGATAAGCATTTCCAGCGCGCCCTGCGGAAGATCAATTCGCTTTGGCATCGTGCGCTCTCCTATTTGGAATAGGAGAGTACGCTTCGTTCTCCTATTTCGTCAAGGAGACGGGTGTTGCGCAAGGCGATGCCGGGTTGTGCGGCTCCAAAGAGCTCGATTATCTTTTTTATTTAGTTTGTGGCACGTATTAAATGGTAAAAATTAGGCTTGAAGAGGCGCATGAGGAGCGTGACCATGACATTCGCGAGGGCCAGAGACTGTTTCGCTTTCCTGATATTTTTCGTTGCTACAGTTACCGCGTATGCGCAGGTTTCGGTTGCATGGGTCGGATCGTGGGCGGCTTCGCAGCAGGTTCCGGAACCGAACAATGCAGTGCCGATGGAGAGACTGAACCATGCGATACTGCGCCAGATTGTGCACCTCACGGTTGGTGGCCAGATGATCCGGGTGCGCGTGTCCAATAGTTTTGGTACGGCTCCGCTGCACTTGACGGCGGTGCACGTGGCGCGGCCGCTTTCGCCGGCGGCGAATCGCATCGATCCTGCTTCTGACCGGGCGGTGAAGTTCAATGAGCGCGAGGATGTGCTGATCCCGATGGGCGCGGAGTATGTTTCCGATCCGCTGGACTATCCGGTGACGGCATTATCAGACCTGGCGATCACGATGCAGATCGAAGCAGCGCCGGGACAGGAGACGGGCCATCCGGGGTCGCGCTCGACTTCCTATCTGGCTGCGGGCGTGGCGGCTTCTGCCGCTGAAATGCCGGCGGCGCAGTCGATCGATCACTGGTATTTTCTTTCCGGAGTAGATGTATCGGCTGCGGCGGATGCGCGGTCGGTGGTGACGCTCGGAGATTCGATTACGGACGGCCACGGCGCGACGACGAACGGCAATGACCGCTGGCCGGATGTACTGGCTGCACAGCTGCAGCACTCTGCGGCGACCAATCATGTGGCTGTGCTCAATCACGGCATTGGCGGAAACCGGTTGTTGCTCGATGGGCTGGGGCCGAATGCACTGGCGCGATTTGATCGCGATGTTGTAGCGCAGACGGGTGTTCGCTACGTCATTGTGCTTGAGGGGATCAATGATCTCGGGACATTGACGCGCACCGGCGCGGCCACAGAAGAGCAGCACGAAGATCTGGTGCGGCGCATGACCGGAGCTTACCAGCAGATGATCTGGCGCGCGCATGCGCATGGCATCAAGGCCATTGGTGGAACGATCATGCCCTTTGGCGGCTCGGGTTATTATCATCCGGACGCGGCCAATGAAAACGACCGGCAGAAGGTGAATGCGTGGATTCGCGCTGCGGGGCATTTCGATGCGGTGGTGGATTTCGACAGGATTGTGGCCGATCCGGAGCACCCTGAACGGCTGCGGCCTGAGTTCGACTGCGGGGACCACCTGCATCCATCTCCAGCGGGGTATCGGGCGATGGGGGAAGCAATTCCTTTGGAGCTTTTTGAGAAGTGATGAGTGCGTTGCACGGTTCTACGTTTAAGGATGGACCTGGAGAAGAGCGATCAAGGGAGCAACCATTGCCATAAGACGCTCGCGCGAGACCCCGTCACGCGCCTGAACGGAGATGCCGTGGAGCGCCGTCGCATATAAATCTCCCAATGATTGAGCATCCGTCTTCCTGGACAGGTCTCCCTCGCGGACGGCTTGTTTCAAGCGCTTCGCAATCGCTGCGGTCCTTCTGCGGCGATGGCCGGCGAGCCACTCCATCACTGGAGAATTGCCTGCGGTGCAATTGGTTGCGGCGGAAACTACCATGCAGCCGCGAGGCCCTGATTTGCGGGTGTAAAGCTCAATGCCATCGCGAAACATCCGACGGATTGCTTCCTGAATATCAGGCTCGGACAACGCACGATCCGCGAACCCGCCTTCGCGCGACTCATAGAGCGCGACTGCCTCGCGAAACAAATCTTCCTTGGAGCCAAAAGCGGCATAAAGACGAGCTGATGCGAGTCCGAGCCGCTCCACGAGATCAGACATGGAGACGCCTTCATAGCCTCGCTCCCAGAAGAGATCGCGAGCGCGCTCAAGCGCGGTGTTTCGGTCGAATTCCCGGGGGCGTCCTGCCATAGGTCTATCCATGAGTATCAATTGACAGAACGATAGGCAATCTCCTATTCTTTGTCAATCGACAAAGAATAGGAGATTCTGCATGCGGGCAGCGGTTGTGGAAGAACTGGCGAAGCCTCTGGTTGTCATGAATGTTGCGGATCCTGAATGCCCGCCTGATGGCGTGATTCTCCGCGTCGGCGCAAACGGTATCTGCCGCACAGACTGGCATCTCTGGACCGGTGACTGGGAGTGGAGAGGGCTCGCGATCAAGCCTCCGTTTGTATTGGGGCATGAGTTCAGCGGCACGATCGAAGAGGTTGGAGCAGAGGTGAGGCAATGGAAGAAGGGTGATCGCGTGATCTTCCCAATGAATCCAGGGGAAGGAACGTGTGAATGGTGCCGCAGCGGGAACCAGCACATTTGCGATTCAGGCGCAAAGCTTGTGCCCGGGGTCTCCTACTGGGGAGCATTTGCAGAATATGTCGCAGTCCGTTTTGCGGATGTCAATCTTGTGCGACTGCCGGACGCGATTCCGTTTGTGGATGCGGCCAGCATGGCCTGCCGTTATATGGCTGCATTTCATGGAGTCGTAGACAAGGCCAATGTCCGCGGCGGAGAGTGGGTCGCAGTTCATGGAGTTGGAGGGATGGGGCTTTCCGCCGTACAGATCGCGGCAGCGGTTGGTGGAAATGTCATCGCCGTCGATACTTCAGAGAAGGCACTTCAAGCGGCGCGGGAGCTGGGCGCCGCGCATACGATAGATAGCCGGAGGGAGGATCCGGTTGAGGCGATACGAGAGCTGACACGGGGAGGCGCGCAGGTTTCCATCGATGCGCTTGGCATTGCGGAAACATGCCGCAATTCGGTGCTCTCACTGCGCAAGCTTGGGCGGCATGTCCAGCTTGGACACACTACGAGGAAGGAAGCGGGTGATGTGCCGCTGCCTATCGATGTCATCCTGTTGCATGAGCTGAAACTGTACGGCGCATTTGGAATGCAGGGCCAGCGTTACAGCACCATGCTGGCGATGTGCGAGGCCGGGATTCTGAAACCGGGTCTGGTGGTGCGCGAGAAAGTGAACCTGGATGGCGTGACTGGTGTGCTCGAAGCGATGGCGAGCTACGGCACTACAGGGGTTGTGGTGATTGATGAATTCTGAACAGCTCTTTCAGGCTGCACATTTATAGATCAGTTACGGGGGGATCGAAGAGGGCCAGTTCTTCCAGAGTCGGTTCTTCAAAGAGCTCGGCCCACTGCTCGAGATCGCTGCGTGCGATGGGCGGATACTCCCTGTTCCTTTGCTGGATTCTCTCGTATAGAACGTCAATGGGAGCGGAGAGGTAATGCAGTTCTACGGCTGCTCCGAGATTTTTTGCTGTGAGGCGAAGTGTGTCGCGCTCAGACCGTCCCCATGTGCCCCATTCAATGATTACGGAAAGACCGCGATCGAGAAGAGCCTGGGCAAGCTTCCATTGCAGAGCTTCGATTTTCTCGCGCATTGCTTCGTCATAAATATCGAGCGCAAGGTCGGTGAGCCAGTCGTCTGGCGAAAAACGGATGGCGCGGAACCTATCTTCTAGCTGCCTGGCGCGGGTTGTTTTGCCGCAACCGGGTAATCCGCAGATGATGAAGAGCCTTGGTTGCAGGGGCGCACTCATATCAAGTTCAGTGTAAGAGCTGTGTTGAGGCTGAATAAGCGCGTTGGCCTGTTGGTAACAATTGAATTCATGATCAGTAAACACAAGCCGATTTATGGGGACTGATACCTGTTCGTTAATGCTTGATCTATCGCAAGATTGCGGTATTGCTCGGCATCTCTTCGTTTCAAGCGCCTTAGCGGCAATCTTCGAGGGGTGGACGCGACTGTTCTAATGAGCCAGCAGTGTGCTGCCAAGTATTATCTCCCCCAACACGAAAAGGAGTATCAGCGTTCGGAATGTCCAATGAAGCTTTTGCTGGGATTTCAACTCTGACGATTGGCTGATCCACAATATTTGGAAAAGTGCATCACGCTCATGCCATAAGAGCAAGAGCATGCACCCGAGGATGAAGGAGGCTGTGCGCTCCGCGCCAAATGTAATTGAGTAGAAGATGTTTATGAGCATGATGTTGACCATCATCGGCGTCATTATCAGAGCAGCAAGCAAGGCCGTCTTGCGAAACAGCAATAGTGAAGCGCCAATAACCTGAATAGAGCCGAGAATGTATTTATACGTGTGCGAGTAGCCGAAGTAGTACCAGGTCAGCGTATAACCATCGAGCGAGCCTATCGGCTTCTGTGCCACCCACGAGGGAACGGTGAGTTGATGGCCAGTAAGCTTGCTCACGCCATAGAAATACAACATCCAGGCGGATAGATAGCGCAGCCAATCGAGATACTTAGGATACGGTTTCACGCCCATCACCCTAACACTTCCGGTCATCTACAGTCCTCATAAACGCACTTCTGTTTACTAAAGTTCAGTCTCAACGAGCGCATCATCGCCGAGTCAACTCATTTTTGAACTTATTTGTTTTTAGCTGCTTCCCGCTTTTACAGTGGCGATAATCTAATTTGCGGCGGCGATGGCTGCCACTACCTTGTCCATGGCTTCGCGGGTATTGTCGGTGATGGGAGAGTGGTCGTTGCACTGGATGGAGAAGACCAGCGTGCGGCCGCTCGATGCGACGAGGTAGCCGCTCAGGGCGTGGACTTCGGCGAGCGTTCCCGTCTTGGCGAAGACATTGCCTTTGAGCGGCGGCTCCTTGAAGCGGTTCTGGAGGGTGCCGTCGACTCCGCCGATGGGAAGTGATGCGCGGTAGACCGCTCCCCAGGGCTGCTGCGCTGCGTATCGCAGCAGAGTCGTGGCTGCGCGCGGCGTGATCACGTCCTGCGGCGAGAGGCCGGACCCGTCGAGGAAGTAGAAGTCGTCGGGCGAGATGCCGGCGGTGGTGAGGAACTGGCGCACGACGCGCGCGCCCTGCTCGACGGAGCCGTCGTCGCCCTGGGCCTTGCCGAGCAGGCGCAGCAGAATCTCGGCGTGCAGGTTCTGGCTGACTTTGTTGGTGACGGTGACGATCTGGCTGAGCGGCGGTGAAGTGCGCTCGGCTACGATGCGCGCTCCGGCGGACGGCGTGAAGGGTAGCTGCGTGTCGAGCGCAGGTTTCAGAGCGAGCGGCTGGCGGGTTTCGATGTTGAATTCCTGCGTGTCCCCGGAGAGGCGGTGGCTTGCTTGTACCGGGCCGCTTACCTGAATGCCGTGTGCTGTGAGCGCCTGCGCGAAGCTGTCGCCGGCGAATTTTGCCGCATCCTGCACGGCGATGCCGAAGCTTTCCGGCTTGCCACCTTGAGGAATGACGCCGTAGGCGCGCAGGTAGCTTTGGTCGATCTGGCGGTCTAAACCAAGATGCGATTGCGAGCCTGTGGGCGAGGTGATGACTTCGTTCTTGAGCGCTGTTGTGTCGTCGGGCAGGCTGGGGTTCCAGGTAGCAACTGCGCTGTCGCCTGCGCGCGCGCCGGGCGCGAGGGTGAGGAAGCGCACATTGTCATTGATGGTGAGCGCGGAGACGGGTGCGCCGTAGTCCCACTGAAGATCGTCCTGCCCCCAGCCGGAGCCATAGCGTTCCCAGGCGAAGAGGGTGTCGTCGGCGACGACGGTTCCATCGAGCGACTTGATGCCGTTGGCGGCCACCTGGGCTGCGAGGTCGTCGAGCGCCTGCAAGGGCTGCGCGGCGCGCTCGGCGTGCGGAGTGTAGGGATAGGTGCGTCCGGAGAGCGAGGGATCGCCGCCGCCGATGAGGCGCAGCGAGCCTTGCAAGTGGCCGTCGGTGATGGGACCTTCGGCTACGACATAGGTCTTCAGCTTGAAGTCGGGTCCGAGCAGAGCGAGCGCTGCAGCGGTGGTGAAGAGCTTGGCGTTCGAGGCCGGCTGAAAGTATTGCCCATCGTTGAGCGCGTAGATGGGCTTGCCGTCCAGTGTGACGACGGAGATGCCCCAGTGCGCGCGTGCCACCATGGGGTCGCTGAGGATGGTCTGGATGGCCGCTGCCAGAGGCGCAGGCTTAGGCTTGTGCTTTGATTTTCCGAACGCGGGTGAGACACAGACGAGAGCGATCAGGCAGGCAATCAGTGTGCGACGGGGCAAGGTCAGCATTTTTGTCTTGAAGTGTAGCATTAGCTCGTATGGCCTTTGCCCGGCGCAATGAATTTCTCTGGAGGTTGCGCACACGCTCGGTTGCTCTGGGGAAGAGGACGCTGGTGATGGGCGTGCTCAATGTCACTCCGGATTCGTTTTCCGATGGTGGACGTTTTTTGGATGCGCAGGCTGCTGTGGAGCAGGCACTGCGCATGCTGGATGAGGGCGCGGACATTCTGGATGTTGGCGGCGAATCGACGCGGCCTGGGCAGAAGGAGCTGGTTTCTGCTGACGAGGAGCAAGCGCGCGTTCTTCCGGTGATCGAAGCAGTCCGCAAAGCGCGGCCTGAAGCGCTGATCTCGATTGATACCTATAAAGCATCGACGGCTGCCGCTTCGGTCGATGCCGGCGCAGAGATAGTCAATGATGTGAGCGGATTTCTCTGGGATCAAGAGATGGCTGCGACGTGCGCGCGGCTAGAGTGTGGCGTGGTTCTGATGCATACGCGGGGCCGTCCGGATGAGTGGAAGTCGCTGCCTGCGCTTGGGCCTGAAGAGGTGTTGCCGCTGGTAAAGCGCGAACTTGACGAGCGCCTGCAGGCGGCGGTAGCTGCGGGGATTTCGCGGGAGCGGGTTGTGCTTGATCCCGGATATGGTTTCGGCAAGCGCCTGGTGGAAAATTATCCGCTGCTGGCGCATCAGGCGGAGCTACGCGAGCTGGGCCAGCCGCTGCTTGCCGGGGTATCGCGGAAGTCGTTCCTGGGGGGTGCTGCTGTTGAGGAGCGGCTTCATGCTACGGTGGCTGCGACGACGGCGGCAATTCTTGCGGGAGCGGATGTGGTGCGGGTGCATGATGTGCGTCCGGCGGTGGAAGCGGCTCGGATTGCGGATGCTGTTATGGATGGGGGTTGATTCTTGCACTGTGGCTCGACGGATGTCCTGCGAACCTCCCACCCTTTCCTCCGGAAAGGATGGGGCACCCAGGTTTCCGCGTCGCCACCGCATCCTGATTGGTTCAGTCAGTAATCCTGCGAACCTCCTAGGTTAACTTCGTGAACCTGGGGCACCCATATATTCAGCCCTTAATGTTTTTCGCGTTCGCCTACGTCGTGCATGCGGCTGGCTTCAAAGCTTACGATCTTCCACTGGCCCAGGCGTCTGCTGTAGACGCGAGTGTAGCGGTATCTCCCACTGATATCGCTTGCGCCGTTGGTGCCGGCTAGATCCGCGCGGGAGGTAACGACCGCTGTATCGCCATAAATGCGCACTTTCAGGTCGTCCAGGTCGAGGGTGGTGATGTGGAGCGTTCCGGCGCGGCGCAGGGCGAGGGCTTCGGCCTTGGTTTCGATGGTGCCGTTGGCGCTGATGCCGATGTAGTCCTCGGCGAGCAGGCGGTCCATGGCGGTCACGTCATTGCTCAGCTGTGCCTGGCGCCACTGCATCTCGAGCACTTCGATTTCCTTATGCAGTTCGTGCCCGGGGCGGTGGGGCAGAGCCGCGAATGCCGGGGTGACTGTAATCGGCCCGAAAAAGCCGAACAGGAGCAACAAAAATCCTGCGCCCTTCATTGCTGAAAGCGGGGTACGGACGCGGGAGTATCGGGGCATGTGCGTATCGGATGTTAGTCTGCCGGGAAGCAGCGAGTCAAAAAGAAATGCCGGATGGTCGCTTTTTGGCGTTAAAGGCTCGATTCGGAGAACTGGATGGTTGTCCGGCATAATCTCAGGATATTCCCAAGCATGGTTGGATGCGATGCCGAAGATGGGCGGCCCTTCGGTTTGTATCCTGCTCGAAACACTAAATGACTGCAGTTAAGTTTTCGACTTCCCGCTCGCGCATCAGCTGGTAGAGGCCACCCACGGCGTACTGCTTGAAGTGGGGCGAGGCGCGGTGAGCTTCGAGCGCCTCGGCGTCCCTGTACTGCTCGTAGATGACGGCGGTGGTGGGTTCGGCCTCGACCCAGTGCGGAATGTAGGAGACGCATCCGGGTTCCTGGCGGGAGGCAACGGCCAGCTTTTCCAGAATCTCGGAGACGTTCTGGCGGTCTTCATCAGCAAAGCGCAGGCGGACAGTAAAGCTGACCATGGGTTTCATTTCTCAAGGTTGAAAGTACGACAAAAGGGGCGCGAAGGGAAGCGGTCATTCGCGTGGCCCTCCGTCATCGTGGAGGAGCCAGCAAAAAACAGATTCTTCGCTGCGCTCAGAATGACAAGCCCCTTTATTTATGCGTGCAGTTCGTCGAGGGCGGCGGCGAACTCGGGCAGCAGCATGGTCTGGTCGCGGTCGGGGCCGGTGGAGATCATGCCGACCTTCGCATTCGATTCCTTTTCGAGGAAGCGGAGATATTCCTGCGCGAGCTTGGGTAGTTTCTCGAATTCGGTGATGCCTTCGGTCGAGGTCTGCCAGCCTTTGAGATTGGTGTAGACCGGCTCGATGGCTTCGAGGCCGCGCACGTCGGCAGGCATGGTGTCGATGAGCTTGCCATCGATCTTGTAGCCGGTGCAGACGGGGATTTCCTCGAGTGTGTCGAGGACGTCGAGCTTGGTGACGACGAGCCATTCGGTGGCATTGATCTGGTTGGAGTAGCGAAGCAGCGGCAGATCGAGCCATCCGCAGCGGCGCGGGCGGCCGGTGACGGCGCCGAATTCCTGACCGCGGGCACGCAGGATATCGCCTGCTCCGTTGAAGATTTCGGTCGGGAAGGGACCTTCGCCGACGCGCGTGACGTAGGCCTTGGTGACGCCGATCACGGTTCCTATCTTCGTGGGGCCGACGCCGGTTCCTGTGACGGCTCCGCCGGCAGTGGCGGAAGAGGAGGTAACGAAGGGGTAGGTTCCGTGGTCGATGTCGAGCATGGTGCCCTGCGCGCCTTCAAACATTACGCTGCCGCCTTCGTTAATGGCTTTGTTAAGCAGCGAGGCCGTGTCCGTGACAAAAGGGGCAACCTGCTCAGCGGCGCGGGCATACTCGACATACATCTTTGCCGGATCGAGGGGCTTTGCACCAAAGAGCGCGTTGGCGATGGTGTTCTTCTCGTGACAGGCGTTCTCGATGTGTGTCTTGAGAAGGTTGGTGTTGAGCAGGTCGACGACGCGCAGGCCGTTGCGCGCCATCTTGTCTTCATACGCAGGGCCGATGCCACGGCTGGTGGTGCCGATTTTCTGGCGGCCGGGGGCGCTCTCGGCGGCAAGCTCGATCATGCGGTGGTATTCGAGAATGACCTGGGCGCGGTTCGATACATATAAATGGTTGTCTACATCGACGCCGAGGTCGCGCAGCTTGGCTACCTCTTTCAGAAAGGCCATGGGGTCAAGGACGACTCCGTTGCCGATGACGGCCTTGCAGCCCGGGCGCAGGATGCCGCAGGGAATGAGCTGGAGGATGAACTTCTGCCCGCCGATGATGACGGTGTGTCCGGCATTGTGTCCGCCGGCGTAGCGGGCCACGACGGAGAAGCGCTCGGAGAGCACGTCGACGATTTTGCCTTTGCCTTCATCGCCCCACTGGGCGCCCAGAACCACTGCTGTTTTTGCTCGCATCACTTTATCTACGCCTTCCGGCATTTTCAGAATTACTGCGGCCTCGTCTGGCATTGTTCAGGGCTGCCGCTCCCTGGTGGTCGCGGCAACTTGAGGACGGTGGCTTCTGGCAGACCAATTCTGAAAATGCGTTTCGCACACTTTCCCTCAGGCGGCTGGAACTCGAAAAAAAACTGAAGCGAGAATCTCTGGCTTGAGGGTCTGTGTCAGATCGTGGGCGAATGCTCAACCCAAATACCTATGATAACGCGAGCAGACCGGGAGACCAAAAAGTAAGTCCGTTCCGTAAATCTTTCACATTACGCGCTCTGTGGACTAGACTGATTCGCAGCTTGAGGGAGGGCAGCCGTGCTTTGCCGCAGGAGTTTTACAGCCTCGATACTGCTCTTTTTCTGTCTGATCTGTGCTGCAAAGGACAAGAAAAAAGCTCTGCTGCCGGCAGATATTCTTCAGGCGCAAACGGTGCTGGTTGTGGCTGATCCCGATGCCGGGATGGACATCGAGAATCCGAACGCCAATGCCACCGCCCGCGAGGACGTGGAAAAAACCCTGATGAAATGGGGCAGGCTTTCTCCAGTGATGAGCGACTCGACCGCAGATCTGATTATTACGGTTCGTAGAGGCAGCGGCAAAATCGTGCAGCCTGCCATTGGCGGTGTTCCTGTCAACAACCGGCCTGTTGTGCTCCAACCCGCTGATTCAGGCGGCAGGATCGGTGTCCAGCATGGAAATCCAGGAGCCAACGACCCATCGGCCCCGCAAGCTTCCGATCCTCACCCGCAGATGGAAGCCGGGCCGGCTCAGGATATGTTCGTCGTGTATCGCGGCAATAAAAATACTCCGGACGTCAATCCGCTGGATACTCCGCCGGTCTGGCGATACACAGCAAAAGACGCGCTTCAATCTCCAGGCGTTCCCGCTGTCGATGAATTCCGAAAGCTGGTTGCAGAATCGGAAAAGCAGCTGGCCAAGGCGCCTTGATGCCTCAACGTTCTCATAGCCATCTGCAAAAATAAGAGCGATGCCTGAATTGCCTGAAGTAGAAACTGTCGCCAACGGTGTCGACCTGCGTGTGCGCGGCGACATGATCGAGGCGGTCTGGCTGGGGTCGAAGCCGGAGCCTTTCAAGACCAACCCCGGAGAGATGGCGCGCGAATTGACGGGCAAGCGGATTGAGCGCGTGTACCGTGTGGGCAAGCACATTGTCTTTGATCTGGCGGGCGGAAGGAAGAAACTCAGCTCGCAATGGGTTGTGCATCTCGGCATGACTGGACGTCTGCTTGTGTCTGCTGCATCGATTCCTATGCCATCGCATACCCATGCCGTTTTGTCTCTCAATTCCGGGAGAGAGCTGCGTTTTGTTGACCCGCGGCGCTTTGGGCGGCTGGCGATTCACAATGTAGACCATGGCTCAGAGAAGAGCGGCAGGCCGTTTTCAGGAACCGGGGTTGAACCTCTGACTATCTCTCCTGAAGAGTTTGCGGCGCTCTTTCGGGGGAGAAAAACTTCCATTAAAGCTGCACTGCTGAACCAGAAACTGCTGCATGGGGTGGGAAATATCTATGCCGATGAGAGCCTTTTCCGGGCCGGAATCCGGCCGACGCGCATGGCCGGGCGACTCAAGCGGGAGCAGCTCCTGAGACTGCACGAAGCTTTGCAGGTGGTTCTTAAGGACGCGATCCGGCTGGGCGGTTCGTCGGTATCCGATTATGTGGACGCCGAGGGAGTGAAGGGGTTTTTTCAGCTCGAACACCGGGTTTACATGCGCGGAGGTGAGCCCTGCCTGGTCTGCGGGACAGCAATTCGGAGGACAGTCCTCGGCGGGCGGGGGACCCATTATTGCCCCAGCTGTCAGAAGTGAAAAATGTATGGTTTTATGAAACTCCTTTGAATTGTGCCTTCCAGAATCTGAAGATATTTGATGGGCCCATGCTGTAAGGGATTGATTCTAAACAATGAATACTACGGCATAAGAATTGCTTATTAAGTCTGTGCCAGCGACGTATGGCTTTCCGGACTAGGCGGAAGGCAAAAACACAGACTCCGGTTTTCGAGAGTAAGGCTAAAGATCTTCACCCGGGCCGGAGATCTTCACCCGAATGCTACTGGCAGGCGGGTTTTTCGAGGGAGGCCAGTGATTGGCCATCAAGGAAGGGCCGCTATGAAGGCGGTCCTTTCCTGTCTCTGGACTGATTTTTGAAATTCCCGCATCCAGCCTCTTGCCAGCCTCGTCTATAATGAGTAGTATTGTCTTTGCCTATCGAGCGGCTGATGCCGGGTAGCGAAAACCCGGAATGTTCGCCGCGTTTCTCGACAGTCAAGAATTCAACTGGCGCGTTTCATCAGAGGGCGAAGCCCCGGGTGAACACCCAATACTAGTGATAGCGAGTTGAAAGAGATCGTACTCCCGAGCTCCGCGATACAGTGCAGGCTGGAACCCGGTTCCTCCCTCGTCATTCTGAATCAGGCGACTGTGCTGAAAGGCGCGGAGTTATGAATCAATGAATCTCCCGGCTCACCCGATAAAAGAAAGCAGGCAGCAGCTTTCCGCCGGAAATACGCTGTAACCAAATGTCAACGCACCAGGAAGTGCAAGCATGACAACAGAACAGAACGAGCCCCAGGCACAGCCGCCGCAGGGTCCTGTGCCGCAGGGCGGTCAGCCCCAGGGTCATCGCCGCCGGCGTCGCAGACGCAAGGGCGGAAAAGGCCCGAATCCCCAGCCAAACGGGCAGCAGAACCACCAGCAACAGGGACAAAACCCGAAGCAATCCGGAAAAAACCGATTTTTCCAGAAGAACGGAAGCGGCAACGGACAGGGTGGCGGGCGCCGCAGAAACAAGCAGCGCAAGCAGCAGGTTTTTGTCGGTCCCATGGATCACAGCTATCGCGCCGTGAACGGCAATGTTGCCGACGGGCCGCCATCGACCATCGAATACCGGAACGGCAATGGGCATCATCTGAATGGATTCCAGCCGATCGATGCAATTGCCCCCGTGGAACCACCGCCCGCTCCAGCGCGCGAAGACGCGCCCACGCGCATCTTCTGCTTTATCGAAGACCTGTTCTTCCAGGCTAAGATTCATGAGACCTCGCGCAAGCTGGGCGTGAAGGTTGGGTTCGTAAAAGCCGACAAGGACATCGTCTCGAAGCTTGTCAATGTTCCGGAAGAAGAGAAGCCGTCGCTGATTGTCTTTGATTTGAACAACGCCAATGCCAAGCCGCTGACGCTGATCCCGAAGATCAAGTCGAAGCTCAAGCGCGGGACCTCGGTCATTGGATTTCTCTCGCACCTGCAGGGCGATCTGAAGGTGAAGGCTATTGAGGCCGGCTGCGATATGGTGATGCCGCGCTCAGCTTTCTCGCAGAACCTGCCCAACCTGCTGCGCCGCCACGGCCTCGAGGAAGAGACGGAATCGCTCGAAGCCTGAGCGGTTACTGGCCGACATTTTTTCGAACAACCCCAGGTTAGCTGCGCGAACCTGGGGCACCCGGCACCAGGGCACACCATGCCTCCATACACGATAGTTTTGTCTGCGCCTTTCACCTGAGGGGCATACGCCGGGCCAAACTTTTCTGTATAGGAGTAGAATTCCTGCGCGTACGGCGCGGCGGCCTGTCCGGGCCCCGGAAAAAAATCAGGAATGGACCGCTGCTTGGGCGGGACTACCGCGCAATTCTCACATTGCGAGGTCCCTATGCAAACGGTTCATAGAAGGTTCCTGCTGTCGTTGACCATCGCACTGCTTTTTCTCACAGGGTGCCAGCGTCATTCCACTTCCGAGACGTATTACCTGATCGCAAACAATCTGAAGCTTGCCTACTGGCAGACGGCGGCGGCGGGATTCAACAAGGCCGCATCGGAGTATCACGCCAAGGCCAGAGTGGTGGGCCCGGATACCTACGATCAGCAGGCCGAGCTGACTGAATTGCAGCATGCCATTGCGGCCAAGCCTGCCGGCATTCTCATCTCGGTGGCGGATGCATCAATATTTACGCCGGAGATCAATGCAGCGATCGATGCGGGCATTCCGGTGATTACGATGGACTCGGACGCTCCGCACAGCCACCGGCTGTTTTTTATCGGCACCAACAATCTTGAAGCGGGACACCTGGGCGGCCAGCGGCTGGTGAGCAAGCTTCCCGGCGGAAAAGGAAACGTGGTGTTCTTTACCATGCCGGGGCAGCCGAATCTTGATGAGCGCTTCAAGGGCTACCAGGATGTTTTCAGCGACCATCCGGGAATCAAGACGGTCGAGGTGGTCGATATCAAGGGACAGCCTACCGCTGCATTCGATAAGACGCAGGAGTTCCTGGCGCGAACGGGCGCGGGAAAGATCGATGCCTTTGTCTGCCTTGAAGCTGCTGCAGGCAAGGAAGTGGGAACAGTGCTCCAGAATGCTCACGCAGCGGACCGCACTCTGATTGCGATGGATATCGATCCTGACACGCTCAACCTGATCAAGAGCGGCGTGGTTGATGCGACCATTGCGCAGAAGCCTTACACAATGGGATATGTCGGGCTGAAGGCGCTCGACCAGGTCTTCCACGACGGACCGAAAACGCTGCGCAGCGACTACAGCGTCGATACCTTCTCGCCGTTCCCCGCATTTATCGACACGGGGACAGCGGTGGTGGACAAGGTGAACGTAGATCTGTATGCGAACTCTGCGGCGCAGGCGGGGCACTGAGGGATTTCTCATCGGGGTTCGTCTAACTGGGCTGCCTCATTCGGACCGCAACACCTCGACCGGATCAAGGTGGGCCGACCGCAGCGCAGGCACGATACATGCTGTGAATGAAATCAGCCCCAGCAAAACCACTGAAGAGCAAAAGCTCAGTGCATCAAGAGGGCTGACACCGAAGAGCAGTTGAGCAAGCGTACGGGTAGCCAGCAACGCTGCGCCTATACCGAGAGAAATCCCGATGAGCGTAAGAACCAAGCCCTGGCGCAACACAGTAGCCATGATGTTGCTGCGTGTTGCCCCGACAGCGATACGGATGCTGAATTCCCGTGTCCTCTGGAGAGTGGTGTAAGACACAATCGCATAGATGCCCACTGCGGAAACAAGTAGCGTCAATGCTGCGAATGCTGCAAGCAACGAGAGGCTGTATCGCCTCGGGGCCATGGAGAGCGAGACAATATTCTCCAGGGTTCGTATGTCCTCAACCGGTTGGCTGGGCCGGACGGCATGAATCTTTGCGCGAATGGCGTGGTCGAGCGCAAGCGGATCGCCTGCGCTGCGCACGAACAGGCTCATGGACGCGAGATCGTGGTAGGTCTCATCCTGCAAATAAGGCATATATACCGCAGGCTCAATCGGTGCTTCCGGAGGGCCCTGTCTCATTCCCTTCACGACTCCTACGATCTTGCGCAGCCGTGGAGTGGACGCGCCTACTCTGCCCGCCCCCGTATAGTTGACGCCGATCAGTTTTCCAAGGGGGTTTTCTCCGGGCCAATAGCGGCGCGCAGCCTGTTCGTTGATGATGACCACAGGCCCGGAATCAGCATTGTCGCTGGAATCAAAAAAGCGTCCATGAAGAAGAGGCGTTCCTGCGACACGGAAAAAATCGGAGCTTGCCCAGCAGCCTTTGGCAGGAGCGGGGAGATTGGGATCATTGGCACGGTCGCTGAATACGAGCGTAGTGACGGCAGCGCCTTGACCAGGCGTGCAGTCGGCAACAGCCACAGCGCGTACTCCAGGAAGGCCTCCTACACCGTCAAGCACGTCTCTCCAGAAACCCCGCCCTGCTGGTCCGTACTCAATTGTCCGCAAATATGTCGTCAGCGTGTGGTCAGGCTCAAATCCAGGATCAACACGCAAAAGCCGCCAATAGCTATGCAGAAGCAGTCCGGCACAAATCGACAGGACCATAGAGCAAGCGATCTCTGCAACAATCAGCCCGGAAAAGAACCGGCGATGCCCCATGCCGGCACTACTCCGGCCTGTCCTCAAGGAGGACGCAAGATCAAGTTCGGAAAATATGAGCGATGGCGCCCATCCGAAGAGAAGCGTTGTCAGGACAGCAATACCTGCAGTCAACAGCAGAGCAGAGCCGTTTATATGGATTCCATCCAGCCTCGGCAGTCCCAGCGCAGGCAGGCGAGGAAGAAGCTTGAGCACTAGCCACGCTGCAACAACACCCGGCGAGCATGCCACAAACGTCAGCGCGAATCCTTCTGTCAAAAGCTGCTGCCGCAGCCGTTTCCGCGCAGCTCCTAAACTCAACCGAACGGCCATTTCACTGCTGCGGCGCGCTGATCTGGCAAGCAGCAGAGCAGCGACATTGATGCATGCCACCACCAACACAAGCCCGACAGCCAGCAAAATCATTTGCAACTGCGTGCGTACAGGGCCAACCAGGTCTTCTTTCAAAGGAACGAGTTGCACGCGAACATCCGGTGGTTCTCCTGGAGCGCGGCGCAAAATTCTGGTCAACTCATCTTCCGCCATGGCCGCAGTCATTCCTGGTTTCAGCCGGCCCATCACCCGCAGGAATTTGTTGCTCCGCCACTTCATAAATTCCCAGCTTGGGCGTGTGTTTACTTCAGCAAAAATATCTGTATCAGGAAAAAGATCGGGGAGAGGCGGTGCAACTCCGACAATCGTAGCGGGTGCTTCGTTAGTGTGGATCACTCGGCCCAGAACATGAGGGTCGCCTCCAAGCTTTGATTTCCAAAATCGGTAGGACACCACAACAGTAGGATTCCGGAGATCGGTGTACTCCTTTGAGGTATAAAAGCGGCCCATATATGGGCGAACGCCGAGCATGTTGAAGAAACCTTCCGAAATGCCTGTACACCGAAGCAGCTTCGGATCTCCATCGCCGGTCCACGTCTCACTGAAATAAGGAAGGTATTCGGTGATCCGGGAGAAGGACCGGCTCTGGTCCTGATAATCAAGGAAATCCGGGCCGGACGCCGCGATATGCGTGTTGCCCTGAGCATCAGAGCGAGCCCAAACCGCATAAAGTTGATTCGATTGCGGGAATGGCAAAGGCTCCAGAAGAATGTGATAAACGATACTGAAGATGGCTGTATTTACGCCGATGCCAAGAGTCAGAATCAGCGCCGTCATTACCGTGAATGCCGGCGATTTGCGCATCTGGCGAAGCGCGTACCGCAGATCCTGTAGCAGGTTTTCAAGCAATGGCAGCCCCTGCTCCTGGTGATAATCGTCCTTAACGGATGCTGCTGTGCCAAACTTTATTACCGCTTGACGCCTCGCCTCGCCGGGTGACATGCCCGTACGCAGATTCTCCTCTGTCTGCAGCGCGATGTGCTCTTCCATCTCTTCCTGCAGACGCTGGTCATCGCGCCGCCCCGTAGCAAAGTTAACCAGACGCGCCAAAAGACGCCTGATAATTCTCATGAGAAATCCTCCGCTTTCATTGCGAAGAACTTCGCGATAATCTCCGTCGTTTGCTCCCAACCTCGTTTCTCAGCTTCCAGCAGCTTGCCGCCTGCACGTGTCAGCTGGTAAAACCGCGCGCGACGATTGTTCTCTGAAGGGCCCCATTCAGACGCGACTGCTCCTTCCTGTTCCAGCCTGAGCAGGACAGGGTAAAGAGTCCCCTGATTCACAAAGAGCAGGTCGCCGCTGATCTGCTCAATGCGCCGGGCGATGCCATATCCATGCTGTGGCCCCAGCACATCAAGAGTTTTAAGGACCATCAATGCCAGCGTTCCCTGCTGGACGTCTTTCTTCTGTTTCATATCCGATTCTGCCGGGATGAGTTCATTTGGGTTACCAACAGGAGTGTGTCATATCTTCATTGGGAAAGCAACAGGTATGCTCACATCAGTTCGAGAGCCGGGGCAATTTCAGATGGAACCGCAGCTCCCGGGCAAGCGTATATCTGAGACAAGTCTGAATGCGTGAGGGAAGAACAGGTCCACTCTTTCCTGCAAAAAGGGGAAGCATGAACGCCGATTTACGACTGGCGCTGCGCCAGTTGCGCAAAGCTCCGGGATTTGCCTTGACAGCGGTGCTCACGCTGGCGCTGGCGATCGGCGCCAATGCTATCGTCTTCAGCGTGCTGAACGCGCTGGTGCTGCGGCCGCTCAATGTGCCGCACGCCGAGAGCCTTTTCATGCTGGAACGGAATTATGGATCGGGGACTACTCCTTCCCAGTCATATCCCGATTATCTCGATCTGCGAGAACGAAACCACAGCTTCGATTCCCTGATGTCGTGTTACATCATGGGCGGCGTCGGACTTGATACCGGGAGCGGCAACCCCTCTGTTGTCTGGCCGTACATGGTAAGTGGCAATTACTTTGATTCGCTCGGCATTCAGCCTTATCTCGGCCGCTTCATCCATGCTTCTGACGAGCATGGCAAGAACAGCGTTCCCTATATCGTTCTGAGCTATGCCTACTGGCATGGTCACTTCAACAGCGATCCCGCGGCGGTGGGGCGCATAGTGCAGATTAACAAGCATCCCTACACAGTTGTGGGCGTTGCGCCGCCGGACTTCCGCGGCACCGAGCTCTTCTTCGCGCCTGACCTGTGGGCACCTCTCGTAGATATGCCGCAGATGGGAGGATGGGATCCGCTGGAGCAGCGCGGCAGCCATTCCATGTGGGTTTTCGGCCATTTGAAGCCCGGAGTGACGCCGGCCGCGGCGACCTCAGACCTGAACACTATTGCTGCTTCGCTGGCGAAGTCGTATCCCAAAGAAGATGATGGCATGAAGCTCAAGCTGGCGCGGCCTGGGCTTGTAGGAGACACGCTCGGGCAACCTGCGCGCGCCTTTATGGCCGGATTGATGCTACTGGCGGGACTCATCCTGCTGGCGGCATGCGCCAACCTCGGCAGTCTCTTTGCCGCGCGCGCGGCTGACCGCTCGCGTGAGATTGCCGTGCGCCTGGCACTTGGATCGCGGCGGCAACTGATCCTTCGGCAGCTCTTTACAGAAGCCGGTCTGATCTCTCTGGCTGGAGGAGTCTGCGGCATGGCGGGCGCGGTTGCGATTCTGCGCGTGCTGAGCACATGGCGGCCCATCCCGGACTTTCCAATCAATGTGCCGGTCAATCCCGATGCCCGGACATATGCTCTGGCGCTGCTGCTTGCCGTGATCAGCGGGTTTCTCTTTGGGCTGGTTCCAGTTCGCCAGGTGCTGAAAGCCGATCCCTGGCAGATTATCCGCTCCGGCTCTTCGGGCGTTGGCAGCTTCCGCCACATTACTCTGCGGGATGTATTGCTGGCTCTGCAGATCGCCATCTGCGCTGTTCTGGTTACGGCATCGCTGGTTGCGGTGCGCGGCCTGGCGCGGTCGCTGGAAAGTGATTATGGTTTTCAGCCTCAGGGAGCAGTGCTGGTCAAGACCGACCTGCATATGGCCGGATATGACGGAGATCGGATCACACAGATGCAACGGCGTATGCTTGATGCTGCCGCAGCCATACCCGGTGTTACTGCCGTGGGTTATGCCGATCGGCTACAGCTGAGTCTCAGCGGCAACGACTCGGACGTTTTTATCGACAGCACTACGGATTTCCGGCCTACGAATGCTGTAGCTGACGCGCAACAGTTCAATGTTTCGCCAGATTACTTCCGAGCCGCAGGGACGACAATCTTTGCCGGGCGAAGCCTGACGTTGCACGATGAGAACAAGGCTGCGCTGGTCGCTGTTGTCAATCGTGAATTTGCTCGCAAGGTTCTCGGATCGATCGATAAGGCGGTCGGTGGTCATTTCAAGATCTGGGGCGGGACGCGGGTGGAAGTCGTAGGAGTAGTCGAAGATGGAAAGTACGAAACGCTGACGGAGGATCCCAAGCCGGCGATGTTTTTCTCCTTCCTTCAGCACCCCAACCACAATACGTGGATCATTGTCCGGTCGCAGCGTGACGCACAAGAGATCGCTGCTGCGCTGCAGCAGTCAATGCACAGCCTCGATCCTGCACTGCCGCTCGAGATCAAGACCTGGAACAATGAGCTGGACTCTGCCTTGTTCGCTGCCCGTGTGGCTACTGTGGCTTTAGGTGTGCTGGGGCTGTTAGGAGCGATGCTTGCTGTCACGGGAATTTTCGGCATGGCTTCATATGCGGTGAGCAAACGCATGCGCGAGCTGGGAATCCGAGTCGCGCTGGGTGCGAGCCAGGGCAAGGTGCTGGGCGCTGCGCTGGGACGGGCTTTCCGGCTGCTGGCGATTGGCTCGGTGGCGGGCATGATACTCGGTGTACTTGCGACGCGCGTGCTCTCTTCCATCGTGTATCAAGCCACGCCGAGGGACCCGATTGTGCTCGGCGGGGTCATTGTGACGATGCTGGTTATGGGCCTGGTTGCAGCCTGGATTCCTGCGCGGCGCGCCCTTGCGGTCGATCCCGTGATTCTGCTGCGTGATGAATGAAGAGCTGCGTGCCAGTTACGGAGCCTTACTGGCCTTCTTCTCTTGCTACCTGGTTGATGATGCGCTGCACGAAGACGACGCGGATGTTTACGTGGCGGGCCAGGTCGGGAACAAATTCAGTGATGAAGTTGCCGATCGGGTCAGTCGCCAAGGCGATGCCGTAACGCTGCGAGGCGGCGCTCCATCCGGTTTCGCGATAGGGAACATAGGCGTCGCTGATGCCTTCCTCGATCGCTCCGCCAATGACGTTGGCGTAGTTGAACATTCCTTTGCCGTCGTCACCCTGTGTCCACACCACCTGATAAATGCAGTGCGCGATGCGGCGCGGATACGATGCGTTGGGCATGCGGTGATAGTGCGGGTCCTGGTGCATGATGGAGGGGATGAGGAATGTGCCGAAGAATTCGTTGGTCATGTCCTGCGTGAGCGAGACGCCGCTGAGCTTGGCCCATCCGTTAATGCCTGGACCATAGGATGAATGAGAATCGGTGGCAATGGAGATGGCCGAGAGCCCGCCGATGGTGAGCAGGTTGAAGGGATCGATGACATCTCTTCCCGCAAGAATGGCCTTCTGTTTCGGCGTCATCGGGTGAGGCTCGGTGGAATTGAGAAAGCGCCGGAACGGGTCGTAGGTTGGACCACAGCTCATGCCGGGAGAAGTGGTTGCCTTCGACTGCGTGGAAGAACATGCCGGCGGCGCCGATGGGAACGGCGGCGGCGTGGCGTAGGATACTTTCGGTGGCTCAGGTGCTGCGGGAGGAAAGCTTTGTCCTGGAGCATCGGTGGAAGCCAGGCTGGCAGAAGGCGCATTGGGGAGATCGTCCTGCGCATGGAGCGGCACGCTTATCCAGACTGCCAGGAGAAGAAGTGTCTGCACTCTGCCGGACGCGCTCTGCCAGGAATACCGCATACTTCTTTGACGCACGAACGGAGATTTTTGGGCAGGGCAGGAGTTCAGTGTTGCGAATTGTGATGGCGATGAAAGACTCTCTCACGCACATCGGGCCAGAATTCTGACCAGAGGTTGCTGCCGGCTTCTCCTAAAAGAGAGAGCCCCAACGTTTCAAAGACCACAGATGCCTTCGCACTTTTATCAGGATAGTAGGCCATGGTGAGGGCCGAGGCCATACCGTGTCCCAGCAGCACGGAGGAATTAAATTCGCTGGCGCCGGAATCGCTGCGCGCTACGAGGACGCGCGATACGGCATAGAGCCCGCGTTGCGCTTTGGGGCCGTCGTGCATGCGGAGATATCGCGGATCCTGGTGAAAGAGAGCAGGGAGAACGCCATCAGAAAATGTGCGCATGCTCAAGTCGCGGATGGCCGCGGCGCCTAGACGCTGGCCGAAGGCGCCGGAATCCGTGCCGTAATCAGGGTGGCTATTGACCAGTTGCCCCAGTCCCGCGCCGGCAAAGGTGGGGAACCAGCTTGAGGGAGTTAGTTCTTCATGAATGGGAAACATCAGCTTGTCTTTTGCCGTGAGCTGAGTTCTTTCTCCAGGCTCGATAACTCCGGCCCATTTCCCTTGCTCCGTTGCCGTGGAGTTGCTGCTGGGAGCAGCGGGCAGCAGTGATTGTTGCGTGAAAGCAGAAACGGCGGGAAACGCGAACAGCAGGACAAAAAGAATTCTAAGCATTTTCGATTTCCCCTGTGACTAGCTTAAGGGGTTTTGTGGACGATTGCCGCCGCTGACGGGAATGTATTGTTGAAAAAGGTAACGGCCTCGGCACCCCATGCGTTGAAATCATTGACCATCGAAATCGCGGAAAGCACACTAAATAGTGCAGGAGTGTGCGCCATGACCGCTGATGAGACGAAATCGGACAGTGGACGGTTTGAAGATTTTGGACGCAAGGTGGATGAGCATGTTGGCAACATTGTTCCACGCGTCGAAGAAGAACTGCGCAAGGTGATTGCATACCTGAACGACGAGGTAGCACCCAAGGTGCGGCAGAATTCATCGGAAGCGTTGCGCACCGCAGCCGAGCAGCTGCGCAAGCTGGCTGACCACCTGGAAGGGAGATAGCCAATTGATTGGATTCGAGCGCAAGTATTTCTTCATCACGGGCTCTGCGGCTCTGCTTATCGTGGCCGGCTGCAGTCATAAACAGAATGCGAAATATACTCCGCCGCCTCCGCCGGTGATGAGCGCTCCGCCGCCGCAGCAGCAGGGAACGGTTACGACCGCGCCTGCTCCTGCAACGAGCCCTGCTCCGCCTGCAACGGAGCCTGTTGTTTCGGCGGATACAGTGGATGCCGAGTTTGTCGCGTCGCACCAGGCGATCTATTCGGAAACCGGAACAGCCAGCTGGTATGGGCCGCCGTATCACAACCGGCGCGGTGCGAACGGACAGATCTTCGATCAGAATGCAATGTCGGCTGCGCACCGCACGCTGCCGATGGGATCGCTGATCCGTGTTACCAATCTCGAGACGAGGCAGTCGGCGGTGATGCGTGTTACCGACCGCGGTCCATTTGTGCAAGACCGCGTGATTGATCTCTCGGTTGCTTCGGCGAAAGCAGTGGGCGTGTGGAGACCGGGCACTGCGCGCGTTCGTGTTGAAGTGTTTGCTGCGCCCAAGCCTATTGAAGACGGCGGCCGCTGGTGTGTGCAGATCGGAGCATTCAGCAAAGAGAAGGAAGCGTTGAAGCTCGAAGAACATCTTGAGCACAAATACCGGACGGCGAACGTGATTGAATTTACCGGGCCGACCGGGCACTGGGTGCGCATCCGTCCGATGAATGATGACAAGCAGCGCGCCGTGGAAATTGCGAAGGAGGTAAAACCTGAGGAGGGCGGGGCTTACCTGGTGCGGCTGGATTGAGTGCCTATGTCTCCCATGGATCGAGTACAGTCACTGGCGTGTAGTGAAAATCGCTGACGTTGCGCGATACGAGCGTCAGGTTGTGATGGAGCGCAGTTGCCGCCAATAATGCATCAGTGGTTGGCAGCGTTTTTCCTTTTCGTTTTGCATCCGCAGCCAGTACGCCCCATCGATCTGCTACAGCAGCATCAATGGGCAGGATCCGTCCCGCGAAGCGCGATTTCAGATCAATCTCCAGCCACGTTTCCAGTTGAGTGCGTCGTCTGCTTTGGGGCTAGCCCGCCAGTCCCTTTCGAATCTCTCCGAGGGTGAGAACACTGAGATAAAGAACATCCTCATCGGCAGCTTCGAGCCACTTGAGAACACGGGATTCCGGTTTGACACTGACGGCTTCCGAGATACAGTTCGTATCAAGAAGGAAGCCGCTCATAGTTTGATATCGCGTCCTTCATCTTTGCTGCGCTCTAGATCGAGATCAACTCCAACGAGCGGCGATTCGCGAAAGAATTGTACCAGGCTTTTCGGCTGACGCGATCTTACGAGCTGTTCGTATTGTTCACCCGAAATCATGACCACACTTTCCTTGCCCTGCCGCGTGATGCGTTGCGGCCCTTCGGTTCGGGCAAGACGAAATACCTCGCTGAATCTGGCCTTAGCAGTCTGAATCTGCCACGGAAGCCCAGCTACTTTCAGGCTGGTTTTCCTGGCCCGCGCTATAGGCTGCGCCGATTTTTTGAGAGTTTTTGGCATTGTTTGAGAAATCCTACTAACCAGTCTGACTGGTCAGTATATTTATCGTCAACTAAAACCCATGCTTGCAGGGTGTACATGTCTTGCCTGGAGACTTTCTGCCATGCTTCGTTTCTGCATTCTGTTTGTGTTGACCGTTCTTTCTTCTGGAAATGCAACGGCGCAGCAGCATATGCTGCGGAGCTCAGCGGTCTTCGCTGGAGATGATCGGGCAATGAATTGTACCGTAAGGCGGGAAAAGAGGACTGACCACCCGAATTATATTTAAAATGGCTCTTCAACAGGAGAATCATGCTCACACGTCGCGAATTTGCCAAAGGACTTGCAGTCACCACTACCGGATTAGCCATTGCCAACACCGCAAAGAGTTATGCGCGGATCATCGGCTCGAATGAACGCGTGAACTTTGCCGTGATCGGCGTGCATAGCCGGGCTTATGCTCATCTTGACGGACTGACGGCCAACCACGAGTCTGCGCAGATCACGCATGTGGCGGATGTGGACACTACGATTCTTTCGAAATTCTCGGCTGCGACGGAAAAGATGATGGGCTCGACTCCGAAGAGTGATCAGGATTTCCGCAAGGCGCTGGAGTCGAAGGACGTGGACGCCATCACCATTGCCGCTCCTGACCACTGGCACACGCCCATGGCAATTCTGGGCATGCAGGCGGACAAGCACGTTTACGTCGAGAAGCCGTGCAGCCATAATGTGCATGAAACCGAGCTGATTGTCGAGGCGCAGAAGAAGTACAACAAGAAGGTGCAGATGGGCAACCAGCAGCGCTCGTCGCCGCACACGATCGAGATCATCGAGAAAATTCATTCCGGACAACTGATTGGCCGCGCTTACTTCGCGAAGGCCTGGTACAGCAATACACGCAAGACGATTGGAAATGGCAAGCCGATTCCTGTTCCTTCGACGCTCGACTGGGACCTGTGGCAGGGGCCTGCGCCGCGCCGCCCGTATACGGACAATATTCATCCATACAACTGGCACTGGTTCAAGATTTACGGCACTGGCGAAGCGCTGAACAACGGCACGCACGAAGTGGATGTCTGCCGCTGGGCGCTCGATGCGAAGTGGCCTGAACGCATCACGTCTTCGGGCGGACGCTACCAGGACAAGGACGACTGGCAATTTTACGACACGCTGGTCACGAGCTTTGAATATCAGGACAAGCTGCTCTCGTGGGAGAACATGTCGTGCAATGGAATGCCTCTCTACAACCGCGACCGAGGATCGGCGATTCACGGCACGGAAGGCACGGTGGTTGTGGACCGCGATGGATATGAAGTCCACGACCTGAAAGGAAAACTGGTCAATGAATATAAGGTGCCGAAGACGGGGAAGACTTCTAGCTCGGACCTTGTCGGCAGCGACTCGATGACGCAGGCGCATTTCAGGAACTTTATTGAAGGCATTCGTACAGGCGCGAAGCTTCACTCTCCGATTGAAGAAGGCAGCGTGTCAGTTGCCATCCTGCTCATGTCGAATATTGCTTGGGAGGTGCAGCGCGAGCTCAAGCTCAACTCATCGACGAGCGCGTTTCTGAATGATGCGGAAGCTACGAAGCTGCGCACCCGCACCTATGAAAAGGGCTGGGAGCCGCGCGTGTAATTATGGCGGGCGATCTGCTTTCGCGCAGGGCATTCCTCAAGGCGACCGGCGCCGCGGCTGCGGCGTCGCTTCTTCCAGTGGGGTGCTCGCGAGTGGGAGCGCCGCCTTCTGCTCCTGAAGCTCAGCAACGTGGACCTGCGGACTACACGCTGCGTATCGCGGTCACGCCGGTAGAAATCTCGCCGGACAAGGTTATCTCGATCACAACTTACAACGGGCAGTTTCCGGGACCGCTGCTGCGCTTCAAGGAAGGCAAGCAGGTCACGGTGGCCGTGCATAACGACACGGACACGCCGGAACAGCTGCACTGGCACGGGCAGATGATTCCGAGTGATGTGGACGGTGCTGCGGAAGAAGGATCGCCGTTTATTCCTCCGCATGGTGAGCGCCGCATTACTTTTATGCCGCGTCCGGCAGGGTTTCGTTTTTACCACACGCACTCGCGTGCCGGAGCAGATCTGAATGCGGGCCAGTACAGCGGGCAGGTTGGGGCGGTTTACATCGAGCCCTCGCACGAGCCGGGGAATTATGACCTTGAAGTATTTCTTGTGCTGAAGGAATTTGAGCCGACCTTCAGCCGTGGCGGCGATATGGCGCAGGATTTTCTTTCGCCATCGACAGAAGTTCCAGAACTGAAAGAGCGCGGCGAGTCGGCGATGAAGGTCTCGCTCGCGAAGGGAATGCCGCACGGTTTTGAAGTGGGTTATGGTTCGTTCACTATCAACGGGCGCATGCTCGGGCATGGCGAGCCGATCAAGGTGAAACAGGGTGAACGCGTTCTGTTCCATGTGCTCAACGGCAGTGCAACGGAGATTCGCAGCCTCGCGCTGCCCGGGCATACATTCCAGGTCGTCGCGATGGACGGCAATCCTGTGCCGAACCCCACGTCTGTTCCTGTTCTTTGGATCGGCACTGCGGAGCGCATTTCGGCAATTGTCGAGATGAATCATCCCGGAGTGTGGGTACTGGGCGATCTTGCAGATGATGACCGCGGCCACGGAATGGGCATCGTTGTGGAATACGCTGACCGCAGCGGCAAACCGCAGTGGGTGAAGCCTCCGAAGTTTCGCTGGGATTATTCGGCTTTCGCCAAAGCCGGCGCTGCTGCGCCGACTTCCGACGAAACATTCGAGATGCTGTTTGAAAAGAACAATGCTGCTGACGCGGGGTTCAATCGTTGGACGATCAACGGAGCGGCTTATCCCAACACGCAGATGATGGCTTCGCCTTCACATCATCTTACGCAGGGTAAGAGATACCGCATCAAGATGCGCAACGCGAGCGACGACATTCACCCTGTTCATCTGCACAGGCACACCTTTGAGCTGACCAGCTATGGAAGCAAGCCGATGTCCGGGCTGATGAAGGATGTACTGATGCTCGGCGGCTACATGGAAGCGGAGATTGATTTCGTCGCCAACAATCCCGGTATGACGCTCTTCCATTGCCATCAGCAGCTGCACATGGATTTCGGCTTCATGACGTTATTTGATTACGCATAGAAATAAACAGAGCTTGCAAAATCGCAGATGATGCCTGCAAGCTGATACCGTGCCGGAACTGCCTGACATTGCCGCATACATCAGCGCGTTGGAGCCGCGCATCGTGGGCCAGCCGCTGGAGCAGGTTCGGATAGGGAGCGCGTTTCTGCTGCGGACGGTGAAGCCCTCCATCACAGATGTGGAAGGCCACGTGGTGCGCGAGCTGCGGCGCGTCGGCAAGCGCATTGCGATTGGCGTCGACAACGATCTCTGGGTCGTGCTTCACCTGATGATTGCCGGGCGGCTGCACTGGAAGCCTCCGAAGGCAAAGCTGGCAGGGCGCAACAATCTTGCGGCATTTGATTTTCCCAATGGGTCGCTGGTGCTGACAGAGGCGGGAACGAAGCGCCGCGCTTCACTGCACATTCTGAGCGGCGAAGAGGGTTTGCATTCGGTTGACCCTGGCGGAGTGGATGTATTCTCGATCGATCTCGATGCTTTTCGCGCGGCACTCACTGCTGAGAACCGGACGCTGAAGCGCGCGCTTACCGATCCTCGCATCTTGAGCGGCATCGGCAACGCATATTCCGACGAGATCCTGCACGCGGCGCAGCTTTCTCCGATTACGCTGACGCACAAGTTGAAACCTGATGAATGGGAGCGGCTATTTGCCGCAACACGCGATACTTTACAGCTCTGGATTGACCGGCTGCAGGCAGAGGCGAATGCCGAATTCCCTGAGAAGGTGACTGCATTCCGAAAAGACATGGCCGTGCATGGGCGATATGGAGAGCCATGCCCGAGATGCGGTGAAAAAGTGCAGCGCATCCGCTATGCAGACAACGAAACAAACTATTGCGCGCATTGCCAGACAGGCGGAAAAGTTCTTGCTGACCGCAGCCTGTCGCGGTTGTTAGGCGCAGACTGGCCGCGCACACTTGATGAGCTTGAAGCGCTCAAGCGTAAGTGAATTGGTCATCGCTTTCCGCTTGCGCTTGACCATATGCCCACCTGTATCCGACAACACAGCGTGTGATCCACATCACACGGAGATTGCAACACTCTCCAGTACAGTGAGCTTCTGGTTCGGTTCAGATGGAGTGTGTGTCATGGCAAATGGCTCATGTGCTGAGGCCCCTGTGTCTGTCGCGCAGGCACGAGGCATGATACGAGGATGGTGCAGGTTTGCAAGCCTGGTCTTCGGAGGCATGCCGGAAAATGAATCGGTAGCAACGCGGGTTTATTGTGAAGCTGCTCCGGAAGTGGTCTGGCGACAAATTCAGTTCTATGAAGAAGTGCCGGGCAAGCCACCTCTACTTCTTTCCTTATTCCTTTGTCCTCTAGGAACGGATGGCGACAAGTCGAAAGTGGGCGCGAGGATTCTGTGCCGATACAAGCATGGAAACCTGGTGAAACGGATTACTGCTTTTGAGATGCCGAACATGATCCGGTTTAAGGTGACGGAGCAGCATCTGGGGATCGAAGATTGTGTTGTCGCACGGAACGGTTCTTATCAGGTCCGACGCTTTGGCGCTGGCTCTGAGATTGTGTTGACCACTCACTATCTGGCCTACCTGTATCCGCGCTGGCTGTGGCGTCCGATGGAAAGATTGGCGCTACACCAGCTCCATAGCCATATTCTCAATGGCATGCGCAAGGCGATTGCGGTTGATGCGGAAACAACTGGTATGCCTGTGATGGAATGTGTCTGTGGAGGAGACAAGGTGTGAACAGCATTGCGATCATGTTCCCTCCGCTGGTGGTGATACGAAGCGCGATCGCAGCCGTATGGATCTATGAAGGGTTGTGGTGCAAGGTGCTCGGCCGGCTGCCATCCCAGGCAGAAGTAGTAGCAGCAGTGCCGTTGCTCGGGCCGCGATTTGGATGGGCATTTTTAAGACTGCTCGGCATAGTGGAAACCGGACTGGGACTCTGGGCTCTGTCGGGAGTTGCGCCGGGCGCATGCGCGATAACGCAGGTCGTGCTTCTGGTTATTTTGAATGCAAACGGGCTCATGTGGGCACGGCAGAGGATTCACGATCCTGCAGGCATGGTCATCAAGAATATTGCCTTTCTCGTGCTGGTATGGGTTTCGGGCGCTGCTCCCGGAGCTCAACCGTGAATGCTGAGAATGCTGACACAGCATGGAACGCGGGCCGCCTGGATTCATTACGAGGTCCGCGCAGACTTCTGTTTGGACAAATGTATGAAGACGCGGAAGTGGAGCGCGAGATCTTTCGGGGAAAGGGGAGAATCTTTTCGATTGCCTCTGCGGGAGACACGGCGATGCTTTTGTCGAACGAGCATGAAGTTGTTGCCTGCGATATCAATCCAGTACAGCTTGCATATGCCGAGCGCCGGGCGAATGGTGGGCGTGTAGAAACAGGCGATGCTGAGCGTGTGATGCGCTATGCGCGTTCCTTCATGCCGCTGGTCGGCTGGCGAGAAAAGACGGTGCAGGCATTTCTAGAGCTTTCAGATGTAAGCAAACAGCCGGCGTTCTGGCGCCGGCATCTTGATACATGGCGTTTCCGATCTGGGTTTGATGTACTGATGTCCCGCGCCATGCTGCGCGCAGTGTACTCGCCGCAGTTTCTCCTGGGCTTACCGTCGCAGTTTGGAACGGTGATGCGAAAGCGGCTGGAGCAGGGTTTTGCGCGGCACGCGAACGCTTCCAACCCCTATATCCATGCGCTGCTGCTTGGGGAAAAGATCAGCGCTCCGAAAGCAGTGGGGGCAAATATCCAGTTTGTTGCAGGGGACGCGGCATCGGTACTCGAAGCGTGCCCGCCTGCATCGTTTGCGGGATTTACGCTGTCGAACATTCTGGATGGGGCGACGGCGGTATACAGTGAACGACTGAAGCGGGCGGTACGCCGTGCAGCGGGCGATGATGCGGTCGTTGCTCTTCGGAGCTTCGCCGAGCCTTCTATTGCGAACGAAACCAACCGCGCTGAGCAGGACCGCGCGATGCTGTGGGGAGTCGTGGAGGTTCTCAACGCGCGGGAGTTTTATTGAAGACCAAGATCAGCCAGCTGTTTGGGGTTGGCCTCGTCAGTTGCCAGCAGGTTATGACAGACAGAACAGTCGTTGTTGATGCTGCTCTTGCCATCCTTTGTATTGTGGCTGCCGTCGTGGCAGCGGAAGCATCCAGGATAAGCATTGTGGCCGATGTTGTTCGGATGCGTTCCCCATGTAACCTTCATGAAGGGAAAGACATTTTTGCTGTAAATGCCGGCGAGGGTCTGCGCGGCCTGGTCGATCCTGGCGCGCTGCTGTGTCCAGACGTCCGGATACTGCGAGCTGTAGAACTTTTCGAGGCCGGCGGTGATCTGTGATGTGGCCTCTGACTGCGAAGCATAGCTGGCCTTGATGAGGGCAAGTCCCTGCTTATGCACAAAAGGCAGCGAGGCATCAGGAGATCCTTTCCCCATTGCCTTGTTGAGAGCATCTTCAGGCGTGTCGAAGGAGTGAGCTGCGCGGTTGTGGCAATCGAGGCAATCCATCTGACGCTTCTCACCCGCAACGGGCGCCTTGGCATCTGCTGAGAGATACTCAGTCGTTGAGCCATTGTCATTGACTTTGCCAACCCAGGGGATGGTCTGGTTGCCGGTATCGGTAGCGATGTATTCGATGCGGCCCATGTGCGCTCCATGAATCCCGCTCAGATGACCGAACTGATCGCGCCCGCCAATATGCAGCAGAACGAGCGAATGCGTGACCGAGTTCTTTTCATCGTCGCCATAGGAGGTTTTTACCAGCAGACGATCTCCGATGTACTTCTCCGGATTATGGCAGTTCAGGCAAGTGGTACGCGCTGCGGGAATTTTGTTTTCCGCCATGATGGGACGCGGGTATGAATCAAACACAACTTGAAAGAGCTGTTTTGTGCCATTGACCTTGGCGTGGATGAAGCCTGGAATTCCGGAAGCGATGTGGCATTCGGTGCAGGCGACGTGCGCGTGAGATGACACAGGGTAAGCAGTCCATTCCGGAGCCATGACGTGACAGGCCTGACCGCAGAAGCTTGATGTGTCCATGTAGGCGACGCCGCGATAACTCGCAGTGCCTACGATGACGAAGTTGATGAAGGTCGCGATGAGCACGAAGTCGACAGCATGACGAAAGACAGGATCGCTTAAATCAATCTTTGGATAAACAGAAGGCAACTGGCCGGCAACACGGAGACGGCGCCGCCTGAGCCAGATGCCAATAGGGATAAGGACCAGTCCAAGGATGAACAGAGCAGGCAGACAGAGATCAATGATGATGCCGACATAAGGATTCGATGGGCCACCGTGGCCGAAGACATCGATTACCCAGAATCCAATCAGGACAAGAGCCGACGCTGTCGTAAGAGCGCCGCCAAGCAGGCTCAGCGGATTGTTCCCGAGGAAGACAAGCGGCTGGAGCCAGTTTTCCCTGAATCGTCCCAGTGGCGTCATAGCTTATTTCTTCTGCAAAGTGCGGATGTAGACGACGAGATCCTTGATTTGCGCATCTGTCAGCTTTCCGGAATACGCGGGCATTTTGCCTTTGCCATTCTTTGTGGCGGCGATAAGATCGGCGTCCGATGCCTTGACGATGTCGGGTGAGTTGAAGGGCAGGGCCTTCATCGATTTTCCTGCCGGTGTGCTGCCCGATCCATCGGCGGCATGGCACATGGCGCATTTCGTCTTATAGAGGTCTGCAGCCTCGTTTTGCGCGAGCGCGGGAAAAGAAGCAGAAGCTGCAATGAGCGGAATTGCGGCCGTTCTGAAAATCGTCTTCATTATCGAATCTCCTTTGTGAGTCAGAATTCATAGTGCATACCGAGCGTATAGACATTACCACGGAAACTGCGTGGCAAGGTTGGTCCGATGGGTGAGCCTTCTCCGTAGCTGTAGTAGTTCCAGTCCGCCTTCCAGATCCATCCGCGAGCAAGAGTCCAGGCGACGTTTGCATAGGGAGACTGGAACTGGGACTGGAGCGAGCCGGGAGCCTGTCGTGGGTTGAGGAATTCCGTTGTTCCATCGACGGCACTCATGCGATAGCCAAGGCTCGAGTGAAATTTCTTTACCGGAGCCAGCGTGATGCCGATCGATCCATATTGTGTTGGAGCGTCGTAGTAGCCGTTGCCGAGCAAGGTATTGGAGCCGCATCCTGTTCCGGTGGGAACGGGCGCTGCTCCGGAAGGAGCCGGTGTAGCGGTGTAGCAGAGGAGAGACGTCCGGGAAAAGACATCGAGATATCCATAGCTAAGCTCCAGCCCGTAGTGTTCGTTAGGCATGAGCGAGGCGCTGATGGTGGCGCTTCGGCTATGGTCCAGATGATTCACGAGCAGAACATTATTCCGCCGCTCAAGGTCGTTGAAGGTGCCTGAGATCGTCGCCCAATCCTTGGGTTTGTAACTGGCGCGAAGCTGATAGTGCTGCAGCGCTCGCGGGCTGACCTGGGTATAGGTCCTGTTGGCATACGAAGCTTCCACGCTTCCGTTGATCCGCCATTGAGGCGTGGGCCGTAAAGCCACTCCCAGAATTCCGCCGTTCTCATGGATGCTGAGCTTGTAGGCAGTTCCATCCTCCAAAGCATCAGTTGCCAGAGGCATGCTGCGGTCGATATCGCGGGAGCGGTAGCGATAGCCGAGAGAGATGCTGGCCTTTGGTGAGACTTCCCATGCGGCTGTCAGCATATTGGTTTCTGTCTTCATGCTGAGATTGTTGTGCGTTGAGGTGATATCAGGTTCCGACGGTGCTCCCGGAGCGTTCAGCATGGAGGTGCCGGCCTGGTCTACTTCGGACAGAGTGTTGTCTGCTGGCTGGCGGAAGTTCCAGAAGTCGTATTGTTCAGACAGGCTGATTTTGTCCGAGACTTTCCATACGATGCCGAGATCAGCGGAGACATTGATGCGCTGTCCCTTGGAAAATCCGGTGGTTGTCGATGCGCGCAGGCGCGTTCTGCTTTCGCTGCCGTTGAAGTATTCGAGGTAATCCGGCAGGTTCATGCTGGCGCCGGTGTAGTGAACGCGGCCATTGATCTGGATATTTTTGATATCGGAACTCTGAAAGCGGAACATCTCGGTAGGGAAGAGTGTGCGGGTTGGCGCGTACCGGTAGTACTGAAGATAGCCGTTGCACGTAGGATTTGCAGTTGGCGGCGTGGTTGCGTTGCTGGCAATGGCAGGGCCGCCGGTGCAACTGGGCGCTGTGACATTGTCAAAGCCGATGGTGACAGGAGCGCCATTTGCAAGCTGCAGGTTGAGCCCAGTGAGCTGCCAGTTCGTATTTCCCTTGTAGTGTGTCACGTGTTCTTCGTAAGTCAGCGTGGTTTTTGAGAAGGGCTTCCAGTCGACTGCTCCCATCCAGTTATCCGTGCTGTTGCGCCAGTTTTGCAGCAGCAGAGCTTCGGTGCCGAAATGGACAGAGCTGTAGGTTGGTCCTTGACTGATGTTTTGTGAATATCCGGCGCGAAAACTGACCTTCGAAAGCGGCAGCAGGGTCAGGTTCACATCGGTCATCCGCCTGACCGTGTTGAAGAGATGCGGCGAGCTCAAGACCTGCGGGAAAGTGTAGCCATTCGAAGTTACGCCAGCGGGGATCAATGGATTGGAGAACAGATCGTAATCAAAGTACTGCCGGTCGCGCCGGAAGAGCCCCATAAAGTCATAGAGCTTTCCTTTGGACATGCGGAGGGTAGTGAAGTTGTTGGGGTCGCCTCCGTAGCCGCTGCTTGCAGTCGAGAGCGTGTCGAAGAATGTGTGCTTCGAGCCCTGGACGGCATGCATTTCCAGCGTCTGGCTCAGAATGCGCGGGCCCGACTGGAGATTGACCAGCGTGTCATACATTGCGCCGCTGCCCGAGTAATCCGCGATATGCCCACCCAGATCGATGGTCTGGTGAATCGCATAGCCATACTTGATGGTTTCCTTCGGAGGATTCGTGTCCTGCGCGAGCGCGATGCCGCTCATCAATAACAGAGCGGAAAAGCTGAAGCCTTCGATAATGTGCCGAGAACAAATGGATATCATGGCTCACCTGTCCTCACTTGAAGTAGATATTGCTTGCGTTTGAGCCATGAATTTGCGTATGGCAGTTGGTGCAGGCCACATACTGTGCCGCCTGATTGTGAACCGGTCCAGTTGGCGACACTGCATGCGGGAAGGCGCCCATGTTCGTCTCTGAATGGCACTGCAGGCAGAGCGTGTTTATATTGCTGACGTTCAGCAGGCGCGCATTCGGCGAGCCATGGGGTGAATGGCACGAGGTGCAGCCTTCGGTTTTAACCACAGGATGCTCATATACGAAGGGGCCTGCTGTTTCTGAGTGGCACTTGGTGCAGATGGCATTCTGATCGGCAGTGGACTTCAGCTGCTTGTCCTGGAAAGTGCCATGCGGATCATGACAATCGCTGCAGCTCATCAGGCCTTCGTCCACTTTGTGATGGAAAGGCTGAGCGAAGGCAGGCTTTACATCAGTGTGGCAGGTGTAGCAGAGCTTCGGCTGCGAAACCTTGAGAAGACTTGCTTCGCTCTCAAACTTATGCACGCTGTGGCAGCTCGTGCAGCTTACTTTGGCTTCGCCATGAGGAGAGCGCTCGAAATCGGGATGTGCTGCGGCGTGGCAGCCCAGGCACTTGTCATCGATTTCTTTTGAGGTTGCCTTGGCGAAGCGGAAGATCTTGGTGACGTCTCCGCCTGAGTCGATGTGTGCCTGGCCCGGCCCATGGCAATTCTCGCAGGTGACTCCCTTGCCGCCGTGCATCAGCGCCATCCTGGTATGAGGATTGGCAGAAAACTTATCTGTAAGCTCCTGATGGCAGGTCGCGCAGGCATCGGAGCCGGCAAAGCCTGGGTGCGGTGTTGCGGCAGGAGCGGGCGAAGTTGCCGCCTGCTGGATTCCGGCGCCTGCATCGACTCGCCCGGCCTTCCATAGGAAGCCCGTCATCATCAGCAGCAGCGTCGCGCAGACAAGCCATCGTCTCATCGTCGTCCTCGAGGAGCTTCTTTCTTGGGGAAACTGCTACTGCGCTGGGAAGACAAACCCAGTTGCAATGGAGAGTAAAGGAGGCACCTGTATTTTGTTTGTGACGGGCGTCACAGACCCTGAAATTCTGTATTCCGCTCTGTCTCTGCCTGGTTCTTCCAGTCCACCACCTGAGCCACGGCGGCCTCTACAATGCCGTCCAATGCTGCATGTACGCTGGGCGATAGAGTGACTCCCCAATCGATCGATTCGGGCTGGACGCCCAGCAACACAACCTGTTCCGGCGCATCACCCAGCAATTTCATTGTGCCCAGAAGGTCAGCAAAACCGAGCAAGTGCACACTCTTTGCGATGGGAAGAGCAGCTAGCTCAGAGTCTGCAAATCTGGATAACGTGCCTGGAGACGCGCCTGTATCCACAGCATCGAGCGCGAGCAGGTGGGTCACTCCGTTGAGGGAATGCAGCAGGTCAAGACCAAGCGTGCCGCCTTCGATCATCCGAATGTCGGGACTAAGGCGCTTGTCGGCAACCAGCAGGTGCATGGCGGATATGCCGATGCCATCATCGGTCAGCATTTGGTTGCCGAGACCAAGGACAGCGATTTTCATCATCGCGTCTTCTCTTTGCCGGTCTCGGATGATTCCTGATCGACCAGTTCTCTTGAAACAAATTTCCAGCCGGTGAAGATGCTCTCCATCAGGCCGTTCTTTTGCTCCATCGAAACGAGCACGGCGCTGTAGATGTGGTGGATCACGAACGCCATAAAGATGAACATCACGAAGTAGTGAATGGCGCGGATGTATTGAATATCTATGAGGCGCGGTATCCAGCCCACCAGCAATGTCACAAAGTGGCCGCCGCTCACGACGCTGTAGAGAACAAGGCCAGTGATGCACTCTACAACCAGGAGAAATCCAATGCCGAGATAAGAGGTGGTCGCGAGTGAGTTATGCCCAATCTCAGGAAATGGCTCGCGGCGCCGGTAAGTGTAGTAGAGAACCATGCTGTACATGCTGCGCCATTGCTCCCGCTTGAGCGGAATCCATGCGCGCCAGTGCGACCATTTGTTCCCGGCGAAGAACCAGTAGAGCCGCAGGAGCACGACCGCGATCAGGACGAATCCAAACAGCTCATGCACAAAACGCGCTGTGCCCATCACCCAGGCTCTGGAACCTGTGGCGACGAGGAATGGATCGTGCATATAGAAGCCGGTAATCGTGAGGACCGTTAGCGACAGCACCATCATCCAGTGGGCAATGCGTACCGGCCACTGCCACACATAGATGGGCACGATCTCAACGCTGCCTGTCGCGGACTTCTTCACCTCAGGAGTCTTCGTGATCGTCGCCATAGCATTCTCTTCTCAGACAGCCAATGTTCTGCGGCTGTACGAGCGGCCAGTCGCGTCCACTACATGAACAGCACACGCCAGACAAGGGTCAAAGGAATGCACAGTACGCAGAACTTCGAGAGGCCGCTGCGGGTCTGCGATCGGCGTTTTCAGCAGCGCTGCTTCATAGGCTCCTCTTTGTCCATGAGCATCGCGCGGACCTGCATTCCAGGTTGAAGGAACCACAGCCTGGTAATTTGCGATCTTCTTGTTTTCGATTTCGATCCAGTGGCCGAGAGAACCACGCGGCGCTTCCTCCAGGCCAAATCCCTGGCAGGACTTTGGCCAGCTGTCCGGGTCCCACTTCTCATTGTTGTGGATGCGGACATCTCCATGGGCCATGTTGTCGTCCAGCTGTCGCACCCATGCGGAAAGCTGGTCCACCATAAATTGCGCTTCCAGCGCGCGAGCGGCAATGCGGCCCATGGTGGAGAAGAGCGCCGCGGGCGGTAGATTCAGTTTTGTAAGCGTTCCATCTACCAGCTTCTTGATCTGCTCATTGCCCGAGGCATAGGCCACCAGCGTTCTCGCCAGCGGACCGACTTCCATAGGCTTGTCGTCATAGCGCGGCGACTTCAGCCAGGAGTATTTCTCGTCTGTTTTCAGGTACTCGTAAGGAGGTTTCGGGCCGGAATATTTTGGTTTCGTCTCACCCTGCGAGGGATGCTTGCCAGCCTGATCGCCGCCTGAATACTCATACCAGGAATGTGTCACATATTCAGTTACATTTTTCGGATCGAGAGGGTGCACGGCAGAAAGATCGCGGTTGAGAAGGATGCCGCGCGGAAGAAGAAAGCCTGCTGTGTCCTTGATGCTGCCGCTGGGATAATCTCCGTAAGCCAGGAAATTCCCCAGCCCTTCTCCGTACTGGAACCAGTCGCGATAGAACCCGGCGACGGCCAGCACATCGGGTAGGTATACCTGACTGACAAAGGTCTGGGCCATGGCAACCAGCTGGTTGAGCAGCGTGATGCGCTCAGGGTTGATAACGGCTTCCGGCTCATTGGCATCGATTGACGTAGCCATGCCGCCGACAAGATAGGTCTGCGGATGCGGGTTCTTGCCTCCCAGCACAGCGTGAATGCGAATGAATTCGCGCTGCAGATCGAGCGCTTCAATGTAGTGCGCTACGGCAAGGAGGTTTACTTCCGGCGGCAGCCTGTATGCGGGATGTCCCCAGTCGCCGCTGCTGAACAGGCTGAGCTGATGGCTGGCAACGAGCGCCTTCACGCGGTCCTGCACGCCCTTGAAGTAGGTGGCGCTCGATTTCGGCCAGTCGGAAATAGACTGCGCGATCTGCGAAGTCTTAGCCGGATCAGCCTTGAGCGCCAGTGTCACATCAACCCAGTCCAGCGCATGCAGGTGGTAGAAGTGAATGATGTGATCCTGCACATTTTGTGATCCTGCGATCAGGTTGCGCACCAGGCGGGCATTGTCCGGCACTTCGATCCCCAGGGCATTCTCAACCGCGCGCACAGAAGCGAGAGCATGTACGGTCGTGCAGACGCCGCAGATGCGCTGCGCCCATATCCATGCTTCGCGCGGGTCGCGGCCGCGCAGAATCAGCTCGATGCCGCGGAACATGGTTCCCGAGCTCCATGCATCTGTGACTTCGCGGCCATTCACCTCCGCTTCAATGCGGAGATGGCCTTCGATGCGGGTCACCGGATCAATCACAACGCGCGCCACTTATTTTTCCTCCGTAGAAACAGCCTCTTCCTTCTTTGCCTCCGGGGTTTCTTCGTCCGGCGGATGAATGCGGTTGCGAATCAGGTGGCCGACTCCGTGCGCAGCGGTGGCTGCGGCAACAGCTCCCACGATGGTCCAGCCGATTTCGCCGACGGTAACGTCCACGCCGAATCCAGCCGGATGAGGAAGACGTTCATAGAACGGCGACTTCGTGTCCCAGAAACGAGGCGAAGCGCAGGCAATGCAGCCATGACCGGCCTTGACCGGCCAGCTGGTGGAATCATTCCAGCGGACAGTCGGGCAGTTGTAGGTTGCTTCGGGGCCCTTGCAGCCCATCTTGTAAAGGCACCAGCCTTTGCGATGGCCTTCATCACCCCATGCCTGCACATAGCGTCCAGCGTCGTAGTGGGCGCGGCGCTCGCACTGGTCATGGATGATTTGTCCGTAAGCAAACAGCGGACGGTTGTAGGGATCGAGCGCAGGCATCTCGCCGAAAGTCAGATAATGCACCAGCACTGCCGCTGTGTTTGCCGAGTTGTGCGGACAGCCTCCCAGGTTGACCACCCTGATTCCAGGCACGGCTTCCTGCAAGCCAACTGCTCCTGTGGGATTGGGGTTGGACTTGACCAGGCCTCCATCCCACGCGCATGCTCCGACAGCAATGGTGGCAGCAGCGTTAGTGCAGACCTCGCGGGCAATATCGAGCGCTGTTCGTCCGCCAATGGTGCAGTACACGCCATCGTCCGCTGTGGGAATCGCGCCTTCGACCACAACCAGGTACTTGCCTTTTTCCTCGCGGACGACGCGGTTCAGAGCGCCCTCGGCAGCCTTGCCGTATCCGGCCATGATGGTTTCGTGATATTCCCACGAAAGCGTTTCGAGAACTACGTCTTCCACGGATGGATGCGTGGAACGAAGCATCGATTCCGTGTTGCCCGCGCAGTCCTGAAACTCCAGCCACACCAGGACCGGCTTCCTCTTATCACCCAGCGCATCAGCGATGGCTTCCGCGTAGCTTGACGGCAATGCCAGCGTGGCTGCCATCGCCCCACAGAATTCCAGGAACTGCCGCCGCGAGATGCCCCGCCGTTGACATGCCTCTACTACCGATTCCCCAGTTGGGAGGACCATTCGTGCGCTCCTATCCCCTGCGTAATCACTAATTGTTATGAGGAGTGTCTGTATGTGACGGGCGTCACAATCTTCGGAGCGGAAATGGGCGAGGATGTATTCCCAACTACATGAAGTCAATCAATGGAAGCGGGACCACTGCCGCATGATGGGCGATGCTGTTTAGTTTTGTGGAAACGAACTCAGCCGATCGTTTTGTCAGACATTCCGGCAGCCATGCGTTCGTTCGCCACGCTCATCTGCTTGCGGGCCCTGTTTCTTAAATAGAACGGCACTATAAACATCAGCGGAATGTCCAGGAGCAGAACCGGTTGCTTGAATACGCTGGATGCAGCGATCGAGAGTGCGATCGCTGCAAACCATCCATAGACACAGAGTACCTGCGTGAGGTTGGGTTTTGTCTTCTCCAGAACGTAATAGTGCGAGCGGTTGTAAACGCCAAGATACATCGAGTTGCCCGAATGGCTGATCCTCATGCTGCGCAGGGGGACGATAGGATATAGGCGAGAACAATCCAATCCGTCGTTACATAAGAGCCATCGGGTCGAAAGTCACGGGCTCCATACAAGTGTGTGCCAAATCCATTCAGGGTAAACGGCATAAGCCTCGCTCACTAAAGGAATCCAGGGGACAGGCATTATGCTCGCGAGAAAAGCTCACCAAACGGTAAATGGGAAGTGAAATTTCCTCGAATCTTCATCAACCATGAATCACAAATCCCTGACCCGTCAGTGCAAGCTTGCGCAGGTTCAGATGCATACCCTGTGCAGATGATGCATGCGTGTACCGCCAGTTTGTCGTTTCGTTTAAAACTCGAGCCGCGCTGCAAACTGGGCCAGGCGTTTGTTCGTGAGCAGCACGGTAGCTTGTCCAAAATTAGGAGCGTTATCCATAGTCGCGCTGATGGAATGCGAATCAAAGCGAACGCTGTTCGTTACGTTGAACATCTCCCAGCGAAGCTGCAGTTTTGCGCGCTCGGTGATGGCGAATGACTTGTTCAGACCCGTGTCCCAGTCATAATATCCATCGCCTCGCAAGGGATTGCGCGTTCCCGACCCGCCCGGCAGGGTGAAGTCAAAGGAAGCAAAGACCGCAGCCGGGTCGGCAAAGCGTTGCGTCAGGCGCCCGCGTTTGGCAGCCCGCGAAGGAATCGGTGCCACCTGCGTTGCGAAGCCCTGAATGTCCCAGTTTGTCGGATAGTAGGCGCCGTTATTCACCAGGAAGGGGAAGCCGCTCGTCCAGCGAATAATGCCCGTCGTCTGCCATCCGCCAATGAACAGGTTGGCCAGCCTGCTTGCGTTCGCCCCAAAATGCTGCCCGCGGCCGAAGGGTAGTTCCCAGATGTAGTTGGAATTGATCTGGTGCCGCGCATCGTAGTCAGAAACGCCATAAAGCTGGTTCGGCTCCCAGGTATTCATGATCTGCGCATAGTTAGTGCTGCCGGAACTGTTGAGCCGCTCGGCCTGTGACGTGATATCCATCGACTTCGACAACGTGTAGTTGAAGTCCGCCTGCAACCCTGCTCCAAATTGCTGGCGGTATACGACCTGCAGCGCATGGTAGTTCGAGTATCCGATCGAACGCCACGCATACAGCGCCGAATATTGGTCGTGATAAAAGCGAAACGATGGATACGTTCCATTCGGATTTACTCCGGCGCCGCTCAAAGAATCCGGCGCGTCCAGTTCAAACAGGGCATACGTTTCGTTATATCGATTCTGCTCGAACAGCTGGTACACATTCTGCGTCGCGGTTGCCGGACCATATCCCAATCCAATATCTACTCCATCGAGCTGCGGGAAAAGTGTCTCCCAGTAAGGCACCGGCTGTACTGCGCTCACTGGAACCTTCGCTCGGCCCAGCTTCGCCATCTGTGCCGCGGGGCCGAAGTAAGACGTGCCCGCCGCGACTAGGTTAATCGGCATGGCCACATCTTCCTGTGCCAGCAGGCGATGCGCGAGACGTCCTACATAAGAAATCTCAAGTGAAGACCCGTTGCGCAGCTCACGCTGGATCGAAAAGTCAATCAAGTGTGAATACGGCGTTTTGATCTTGCTGTCCAGCCCCCAGCTGATGGCAAACTGCGTCTGACTCGGTACTGCGGGAAATCCGCCGGCAGGGGCCGCTGGAAGCAGGCCAGCCGGAATCGTATAAAGATCAGTGAATCGCGGAGCGCTTGCAATGTTTACAGTTCCCGGCGCGTTCGACAGATTCGTCGATAAGCCGAATGAGCCGGTTGTATCGAAGGCATTCACCGTTGCTGCGCCAAAGTGGTCGTAGACCAGCGAGTAGCCCGCGCGAATGCTGCTCTTGCCGTTACCGAAAATACTGTTCCAGAACCCGCTGTCTGGCGTAGGCGAATAAGCCAGCGCTACCCGCGGACCGATGTCATTCTTCTCCATGTTCCAGAAATCGGGCCGGTGATTGTAGCGGCCGTTCAAGTCAAACGCCACTTCGCCGATTGCATTCGCGGAGCCGCCTTGAATCGCCTGCTGTGCGCTGTCTTTATAGTAGTCGGTCAGCGCATACGGCTTGCATATACCCGCGCTGATCATGCAGGTTCCCACCTGCGTGCCGCTTGTCTCGGCAGGAGGCTGCAACAGCGACCAGCGCAGACCATAGGTGAGCGTAAGATTCTTCAGCGCCTTCCAGGAATCCTGTGCGTAAAATTCGTACTCGTTCCAGCGGTAATCACGCTTCAGCACTGTTCCTAAAGGAAGCGCCGTGCCTTGCTTGGTGTAGTTGTAAATAGCATCGCCTTCCGTCACGATGCCAACCAGCCCCAGCAGTGCATCATTGTATTGGTTCGTGAAAACCTGGCTTACCGCCGGATAGCCATAAGCTTCGGGATCGAAGGGTCCGTTATTGCCCGCTACTGTCGAACCATTCGAGAGCCACCCTTGATTCATCTGGCCATCCGGATACGAGTTCGCATCGCTCGTTCTCTGGTCGTCGATCAGGCGGATATTCACGCCGAACGCAAAGCTGTGATCGTGCTTCGTCCAGGAGAGATCGTCGACAATGTTGTGCACCGGAATGATGTACGAAGTGCTGCGCGAGAACGATTGCGGATCGGCGACAGCGGCCAGATAAACATGCGGCTGCTTGGATACGCCTGCGTCATCCACGCCCTGCCTCGTGAATCCATAGCGCAGCGTATTCACCAGGTTCGGAGTAATGACTGCGGTATAGCCTGCCGCCATGCCCTTGCTGTTCGTCAGCGTAGAGCTGGATGGGGGCTGCCCTGGAAACACTGGCGCAGTCGGCTCATCATCGTTCTGCAGGTTCCCGCGCCAGAAGACCGTGTGGTTGCCGTTGTGTGTAATGTTCCAGTCCAGACGAGCAATGTAGGTGTTGTAGCTGCGCTGCAGCGTATAAGGAAAGCGATAGCCGGCGGTGTTATAGGTATCGCCCTGGGTCGGATCATTCGCCTGCGGATACTTCGAATAAATCTGCAGAATGTTCTGGTTCGCGCCAATGCCCTGCGGGTCCATAGCCTGAATCTGCTGTGGCGTGAGATTGAAGACAGAGCCGTCTGCCGTTTGATATTGAATGTTGCCCGCGCGGAAGCTGGGCAGCGGCACGGTTCCTGCATTCACGCTCTGCCCTTCAGTATCACGGCGCCCTTCATAGTTCAGAAAATAGAAGAGCTGGTCACGCCTGATTGGGCCGCCTACAGCGGCTCCAAAGACATTGCGGATTAATTTCGGAGGAGTATTCGGCTCTCCTGCTGCCAGCTGTTGCTGCTTGTTGAAGAAATCATTTGCTTCAAAAAGATTGCTGCGGTTGTACTCGTAGACCGCGCCGTGAATCTGGTTGGTTCCGCTTCTTGTGATGAGGCCAACCTGCGCTCCCGAGGAGCGTCCCTCTGCTGCATCTGGATTGCTGGTGGTCACGCGAAATTCGCCGACCGAATCCTGGGTGACGCGCAGCACGCTCGTAAACGCATAGCCGTTGTTGATGTCATTGACGTCGACGCCATCGAGCGTGATGTTCGACTGGTCGCTTCGTCCGCCATTCACAGCGCCGCTGCGCGAATCTGTACCGCTATTTCCGGCTGCATTCGTTCCGTTATATTCATCGGTGCGGCCCAGATACGTTACGCCAGGCTGCAGGCTCAGCAGGTCCGGCACGTTGCGACCCTCAATTGGCAGCGATTGAATCTGTTTTTCCGCAAAGGCATTGCCCAGCGTAGCGTCCGTAGTATTCAGGTCAGGCTGCACGTTCGTGCTCACTTCAACCTTCTGCGTTACAGAAGCCACCGTCAGCACCACATCTTCCGTCGCAGGCTGACCGACCAGCAGATTCATACCCTGCTTCTCAACCGGAGCGAATCCTTCAGCATTCACCGTCAGCGTATATTGCCCCGGGGCTAACTGCAGAAATTGATATTCGCCGCTTGCGTCGGTCGTTCCCCGCCGGGCCACGCCAGTTGCTGCAAGATTTAAGCTGATCTGAGCTCCGGGTACGACTGCTCCGCTTGCATCCGTCACATGGCCGCGCAGGGAGGTGGTTGCCTGTCCCCAGATAGACATCGAACAACATCCAATGGAAATAGCGAAAACGAATACGCTGCGAATGAATCGCATCTGGTCTCCTCAATAACTCATGAAAGGTAGAACCGGCTCTGCGGGCCCGTTTCTATATGTCCCAGGTGTTTCCCTTGCCAAAAGATGCCTCGGGAAAGGTGTCTTCCTTTTTACACCAAATCAGAATTCCAGTGACGCCTGGACTACTGCTTCAACTGGCTGGGAAGCGCTAGCCGCCAATGTCCCGCCTGGAGAGACAGCTTCCTATCCTGGGGGAACTCTCATCGACGAGTGGAAACGTTTCTATATTGGGATTTGGAACGCTTTCGGTAGTTCCTTAACCAGGGACAGGCTTGCTCAGCTGAATTAAAGCTTTCCCGGTAAGCGGTACAGTCCCAGCTTTTGTACCTTGACAGCGCATTTCTGAGTGATCGAATATTTTGTTCGATTCATGGTAACGATTCCATTAAATATCCCAGATGATCGGGTTTGTTCACGATCACGTTGTCAGTCAGGTTGTGGGATTTCATGATGACAATCGTGAATTTCCAGCAGGTGCCATTCTGCCTAGGAGAATAAATTGCAGAACTGCGTAGCATATACACAAGTCCGGTTACAGGACCGGTGCAGGAAGATGTCATGGGCCATTCTGACGCTTCTGTTCTTTGCCGCTCTGACAGTTGCTGAAGCCCAGCGCATCACAGCCTCATTGGAAGGCGTGGTCAAAGATAGCAACGGCACGGTGATTGCCAATGCATCAATCACTGTTACAAATACTGGAACGAATGTAATCACTCATGCACAAACTACCGATGACGGCGCCTTTGTTGTTAATAATCTGCCGCCCGGCCCATATAGTGTTGCCGTAACCGCCGCTGGTTTTCGGCAGCTTGTTCGTTCCGGACTTGTTCTGAGTGTGGATCAGACTGCCCATCTGGACGATCTTATTCTGCAAGTTGGTGCAACCAATGAGACCGTCGAGGTAAGTTCAGCAGAACCTCTTCTTGAAACTCAGACGTCAGATGTTGGTCAGGTGATCGGCAATAAGAGTATTGAAAATCTGCCCTTGAACCAGCGCAATCCGCTTGCGCTCATTTTGCTCGTTCCAGGTGTCAGTGGAACTGTCAATTCCACTTTCACTGGACTTCAGTTCAACGTGAATGGCAGCCACTCCGGAACGGCAGATGTCTTGTTGGACGGCATACCCTCAGCGCCTCCCACAGATGACTTCAACGCGCTAACTATCTTTCCATCGGTCGATGCCACGCAGGAGTTCAAGGTACAGACCGCCAACTTTTCCGCGCAGTTTGGCAATACGGGCGGCGGTATCATCAACATCATCTATAAGTCAGGAACGAACGACATACACGGCAGTGTTTATGACTTCCTGCGTAACTCCTATCTGGATGCCAACGACTTCTTTTCGAACCGCTCTGGCGCCAAGCTGCCGAGCTTCAAGCGTAATCAATTCGGGTTCAGTCTTGGAGGACCGGTCTACATTCCCAAGCTCTACAATGGTCGCGATAAGACATTCTTTTTTGTCGACTATGAGGGCCTGCGGCAGGATACTGCAACCCAACTGCTGACGACTGTGCCTACAATTGCCGAACGCGGAGGAGATTTTTCGCAGGATGTTACAAGCACAGGCCAGCCCATTACCATTTACGATCCCTTGAGCACTCAGGCCACCGTGACTCCGTCCGGCACCAGTTATACTCGCACGGCATTCCCCAATAATTTCATCGATCCTTCGCGCTTTGATAAGGTCGCCGCCAATATACTTCCATATTTTCCGCTCCCCAACATTCCGGGAACAAATGGGCATAACAATTACTTCGCTAATGCTTCCGCTCCGTACACGATCAATCAGTATGACATCAAGGTCGACGAGGTTCTCTCACAGCGGCAGCGAATAAATTTTCGCTTCTCCCACCGGAACCCCACCACTGGTTACGCGCCTCTGTTGCCTCGTAGTATTGAAATTGCTCAGAACGCCAACAGCAATGGGCAGCCCGCTATTGGGGCTGGCCTCGACTACACCTTCGCCAAGGACCCCACGTATATCTTCGAGCTCCGTGCGGGTGTCAGCCATGTCTATTTCAATACGACAACTCCAGGCGATGGTTTCGATCCGACAAAGCTGGGCTTTCCCGGCTACCTTGCCCAGACCGCACTTGCTACTTCATCCGGAGCTCTCACTTTTCCGGGCATCGCGCCCGCAGGTTATCTCGGCATCGGCGCCGGTACTCAGCTCAGCAAGGGCTCTGCGGGCTATCTTGCCGATACTTTCCTGATCAATAACACCAAGGTGCTCACCCATCACACTTTGAATTTCGGCGGCGAGTTTCGCATCCTCGCCAATAACGACAATCAGCTTGGTCGTGCGACTGGCGCTTTCAGCTTTGGCGCCAACTTTACTCAGGGCCCGAATGCACTGACAGCATCCAGTACTGCGGGTGACGGCTTTGCCTCCTACCTCTTGGGTCTTGGCTCCGGCACAGTCACGCATTATTTCAAGATTGTCGACACCACCAGTCATTACGCAGGGCTCTATATCCAGGACGACTGGAGTCTGACCGATAAACTTACTCTCAACCTGGGACTGCGTTACGACTTGTTTCTGCCAAGAACAGAACGGCACGATCGCGCTACTTATCTTGACCTCAATGTTCCCTCACCGCTGGCTGAGGTTACAGGTATAGCTGGACTCAAAGGCGGTCTCGAATATCCGGGAGTCAATGGCAATCCACGTACTGTCAACGATACCGTCTATGACAACTTTGCGCCGCGTTTCGGCTTTGCATATCATGTCAGCCGCCCGCTTGTAATTCGTGGCGCTTTTGGTATCTTCTTCACCAACAACCCGAATCAGGCCGCATCCACCCTTGCAAATACCGGCTTCCGAACGGACAGCAGCTACCTGGGTACGGTTGATGGAGCTACGCCTAACAACTATTTATCCGATCCCTTTCCCGACAGTTCGTTTGTTCCGGTAACAGGGAGCTCCCTGGGATTACTGACCAGTACAGGCGGTAGTGTCTCCACTACCATACGGCACCAGCCTTCTCCCTATACAGAGAACTTCAACTTTGGTGTTGAATATCAATTGCCATCTAATTGGATGGTTGGCGTCTCCTATGTCGGCAATCATGGAGTACAGCTCCCGAGTTATCCCACCTATAACCAACTGCCGGATTCCTATCTGGCGCTTGGCGGACAGTTACTGAATCAGGTGTCGAACCCGTTTTACGGTCATGTGCAGGTGTCCGGAGCTCTCTCCGGCAAGACTGTGCAACAGCGTTACCTGCTATCGCCCTATCCACAATTCACCTCGCTCTCGGGCTACCTGGTGGCCGGTGCAATTTCGCATTATGACTCTATGCAGGTGCGGCTGGAAAAACGCTTCAGCAATAATGCGACGCTGCTGCTTTCTTACACCGGAGCGAAATCCATGGATGACACTTCCTTCGGTAACAACAGCAACTTCGGGACTAACGGAACTTATCAGGATGCGAGCATTCCACTCTTTCAGGACTCCTACGCTCTATCTACGTTCGATGTGTCACGCAATCTCGTTGTCAGCGGTGTGTACAGTCTCCCATTCGGGCGAGGCCAGCGATTCGGCGCTCACTGGAATTCCTTTGTTGATGCTCTGCTCGGGGGATATCAGATCAATGGTATTTTCAGTGCGCACACTGGGACACCGCTTGCCTTCTCAGCCAGCAACGTTGCCAATATTCTGAACCCTGGGGAACGCCCCAATTGGAATGGGAAGGACCCGCGTAAAAGCGGACGCATCGAAGACAAGCTCAATGCTTATTTCGTCAGGGAGAATTTCTCGCAGCCGGCAACCTATACATTTGGCAATATGAGCCGTACTCATGGATATCTTCGCGGGCCTGGCCTGCGCAATTTAGATTTCTCCATCTTTAAGCAGTTTCCCGTTTGGGAAAACCTCAAGGCTGAGCTTCGAGGAGAAGCCTTCAATGCCTTCAATACTCCACAGTTTGCTAATCCGGATACTGGGGTCACCGACGGCACCTTCGGCGTGATTTCATCCCAGATAAATTCACCCCGCCAGATACAGGTAGCCGTCAAGTTGCTGTTCTAGCTGTGATGGAAACAGTTATCGTAGCTTGCGATGAAGGCTCCCCATTGAAATGGAGAAAGTATGGATCGACGCACGTTTTTGCAGGTATCGGGGTTGACCACGGCAGCAGCTATTGCAGCCGGCCCCGGCCCGCTCCTTGCGCAAACTGGTAAACCGGCCAAACACATTACTGCAAAGACTTCGCCCTTTACGCACCCAGGTATTCTTCAAACGCATGCCCAGATGCAGACAATGAAGCAGATGATCCAGTCGGGTCAGGAGCCGGTTGCCTCTGCGTGGAAGCGTCTGATGGACCTGCCTGCCTCTTCACTTGACTTTGATCCGAAGCCGGCAGCGCATGTTTTCCGTAGCGCCAATGGCATGAGCCGCTCCGGTGCTGACGAATTCAGTGCCAGTGGTCAGGCTGCTCACAGTCATGCTCTGCAATGGATTGTTACCGGTGATCCTAAACATGCCGAAAAGGCTATTCAAATCCTCGATGCCTGGTCAGCCACGCTCTGGGATTTCAGCGGTAACGATGCGAAACTGCTCGCCGGCTGGGCCGGAGGATACTTTTGCGAGGCCGCCGAAATTCTTCGCGCGACTTACCCGAATTGGAAGCAGGAGAGCCGCACGCAGTTTCGACGCATGCTTACTCGCGTGCTCATCCCTTTGCTGTCGCCTTTCTTTCCGGAGGCAAATGGCAACTGGGACGGCGCCATTATGTTTACGACGCTGGCCATGGCCATCCATCTCGACGACCTCTCGCTTTTCAATCGGACTGTCCAGCACTTCCTCTATGGGCCAACGAACTCCGGAATACTGAAGTATGTATGGCCTAGCGGACAATGCGAGGAAAGCTGTCGGGATCAGGGCCATGTGCAATTAGGACTGGGATACTTTTCCTATGCCGCTCTCGTTGCATGGAATCAGGAGATCGACCTCTTTGGCGCAGGAGATAATCGTCTCGCTCTGGGATTCGAGTACACGAGCAAGTACATGCTCGGGCAGGATGTACCTTATTTCGGCGTGATCTCGCCGCGGGCACGAGGCCATTTCGCTGATTTCTACGAAGCCACCTATCAACATTATCGATTCGACAAAAAGATGGAGATGCCATACACGGCCCAGGCTGCCGAAAAAGCGCGTAGCGGAAACCAGGCGCTCTCTGCCGTCTGGCTCTTTCGCGGAGGTGCTGACGCCGGCAGCCTGGCGCCTGCTCCAAAGCCCTCGCCACAGGCTGCTGATGCTGGAGCGCATGATAAAGACCCGCAGGCGCAGTCGTCATGGCGCCGTGTCGAACCCGGTGAAGCGCTTCAGACGGTTATCGATTCTATGACAGCGGGTGGAACGATTGTTCTTGCGCCCGGCATCCATACACTCAGTGCTCCGCTGAAGCTTCGCAGTCATCTGACGATTGTTGGATATGGGCGACAGTCCATGGTTCACCTTGCGCCAGGAGCAGGCGAATATGCCTTGATGCAAGGCCAGCCCAGGCTCGAAAACATTACTTTGCGCAATTTCCTTATCGAGGGAGCTCCCTCAACAGATTGGCCCCAGGATCCAAACCAGCCGAGACGCGACCGGAGTACTCAGATGGCTGCCTCGCGGGGCGGCATTTTGCTCAATGGCGATGCTGAAGGAGACATTCGCAACATCGTTCTCGATCACATCACCGTTCGTAATTGTGTCAGCAACGGCATTGCCATTTCTGGCGCTACAAAGCTCACTATCTCCGGCTGCGATGTTACAGACAGTGGGGGCAACAATGCGCCTGGTCATGGATTGAACCACAATCTGCTGTTGAATCACGTGGCGGATTGCACGGTCAGCGATTGCCGGCTGGTCTTTTCTCTCGGGGGATGTGGCGTCAGTGTCCAGAACTCATCGCGTGTCTTTGTTGCCGGTTGTGATCTCTCTCGTAACTGCGGCCATGGCGCAGAGTTTTTGAATTGCGCTGAGGTCAGCCTGAAGGAGAGCCTGCTCGAGGCCAACGATGCAGGCGCGTACCTGGCCACGATGGATGGCCAGCGGTCTCCACTCGCGATATCCGGCCTGACAGAACGGTTGAACGGTTCTCCGGACCAGTCTTCCTGTGGCTGAACCCATGCTCTTCGTTTTCGGTCTATGCAGGCTTTCAGTGCTGCTGCTTACCACTGAATTTCGGGCAGTAATATCTGTATAACCAAAAGAATCTTCTCAGCAGCTATCTTCAAGTTGTTGAGGTCTTATGCAAAACATTTTTGTGTGTAAGCATTTGCATGCTGCTATTTGGCGGGTTTTCGCAGGCGCGGCTGTTCTGGCGCTGTTGTTTGCAGGCAGAGAATCACAGGCTCAAGCAGGCAAGGACACAAACTGGCATGCAGGTGGCGGCCAGCAACAGGCGCCGGCCTCTGATCTGGAGACTCCGGTACGGCAAGTACCCGATCCCGGGACGATCACTACAAGGCAGGCTATAAGTCCGGCTGGCGTTCAGAGTGTTTTTGAGAGCCGCGTGTATGGAATTGCTTTCGGAGCTTCCTCTCAGGAATTGTATGCAGCGACCGGAGGAGTCCTTTATAAGCTCGACTGGCAATCGAACAAAGTACTTGAGAAGCTGGAAACCAGCACGCCCGGACTACAGGGATTAACCTATGATCCGTCCTCTCAGTCAGCGTTCATGACAGTGATCCGTCCGGACAAGAATGTAGCGCTGATTCCTCGATGGAATGGAGGCGTTCAGCCATCGGCGATTGCTCTCGGGCAGAATGAAATTGCAGAAGTCGCAGTATCGCCTGCCAATGCGCCAGGCACTCGCTATGGAGTTGTCGCGTTGACCTTCAATGACCAGGCGGCGATTCTCGATCTCAACTCAGGCACTGTCCTCTCGAAGGTGAGGACGGGGATCGCTCCGTTCGGTGTGGTGCTCGATGCAAAGAACGCTACAGCATATGTAAGCAACTGGGGAGGAAGGTTTCCACGCTCAGGGGATCTGACAGGAAAGATGGGCCCAAAACCTGATGCGGACATGATGGTTGTCGATGCGCGCGGCATTGCGGCTTCAGGGACAGTTTCCCGGATTGATCTGAAGACAGGAGCGGTGACGGCTGAGATTGAGGTTGGGCTTCACCCGACATCGCTCGCACTGGATGATACGCGACACCTTCTATATGTCACCAATAGCAACTCTGACACAGTCTCTGTCATTGACACGCAGAAGAATGCTGTCGTGGATACCGTCTCCGTTGAGCCTTTTGTGCATGATGTGGCTGGTGTCACACCTGAAGCGCTTGCGCTATCTAAAGATGGAGAGCATCTATATGTAGCCTGCGCCGGAATCAATGCAGTCGCCGTATTTGGGTTGAAGGGGCGCCATATGAGGATGGAGGGCCTGATCCCGACCGGTTGGTATCCTGACTCAATTCAGCTTAGTCCCGATGGAAAATACCTCGCTGTAGGCACACTTCTTGGAGTAGGGTCGGGATGGAAACGCGCGCCATCGCGCCGATGCCTCACGCCTTCGCAAAGCTGCAGGTATGTTCACAGCAATCGAGGAACAATTCATGTCATTCCTGTTCCAGACGCATCGGAGCTTCAGAGATATTCCGTTGCTGTTGCAGAGAATAGCCGTCTGCAACTCAAGGGCGCTACGGAGCCGGCCGGACAAACTTCAGCAGCGAACCAGGAAATGCCGGTGCCGCTGCGCGCCGGAGATCCATCGCCGATCAAGCACATTATCTATGTCATCAAGGAAAACCGCAGCTACGATCAGTTTTTTGGCTCTCTTGGAAAGGGCAATGGCGATCCATCTTTAGAGCAATATGCGGATGACGTCATTCCGAATCATCGAAAGCTGGCGAAAGACTTTGTGCTTCTCGACAATTTCTTCGCTACAGGCGGCAATAGCGGCGACGGTCACCAGTGGGTCACTCAGGCCAACGAGACAGACTACAACTACCTGCCCGGATATGGCGGACGCAGTTATGCCGAAGATGGCGATCCCATGGATGGAGCGCGCGGAGGTTTTATATGGAATGCGGCCATCGCCGCAGGGAAATCGTTTATTGATTTCGGCGAATATACGGGGGATGATGCGAGAGAATTTCCGATCCAGACGAAAGAGCGGAAAGATTTCCTGGAGCGCTTTAAGAACGATGCGGAGTTCAGTCCAGGCATCCCCAACAAGGCGCCGATGGATTCTTTGAATCCGTACCTGGTAAAGGACTACCCGCTCTGGTCGTTGAGTGTGCCTGATGTCATCCGCGCGCGGATTTTCGCGAGATACCTGAAGCAATGGGAAACTCAAAACGATATGCCAGATCTGGTGATGGTGCAGTTGCCTGCGGACCATACAGCCGGGACAAGACCGGGATTCTCAACTCCCAGGGCCTGCACAGCCGATAACGATTACGCATTGGGAATGATTGTTGATGAGGTGTCACACTCGAAATTCTGGGGATCGACGCTGCTTCTGGTCGTAGAAGATGACGCGCAGGATGGGGTAGATCACGTCGATGGGCATCGTACAGTTGCATTGGCAATCAGCCCTTACATCAAACGCGGGTCCATCGATTCGACCTTCTACTCGCAGCCAAGCATGCTCAAAACGATCGAACTGATTCTTGGATTAAAGAATATGTCTCTCTTCGATCTGATCGCGAACGATATGAGAAACAGCTTCCAGTCCAGGCCCGACCTTACACCTTATACGGCACAGGTGCCTAAACAATCCCTCTACGAGGTCAATCCTCCGCTGCAGTCACTTTCAGGACAGGCACGAAAAGACGCAGAAGCATCGCTGCAAATGAACTTCAGTATTCCAGATGCCGCTCCAACAGAAAAACTGAACAGGATCCTGTGGCGCGATGCCCGGGGATGGAATGTACCTTATCCAAAGGCAAAACAGGCCGTATTTGCACCTTATTCAAATGATCTTGATGACAATGAAAAAGAAGCGGCGAATGAACATAGATGAAGCCGGGGAGCATACTGATTGCAGTCTTCCGTTCGATTCCTCAAGGCTGAGAGACCTGCTTCTGAAAATGTAATGACACTCCAATGACATTCCGATGACAAGCTGATTCGGCTCTCTTCATATTCTGGTCGCGGTCCAAGTCGGTTAATCACCGCAAACAGAAATCCGACTCGATCATGGAGGAGCTATGCCACGTTTCGATGCTCATCGGCATTGTCATCCATCCTTTCCAGCCATCACTATCTCACCGGCCCGCTTCGGCCAACCCATCCCCACTCTCTGCACACACTCGTTTCACCATGCCTGCGGAAAAAGGAACTCATCTTCAACCGCCTGACCATTGCGGTAATGCAGTTTCACAACAGCAGCTTTTTCTATAAGCACCGCATTTAGCAAGTCGAATAACCCTTGGAGTCTACGTCGTTGCTCGCTCCGCTTGTGTAAGCCGAAGGGAGTGCACCAATAGAACCGCAAGTGAATTCAAGGAGATCATTTCGATGTCAACAGAGAATCATCGCTGGTCTGTGTGGACCGCTGTCTTCTTTGTAGCGCTCTTTTCCGTTCCGGCGCTACATGCGCAGTACAATGCAGATGAACATCAGTCCGGGCAGTGGCAAAGAGCCGGACAGGATCTGAACGACACCCGAAGCCAACCTGAAGAACACGCCATCAGTCCCGCCAACGTTCGTCACCTCAGTCCCCAATGGACCTTCACGACTGGCGGCGATGTTTCCGCCACTCCCACCGTAGAGGGAGATGCAGTTTACTTCCCGGACTGGGGTGGGAATCTGTTTGCAGTAAATAAGAACAACGGCCATCTCATCTGGTCACGCAAAATCTCCGACTACGATGGCGTCGAGGGAGCGATCTCTCGCGTCAGCCCAGCAGTGGATAAAGATGAATTAATTATTGGCGACATTCTCAATTCCAAGCAGGCCCATGCCGGTGCAAACGTAATTGCTGTCGATCGGTCTACGGGAGCGCTCCGGTGGATTACCAGCGTGGATAGTCATCCGGCAGCCATTATTACGGGTTCTCCGGTTGTCTTCGATGGCATTGTTTACATTGGAGTCTCTTCGAATGAGGAGGGCCTGGCAGCCAATCCGTCCTATGTATGTTGCAGCTTTCGCGGTAGCGTTGTAGCGCTCGATGTAAAAACCGGCTCGATTCTTTGGAAGACCTTCGTCGTTCCTGATAACGGCGGGCGCACGGATGGATATAGCGGGAATGCAGTGTGGCAATCTCCTGCAATCGATCCGAAGCGTGGTTTGCTTTACATTGGCACAGGCAATAACTATACAGCGCCACAAAGTGTGGAAGACTGTCAGAACAGCACTCACTCACCACGCTGCGTGGCGCCCGATGATTATTTTGATTCCGCGCTTGCATTACATTTAAAGACCGGAAAAATTAAATGGGCGAGGAGATTGCAGGGGATCGATACCTGGACCGTAGCTTGTATTACTGCTTCAGGAACACCAGATCCTAACTGCCCTGTACCCAGCAGCCCGGATTTCGACCTGGGTGGATCGGGTCCCAATCTGGTTGGCAATATCGTCGGGTTTGGCCAGAAGAGTGGTATCTATTGGGGGCTGAATCCTGATAACGGCGATATTATTTGGTGCACACCGGTTGGCCCGGGAAGCTCACTGGGAGGAATTGAGTGGGGCACTGCAACTGATGGCAAGCGCATCTATGTGGCTATCGCAGACAAAGATCAGCTTCCTTATACGCTTAAGCCTTCTAAACAGCAGATCACCTGGGGATCCTGGAGCGCTCTTGATGTCGCCACGGGCAAGATTCTTTGGCAGACTGCGGATCCTACCTCCGGAACCATAGACACTGGTTCGGTCAGTGTCGCAAATGATGTTATGTACGCAGGCTCTTATTCGGGGCAGATGTATGCTCTGGATGCGAGAACCGGAAATATCCTCTGGAACTTCGCGAGCGGGGGCTCTGTGATCGATGGGCCGTCCATCGTGGATGGCACTCTTTACTGGGGATCGGGTTATAAAAACATATCGCCGGGGATTGGCAATAATAAGGTATATGCCTTCTCCCTGACAAAGGATCGAAACAGCAACTCGAACCACTAACATAAGGACTTCGTGAGCCAGGGCAAAGGCCAATTTTTCTGTATCGCCTAACTCACAGCCCAATCATCCGAAAAGGCTCCTAACTTCACAACATCCCTGCTGCCATTGCATGGTGGCAGGGATGTTGTGGCATGCTGAAGCACGATGCTACTGAATGTGTTCATTTCTTATTTGCCCTTGGCAATGATTCCAGTCATACGTTGCCATCAATAACAGCAGCGAGCGGCTTGCTTTACCGTTCTTCTGATAGCAAGAGGCTTGGGATCACTTTGGTGCCGAAGAAGGGACTCGAACCCCCACACCCTTGCGGGTACATGGACCTGAACCATGCGCGTCTGCCAATTCCGCCACTTCGGCAAAGGTAGAACTCCAGCGCGAGCGGCTGGAGGAGCAGTAACTTCTAGAGTACGGAGTCACGGGGGTTGTGTCAAACTGCGTTCGTAAGCCGGATACAACCATCTGGCGCGGCCCGGTATCATCCCTTTAAGGACGCATTTAAATGACGGAGACAAAGAATCTGCCGCCAATTCCAGACGAACACGCGCAGCGCCTTCGCCAGCTTCTGCATGACTTGAGCAATGCGATTGAAATTATCCTGCAGACAAACTACCTGCTGAGCACGATGGAGCTCAACGACACTGCGCGGCAATGGCAACAGATGCTTGATCAGGGAGTGAAGCAGGCAGCGGACCTGAACCGGGAGCTGCGCGAGTATATCCGTACACAAAGCGAAAACGCCGCGAAATAGCGGCGTTTTCATCATCTTTGTTTCTTCCGAGTTTCAGACCAGCTTGGCGTCGAGCGTGATCTCTGCATTCCCTTTGAAGAGGCGCGATACCGGGCATCCGGCTTTGGCATTCTGCGTGGCGGTGTCGAAAGCTTCCTGGGTTGCTCCGGGAACCTTGGCATTCGTGGTGAGATGGATCGCCGTAATGGTGAATCCGGCATCGGTCTTCTCGAGTTTCACCTTGGCGGTAGTCTCAAGCGATTCCGGAGTGAGGTTTGCCTGGCCAAGCTGCGCGCTCAGGGCCATGGTGAAGCATCCCGCGTGGGCCGCGGCAATCAACTCTTCCGGATTGGTGCCAATGCCATTCTCGAAACGCGTGCTGAAGGAGTACTGTGTTTCCTTCAAAACTCCGCTCTGTGATGAGATGCTGCCCTTGCCCTCTTTCAGGCTGCCTTTCCAAACTGCGCTTGCTGTACGCTCCATAACTACTCCTTTGTTAGCGTTGGTTGAGGATTCAGCTTCTTTATTTACGATGCGACTTTGAGGATACCAATGGTGCGCGGGGCGAGTCGAATGAGCCACTACCGCGCCGGTCAAAATTCCGTTAATCTTGCCGTGTGTATCCGCAGGCTCCATCGCAATCGGAACCCCAGCAGGCACCGCCCGAGGATGCGCAGGCGCTGCACCACTCGGTGTATTGCCCTAACTGCTCCTCGCAATTGACCGGGCACCGGTGCAAGCTTGTCTGCAACCGCTGCGGATATTATCTGAGCTGCGCCGATTATTATTAGGCGATCGCGTCTTATGTCTTCAGCCAGGGAAATGCGGTGATTCGCAGTTTCGCGGCTGCGTAGGGAATCAGCATGATGCTCTCTTCCTGCTGGTCGCTCGTGACCGGGCTTTGCGGGACTGGATTCGCCACTCCATCTTCAGCCTGCCACGCCGGAAGTTTCCGCGCCTTCGCCTGAAGCTTCACCGGCGTGCCTTTCGCGCTGAAGGGATGATCTTTCATCTCTGTTTGGGTTGTTGTGATGCCCTGATCGAGACGAAGCGCATAATTCCACTGCGTGGTGGGATACACCTGCCAGTCCGCCGTCATGCCGCGATCGCGCAGCTTGACCCAGTCTTCGCCGATTCCGTAAGAGAAGACCAGCGGCCCGCGCTCTATAGCGACTGAATCCTGGAACCATTTTGATGTGCGCGGCTCAAGCGGAAACTCAACTTCAACGCGGTCTCCTTGTTTCCATTTGCGCTCGATGTGGGCAAAGCTGGCGGGAATGGCCGGAGGCTGCGGTTCTCCGTTGATTTTGATGGTTGCTCCTGCAGCCCATGCGGGAATGCGCAGCAGAAGCGGAAACGTCGCCGGGCTCTCAGGATTCACAGTGATGCGCACTGCGCCTTCAAACGGATAGTTTGTTTCCTCGACGAGATGCACTGGAACATTGCGAACGAGCGTGCGCGCTTCGCAGGGAGCATATGCAGTTGCGGCGATGCCGTCATCGTGCGACAGCATGAACAGGCTGGCAGTGAACTTCGGCCATCCTTGATGGAAGTTTGCAGCGCAGCAGCCGAAATTTGGTTCGAGTCCGAAAAGATTTGATTCGGGGCCATCGGTCGTCCAGGGCTTCCGGTGCAGGCTGCACTCCACCTGATTGGGTTCCTGATTGTATTGATGCGCCCACATGTCGTCGGTAAATGTTCCGGGAAGCGCGTTGAAGGCCAGCTTCTCCAGCCGGTCTCCGAGCATTGGATCACCGAGAATCGCGAGCGATTGCTCAAGCGAGAACATCGATTCGACTACCGTACACAGCTCCGAACCCTGCGAAGGATTAAGCCCGGCAAAGTGCTCGTCGCAGGAGAACATGCCATTCGGCAGGCCGTGATATTTGTCGAGTTCAGCGATCATCTGCAGCACGGCTCTGCGGTCTGTCTCGGAGCCCGAGACAAGCGACCACACAGGGCCGGTCTTGATGGCCTGCCCGTTGTTCACGCCGTGCGTGGAGAGAGCTAGATCGGCGAGGCCCTGGCCCTCGTCCAGTTTGAGGCGCTCTGCCGTGATGCGCTCCTTGAACTGAAAATCGGCGTACTGCGCGAGCCAGTCATGCCCTTGCGTGTGAAGCAGGCGCACGAGGTCGAGGAGCTTTGCATCGCCGGTGCGGTTGTAGAGCCAGATGACGCTCAGCGCTTCGTCCTGCCAGCGAAATTTTCCCCAGTCGCGCAGCGGTCTTTTCGGCAGTTCCGCAAGCTGGAAGGCGAAGTAGCGCTGCATGGCCGGAATGACGCGCGGATCGCCGGTTGCGTCATAGTACTGAGTCAGCACTTTGAGCATCACGATGCGCGGCCACCAGTCGTCGTTGGAGCGTGGCCCGAGCATGCCGTTGTCTGCCTGGTTGCTCAGAATCCAGTCGATATATTTCTGCGCTTTTGCCTTCAATCGCGCGTCATCGAGAAGATACGCGAGAGGCACCAGTCCATCGAGAAAGTAAGGGCCTCGCTCCCATGACTCGCCTTTGCCGCCGAGCCATCCACTGTTCGGGCCTACGTCCGCCCAGGTCTCGTCGAGATGCCCTCCCAGGCCATTGGCCTGAATCTCCATCTGCGCGCGCAGCCATCCCCGCGGCTCTACCGCGCCGAGCGGCAATTGATAAAATGCGCTCTGCGCGAGTGGCGTGCGATTCTTTATCACTGGACGCAGGGCAGGTTTCGAGTTATCTATGGTTGCGTTCAGAGTGCGAGGCAGGGAAGATGCAAGACCGGCGATTCCTAGTTGTTTAAGAAAGTGGCGTCGGCTGGAATGAAGTCGAGACATAGAAAGCGAAAATGCTCCTGATAAAGAAATACTGACGACATGGTAGTTGAATGCGGAAAGTGCTGCAGGATTGCCTGAAAGGAGAATAGAAATGTTCCGTCGCAATGGATCGAAGTTCAATCGCCGCGACATGATGAAGTCTTCTGCAATGCTGCTGGCCGGCGGGCTCGCAGGCCAGTCGTTCAAGAAGGCTGAAGCCGAGAGCCCGGTCAAGAACGTGAATCTCAACTCCAGTCCATCGACACTGAAGATCACGGACATGCGGTACTGCGTAGTGGTAAAGCCGGGTCCGAGTCCCTGCGTAATTATTCGCATCGACACCAATCAGGGCGTGTATGGGCTGGGCGAAGTGCGGGACATTGCCGGCCCGCAGTACGCGATGGTGCTGAAGAGCCGCATTCTCGGAGAAAATCCTCTGAACGTCGATTATCTCTTTGAAAAGATCGCGCAGTTTGGCGGAGTTTCGCGGCAAGGCGGCGGCGTGAGCGCGGTGGAGATGGCGCTCTGGGACATTGCCGGCAAAGTCTACAACTGTCCCGTGTATCAGATGCTCGGAGGCAAGTGGCGCGATGCGGTCCGCATTTATGCCGACACAACCGAGTCCAAGGACCCGCAGGAATACGGACGGCGCGCCAAGGAACGCAAGGCCATGGGGCTCACCTGGATGAAGATGGACCTCGGCATCGATACGCTCGAAGGCATTCCCAACACGGTGATGCAGCCCTCGGGCCTCAGCCAATGGGAGCTGCACAGCCAGCCGCACCCATTTGTAGCAACCGAAGTTACAGATAAGGGCATCGACCGCCTGAGCGAGTATGTGGCTGCGGTTCGCGAGGCGATCGGCTACGACATGCCGCTGTCCATGGACCATCTTGGGCATGTTGGCGTGAAATCGGCGATCCGCCTGGGCAAGGCATATGAGAAGTTCAATCTCGAATGGATGGAGGACCTGATTCCCTGGTATTACACCGACCTGTGGAAGCAGATTACCGAAGCGAGCCCCACGCCAACACTTACTGGCGAAGACATCTACGAGTTCACCGATTTTGAGACGCTTTGCCAGAACCATGCAGTAGATAAGATCCATCCCGATCTTGAGACCTCGGGCGGAATCCTGCGCACGCACAAAATCGGCGACATGGCTTTCCGCTATGGGGTTCCCATGGCTATGCATTTTGCGGGCACGCCTGTCGGCTGCATGGCGAATGTCCACTGCGCGGCGGCGACGCGTAATTTTCTTGCGCTTGAGAACCACTCGCTCGATGTGCCGTTCTGGCAGGACCTGGTGACGGGAATTGAGAAGCCCATCATCAACAAGGGCTACATCAAGGTTCCGGATGCGCCGGGGCTGGGCATTACGCTGAACGATGACGAAGTGAAGCGTCATCTGAAGCCGGGCACCGGATACTTTGAGCCGACGCCCATGTGGGACGAGAAGCAGTCCTGGGACGACGCGAAATTCAGTTAGCAGAGGCAGCAAGACGCTGGAGGCGCTCATTCACATTCATGAGCGCCCGCGCCTCGTGATAGGCGGCTTTCCACATCCTGCCTTTTTCAGTTGAGACCGGCGTGCCGTCCGGCTTGATGAGCTCATACTCGCCGTGGAGTTCTCTATCGAGCTGGTACTGCTGGATCCAGTGCCACTGCAGCTGAAACGCCTTCCAGTAAACATCGGTGGTGCGCCCATAGCGCTCATGCAGCAGCAGCGTCGTGTTCAACGCTTCCATCTGTACCCACCACTCTTTGAGAAAGTCATGCGGTTTGCCGTTGAAGGGGCCGGAATGGTAAAGGCCTCCATGCGCATCATCCCAGCCATAAGCAAACGCGTGATCCATCAGCATGCGGCCTGTCTTCTCCGTACGCTCTCGTTCCGCACCTGTTTCGTTGAGCGCTTTGCCAGCCTCATCGATGAGGTAGGTGGCTTCGACATCGTGGCCGTAGGAATCGTATTCCGGCACGGCCTGCCATGCGTTGGTGAAGAAAAGATTCATAGCTCCGGGCTGCACCGTGATGACGTCACGTACTAAATGCTGAAGTTCGGCAATGCGGGAGTGCAGCGTTGCGTCAGGCCATACGCGAATCAGTTCCGTAAAAGCTTCAAGCAGATGGATGTGCGTGTTCATTGACTTGTAGCCGACGGGAAAGCCGCCCGTCACAACCGTTTCGACAGTGGCGGCATAAGGCTCAGCCTGAAGCGGCGTGCCGTCCCGCGTAAGCCACTCGAAGTAGCCGCCGTTTTTTGTGTCGTGCGCATGTTCGTCAGCCCAGCGGAAAGCGCGCTGCGCTAACTCAAGATCACGAGCGTCATGCGTGACCTGGTATGCAGCGGCCAGAGCGTAAATGCAGAAGCTGATGCCGTAGAGATGTTTGTGGTCGGTGAAGGTGGGTGAGATGGAGCCATCATCTGCAAGCCCCCAGAAAAAGCCGCCATCCTGCTTGTCCCACATCACATTCGCAAGATAGTCGGCGCCGTGGCGCACATAGGGCAGGTACTGTTTGCGCAGCTCCGGGCGGCGGAGCACGATCTGCGCTGCGACCCAGGTCATACGTCCCTGAAAGACGGAGAACTTGCCACGGCTGGGAAGCGGGCTCCAGTCGCGGGCGAAATCGGCATGAAAACCGCCGTGGACATTGTCAATTGAGCGCGGATACCAGACGTTGAGGACATCCTGGTGAAGCATATTCTCGGTCTCAGTTGCGAAGCGCTGGTAGGCGGCCTTGCCGGCGGGCAGGTAATCGATCATGTCAGCTTTCGGAGAGGGTGGAGGAGTTTCCTGTGCATGCGGAATAGCAGTCAATGCGAGCAGCACGGATGCGACAAAGATGCGATGGAGTGCAGTCATTTTGCTTCCTGGGCAGGCTGAGATCATTTCAGTTCCGGGCAAAGAATACTTATAGACCCCTGCACGGGAGCCAATCAAACGGTTTATCAGTAGCCGGTGTAAGTATCCATCAGCTCACATGAAAATTTTCTTTCACGGATAAGGGCTTGACAGCACTCTGCTGAATTCCTTATCTTCGTGCCATTTTGGGTAACGATATCAGTGTGTACTCGAACGTAAAAAGCGCAGGCTTGTTCCTTTTCTGGCGCTCCTGAAACCTGCACGGACTGACAGCTTTTGTGGAGAGACGTTTATGAGAGGCACTTCTGTATTACGCGGCTGCCGCCGCATCCTGAAATCCCGTATTCTTCTTCTTTTGTTCCCACTGCTGCTCCTCGCCCCGACGCAACTCCATGCGCAGACAGGCCAGATTACCGGCACGGTCATCGATCCTTCAGGTGCCGCCATCCCTGGAGCTCAGGTGCAGATCGTAAACCAGGCGACAGGCGACCTCACGCGCAATGCGACGACGGATGCAGGCGGTACATTTCGCGCTCTGAATATTCCTCCCGCTACTTACACGATCAAAGTAACTGCTCCGGGAATGAAGGAGCTGGACCGCAGCGGCATCGTGCTCGACCAGGAGCAGAATCTCGGCCTGGGCCAGCTGCAGCTGACCATAGGCCAGGCTTCGCAGACGGTGACAGTGAGTACAGCCACGCCATTGATCGATGTAGCGACTTCCAACAATTCCGCCGTGATCGACCAGCGCCAGGTCGTCGAACAACCTTTAAACGGGCGAGATTTTGAATCGCTGATGACGACATTGCCTGGGGTGGTCACAAACAATCAGTCGCAATTCCGGCTGGTGTTTAACCAGACCGATGACTTCTACGTGAATGGAATGCGCGGCACGGCGAATAACTTCTTTCTCGATGGCGTGATCAACACCGACGTGGGCGCCAACGACGGCGAATACACCAACCTGAGCATCGATGCAGTGGGAGAGTTCAAGACCCTCACCGGCAACTTCAACGCCGAATATGGCCGCAGTCCCGGCGTGATGATTCTGGTGAATACCAAGAGCGGAGGCCAGCGCTTCCACGGCACGCTGTATGAATTCGACCGCAACACGGTCTTCGACGCGAATGACTGGTTCAGCAATCATTCCGGTTCGCCTCGCGCGGTCTTGAGGTTCAACCAGTTCGGCGGCAACATCGGCGGATATATTCCCATCCCGAAGATCTCGCCCAGAAGCAACAAGAAGGCCTTCTTCTTCTTTAACTATGAAGGGACGCGCGCCAGCCGGCCCAATGGCGGCACGTACTACACCATGCCGCAGCCGAAAATGCTCGGCATCGGCACGCCTAACGGAGAGGCGGACCTCTCACCTGTCTATCGTTCTGGCAACATGTGCGACTTCAGCGGAACTTCCACCTGCACGCCCATCCATGACACCAGCGGAAACCTCGTTCAGAATGGACAGGTCTTCGTGCCGGGATCGATCAGGTACAACTCGTTTGGCGAGATTCAAACAGGCACGCCTTTCCAAGGCAACATCATTCCAGCCTCGCAGTTCAGCAGCCAGTACGCGGCCATGATCAAATACTTCACGCCGGGCTATCGCGGGACGTTCGACCATCCGACTTTCAACAATGGATTCGGCGACGAGCAGCAGATCAACTTTCAGGACACATACACCTTCTACAAGAACCAGTATGTAGCACGCGTCGACTACAACTTCGGACCGAAGGCCAACGCCTTCTTCCGTTATGTCGACGACCGTCAGCAGGAAAGCCAGGGCTTCGGCATCTTCTCCGGCAACAGCTTTCCCGTGCTGCCGCAGTACCGCAAAAAGCCGGGCAAGAGCTATGCGTGGAGCCTGGTAAACGTAATCTCGCCTACTCTGACGAATGAAGCGACGGTCGGCTGGCTGCATCTGACGCAGGTCGTCGACATTGTTCCGGGCACGCCCACGGACACATACGACAAGACTCAGGTCGGCTTCAATTTCAGCGACATTTATCCGTCTACGAATACGCACAATCTTGCACCGAACATCAATACAGGCGACGGCTACATCAACGTCTCGGAATTTCCTTCCGGATGGACTTCAACAGGCAATACAGTAGTCGCGACCGATGATGTGACCAAGATATGGGGAAACCATGTGCTCAAGTTCGGGCTCTTTGCCGATCTGAACGAGAATGGTCAGGAAGGAACATGGCAGGAGAATCCCGCGATCAGCTTCGGCGCAAGCAATGAAAATCCCAATAACAGCAACTCTGGCCTGGCCAATACGCTTATGGGGAACTACACAACCGTCAGTCAGACGAACATCTTTGCGTTCGGCCACTTCCACTTCTTCCAGTATGAGGGCTACATCCAGGACAGCTGGAAGGCAACGCCGAGGCTGACGCTCGACTATGGCGTGCGTTATGAGTTCATCGGTCCCACATACACGGTCTCGCCCTATCACCAGTACTACTTCGAGCCGAACTTCTACAACCCGGCAAATGCGGTCTCGATCAACACTGCGCCCAATATTCCGGGACAGGTGCCTACACAGGGTTCCATTATTTCCAACTCGGGTGATCCGTATAACGGCATGGTGCGAGAGGGAACTAACGGTCTGCCAAAGGGCGGATTGAAGTACCGATGGAATAATTTCGGTCCTCGTCTCGGTTTTGCCTATGACGTATTTGGCAACGGCAAAACAGCGCTGCGCGGCGGAGCAGGCGTCTTTTATGAACGCTACGAGCAGAATGTGTTTAATTTCGGAGGCCTCAGCAATCCTCCTCTGGTCTACTCTCCGACAATCTACGGCGGCAATATCGGCGACATCTCTCCGTCGCTGGTGAACGGAGCGCCTCTGACGCCCGCAAGCGGTGTCCTGTCATCGGATCGCGAGGGCCAGATTCCTACGACCTATGGCTACAACCTGGGCCTTCAACAGGAGCTGCCAAACAAGATGGTCTTTGACATCAGCTACGTCGGCAATGTGAGCCGCCATCAGATGTACAACCAGGAGCTGGAGCAGCTGCCGCTGGGCTACACCACGAGCACAAATGTTCTCTCGACGGTCAACAATGTGACGGCGGCGATCCTGCCTTACAGGGGATACACATCCATCCGCTACAACAAATTCGGCGGCAGCAGCTCTTACAACGGACTGCAGGTGAAAGTCTCGCGCAGGTTCAGCGACAAGCTTACGTTCAACGCTGACTATACCTGGGCCAAAGCGATCGATCTCGATGACGTCGACTTTGACGCGGATGTTTTTCCTGATTACACACAGCTCCATCGCTTCTATGCGCCGGCAGGCTTCGACCGCCGGAATGTTTTCAACTTCCAGTATGTTTACAACTTTCCCGACTTCAAAGGCTCGAACAAGCTGGTGCAGCTTACTGCCGGAGGCTGGGAATTTTCCGGAGTCACGCAGTTCTGGGGAGGCTCTCCGTGCCTTGCGAACAACAGCCCTACGAACGATGCCTGCGACCTGAGTTCGAGCGGCAATCTTGGCAATGGCGGGTTCGGTCACATCCGTCCCGACTATCTTGGCGGCACCATCAAGACGTCTCATAGTCACGACGTTCCTGCGGGACAATTTCCGCAGTGGTATAACCCTGCGGTCTTCGCTTCACCGGCCAATGGCAGCTTCGGTAATTTCCGCCGCAATACGATTTACGGACCAGGCGTCAATAACTGGAACATGTCGCTCTTCAAGAACTTCATCTTTACGGAGAACATGCGCTTCCAGCTGCGGTTTGAGGCATACAACGTCTTCAATCACACGCAGTGGGGAACGGTGAACAACAGCTTGTCGGCGCCGACGCCGGGAACGCCTTTCTCCGGCGCGAATGCAGGCGCTTCAGGACAGATCACTTCGGCGCGCGATCCCCGGCAGTTGCAGATCGGAGGGAAGATCTACTTCTGATTTTCCTTGCTGGCCAGGCTTATGCTGGATGAGTCTCGATGAAGCTTTCGCTTTCAATCCTGGCCGTCGCTTTGCTGCTTTCTGCACACACGACACTCTCTGCTGATGCGGACAAGGCGAGGCAGATCTTCGAGTCTGCCATGCAGGCGTTGAGTTCGGGCCAGTATTCGGAGGCAGAGGCCGGCCTTCGCAAAGTACTCGAGCTCGATCCGCATAATGTGAGCGCGCTTGCAAATCTGGGCGTGCTGTATTCAAGAACGCACCGCTATACCGAAGCAATCGATGCCTACAAGCAGGTTCTGCGCTTCGATCCGCAGTTGAAGGAAGCGCAGCTCAATCTTGGCCTCGCCTACATGAAGCAGGAAGATTATGTGCATGCTGCGCCGTACTTCAGGCAGCTGCATGATCGTGATCCATCGAATCACCAGGCAACGATGCTCTTAGCTACCTGCCTTGCCTTCAGCGATCACGCGGACGAAGGCATTCGTCTGCTGAAGCCGCTGACCGATACCGATGAGCCGGACTCCGCCGCGCTCTATCTGTTGGGAATCGCCTATTCGCGCGCGGGGCAGTCACAGGCAGCGCAGGAAGTTTTCACGAAACTCTTTTCAAGTGGAGCGACTCCGGCGCAGGCCGGCTTTCTCATGGGAAAGGCATATGCCGAGGCAAGAAATCTGCCCGAAGCAAAGGCCGCCTTTCAGTCAGTGCTTGCGGCCAATCCTGCATTTCCCGAAGCCCACCGCGAGCTGGGTAAGGTCTGCATCACCCTCCAGGAAAATGTAGAAGCAGAGAAACAACTGAAGCAGGCCATCGTGGATGATCCGCAGGATGCGAGCGCCATCTACTATCTGGGCGCGCTGCTGGTGCAGACGGAGCGTTATCAGGAAGGGCTTGCGTATCTTCAAAAAGCGCAGAGCATGACGCCTGATTCATGGGCGGCCTATTTCTATATGGGGAAGGCTGAGCTTCAGCTCAAGCACACAGATCAGGCGGTGACGCTGTTGCGCCGGGCCGCAGATATGAATCCCGATGATTCAGGAGCATTCTATCTGCTGGCCAGGGCGCTGCGGTCTGAGGGGCATCCGCAGGAAGCCGATGCTGCTATGCACCGCGTCATGGAGCTCCATACCACTGCGATTGATGCAGAACGGCAGGCGCTGAAAGACGCGCATGTTGTTTCAGACCATTAAGAGCGGTTTCTAAGTATGGTGTGTTTTAATTCGCTAAATAAATGCTGTCATCCTGACCCTGACTCAGAGTGAAGCGAAGAGGAAGGGGAAGGACCTGCTTTTCTTCAATTTGGTAAGAACGTACATGCCTAAATTATGCAAAGAATCTCTGCCTCACTATATTAGGTATGTAGTTTTTCTTCATGCTTTGCGAGCTCGCGGCGCAGGCGCTCGTTCTTGTCTAACAGTTCGACTACGAGCACCTCAAGATTCGAGCTCTTCATTTCGAGCTCGCGCACACGGTCCTGCAGAGCATCATTTTCAGATGGATTCAATCTGTTTTGCGGCTGCATCGATGATCTCCGCAATTTTGGCTACCTGTTCCTTGGTGAGCTCTCCCTGAGCGAAGCGCAGTTTGAGAGCGAGCTTGAAATTGTGCATGGCGCGCATGATCTGCGGCGAGCGTCCGCGTCCGAATGCAGTGCCGACCTGGTCGATGCGATGGAAGATAGCGTCGACGAGCGGCTTCTTCGCCTTCAGTTCCTGCTTTCCGGTTTCGGTGATGGCGTAGAGTTTCTTTCCGCCTTCAGTGGATGTAACGGTGGCAAAGCCTTCTTCTTCAAGCAAAGTGAGGGTTGGATAAACGACGCCGGCGCTGGGTGAATAGATTCCCGAGAGCCGCTCGCCGATGGCCTTGATGATTTCGTAGCCATAGCTCGGCTTTTCGGAAATCATCTGCAGGATCACGTAGCGCAGCTCGCCGTGGTCAAAGAGCCTTCCGCCGAAATCACTGCCGAACCTGTGGCCGTGGCGGCCCCAGAATTCGCCCATTTCGCCGAAGAAGCCATGACGCCCGCCGCGGAAGTGTTTCCGGTGCCCGCAACGTTCATCTTCTGGATTTGAAAAATCTCTAAACATAAAATACTCCTTCGATATAACTTAAGATATATCTAAATTAGCTCTTGATGCAAGATATTTTAGATATATCTTTTTTGAATTGACATGAGCTGATTCGTTTTTGATAGGGCGGCAAAATGCGGGTGCCCCAGGTTTCCCCTGAGCGAAGTCGAAGGGTAACCTGGGGATTTTTCTGTCCTTCTTTGGCCTGGCCTGCTCAATATCCTTGTCAAGGGTTCCCAAAGTAATTTTTTGCTGTAAATTATTGATTTTAAATGATATTTGTTTAAACTCTCAATGACCTGGCATTTCCTCTCTCTCTGATATCCTGAATATGAGAAGAAATAGACAGAAAACCCGCCTGCATCCGGCGGGTTTTCTATTGCCTGGAATCAGGACTTTGCATGGAACCTGCCTGTTTTCAATACTTTGCCGCATTAAAAACAGAAACCATGTATTTTCAAAGACTTAACGCCCCCCCAGGGGAGGGGAGAGGTGGGCATGCCTTATCCCAACTGCCTGCCGGACTTCAGGGCAACCGTGCGGCGGTTCTCGGTCTTATTGGCGGCATCGTGCTCGATCAGGTCTCCCATGAGCACGTAATAGCCGTCGTCATCGCGCGTCTTACCCGCGCCGCGCAGGATGGTTCCTTTGAAGGAGTACCAGACACCGTGCACCTGGCGGGTGGTGAAGCTTAGTTCTTGATTTTGAAGCGACGTCTGCTCGAAGAAGAAGGTCAGCGGGGTGCCTTCGTCGCTGTAGCCGTCCCCCTGGCGGGAGATGTATCCGCTCAGGTCGCCGAACTGCAGGGTGATCTCGATGAGCTCGCCCGATTTGCCCAGCATGTACTCGCCCGAGGCGTCTTCCGGGATGATGGAGTTGCTCCGGCCATGCTTGACTACAATCGGGCGGTCCAGAGTATTGGGGTCGCCGCGATGATGCAGTTTAGGATCGTTCACGGTCTGCGCAGCAAGCGCAAGAGGCACGAGCAGCACTATAAATAGACGACGCTTCGCCTGGCCTGACATCAATTGCTTTTCCTGCGTGCAGCCTCGAACTCGTCGCCGGGCTGCCAGCCAATCGGCTTTGAGTTCGACATGGCCTCCCATCCAAGAATGAACCCGAACTGAGCCATTTTGGCGTTGCCGCGGAAGTCCATATCGGGCTTGTACTCGTCGGAGGGCTGATGATAGCGATGCGCGGTGAAGTCTTCCATCTGCTGTTTGCCCCACTCCGGCGTCTGGCCTTCAAAAAGCGTGCCCTGCCCGATGGAGAAAGCGGGAATGCCGACGCGCGCAAGGCTGAAGTGATCAGAGCGGTAGTAATGGCCGGCGCCGGGAAACTGGTCCGGCTCAATGGTGAGGTTGAAAGCCTTGGCGGTCTTCTCGACCTCCGGGTAGAAGGTCGTGCGCTCTGCGCCGCCGACTTCTGCAGCGGTGGGAACGCCGATCGGGTTCAGCATGTCGTAGTTCAGGTCGAGAGCAATCTGCGACGCGGGAACGGGCGGATGCATGCCGAGCCATTGCGAGCCGAGCAGACCCTGTTCTTCCGCGGTGACCGATGCAAAGTAGACATGATGCGGTGGCCTGGCCTGCGCGAAGGCGCGAGCCATCTCCAGCAGGATGCCGCAGCCTGTGGCGTTGTCCGCGGCTCCGTTATAGATGTTGTCGCCTTTTGCGTTGGCATCGATGCCCAGGTGATCGTAGTGCGCCGAATAGAGAACAGCCGCGCCGGCCTGTGCTCCGGGAACCTCGGCGACGACGTTGGCTGATTCATAGCGACGGACCTTGCTCGCTATATGCGCCTTGAAGTGAACCGGCAGCTCGACGGGATGGAAGCCCGGCTTGCCTGCCGCATCGATCAGGCTGTCCACATCGCTTTGCTGGCCTGCGGCTGCGAGCAACTTCTGCGCGACGTCGTGCTGGATCCAGCTGGCGGCTTTGAGCGTGGCTGTCGGATCGCTCTGCAGATAGGATTTTTCTATGGCCTGCGAATCGCGCACGACCTGCCACGGATAGCTCGCAAGGTCGGTGCGATGGATGATGAGCACTCCTGCTGCGCCTTTGCGCGATGCTTCTTCATATTTGTAAGTCCAGCGACCGTAGTAGGTCATGGCCTTGCCTTTGAAGAAATTTTCATCCTCAGACGGAGGCTCGTTCACGATCACGAGCAGGACTTTTCCTTTCACGTCAACGCCGGCGTAGTCGTTCCAGTGGTACTCAGGAGCATCGATGCCATATCCGACAAACACAATAGGCGCATCGATGTCTGCTGACTCCGAGCCGGTCTGGTCTTTGCCGACCCAGTCCGTGCTGTAGGCGAGCGAGAGGGGCTGGCCGCTGGCAGGGACGAGTTGGGCCGTAGTCTGGTCTTCGACCGTGTGCACCGCGTAAAGCGGAACCTTCTGGAAGTAGGTTCCGTTGTCGCCCGCAGGCTTCAGTCCATCTAGAGCGAACTGCGTGGCGATGTAGTCGGCAGCCAGTTGTGCTCCACGCTGGCCGGGGCCCCGTCCTTCAAGCAGATCGCTTGCGAGAAAGCGCACATGCGCGCGTATCTTTTCAGGATCGATGGTTGCCGCGGCCTGGCGCGCGGCCTCGGGCACTCCGGGGACGGCAGGAACCTGCGTCTGGCAAAGAGCTGAGACGGCAGAGAAAAACAGGACAGCAGAAGCGGAGGCCAGGCGGGGTAGTTGAATCATTCATGCTCCAAATGAAATACCGATTAGCAGCAGGAAATCTGTAACAACCATTTTGCTACAGAAAGAGCCGGTCTATCGCAGGGAAAGCGGCCTGTTTGGCAGGGAACGAGCGGGACGTTCCTGCGGGGAGCAGACGCAGGCGCTTCAGCACCTTGCGCGCCAGCCCCGTGAGCGGCAGACTTTCGAGCTCGCCGGCTTTGATCCACCTGCGTGTTTTGCTTTTTGGCAGAAGGCGAGTTTCGTCGGCTGTGAACACAAGAATATCCACGGAATAGTTCGTAATTGTGATGGAGTGGCGCACGGTGAGGAGCAGGCGGTCTTGATCCGCTTCGGTTTCACTCAAGTGCGGCAGTTCCCACATGCCGGCCATCAGCGATGCCTCGTGCGAGCGCTGCTCGAGCAGCACTTCGATCCGGCCTCCGCGCTTTTCGCGCTGCACGAATGCGTAACTGACACGCTTACGAATCATCTCTTTGCGTGTTGTGGTGGGATGCTCGCCCTGTGTGCGGCATAGCTTTTGCACAGGGCATTGGAGGCACAGCGGGTTCTTAGGAAGGCAGATGGTCGCGCCCAGCTCCATCATGGCCTGGTTGGCGTCGCCGGGGCGCTCGTGGTTGAGCAGCGCCTGCGCAATGCTGCGAATGAGTTTGTCATTTGACTCACTCTGCAGTCCGGCCAGACGCATGACGACGCGTTCGACATTGCCGTCGACCACAGCGACAGGCTCGCCGAAGGCAATGCTGGCAATCGCCGCCGAAGTATATTCGCCAATGCCAGGCAGCTTGCGCAGGTCATCTGCAGTCTCAGGCATCTTTCCTGCAAACTCAGCAGCGATGACCTTTGCCGCTTTGTGCATCATGCGGGCGCGGCGATAGTAGCCCAGGCCGCTCCAGATGGCGAGGACATCCGGCTCCTCAGCTTCGGCCAGGTTCTGGATGCGGGGAAAGCGCGCCATGAAGCGCGCATAGTGATCGAGCACCGCATTGACGCGCGTCTGCTGCAGCATGATCTCTGAAACCCAGATGGCATATGGATCGCGCGTACGGCGCCAGGGAAGATCGCGGGCATGTTCGTCATACCAGGCGAGAAGCAGGCGGCGAAACTGTTGCACTTGTTGGGGAGAAAACACTTCGCCGCTCATGGTTGGATTTTATTCCAGCCAGACCCGGTTTACTTTGCGACGGGGCATTGCTTCCGCGTTTTTTTCCCGTTCTTCCGGATCCCATTGAGCACGCTCGGCAGCAGGCCGGGGAAGAGCGCTTCAAGATCGTCGATGCGCAGCCAGTTGATCAGGGATGTACCATTAGGCCGCGTGCCTACAATGCCCGCCTCGCGCAGCACGCGGAAGTGATGCGAGAGCGATGATTTAGGCATATCGAGCAGGAAAGTGCCGCATGCGCGTTCGTTGCCGTCAAGCTGGCGAATGATCTCCAGCCGTACGGGATCGCCCAGGGCGTAGAGCACCGAAGGCAGGTTGATTTCATTCCGCAGCGGCTGCTTTGTGGTCTTCAGGGCCATCTTCAATCCGATTCTTATAGATTGTCAAAAGATGCGGGCTTGTGGGGCCTGTTTTCGGAGCAGCTTAAATTTTTTTATGTTCGATAAAAAGGAAGGAACCCCGAATCGCGGCGAAACTGTGAGTCATCCAACCAGCACTAAACAGGAGAATTCCCTTGAACATTCTGATCGTCCATGCACATCCTGAGCCGCAGAGTTTTTGTTCAGCTCAGGCGCGCACCGCCGCCGAAACACTCGCTCAGCTGGGCCACGCGGTAACGGTATCTGACTTATATGCCGAGGGTTTCAATCCTGTTTCTGGCCGCGCGAATTTCACCAGCGTGAAAGATCCGAATTATTTCAAACAACAACAGGAAGAACTCTACGCCACAGAGCACAACACCTTTGCTCCGGATGTGGAAGCCGAGATTCGTAAGCTCGAAGCCGCGGACCTGGTGATCTTCTCCTTCCCGCTGTGGTGGTTCGGCATGCCCGGCGTGTTGAAAGGCTGGGTGGACCGCGTCTTTCCCATGGGGCGCGTCTATGGAGGACCGAAGCTCTATGAAGGCGGCCTCGGATCAAAGCGCAAAGCGCGCGCCATGGTGCTGATGACAACCGGCGGTGGTCCTGCTGCATATGGCGCGCGCGGGGTGAATCCGCAGCTAAGCGCAGTTCTTGCTCCCATCCAGCATGGTGTTTTCTGGTTCAATGGCTTTCGCTCGCTGGAACCTTTTATTGCCTGGAGCGCGTCACGAGTTTCAGATGAAGAGCGCGCGCAGTATCTGGAGCAGTTGAAATCAAGGCTGCAAGGCATTTTCGAGGAGGCGCCGGTCGAGCTTCCACCGCTGGCTGAATTTCCTCAGTTTGGGCCGGACACGAAGAAGCGCTTCAAGGTTGTTGTCAGCAGGAAGCAGGCTCCAGACGATGCATACCGCGCGCGGATTCCGCAGGAAAAGGCGCGCATCGCAGAGTTTCGTCGCACCGGATTTGTTCTTGAGGATGTATTTTCGCCTGCTGATGCGAAAGTGTGGCGCGGGTTTCTTACGGTGAGAGCGGGTTCAGAAGATGAAGTGAAAGAGAAGCTGGCGACTCTGCCGCTGGCTTATAACCTGAATTTCGAGATTTATGAGCTTGGATGACAAGGCCCGGGGCAGAAACCCCGGGCCTTGTCTTTTATTCATGGCTCACGTTAGTAACGCCAGTGCCCGCGGATGTAGTACCAGCCACCGCCGCGCGGTACCCAGCGCCCGGGAATCCAGGCAGCTCCAGGACGCGGAGGAGCCGCATAATAGCCATGGGTCCAGACGTAGCGTCCACCATACCAGCGGTGATATCCGGGAACCCAGACATAGCCCGGTCTGGGAGGCGGCCCGGGGCGCTCTACGACTACGGGAGGCGGCGCTACACGCACGTACTGTGCAAAAGAGGGCACAGCGGCCAGAGAGCAAAGCAAAATTCCAAGCAAAGCGAATTTTTTCATAAGGTTCATCCTCAACGATTCTCAATTGAGTTCAGAGCACCATCGCGCTCTGCCCACATCCATCAAATGCCATTTGTGAAGGATAGTTGCGGGAAAAATGTAAAGGTTTGTCGGCGCACGGTTCTGTTATCGGGCCATTGCCCCGATCGTTGCGTGGAAAAGGTTTGTTGCAAAGAAGCTCAAACAAAATGAGAAGATAGACACAGGAACCACCGCACAATATCCATGCTTAAAGTCATTTCGACGCACGTCTTTCTGCGCAGCCGCCTGCACCCTGGCTTTCTTGATCTCTTTGCCCGCGCCGGAGCGCAGGGCGTTGAGCTTTTTGCCGCGCGCCAGCATTTTGATTACACCAGCCGCGCACATGTCCGCGAAATAGCCGACTGGTTCCGCGCGAATTCCATTGAGGCGTTCTCCATGCACGCGCCCATGTTTTCTGATCTTGAGATGGGCCGCGGCGGATCGCCGGGCGTGAATGTGATTCATCCGGAAAAATCACGCCGCGTTGATGCGATGGATGAGATCAAGCGCGCATTGGAAGTAGCCGAGCAGATTCCATTACGGTATCTGGTGCTTCATCTCGGCGAACGTGAAGACACATGGAGCCCGCGCTCACTGGAAAATTCTCTAACGGCGCTTGAGCATCTGCGCGCTTTTGCGAATCCGCTGGGTGTGAAACTGCTGGTTGAGAACATTCAGAATGAAGTCACGCAGCCGCACAATATTTTAGAGATCCTGAGTGTCGGGCACTTCAACGACATTGGCGTTTGTCTTGATGTGGGGCATGCCCATATTGGCGATGGGGTCTCCTCTGTTCTCGGTGAACTGCGCGCGCACGTTCGTTCCTCACATCTGCACGACAACAATGGCAACCGCGATGAACATCTCTGGCCCGGGGATGGCACGATCGATTGGGACGAGACTCTCAAGGGATTGAAGTCGGCGCCGCAGACGCCTGCCGGTGTTCTCGAGATTCACTATGCCCTGGATGAAACCCCGGAGGCCGTGGCAGCAAGGGCGCAGGCTGCATTCGAGAAGTTTGATTCTTAGCACCCGCTAATTCAATTCCGAAAAATGGCGACACCCGAATTCCAGCGGCGTGTCGCATTCTATTTACGAGTTAGTTAGCAGCGGCACTAAATAAGCGGATTTTATTTGCTACTGTTGCGCTAGTTTATTTGCGGTTATTTTGCATAGCTCTTTCTCTAAGCAAACAGATGTTTTCTCACCGAGCGCGACCATCAAACCTCTCTCATGAAATCGGCAGATCAATAAAAGTCATTTATTGCGCCGCGCGAATTTCATAAATACCCCTAATTTCCAGTTGAAACGTGGAATACCCCAAACTAAGTTTGGGCATGGAAGTTATCCGCCAGACGTTTCACCCTTCGCGGTACCCCAAGGAAAGCTCCTCGAACGATATCTCAAAATTTCGTTCCATCGTTGAGTCATAAGCCCGCCAAGAAAACAAGAACAGTTTTCACAAACTCACTTTTGGAGGTCGCTATGTCATCCCCTGGAAGCCGTAGTCTATTCAAATTTGTCACAGTTACAGTTCTATTAGTAGGAATGCTGTCAGCTGCCTTTGCCCAGACGTTCCGCGGAGGCATTAACGGTGTCGTCACCGATCAGTCAGGCTCAGTAATTTCCGGGGCTCAGGTTGTGGCCACTGCCGACGCAACCCAGGTCCAACACACCACAGTTACCTCGAGCAGCGGCGAGTTCGCCTTTCAGGACCTTCCGCTCGGCGTCTATACCGTGACAGCCACAGCCAGCGGCTTCCAGACAATAAAAGTAGGAAACGTGGAAGTGGCGGCCGGCGCTATCTATACGCTGCCGGTCAAGCTGACGGTGGCATCGCAGGCGACTACAGTCGAGGTTTCCGCCGCCGCATTGGCGCTCGATACTACAACAACAACGCAGACAACTGTTCTGAATGAGAAGACGGTGCAGGACCTGCCGCTGAACGGGCGCGACTTTACGCAGATGATCGGCCTGACGCCGGGCTTTGCCGGATATGTAGGCGGCGGTTATGGCTCGCTTAATGGCACCCGCGCCAACCAGATGAACTGGCAGATTGACGGTGTCGACAACAACGATCTCTGGCATAACATCCCGGCGGTGAACCAGGGCGGTGTTTCTGGAATCGCCGGCATTGTGCTGCCGATCGATGCCGTTGCGGAGTTTTCCGCGCAGACTCAGGCTGCACCCGAAGCAGGTCGCAACCCTGGCGGTACCGTAAACCTCTCGCTCAAGTCCGGCACCAATGGCCTGCACGGATCGCTTTACTACTACAACCGCAATGAGTTTTTCGGCGCGGGCTCGCCCTTTACTCCCGGCGAAAAGCAAAAGGTTCGCAACTATAACTATGGGTTCTCAGCGGGAGGGCCGTTCATCAAGAACAAGCTCTTCTGGTTTGCGACTTATGAGCATCAGCGGTTTGTGATCGGGCTGCCCGGTCTCGGAACGGAGCCTTCGGCTGCTTATCAAGCAGAAGCGCAGCAGTTGCTGACGGCAAAGAATGTTCCGGTCAATCCGGTCTCACAGAACCTGCTGAAGATGTACTGGCCTGCTTATGCCTTGACCGGCCCTGCAACTGCGAACAACTATCACAGCCCCGATCCTGAATTCGGCTACAGCTACAACGGCCTGATAAAGGTCGACTGGAACATCAACGAGAAGAACACGCTCTCAGCGCGAGGCTTTGGCGGGCAGGGTAACCAGGTGGCGCCGGTCGGGTCGCAGTTGCTTCCTTACTACGAAATCGCTCCCCTTCACGTATTCAACTACGCCATCATGTACAACCATGTCTTCACGCCTTCGATCACGAACCAGGTATTGGCTGGCGTGAATTATTTCAATCAGGTCTTCAGCGACTACCAGACAAATTTCGATATCAACCAGACAGGTCTGATTACGAATTCTCCTTATCCGCAGGCGCCCAATATATCAATCAGCGGTTTTGACGATATCGGTCTTACCCCGCCGCAGGGACGCAATGACATTACAGGACACCTGACCGATGATCTCAACTGGACAGTCGGCAAGCACCAGTTCAAATTCGGAGGCGAATACAGGCAGGCGCAGCTTGATGAGTTCTATAACCGCCATACGCAGGGCGTCTTTACCTTTGATGGCTCACAGGGCGGCTGGAATTACACCGGAAACGACGATGCAGTTCCGGCGCTGGCCGATTTTCTTGCAGGACTTTCGCAATCGTCGTCCATTACGCAAGGCGACCCTGACCGCCAGGTATTCGTAAATACATTCACGCTCTTTGCGCAGGATGCATGGCAGTTCAAGCCGAAATTTAACGTGAACTACGGCGTGCGTTACGACTACATTGGTCCCTTCCATAATGACTGGAAGAATCTTTCCGTCTTCCGTCCTGAGATTGGCGGCAATGGCATAGCATTCCAGGGAGACCAGATCAGCAATCTCTTTAAACGGACGTGGACGAATATCAGTCCTCGCCTGGGCTTCTCCTATCAGGTAAAGCCCAGCACCGTGGTGCGCGGCGGGTTCGGCATGTACTTCGACGCCTACAACCTGAATCCATTTCTCGATAACCGCCCAGGCAATCTGGCGCCGAACGGAGTGGAAGGAAACCCGGCGGGCAACAATCCTGTATTTACAGTCGAGCAGGGACCGAAGCAATTTGTTTCGGGCACTGATTTCTTCCCTTCTTCACAGGGAAATCTCAATTGCCTTTCATCAACAGATACAAGCTGCGGAGTCTTCGGATTGTTTTCAGCCGATAAGAACTTCCGGCCGTCTTACAACTACAACTACAACCTGAATATTGAGCAGAGCCTCGGACCGAAGGCTGTCTTCACCATCGGCTATGTTGGTTCCTCGGGCCATCATCTTCTGTCGCTGCTCGATATCAACCAGGCCGCTCTGAATGCGAATGGGCTGGATCAGACGACCCGGCCCTACTACAACACGCCAAACATCCAGCCATATGCAATTCACTACGGCAACATCAACCAGATCCAGAGCATCGGTACTTCGAACTACAATTCTCTGCAAACAACTTTGCGCATCAACTCCTGGCATGGGCTGAGCTCGCAGGTTGCTTATACCTGGAGCCACAGCCTGGATGAGGTGACGGCTTACCGCGGAGCTCTGCCGCAGAACAGCCTTCCCACCGGGCCTGGCTGCGGGCCGATCTCGAATGCGGGTTTTGCGTGCGACTACAGCAACAGCGACTTTGACACGCGCAATACCGCCATCGTCCAGGTCACTTACGCCATTCCGGGAGGAAACCGCTGGAAAGGCCTCACTCATGGATGGGAGCTCAGCAGCCTGATGAATTTCCATGACGGCCAGCCATTCAACATCACCACCGGCTCGGACAGCACCGGAACGGATGAGTTTGTGCAACGGCCGAACCTGATTGGAAATGCTATCGGAGGTTTCCATCAGGAAAAGGTGAATGCCAGCTGGATCAATCCTGCAGCTTTTGCTGAGCCCGCAAATGGAACATTCGGCACATTGCGCCGAAATGCCTTCTATGGACCGGGATACAGCGATGTGGATCTTTCAGTCTTCAAGAACACGGCCATCAAGGAGAGGGTAACGGTGCAGTTCCGCGCAGAGATGTTCAACCTTTTCAATCGTACGAATTTTGCTCCTCCATCTTCCATCTCGAATAACTTCGTGCTGAATGATACGATCGGCGACTACAATGGTGCTCCCGGCATCGGCGCGGGTGAGCCGTTCAACACGCAGCTTGTTCTGAAGGTCATCTTCTAACTGCAAAGCCCGCACATCCATGCTGTGTGTTGTCACGCAGCGCAGACTCTACGAGAGACTATCCGGTGCAATGTGCCGGATAGTCTCTGCGCGCACGAATGAATATGGAGTGAGAAGTTTATGGGATTGACTCGGCGCGATTTCCTGATGCGTGTTGGCCAGGCGGGCGGATACAGCGCCGCATTCATGATGATGCAATCGCTCGGTCTGCTGCCTGCTCCCGAAGCCTATACGCAGGCCCTCAATCCTGCGCAAGGGAAGGGCACGCGTGTTGTGATTCTAGGCGGCGGCATCGCCGGCCTCGTCTCGGCGTATGAGCTGGGCAAAGTCGGATACCGATGTACTCTGCTCGAAGCCCGGCAGCGCGTTGGCGGGCGTAACTGGAGCATCCGTCGCGGTGCGAAGATCAACTTTGCCGACGGCACCGAACAGACATGCACTTTTGAAGAAGGCCATTATTTCAACGCAGGTCCGGCGCGCCTGCCCTCTATCCACACCACCATGCTCGGCTACTGCCGGGAATTCGAAATCCCTCTTGAAGTGGAAGTGAACACCTCGCGCGGCACGCTGCTGCAATGCGACATGATGAACGGCGGAGTCGCCGTCGAGCAGCGCCAGATGGTGAACGATACGCGCGGACATGTCTCCGAACTGTTGGCCAAGAGTATCAAGAAGGGCGCACTCGACGAGGAAGTCACGGCGGATGACAAAGAGCGCATGCTCACCTTCCTCCGCGCGTATGGCGATCTGGCTCCGGACTTTCTTTATAAAGGCTCGGAGCGGTCGGGCTTCAAGGTCTATCCCGGAGCTGGACCGGAAAGGCCGGAGCCGAAAGACCCTCTGCCCATGCATGCCCTGCTTGATGCTGATTTGTGGCAGGGCCTTCTGGCGGAAGACGTCATCGACTGGCAGGCGACCATGTTTCAGCCCATCGGCGGCATGGACCGCATCCCTGCAGTCTTTGAGAAGCGCCTGGGCAGCGTGATCCGCTATGGCGCGGAAGTGAAGCAGATTCGCCAGTCGCCAACGGGTGTCACAGTCACTTATCGCGACAGCAAAACAGGAAAATCAGAAACTGTCAGCGCCGACTACTGCATCTGCGCGATGCCCTTCAGCGTGGTCAAGCATCTCGACGCCGACTTTGCTTCGGATGTAAAGGCGCTGATCGATGCCAGCAGCTACGATTCCGGCTACAAGGTGGCCTGGGAGTCGCGTCGCTTCTGGGAGCAGGACTACAGGATTTACGGCGGGCTCTCTTACCTGCAGCAGACAGTCGATGTTGTCTGGTATCCGAGTGCGTCATTCTTCTCACAGACGGGCGTCATTGTTGGTGGGTATTCCATCGAGAACGGAACGCCTTTTGGCCGCTTACCCAATATGCAGGCCAAGCTCGAAGCTTCGCGTGCCGCGATTGAAAAACTGCATCCCGGCCATTCGAAGGAGCTGAAAAATCCTGTCTACATCAACTGGGGTGAGATTCCGTTCAACTATGGTTCGTGGATCCACGGCTACAGCAGCGAATACGAGAAGACGTACAAACGCATCATCGAGCCTGATCGCCGCGTGTACTTCGCCGGCGATCATACGAGCCACATTATCGGCTGGCAGGAGGGCGCAGCGCTTTCAGCCTACCGCACCATCAACCAGATCAGCGTAGCGGTACAAAAGGGAGGAACCAATGCAGCGTAAGAAGATTCCGGAATAGGCAATGAGCAGGGCAGGGCATCAGAATCTGGTAACGTTTCCGCGCGATATACTTTTAGGAAGAATCCCATTCCCTGAAAAAGAGGCGCGCCATGCTGATCACCCTGCCTGAACTCGAACGGGAGCCGCTCGAATTTGATCTCGATCTGCAGCCGGAGAGTATCGACTATGGCCCGGAAATCGAGCAGGAGGGCCCTCTGCATGTGGCCGGACGCGCAGACCTGATCGAGGAGCATCGCGGGACGCGCGAGATTGTCGAAGATATCCGCGTGCGGGCGAAGTATCAGGGACGGGTTGCAGTGGCCTGTGCGCGCTGCCTGGAGCCGGTGGAACATGCGCTGGATGGAGAATTTGACCTGATTTTTCGGCCCTTAGGCGTCGAAGATGGCTCAGACGATCATTCTATCAGCACATCGGAGACGGAAATCGGTTATTATCAGAAGAGCGGCCTTGTGCTGGAAGACGTGCTGCGCGAACAGGTGCTTTTGTCCCTCCCTGCCAGAACGCTATGCCGCCAGGACTGCAAGGGACTTTGCCCGCGTTGCGGCCAGAACCTGAATTCCGAAGCCTGCGCCTGTGATGCAGCGCCCCCCGACCCCAGGTGGTCAGCACTTTCGGATTTAAGTTCGAGCTTGCGCAGCCGGATGAAATCGTAATTGCGAGCACCGCGAGGCGAAACAGCCCGGATGCTCGATTGAAAGGAATTTGCCATGCCGAATCCAAAGCGGCGCCACTCCAAGGCCCGCACCGCAAAGCGCCGCGCACACGACGCGCTCACTTCTACAGGACTGTCAGAGTGTCCGAACTGTCATGAGCGCAAGCTGCCCCACCGTGCCTGTCCCAAATGCGGCACCTACAAGGGCCGCGAAGTGCTTGAAGTGAAGGAAGCCAGCTAGTCCAGCCTACGATGCTGACTCACATCGCTCTCGATGCCATGGGTGCTGATAAAGCGCCTGATCCGGAGATTCGGGGCGCGATCCTTGCCTGCCGTACGCTGCCGGTGCGCGTGTACCTGGTGGGGCCGCAGGAGCGGCTGCGCCCGCTGCTGTATGAGTATCTGGCGGGAGAGCGTCTCCCGATCGACATCGTTCACGCAAGCGAATACATCAGCATGGACGAGAAGGCCGCCCACGCTGTCCGTACCAAGCGCGACAGCTCGATGCGCGTCGGTCTTCGCCTCGTCCGGGAAAAGAAGGTTGCCGGATTCCTTACCGCAGGCAACACCGGAGCCGCCATGGCTACGGCCAAGATGGTGCTCGGCGCACTGCCGGGCGTCGACCGTCCTGCGCTGGCCGTGGTGATGCCCACAACCGCCGGATCGCCCTGTGTCCTCCTTGATGTTGGTGCGAATGTCGATTGCAAGCCGCAGAACCTGGAGCAATTCGCCGTCATGGGCGAGATGTATGCGCGCAGCGTGCTGAAAATTTCGCGCCCGCGTGTCGGGCTGCTTTCAATCGGTGAAGAAGAGGGCAAGGGCAACGAACTGACCGCGGAAACGCTTCCCCTGCTCAAGCAGCTGCCCATCAACTTCATTGGCAACGTCGAGGGGCGCGATATCTACAACGGCCATGCTGACGTAATCGTTTGTGACGGTTTTGTCGGCAATGTGGCGCTCAAGACTTCCGAAGGACTGACGAAGCTGGTGCGCGACATGCTGAAGCAGTCGCTGACCACGACGGTCACCGCGCAGGTAGGCGCATTGCTTTCCCGCAAGGCCTTCAATGCCTTCAAGAAGCGGCTCGATCCTTCGGAGTACGGCGGCGCTCCGCTGCTGGGTGTGCGCGGCGTCTGTGTGATCGGCCATGGATCATCGAACGAGCGCGCGATTTACAACGGCCTTCGCGTGACTGCGGAATTTGCCCAGGCAGGAATCAACGAGCGCATCGAGCGCGAGTTTGCCCAAAAGCCTCCGGAGACACCTCACGCCAGCGGAGTTGGGTTGCCGCTACAGTAGTTCATCTTCCGGAAGCGGGGTATTTCCTCTGCCCGCCTTCTTCAGAACTTTTAAAGCCTTCGAAATATCTGCTCTTTTCGCCCGCTCGCGAAAGAATGCTTCAGTCCGAAGCGCCGACAATTTCTCTGCCACCGCAACATTGATGAATTGATTGAGGGCAACACCCTCAGATTCGGCAACTTTACGCGCTTCGTCCAGCAAAGAAGGTTGCACTCGCAAGGCGAAATTACTCTTCCTCATATATCTCTCACCTTTCTTAGAGCTTCGCCTGGGGTTAGCACTGCAACGCCAAACCGCGGAGAGATGGCAGCAAAATCCCTGGTGTTAAAGGTAACAATGGCATCGGCGGTTCCATTCGTTGCCGCTTCTAAGACCATATCGTCGTTTGCATCACGAAGCTGAGGCCTCCAGAGAAACGCCAGTTTGACGGGTTTCGCTACTGCAGCCAACGCATCGAGCAATACGGCCATCTCCTCAATTTCAAGTCCTGCTGTTATCAAATGCTCAGGGCGTGTCAAAACCGCTTCATACTCCAGAAAAAGAGGAACGGATGCCAACATTACGAATTCCTCCTTCAGAGCCCCTTCCAGGAGCATTGCGGAAGCTCCAAGACTGCTTCTAACAGCAGCCACGAGCACGGATGTATCGAGCACAAGCCGCAGTTTCATGATATTGCATGCAATATACACGATCAAGACGCTGCGCTGAAGGCAAATTCCACGGAACAAATTTACCTATCGCCTCGTAAATGAATGCCAAGGTAACGTGCGCTTGTACAAATGATCGGCTGTACACTCAGAGCACACAAGCAAGAAACTTTTTTTATCCATGGAATTCATTGAGGCCATCAAGATCGCTCTGCAGTCGCTCTGGGCGAACAAGCTGCGCTCGATCCTCACGCTGATTGGCGTGGTCATCGGCGTGGCTTCGGTGATTGCCGTCATTACGCTGACCAACGGTGTGAATAAATATGTCGCGACCAAGATCTACAGCTATGGCGCCGATGTTTTCACTCTGAGCAAGCAGCCGTCGGTGATCTTCAGCTATGAAGAGTACGAGAAATACCAGAAGCGCAAGGACATTCATCTTGAGGACTACCAGGCGATCCACGAGCTCTGTAAGTCCTGTGTCGATGTAGGCGCGCTGCAGAGCACCACGGGCAAAGTAGTTTACGGCTCGCATTCGAGCACCGATACCAGCATCCGCGGCTGGAGCTGGAACATGCCCGCCATGTCCAACCTGAATGTAGTCCTGGGGCGCAGCTTTACTCCTGCTGATGAGCAGTACGGCACGCACACGGCAATTATCGGCTACGACATTATTGACAACCTGATGCCCGGCTCCGATCCTCTGGGCAAGGAGATTCGCGTCGACGGCGAACCCTATACCGTGATCGGCGTAGGCGAGCGGCAGGGCAAGACGCTGGGGCAAAGCCAGGACAACTACGTCTCAGTGCCAATCAGCACTTACCAGCGCAAGTACGGAACCAACAAGAGCATCATCGTCTATATCAAGGCAGGGTCGGTAGGGCCTGCGCTTGACCGCGCATCCGATGAAGCACGGGCAATTCTGCGTGAGCGCCGCCATGATGCTCCCGGAGCGGAGGACAGTTTCTCGCTCGATACCAACGCCACCTTTGTTGGTCTATGGCAGAGCATCAGCTCCACATTTTTCTTTGTTGTCATCGGGATTGCCTCGATTTCGCTGGTTGTCGGCGGCATCGTCATCATGAACATCATGCTGGTGAGCGTCACCGAGCGGACGCGCGAGATCGGCGTGAGGAAAGCACTAGGTGCACGGTACACCGATATCCTGCTGCAGTTCCTCATCGAGTCGGCGACCATGTCGCTGGTGGGCGGTGCCATCGGCGTAATTGGTGGTGTTGGGGTCGCCAAGCTGGTGACGGTGGCCATCGGCTTCCCCTCGGATATTCAGATCTGGTCGGTATTTCTGGCGTTGTTTGTTTCCGCAGCTGTGGGTATTTTCTTCGGAGTCTACCCTGCGCGCAAGGCGGCAATACTGGATCCAATCGTCGCCCTGCGGTCGGAGCTATAGGAAAGGAGGGGCTGAGGTGAGAGTAGCTGATTCACGTGAAGCGGTCCGGATGGCCTTTGAGACGCTGCGCGCAAACAAGCTGCGCTCGGGGCTGACCATTCTCGGCATTGTGATCGGCGTGACCACCGTCATCACCATCTCTTCGATCATCAGCGGGCTCAACAACAATGTGCAGGCCTGGGTCAGCTCACTGGGCACGAATGTGCTCTGGGTTTATCACATGCCGGTCATCGGAGTACGTCCCACGGCAGAAATGCTGGCGCGCAAAAAGCTGACCTTTGACGATGTCGCGGCCATCCGCCAGCTGCCTCATGTTGCAGCCGCCGACGGCGGCGTGCGCCATGTGAACCCCATTTTTCAGGCCGGTATTGTTGGTGTGAAATATGGCCAGAAGAAGGCCCAGGGCACGCTTCTACAGGGGGATTCGTCGCAAATTTCTGAAGTTGCCGATGTTTCTCTTACCGAGGGCCGCGTATACACAGAAGATGAAGACCAGAGAAAGGCCAATGTGGTCATTCTCGGATACGATACGGCGCAGCAGCTCTTCGGCAGCGACAGCGCGCTCGGCAAAGAAGTCACGATTGAGAACAATACTTTCACTGTGATCGGAGTCTTCGAAAAGCGAAAACAGGCCTTTGGGGGCGGCCGCAATCCTGATGACAACGCGGCTTTTTTCCCCATCGGCACCTTTATGAAGCTGCATCCGGAAGATGCGGTCACGGGCGGTGTATGGGTGAGCGTAAAGTATGACGACCCGAAAAACCGCAATCTGGTAGAGGATGAAGTCCGCGAGCTGCTGCGCCGCCACCGCAAGGTACGCGTGGAGCAGCCGGATGATTTCGAAATCTTCGCCCCTGATTCGTTGTCGCGACTGTGGAACCAGCTTACTGGCGGACTGGCCATCTTCATGGTCGCCGTTTCAAGTGTAGGGCTGATGGTTGGCGGTGTCGGCGTAATGAATATCATGCTCGTCTCTGTGACGGAGCGCACCCGCGAGATTGGCGTTCGCAAAGCGATTGGAGCAACCAAGCGCAACATCCTGCTGCAATTCACCATTGAAGCAGTCACACTCTGTGCCCTGGGCGGCATCATTGGCATTGTGGTTGGTGGCATCATTACGCTGATCATCCGTCTGCTGTTGAGCGCATTGCCCGCGACTATGTCGAGTATGTGGGCAATGATCGGGTTCACTGTTTCGTGCTTCATTGGCCTGGTCTTCGGAATCTATCCGGCGTGGAAGGCCGCGAATCTCGATCCGATCGAAGCGCTGAGATATGAGTAGCGTGCAGCGCTCAGGGGGCAGGGTTCAGACAGCTCTTGGCGATTAACCGAACGCTGTACCCTGAGCGCTGTACGCTGTGCCCTGTAAACTGAGCATTCATGCTCGGCGTCGTGATTGAAAGCCTTACCACCATCCTTGCTCTGTGCGGACTGGGATTTTATTTCGCAGCTCTCTGGAGTGCGCGTGACTTTGTCCGCTCCAAACGAACTCCGCTTCAGGGGTTTCATCCTCCGGTCAGCATTCTGAAGCCGCTCAAGGGATTCGATCACGACATGTATGCGAGCTTTGCCAGCCACTGCCGCCAGCAGTATGCGGGTGAGTACGAGATCCTCTTCGGTGTCAACAGCATGGACGATCCAGCGGTTGCTGCGGTAGAGCAGCTCAAAACGGAGTATCCCAGGACTGCTGTTCGCCTGGTCGTGACTCCTGAAGTACTCGGGCCAAATGGAAAAGTCAGCAACCTTGCACAGATGCTCGCTCACGCGCGATTCGATCACATTCTCATCAATGACAGCGATATCAAGGTCTGGCCGCGTTACCTCGAACGCGTGATGGCGCCTTTTCAGGACATTAAGGTTGGCATGGTCACGGCGCTCTATCGCGGACGCGCACACAGAACACTTGGCTCAAAGATGGAGGCACTCGGCATTGCGACCGATTTCGCAGCCGGAGTGCTGACAGCGCGTAAGCTCGAAGGCGGCATTCGTTTCGGACTCGGTTCGACGCTGGCTGTTTCGCGCGCAGCCCTCGATGCGATTGGCGGGTTCGCCCCGCTCGCCGATTATCTGGCCGATGATTATGAACTCGGGGCGCGCGTCGCAGCTAAAGGCTTTCGCGTTGAATTGAGCGATGAGGTTGTTGAGACTACAGTCCCGGCCTACAACTTCCGCCAGTTTCTCGATCATCAGCTGCGCTGGGCGCGCGGCATGCGCGATTCACGCAAGGGAGGCTACGCCGGTGTGATCTTTACCTTTGGATTGCCCTGGGCCTTACTGAATTTCATTGCATCGGGCGCAAGCCTTTTCAGCATTGCACTGCTGAGCCTGGTCTTTGCTGCGCGCGTGACGCTGGCGCTTGCAGTCGGAGTGGGGCTGCTGCGTGCCGCCGAAGTTCTACGCGATCTCTGGCTGCTACCGCTGCGCGATGTGGTTGCCCTGTGCATCTGGGCGTGGAGCTATGCGGGCAATACCATTTCATGGCGCGGGCAGAAGTTTGTGCTGAAGGACGGCAAGCTGTTGGCAGGGGACTAGCCGTCCAGGCACACGCGCCTTTGGCACCCTTCTTGCTGCAGCCTAGAGTTCGAGTTAACTTTCTCGCTTCCGTTGGTCGCAGCTTTGTGCCAGGTTGTCATCCACCCTCCCACGTTAGTCCGCTAAAGCGGATGAACATGGGCACCCATGTTGCGTTTACCGTAGGCAAGATGCAGCGACCAACGGGAGCGGGAAGGTCTGCCGCAAAACTAGAGTTACTGCAAGAAGGGCGCCAAAGGCGCGTGTGCCTGGACGGCCAGTCCCTAGAATTCGGCGCCTCTCGAGCTCGGCTGGTTGCTCAGGATTTCTTTTCCGCCGCTGCGTCCAATGACGAAGACGGGCTGAGGCAGCTGTGGGGCTCGGTCGAGCGGCGTCCAGAGGAAGACGCGGTTTGCTCCTGCCCAGAGCTGGTTGAGTGCGCTGTTGTCGATGAAGATATGCGGTGCATCCGGAAAGAGCGAGCCTGGCCACAAGTCCGATTCGGTGCCATTCAATATCTGTACATTGCGCCGCAGGTAGAACGGCAGAGAGGATGCGTGATCGAGCGGGCCATTGATCACGACAACGTCATCGCTGTCCATCTCAGGCCGTATGGCGCTGGCCAGAATCTGCGAAGAGATGGCGGGCGAGAGCGTGTTGAGCGCCAGATGCGCAGCGATGAGAAAGGCAACTGTTGTTCCGAGCAGGAAGCAGTTGGCAAGCCTGGTTTTCTTTTTCAGACGGAAGCACAGGTTCGCGGTAAGCCCTACGAGAAGCGCGGCTGTAGTAATGCACAAGGGCACGCGGAATGCTCCCAGCGCGCGTTCAGTGAGATCGAAGAAGTGTCCGAAGAACAGGCGATGGCTGCGGGTGACTTCCTGCAGAAATGCCGAGACGTCGGTTCCTATGGGGAGAGGCTTGAAAGTGACAGCAATGATGGCTGAAGCAACAGCGGCAATCACGCCGGCGATGAAGAGAATCCACGCCGTAAGTATTCCCGCTGGTGTCGGAGAAGTCTCATCATCGGCGAGCCAGTATCCGGCAAGCAGAGCAAGCGGAGGAAGCGCGGGCAGCAGATAGTATTCCTGGCGGAAGGAAAAGCTGAAGAAGACCATGACGACTGCGGCCCATATCGCGAGAAGCAGCAGCGCGCGCTGTGTCTGGCTTGTCTCTTTCCAGCGCAGCCGCGCGAGCGCTTTGATAGCGAAGATGCACCACGGCGCGATGAATACGAGCAGCAGCAGCCAGAAGATCCATAGCGGCACGGAGTCATAGTTCTGCGGCGAGCGGTTGCCGAGATAGCGCAGGAAGTGTCCGTTAACGAAGTAGAGCCACAGAAAACCATGAGCATTGCCCTGTGCAGGATTTCTGATAGCGGCAAGAATGTGCCACGGTGCGGCGACGATCAGAAATGTAACAGTGCCGGTTACAGGATGCCAGCGCAAAAGATGGCGCAGGTTCCGCGTGAGGAACAAATAGATAAGGGTGATGGCCAGCGGAAAGAGCGCGCCAATCAGGCCCATGGTCAACACGCCGAGCGCGCAGCAGATATCGTGTCCGAGAGCAGTGGCCAGAGACGGCGTTTCTTCGCCGAGCGACTGCCAGAAGAAATATACCGCGAGCGAAATCCAGAGGCAGAACATCACCTGGGGCAGAAGAATGTGCGCGAAGCCGAAGATGCCGCTGGCCGTCATGAGACAGATTGCGGAGTAGAAGCCCGCGGGGATGGATTGGAAGAGCCGGCGCCCCAGCGCGAACGCAACTAAAAACAATGCCAGTGAAGAAAGGGCCAGCGGAAAACGCGCGGCCCAGTCATGACTGCCGAAGATGCGAAGGCTCGCTGCGACGCTCCACGGCAGCAGCGGAGGAGCTTCAAGAAAACGCACGCCATTAATGTGAAGCGTGACCCAGTCGTGAGTCTGGAGAATTTCTCGCGCAGCTTCGGCGTGCAGCGCGTCTTCGCCGTCAAAGAGCGGTGGACGCACAAGCGCGAACGAGCCATAGAGCAGAAGCCACAATCCGAGAATGGGGAAAAGAAAACGCTTCATTCTGTATAGGGTTCAGGGTACAGCGTGCCGAGCTTAGTGACTAGAGAATAGGGATTTCAGATTGTTTAGGTCTTAATTTGTATGTGTGAACAGAACACCAGCTATTTCAATGAAAACTGAATCACAGCAAACTGTACTTGGCTCTGAGTCGTGTGCGCTGCACCATGTATTAACGCATGAGTGACTTGCGAAGTGTGCCATCAGGCCACTATAGTGTTGCTTCGCAAAAATAAAAGAGTTTCCGGCGCATGAAAATGCCGGTGCAACGCTAACCCCTGCCACTACTAGGGATTCAGAGGAAACAGGAACGCATACATGGCGCAGATTTTTGACCGAAGCTCAAACGCGCTAGCACGCATGAGCCTGGTCTTAACGGGATTGATCGTCATAGCCTTGGGCGTGGCGCTGGATCAACTGCAAAGGTCACCATGGGTAACGCGGCAGGGGCAAAGGGCCGACCAGCCTGTCCCATTCAGTCATAAACACCACGTGCAGGGGCTGGGCATTCAGTGCCAGTACTGTCACGTATCGGTGGAGAAGTCGAGCTATGCCGGCATTCCTCCGACCAAGACCTGCATGAACTGCCACGCGCAGATCTGGACCAATGCCAATCTGCTGGAACCGGTCCGGAACAGCTGGGCGACGGGCGAGTCCATTAAATGGACGAAGGTCCACGACCTTCCTGATTACGTATATTTCAGCCACGAAATCCACGTAAATAAAGGCATAGGCTGTTCGAGCTGCCACGGCCGGATCGACGAGATGCCGATCACCTATCAGCAGAACACTCTGCAGATGGAGTGGTGCCTGAACTGCCATCGCAATCCGGCGAAAAACCTGCGACCTACGAGCGAAATCTACAACATGGCCTGGACCGGCCCGAGCGAGCTGAAGCCGGAATGGTGCGCGGTGAAACAGCAGTCGAAGACCGGAACGCCGACAGCGCAGGATGTGACCTGCACTGAGTCCAATCCAAGCGGAGGCGGCGGAGAACTGGCCGCACTCAATATGCCAGTGGGTCTGCACGCGCAGGCTGCTGCAGCGAGCGATGCGGGTGGAGCGGTGGTTCCTGCAGCGCTGAATTATCAGAAGTTCACCAGCCAGGAAGCGCTGGGCAAGTTCCTGCTGGATCAATACCACATCCGCTCGCCGCGTGATCTGTCGAGCTGCGAGGTCTGCCATCGATGAATAACAAGTCGAATGACAAGCAGCTTTTCCCTGTCGTCCTGGAAGACAAAAAAGAAATGAGCAACAACGGAACACAGATGACGCTCGAAGAAGTTCGCGCCAAGCTGAACGGCAAGACAGGCAAGAAATATTGGCGGAGCCTCGAAGAGTTAGCCGACAAGCCCGGATTCGCGGAGATGCTCAGCCGTGAATTTCCGCAGCAGGCTTCGGAGTGGATCGATTCGGTGTCGCGCCGCGGCTTTTTGAAGATGGCTGGCGCGTCGCTGGCGCTCGCCGGTCTGGCTGGCTGCACGAAGCAGCCCGACGAGCCGATTTATCCGTATGTGAAGGCGCCGGAAGATCTGATCCTGGGTAAGCCGATGTATTTTGCCACGGCTTTTCCGTTCCCGACAGGCGCGGTTCCGGTGCTGGTGAAGAGCGATGCGTATCGTCCGATCAAGGTGGACGGCAATCCGGAGCATCCTTACATCAAGGGCGGATCGGATGCATTTACTCAGGGCACGTTGCTTGATTTGTATGATCCTGACCGCTCGCAGCATGTGGTTTATCGCGGCGAGACGCGCACGTGGGCGGCCTTCCAGGCGGCATGGCGCTCAGCTCTGGCTGACAAGAAATCTTCCGGCGGCAGCGGAATCTATTTTCTGAGCAGCACCATTACTTCGCCGACGCTGGCGGCGCAGTGGAAGAAGGCGCAGGCTGCGTTTCCGAATGCGAAACTGGTGCAGTACGATCCGGTAAATCGCGATTCGGCATATGCGGCTTCGAAGGCCGCGTTTGGCGATTATCTCGACGCGCAGTACAAGCTCGATGCAGCGGATGTGGTTCTGTCGCTCGATGCAGATTTTCTTTCCGGCGCAACGCATCCCGGCTTCCACAAATTAGCGAAGGATTACGCGAACAAGCGCAGGCTCGACAGCACGACCGAGATGAATCGCCTGTATGTCGTCGAGAGCTGGACAACGACGACGGGCCTCAAGGCGGAACACCGGCTGGCGTTGCGGGCGAGCGAGATTCCCGCATTTGCTGCGGCGTTGGCCGGAACGCTGACAAATGGCTCTGCGACCTATAGCGGGTCGGATGATGCGAAGAAGCTTCTTGCCGCGGTGGCGAAAGATCTGAAGGCCAGCGCAGGGAAGTGCGTTGTGATTCCCGGCGAACAGCAGTCGCCCGCCGTGCATCTGGCTGCGATTGCCATTAATGAAGCTCTTGGCAATGTGGGCAAGACGGTGATTTATACCGAGACGGTGAATCCTCTGCCCTCGATTCAGAATGACGACCTGAAGTCTCTGGTCGCCGATCTGAATGCGGGCAAGGTGGACTGGCTGGTGGTGCTCAATGCGAACCCGGTCTACTCCGCTCCTGCCGACCTGAAATTTGAAGAAGCGGCCAACAAGGCGAAGACGCTGGTCCATCTAGGCTCGCACGTGGATGAGACCGCCACGCAGGCACACTGGCACATCAACAGCGCGCATTATCTCGAAAGCTGGTCGGATGCGCGCGCTTATGACGGTACGGTTTCGGTTGTGCAGCCGTTGATTGAGCCGCTCTATGCGGGACATTCGGCGCACGAGATTGTGCAGGCAATGCTCGACAACCCTGACCTCTCGCCTTATGAGGCAGTGCGCGATAACTGGAAATCGGCGCTCTCTGCCAAGGGTGATTTTGAAGCGAACTGGCGCAAGGCGCTGCATGACGGGTTCATCGCAGATACGGCCTTTACACCGAAGAGCACGTCAGGGAAGGCCTCCGGCTACGCGCAGAACCTGCCCACGCAGACCAATGCTCTCGAGATTGTCTTCCGCCCCGACTACAGCCTCTACGATGGACGCTTTGCCAACGTCGGCTGGCTGCAGGAGCTGCCGCGTCCGGTGACGAATCTCTCATGGGACAACGCCGCGCAGATGAGCTATGCCACGCTCACCAGGCTCAACCTTGCCGAGCATGATGTGGTTGAGATCAGCGTGAATGGGCTCAAGGTTCTGGCTCCGGTGTTTGCTGTTCCGGGTCATCCCGACAATACGATCACGCTGACGCTGGGGCAGGGCCGCAGCCGCGCAGGACGCGTGGGCAGCGGCTTCGGGTTCAATGCCTATGCCGTGCGCACATCGGACGCTCCGCTGTATGCGACTGGAGCGAGCCTGCGCAAAACGGGCGATACCTACGAATTCGCGGTTACCAAGAGCCACTACACCGATCATCGCGCGGTCTTCGTTGGCGGCGACGGCAGCGGGACGCACTCGCTTGAAGGCAATGAGGCGATGGACCGCGGAATTATCCGCTATGCCACGCTCGAAGAATTCAAGAAGAATCCTAACTTTGCGCACGAGGGCGAGGGCAAGGAAGATCCCGAAGCAGACGAGAGCATGTTCCCGGCCTATAGATACGACAAGAATGCCTGGGGCATGTCGATCGATATGAATGCCTGCGTCGGCTGCAATGCCTGCATCGTGAGCTGCTATGCCGAGAACAATATTGCCGTGGTTGGCAAGCATCAGGTGAAGGTCGGGCGCAACATGCAGTGGCTGCGCATTGACACCTATTACGAAGGGGATCTTGCAGCGCCGCGCGCGCACTTCCAGCCGATGGCCTGCCAGCATTGCGAGAACGCTCCCTGCGAACAGGTCTGCCCAGTAGGCGCCACCGTGCACACGCCGGAAGGCCTCAACACAATGGTCTACAACCGCTGCGTGGGCACGCGCTATTGCTCGAACAACTGCCCGTACAAGGTGCGCCGCTTCAACTTCCTGCTCTTCTCTGATTTTGAAACCGAGAGCCTGAAGCTGATGCGCAATCCCGATGTTTCGGTCCGCAGCCGCGGCGTCATGGAGAAGTGCAGCTACTGCGTGCAGCGCATCAATGCGGCCAAGATCGAGGCGGACAAGGAAAACCGCGAGATTCGCGATGGCGAGATTGTGACGGCGTGCCAGCAGGCATGCCCGACGAATGCGATCATCTTCGGCAATTTGAATGACCGCTCAAGCAAGGTGCGCAAGCTCAAGGAAGGATCGCGCAGCTATGGCGTGTTGACAGGCAACAACACGCGACCGCGCACGACATATATCGCCGAGGTGCTCAACGTGAACCCTGAGCTGACGGAAGCCTAGGACACTGGACGGAATATGGCAATCAAGAACCCAATCAACGATCCGATGCTGGACCCGATCACAGGCGAAGACCGGGTCATTGCGCCGGGACACACCTTCAAGTCAGTTACGGAGAAGGTCTCGCGCATTGTTCTGACCAGCCATACGCCGCTGGGGTGGTTTGGCGGAATCCTGCTGGCCGGCGGCGGCGCAACGCTGCTGCTGATTGCCGTGACGTGGCTCTTCCTTGAGGGCGTCGGCATCTGGGGCATTACGCAGCCGGTGGCCTGGGGCTTCGCTATTGTCAACTTTGTGTGGTGGATCGGTATCGGCCACGCCGGAACGCTGATCTCGGCCATCCTTCTGCTCTTCAAGCAGAGCTGGCGCAACTCGATCAACCGCTTCGCCGAAGCGATGACAATCTTCGCTGTGGTCTGCGCCGGCATGTTCCCGCTGATCCACGTAGGCCGTCCGTGGCTGGGGTACTGGCTCTTCCCGTACCCGAACACGATGAACGTGTGGCCGCAGTTCCGCTCGCCGCTGCTGTGGGACGTCTTTGCGGTTTCGACTTATGCAACCATCTCGGTTGTCTTCTGGTACATCGGTCTGGTTCCTGACTTCGGCACGATGCGCGACCGCTCGAAATCGAAGATCGGCCAGTTTGTTTATGGATGGCTCTCGCTTGGCTGGCGCGGTTCTGTACGGCACTGGGTGCGGTATGAGACGGCATCGCTGCTGCTCGCAGGTTTAGCGACGCCGCTGGTGCTCTCCGTACATACGGTCATCAGCTTCGACTTCGCTGTGGCGCTCATGCCCGGGTGGCATACGACCATCTTTCCGCCGTACTTCGTCGCTGGCGCCGTGTACTCCGGCTTCGCCATGGTCATCACGCTGGCGGTGCCGATTCGCAAGTTCTATCACCTGGAAGACCTCATCACCATCCGCCACCTCGAAAACATGGGCAAGGTCATGCTGACCACCGGCCTCATCGTTGCCTATGGCTACTGGATGGAAGTCTTCATGGCCTACTGGTATTCGGCGAGCCACTGGGAGTACTTCATGATGTGGAACCGCATGTTCGGGCCGATGGGCTGGTCGTACTGGGTGCTCATCACCTGCAACATCGCGCTGCCGCAGTTGATGTGGTTCCGCAAGTTCCGGCGCAGTCCTGGCTGGATGTTCCTGATGTCGTTCATTGTGAACACCGGCATGTGGTTCGAGCGTTTTGTCATCGTTGTGACAAGCCTTACGCGCGATTTTCTTCCATCATCGTGGGGGACCTACAAGGCCACGCGCTGGGATTATGCGACCTTTGCCGGGACCCTCGGATTGTTCACGGTTCTATTCTTCCTGTTTGTTCGCTTCCTGCCCATGATTCCCATGTCTGAGCTGCGCATCCTGCTGCCTCAGGCGAAGATTCGTTCGGAAGCGGAACCTCTCCCGGAGGCGGGTGACTGATGCCTGTACGTGAAGGAACTTACGGATTGCTTGCGGAGTTTGATACTCCAAGCGAGCTGGTGCATGCCGCGCAGGCCGCATACGATTCCGGCTACCGGCGCATGGATTGCTATACGCCCTATCCGGTGGAAGAAGCGGCGGCGGCAATCGGCTTCCATCGCGACAATGTCTCGCTGGTCTGCCTCATCGGCGGCCTGCTGGGACTGGCGGCGATGTTCAGTCTCGAGACCTGGATTTCACTCTGGGCTTATCCGTTGAACATTGCGGGCCGTCCGTACTATTCGTGGCCGGCGTTTGTCATTCCGGCATACGAGTGGACGATTCTATGGGCCGGCCTTTCCGCAGCTTTCGGGATGCTTGCGATCAATGGACTGCCGCAGCTTTACCACCCCCTCTTCAACGCTCCGAACTTTCGCGATGGCGCGACGACAGACAAATTTTTCCTCTGCCTCGAATCAACCGATCCGAAGTTCGATGTGGGCGAATCGAGGGCATTTCTTGAAGGCTTCAGGCCCGTCTCCGTGGTGGAGGTGGAGTATTAAGACGATGAACCGAATCCGCATGTTGTCCGTGGGCGCGCTTGCAGCTCTGGTATTCGTTGCCGGCTGCCGCCAGGACATGCACAACCAGCCGAAAGAGATTCCGCAGCGCGGCAGCGAGTTCTTTGCCGACGGACGCTCAGTACGCCCGCAGGTGGAACACACGGTGGCCCGCGGCCAGCTGCACGAAGACGACTATTTTTATACCGGACTGGTGAGCGGCAAGGAGCAGGACGCGCTGCCGTTTCCTGCGACTTTGGCGGTGCTTCAACGCGGACAGGAGCGGTACAACGTCTACTGCACACCCTGCCATTCGCGCATCGGCAACGGCGAGGGCATGATCGTCGAGCGTGGCTACAAGCCCGCGGGCAATTATCACGACGCCAAGCGCCTGGCGCAGCCTTTGAGCCACTACTTCTATGTGATGACGAATGGCTTCGGCGCCATGCCTGATTATTCAGCGCAGCTTTCTCCGGCCGATCGCTGGGCTGTGGCTGCTTATATTCGCGCGCTGCAACTGAGCCAGAATGCCAAGGAGTCGGATGTTCCATCGGGCACGCAGGTGCATAACCTGAGCGATGTCGCCGAACAGCAGGGACTGCCGGCGAGCTTTGCCGGGCCGTGGCCGGTGGCTCAATCCACTTATGTAGAGGCCAAGCCTGTGAACCAGGGAACGGCGGCAGGAGCTCCGGTGCAGAACCCGAATACTCCGGCTTCGAAGAACCGCCCCGCTGTGAATGCAGGCGAGAAACAGTAAGGGACCAGAAGACATGGCACACGCACAACACGCGAAAACATTGCCCCATGACCTGGGAGCCCCGGATTTTGTAAATGGATGGCGCAGCAAGGCGCTCGCCATTGGCGCAGTCTTCCTCGTCAGCGGCATCATCCTCGGCTTCGCAGCCGGCGATGGCTGGAGTCACTTCCTGCGCGCCTGGCTGGTCGGATTGATGATTTCCTTCGGCTTCTGCTGCGGCGGAATGGCATTGCTGATGGTGCAGTATCTTTCCGGTGGCAAATGGGGCCTGCTGGTGCGCCGTCCGCTCGAAGCGATGACACGCACGCTGCCGCTCGTCTTCCTCTACTTCCTGCCGGTCGCGATTTTCGGAGTCAATCTCAAGAAGCTTTACCTGTGGGCGCAATATCCCAACTTTGAAGAAGCTCTTCAGAGCCACCTGATTACTGCCGAGCAGGCGCATGCGATCCACTTCAAGCATGGGATGCTGAACCCAACGACGTTCTGGATCACCTCGCTGGTCTGTTTTGCCAGCTGGGCGCTGTACACATGGCTGTTGAACGGCTGGTCGCTCAAGCGCGACGCCGACCCGGATCCAAACGTTCCGTACTGGCAGAAGAAGTTTGAGAACCTCAGCGGATTCGGCGTAGTGCTTTATTCGCTCACGCTGACGGCAGTGGCGATTCTCTGGGTCATGTCGCTTGACCCGACGTGGTATTCGACGGTCTACGGCCTGCAATTCCTCGTCGGGCAGGGCTATGCTGTGCTGGCGCTGGTGATCCTGACGCTGATCGGGTTGTCGAAGGCCGAACCCATGAAGACGGTCTTCCGTATCACCGAGCAGCATGATCTCGGCAAGCTCTGCTTCGCCTTCACCATGCTCAACATGTACCTGGCCTTCGCCGCGTTCCTGATTATCTGGTCGGGCAACTCGCCGGAAGAGATTCCCTGGTACCTCGACCGCATTCGCGGCGGATGGGGCGTCATCGCTACGCTGGACTTCGTCTTCCACTGGCTGATTCCGTTCTCGCTCCTGCTCTCTCGCGATCTGAAGCGTATCAAGAGCCGTCTCGTCGTAGTCTGCTGCATCATGATCTTTGCCCGCTGCTGGGATATGTTCTGGCTCGTTGAGCCGAACTTCAAGGATGCGGCGCGCAACCTGCACTTCAGCATCGGCATTCTGGAATATGCTGTGGTGCCGGTGGCGCTGATCTCCTTCTGGATGGCGTACTACTTCTCGCAACTGAAGACACGGCCTCTTGTGGCCACCAACGATCCGCATGTGGCGGAGATTCTGGAGCCAGAACATGCACACGCCTAACGAGCACGAGTCACACGACAAAGCCGGTTCTGTCCGGGAGGGCTACGAGCTTACTGACGTAAGCGTGCAGGGAGTCCTGGTCTTCCTGCTGGCGCTCGCCATTTCGCTCGGCGTCTTCTTCGTCTTCTGCTTCGGAATGGGCAAGGTCATCAACAACGCTCTCGAAAAGCGTGATGGCCCGCTGAACAAGTGGAACCAGAATGCAGAGGCCAGGACGTACCGCATGCAGTCCAATCCGGCAATGCAACAGCAGGAGCTGAAGCAGTTGACGCAGACCTTTCCGACGCCGCGTCTGCAGGGCGACGACGGCAACCAGGACACTGCCGATCTGCATGCGCGCGAAGACCTGCTGCTTGAGAACTACAGCTGGGTCGATCGCTCGAAGGGCACGGTGCGCATTCCGATTGAGCGCGCCATGGAGCTGATTGCGCAGCGCGGCCTGCCGGTTCATCAGGAAACGAAGCAGGCTGAATCGCTGATGGCTGGCGACAACCCGACATCCGTGCAAGTTCCGCTGACAGATGGATTTGCGCGTACAGGCTACGAGCAGGAGCTGCGCGAAGGCGCGGCCAGGACGCCGGGCGAGCAGGCCTCGACCAAGGCAAACAATCAATAGCCCGTGTCTCCAGCGACGGAAATGCGGTAAAAGCAGGATTAGCATAGAAGGTAGAGGAAATGCAGGCAGGGGCGACAATCCGGAAAAGCAGGGCAGCCATAGGTATGGCTGTGCTTCTGCTGTCGCTCGCCGTCCATGCGCAGGTCTCCGATTATGGACAGAAGCAGATGGGCGATCCTAGCGATCATCTGCCCTCTGTGCTGAACAAGGTCACCATTCTTCAGAAGCTGAATACGCAGCTTCCACTGAACAGCGAATTCCGCGACGAGACCGGCAAGGCCGTTCATCTCGGCGATTACTTCAGCAAGCGGCCTGTCATTCTGTCGCTCGTGTATTACAACTGCCCGATGCTCTGCTCTGAAGAGCTGGATGGCCTCACCAGCGCACTTGAGATGGTGAAGTTCACTCCAGGCAAGGACTTCGACGTGGTCGTCATCAGCATCGACCCGAGCGAGACGCCGGAGCTGGCGGCGAAGAAGAAGGCTTTCTACGTCAAGCGGTATGGGCGTCCGGAGACGGCGAACGGCTGGCACTTCCTCACCGGGCAGCAGCCGGCGATTAACGCACTGGCCGGCGCTACGGGGTTTGGTTATGTGCGTGTGCCCGGGCCGGATGGCAAGATGACGCAGTTTGCCCATGCGAGCGCGATTGAGCTGGTTACGCCCGATGGAAGGCTCTCGCAGTATTACCTGGGCGTGGAGTATTCGTCGAAGGACCTGCGGCTCGGCCTGGTTGAAGCCTCCGAGCACAGGATCGGTTCGCCCGTCGATGAGATTCTGACCTACTGCTACCACTATGACCCGACGCTGAACAGGCACAGCCTGATCATTGCGCGCGTGGTGCAGCTGGCTTGCCTGGTCACCTTGTTGTGCCTGGGCGCTTACATGTTGGTGATGTTCCGGCGCGATGTGAAGGAAGCGCACACGAAACCGGTAGCAAACTGGAAAAAGGTAATCGGATAAGGGAACGATGCATTTCATCAGTCCAGTACTTTGGCAGTTTCTCGTAAATTGGCTCACGCACGCGGCGCTGTTTCCGCCGGAAGCGTCGGGAATCGCTCCGTATGCGGACGCGCTTTATTTTTTCCTGGTGCTGATCTCTCTGGTGGGCCTCGTGGTGGTGCTGATCCTGGTGGTGACGTTCTCCATCAGGTACCGCAAGGAGCGCAACCCCGAGGCGACGCAGATTGAAGGCTCCACGCTGCTTGAAGCTACCTGGACCATCATTCCGCTGGCCCTCTTCATGGTCACCTTTGTCTGGGGTGCGCTGCTGTACTTCCGCATCTACAACCCGCCGACCAACGCGATGAACATCTACATCGTCGGCAAGCAGTGGATGTGGAAGGCCGAGCATCCGGGCGGTCAGCACGAGATCAATGCGCTCCATGTTCCCATCAACCGGCCGGTGCAGCTCACCATGATCTCGCAGGATGTCTTCCACAGCTTCTCGATTCCTGCCTTCCGCGTGAAGCGCGAGGTGATTCCGGGCCGCTACTCGACGGTGTGGTTCGAGGCGACGCAGCCGGGAACGTATCACCTTTTCTGCACGCAATACTGTGGCACGCTGCACTCGCAGATGATCGGCCAGATCGTCGCCATGAAGCCGGAAGACTACCAGGCATGGACAGCAGGCTCGACCAGCGGCGCATCGCTGGCGCAGAACGGCGAGCGGCTTTTCGCCAGTCTCGGCTGCAACTCCTGCCACTCAGGTAATCCGGACGCGCACGGGCCGAACCTGGCTCAGGTTTACGGCGGCAAGGTGCAGATGGCCAACGGATCTACCGTGACGGTGGATGACGCTTTCCTGCGCGATTCGATCCTGAACCCGACCATGCACCAGGTCGCAGGATACGCTCCTATTATGCCCACGTATCAGGGGCAGATCAGTGAAGAAGGTTTGATCGATCTCGTCGAATACATCAAGAACCTCAACACGAATTACCGTGTTCAGCAGACACTGAACACAAGCCAAGTCCAGTCCGCTGCGCCTGCGGCTGGGCAGGGGATGGTGAAGCAATGAGCACCGCAACAATCGTCAATCTGCCACCGCAGGAGACGGCGAGTCTCCCCAAGGTGTCGTATCTGAACAAAGAGTATGGGCTGAAGAGCTGGCTGCTCACGGGCGACCACAAGCGGATCGCGATCCTCTATCTGATCTCGATCACGTTCTTCTTCTTCATCGGCGGCGCCATGGCGGGACTCATCCGCTTCGAGCTGCTTACGCCGCAGTCGGACCTGATGGCGACGGACACCTATAACAAGGTGTTCACCATGCACGGCGTCATCATGATCTTCCTGTTCCTGGTGCCGTCGGTTCCGGCGACCATCGGGAATTTCCTGATCCCGATCATGGTGGGAGCCAAAGACCTGGCCTTCCCGAAGATCAACCTGCTGAGCTGGTATCTCTACATGGCGGCCGGCATTTTCACGTTGTCGGCACTGATTCTCGGCGGCGTGGATACGGGCTGGACCTTCACCACTCCGCTCAGCACGCATTACCTGAATACGCACGTTGTCACCGCGGGCCTCGGCATCTTTATTGCCGGATTCAGTTCGATCTTCACCGGACTGAACTTCATTGTGACGATACACCGCATGCGCGCGCCGGGCATGACCTGGTTCCGTCTGCCGCTGTTTGTGTGGGCGCATTACGCGGCTTCGATCCTGATGGTGCTCGGCACTCCGGTGCTGGCGATTGCGCTGGTGCTTGTGGTGCTTGAGCGCACGATCGGCATCGGCGTCTTCGACCCGGCCAAGGGCGGCGATCCTCTGCTCTTCCAGCATTTGTTCTGGTTCTATTCACACCCGGCCGTGTACATCATGATTCTGCCCGGCATGGGCGTGATCTCCGAGGTCATCAGCACTTTCTCACGCAAGCGCGTCTTCGGATATACGGCAGTCGCCTTCTCGTCAGTTGCCATCGCCGTCTTCGGATTCTTCGTCTGGGCGCACCACATGTTCATCATGGGTGTCTCGAACTACTCGGCGCTGGTCTTCTCGCTGTTGACGATGCTGGTGGCAGTGCCTTCGGCCATCAAGACGTTCAACTGGTCGGCAACACTCTATAAGGGTTCGATCACCTTCGAGACGCCGATGCTCTATGCCTTCGGATTTCTCGGACTGTTCACCATCGGCGGACTCACGGGTGTCTTCCTCGGTTCGCTGGGCATGGACATCCATCTGACCGAGACCTACTTCATCGTGGCGCACTTCCACTTCGTCATGGTGGGCGGCATGCTGATGGCGTATCTCTCGGGCATCCATTTCTGGTGGCCCAAGATGACGGGCCGCATGTATCCGGAAGGTGTGTCCAAGCTGGCTGCGCTGACGACCTTCATCGGGTTCATCCTGACTTTCTTCCCGCAGTTCATCCTGGGCTATCTGGGAATGCCGCGCCGCTATGCCGCATATCCTCCTGAGTTCCAGGTGCTGAATGTGCTTTCGACTGCCGGCGCGACCGTGCTGGGCTTCGGCTATCTGCTGCCCATGCTCTACATGACGTGGTCGCTCAAGTATGGCAAGATTGCGGGCAGCAACCCCTGGCAGGCTACCGGGCTCGAATGGCAGATCCAGTCACCGCCATTGACGGAAAACTTTATCGAAACGCCCATCGTAGACCACGATGCGTACGACTACGAATGGCTGGCGCAAAAGACTGCACAAGAGGTGGAGACCGTTGGATAGTCAAGCGATCGCAACTCAGCCGCTCTCCGAGCACGAAGGGCACGCGCATGCGCATCCGCCGCATCTGCGCCACCACTTCGAAACGGTGGAGCAGCAGCGCGAGGCTTCGAGCTTCGGCATGTGGCTCTTCCTGCTGACCGAAATCATGTTCTTCGGCGGCATGTTCACTGCCTATCTCATCTACCGCAACTGGTATTACCCGGCATTTGTCGTCGGAAGCCATCAGCTTTCCATCTTCCTGGGCACGCTGAACACGGCGGTGCTGATCTGCTCGAGCTTCACCATGGCAATGGGTGTCTACTCGGCGGAAATGAAGCGGCGCAAAGCGCTGGTAGGCTGGCTGCTGGCCACGATTGTCCTGGGCGTTACCTTCCTGGGCGTCAAGGCGGTTGAGTACCACGAAAAGTGGGAGAAACACCACGTCCCGGGACTGAACTTCAGCACGCAGGATTTCACCCATCCCACGGATCCTGAAGAGAAGCCGCTCCCGGCAGATATGGCGGCCAAGACGCAGGTCTACTTCTCGCTCTACTTCGCCATGACAGGCATGCACGCGCTGCATATGATTGTCGGCATCTCTATCCTGCTGGTGCTGGTGGTGCGCGCATGGGCCGGGGCTTATACCCAGGGTCACATGACGACCATCGAGAACTTCGGCCTGTACTGGCACTTCGTCGATATTGTCTGGATTTTCCTGTTTCCGCTGCTGTACCTGATCAGCCGCCACCAGTGAGGAATTTAAGCCGATGTCTGAATTGACACATCAAGAACAACTCGATAACGAGCCAACGCAGCATGAGAGCCACATCGTCAGTCCGACGGTGTATCTGGCGATTTTCGGCGCGCTGCTGGTGGGCACGGCATTGACCGTGATCGCATCCTACCTGGAACTTGGCATCTTCAATCCTATCCTTGCCATTGCCATTGCCTGCGCGAAGGCGGTGCTGGTCATCCTCTTCTTCATGCACGTGAAATACAGCTCGCGCCTGACCAAGCTGACCGTAGCGGCTGGATTCTTCACCTTCCTGATCCTCATCACCATGTCGCTGACCGACTACATCAGCCGCGCATGGGGGCTCTGGTAAGAGCGAAACTCAAGATATCCGTAAAACGGCGGCCTTTGGGCCGCTGTTTCTCGCTGGAGCTGATTCACTTTTACGGTGTCCACCCCCTCCCCCCGGGGAGGCGCTAAGTCTTTGAAAACACATGGCCTCTGTTTTCAATGCGGCAAAATATTGAAAACAAGCAGGTTCCAGGTAAAGTCCTGATTCCGGGAGACAAAAAAACCGCCAATACAGGCGGGCTTTCTATTTCGGTCTTACTTTCAGGATATCAAAAAGAGAGGAAATCTCATGTCATTATCCGTTGCAACGATTATCATTTGGAGCCAATCATTTACGGCAAAATGTTACTTTTGGAATCATTGACAAGGCATCTACGCGGCAGAGAGAGGTTGTTGGGACACAGAGAGCACAGAGGTTCTCGCAGAGGAAATCTCCAGACATTTCAGATATATCCGGATCTCACCATCGCCTGATCCGCTTTCGACTCGCCAAACTGAAGTAACTTGGCGTCGCGATATGCTTCACGCATAATGAAGCCACTTTCCGCAACATAGCTAAGTCATTGGAACAGCTTCTGCGCTCCTCGCGGGCGCAGAAGCCTCTTTCCGGGCCTGTACGCGGATAGAGAAGCCCATGGCGAAGAATTGGTTGTGGAAGCTGGCCCTCCGGGCTTTTTTCAGCACGCTGGTGAGCCTGTCTCTGGCGGCCCAGATGGCTTCCACTCCATCCGCCGGACAAATTCAGCTTCAGCGCTCCCGCAATTTTCTCTCTCAGCGAAGGGCGGGCAGTTCAGCCCTGGCAGGCAGCGGTCAAAACCCGGCGGAACTGCTCCGCCGTGCACGCATAGAAGACCGGCAGGCTACGGCGGACAGTTCGTCGTCACTCACCTCACCCTGGACTTCCGTCGGTCCCTCGCCTCTCCAGACAAGCGCCTTCGGCCTGGTAAGTGGACGCGTGACCAGCATCGCTGTTGATTCCGCAGACTCGAGCGGCAACACGGTTTATGTAGGCACAACAGGCGGGGGTGTCTGGAAATCGACCAATGCCGCCGGGAATGCCGGCTCAGTCTCATTCGCTCCGCTGACGGATACGCTGCCGAACTCAAACGGCTGCGCTACGCCACCCGTCCCATCGCTCAGTATCGGAGCGGTTACAGTTCAGCCCGGGGGCACAGGCGTGATCCTTGCGGGCACGGGCGACCCCAACGATTCACTCGATTCCTACTACGGAATGGGGCTCCTGCGTTCGGACGATGGGGGCAGGACCTGGTGCATGATTTCAGAGGCGGTAGACAACCTGATCAGGAAATACACCTTTGTGGGAGAAGGCTTTTCCGGTTTTGCCTGGAGCGGCGCAACTCCCGGGCTGGTGGTGGCTGCGGTTTCGAGTTCCACCGAAGGCCTGGCTGTCGATGCAGGCACGGACAACAGCTTTGCCGGGCTTTACTACTCTACAGATACGGGGAAGACCTGGTACCTGGCGACGATCACCGATGGACCCGGGGCGACGGTACAGGCCTCTAATTTTTCCGGCTCCGGGAACCCCGGCAGCGCGGCAACCTCGGTGACCTGGAACCCGGTGCGCCAGCGTTTTTATGCTGCCGTACGCTATCACGGATATTACGAATCATCAGACGGCATGACCTTTACTCGCCTCCAGAACCAGCCGGGGGTAAATCTGTCCACTTTGCTGTGTCCGGCCAATGCAGGAGTCGGGTCGCCGAACTGCCCCATTTTTCGCGGAACCATCGTCACCCAGCCTGTGACCGGCGATATGTTCGCCATTACAGTCGATCACAGCAAGATTGACCAGGGACTCTGGCAGGATGTCTGCAACGGGAGTTGTGGCGGATCGGCGGTCACTTTTTCGCAACAGATCAATGATGCGGCCATTGAGAGCAGCGGCAGCATCCCGGAGGGCGACTATGATCTCTCGTTGGCTGCCGTGCCCGCCCAGCAGGACACCCTGCTCTTTGTCGGAACACAGGATCTCTACAGATGCAGTCTTCTGAACGGATGCGTCTGGCGCAACACGACGAATACCGATGGCTGTGCCGCAGCTAAAGTCGCGCCGTCACTGCATGCCATCGATGCGACCTTCGGCGTTACCAGGAAGCTGATGTATTTTGGCACGGATGGCGGTCTGTGGCGCACCACCGATACAGTCAACCAGCAGCAGCCGCGGTGTTCTGCGGATGATGCGGCGCACTTCGACAACCTGAACGGCGGGCTGGGCTCGATTGCCGAGGTGGGAGCGTTCTCCGTGCATCCGCAGGATGCGAGCGTACTCATGGCGGCGATGGGGCCCTTCGGGACCGCTGCGTCCTCCCATGGTGGAGGCGCGTGGGAACAGGTTCTCGACGGCGAAGGCGACTACAACGCCATTGATCCCACAGACCCGCAAAACTGGTATGCGACCTCGGCTGCTCCTGTCGCGATCAATCGCTGTACGGCAGGGGAGTCCTGCAACAAAACAGATTTCGGATCGCCGGTGATCGGCAACGCTCAGGTCGGGAACGACGGTTACGGCCTGACTGGAACGGCGCCATGGATTCTCGATCCGCAGAATACGGCGAACATCATCGTCGGAACCTGCCGCGTGTGGCGCGGTCCGGCGAACGGGCAGGGCTGGCTGGCGGCCGATGCCATCAGCGTTCCTCTGGACAAAGACCAGCAGAACGGCGTTTGCAATGGCAATGCGCAGATTCGCTCGCTGGCGGCCTCCGGAGGATCGGGCACAAAAGAAGTCGTCTATGCCGGCATGGCGGGGGGAGTGGACGGCGGGGCAACGATAGCCGGCCACGTGTATTCCGCGACAGTGGACAGCGCATCGCAGGCACAGCCGGCGTGGAGTGACTGGACATTGTCGCCCCTGATCAACATTGCGGGATCCGGCTTCAACCCCGGCGGCTTTGATGTATCCAGCATTTATGTCGATCCGCACGATCCAACAGGAAACACCGTCTATGTCACTCTGCAGGGGTTTGCAACGGCAGGTTTCAATGTTGCGCAGGTGTTTCGATCCCAGGATGGCGGTGCTCACTGGATCGCCCTGGCCGGCGCCCTGCCGAATGCTCCAGCAAACAGTGTCCTGGTCGATCCCAACGATGCGGAGACGGTCTACGTGGCCACCGATACAGGCGTTTATGCCACGCAGAATGTCGACCTCTGCACGAATACGAACAATCCATGCTGGAGCCGCCTTGGTACGGGATTGCCGTATGCGCCGGTGATGCAGTTGAAATATGTCAACTTCGGGAGCACAGGCCTTCTGCTGGCGTCGACTTATGGCCGGGGCATCTGGCAGATACCGCTCCTCACTGCGGGCACGCAGATGACCTCGGCTACGCTCACTCCGTCATCGCTCAGCTTTGCTCCGCAGCAGCAGAACACAACCAGCGGCGCACAGACAATGACGGTTACAAATAACGGAGGTTTCACGCTGACGGTCTCGCACATTGCCGTGAGCGAAAACTTTACCGAGAGCGACAACTGCACGCAGCCGCTGGCGCCCGCTGCGACATGCGCTATTCAGGTGAGCTTCGCTCCGCAGCAGACAGGAGCTATCCAGGGGACGCTGACAGTCTATGGCAACCTGTTGTCAGGAGGGCAGGTGACGGCAGCGCTCTCCGGGACTGGATTGAAGGCCGGCAATATTGTGCTTCTGCCCGGGAGCCTTGCATTCGGAAATGCCCTGGTGGGAACCACGACCAAGGCCCAGAACATCACCATTTCGAATACAGGCGAAGTCGGCGTCGGTCTGCAGTCGCCCACGATCACCGGAGATTTCCAGATCAGCGCCAACACCTGCCCGTCATCGCTGGCGCCCAACTTCGGCTGTACCGTGGCTGTTGTCTTCGCCCCTAAAGCCTCGGGAACGCGCACCGGGGTCTTTTCGATCAAAGACGATGAGGGCACGCAGACGGTGCAGCTTGCCGGCAGCGGGCAGCTGCCCGCCACGGCAAATCTGTCGCCCATGAGCCTGACCTTCCCAGCGATCATGGTCGGGGAAAAGAGCAGTGGGCAGGTGGTGACGCTTACGAATAACGGCGATGTCGCCCTCAGCCAGATTGCTGTTTCCATTTCAGGCGACTTTACTGCCGAGAATGACTGCACTGCTCTTCTTGTCGGGCATACGTCGTGCGCCATCCTGGTGACTTTTGTGCCGGAACATATCGGGCAGCAGACCGGAGCACTCACGGTGAGCACGGCACTTGGAGTGCAGAACGTCACTCTTTCCGGTTCCGGCCTTGCGCCTCCCGGGGTATCGGTACTGCCGGCGTCGGTGGACTTCGGCCCGCAGGGCGTCAGCATAGCCAGCAGCCAGCAAAGCATTGCCATCACCAATAACGGGGGCTTCGCATTAACCGGGCTGAGTGCTTCATTGACCGGAGCCGCTGATTTTTCCATTGCCGCGAACAGCTGCCCGGCAAGCGGCATCCTGCCTCCGGGAACATCATGCAACTTAGGCCTGACCTTTACGCCGTCTCAAGCGGGACTGCGCAGCGGCACGCTGAATGTCAAAGCTTCCAATTTATTCGCGCCGTTTACGGTTCCCCTTGCTGGAACGGGAGAAGACTTTCAGCTGCTTGTGCAAGGATCGACGTCGGCAGTGATCGTCACCGGCCAGACGGCTACCTACCACGTGCAGGTGATTTCCCTGAACGGATCGACGGGCACGCTGACGATGGGTTGCTCCGGCGCTCCGCAGAATGCGAGTTGCGCCATTAGTCCCTCGCCCTTGTCTTTTGGAAGCGGCGGAGGAAGCGCGACGATCACAGTGACAACGGGTGTTAGCAGCACAAGCTCCCTTATCACTCCATTCAAAGTGAGCCTTGCTTTTGCCGCTCTGCTACCCTGCGTCTTCTGGGGATTGAGAAAACGCAGCAACCTGCTGCGCGGCATGATGCTGTGCCTGGTCTCGCTGGCTCTGCTTACTTCCGTGGCCTGTGGCACGCATGCTTCCGGAGGATCGAGCTCTTCGGGAGGCGGAGACGGGCCGTCGGGACCGACTACGCCATCCGGCGTATACACCGTAAACATTACGGCAGCTATGGGAGGGCTCGAGAAAAACGTCTCCGTTACCCTGACCGTCCAATAACAGTCTGTACAATAGGATTGAAAATCAAGGTTCTTTAAGGCTTCCTGTCTGTGAATCATTTCCGCCGCGCAATCTTTGCCATCCTGATCGCAGGACTTCTATTTGCTGTCCATTCCGGTTACGCCGAGGCTACGCGTACCGTCACCATCCATGCCAAACGCTATAAGTTTTTACCCGAGGAGATTACGCTGACAAAGGGTGAGGCAGTGAAGCTCGTCCTCGTCTCAGACGATGTAGATCACGGGCTGGCGGTGAAGGCACTGGGCATTCGCGAAGACATGCCGAAGCACAAACAGGTGGAAGTTACGGTTACGCCGCAGCAGACAGGCGATTTTCCCGGAACCTGCTCGCGCTTTTGTGGAGCAGGTCATGGTTCGATGAAGTTTCTTGTGCACGTGGTTGAAAAACAGTAACCGCTTTGGTCAACCCTGCATGACGTCAATGTGTTTTCATTCGCGCTGCTAAGGTTCTACACTGCAAGCAGTGCTCTGATGTCATTCGTTTTCTTTTAAGGAGTAGATACGCAGGCCAGCAACGGAAGTGACCGGATGCGGCTGCTTTTGATATGCGTAAGCGACTGGTTCTTCCCTTGGTTGTGTCTCTGCTGGCAGCCATGCCATGTGCGTATTCCCAGAGCACAAACGATCCTTATTCCCAGAGCACAGGCGGGGCATATTCCCAGTCCATGGGGCAGCAGGGGCAACAAACCCTGGACTGCTCCGATCCGGCGAATGCCTCAACCCCTATTTGCGGCGGCTATCAGAGCAACTATGGTTATGGATTGGGCGGCACTGGTTTGGGTGGTTATGGTGCGGGAGAGCGAAATGTTCCTACAGGATCGCCGCTGAACTCGCGGTCCTATACGGACCTGGGAATCAATGCAAACCAGAGGACGACGAACCTTCAGCAGCAGAGCATTCCTCTGCCGCCGGAGCCGCTCACCGAATTCCAGAAATTTGTGGCTGGAACAACAGGCGAGGTGCTCCCGATCTTTGGCGCGGACCTGTTCCGCAATGTGCCCTCGACCTTTGCGCCGCTCGACGAGATACCGGTTACAGCTGATTACGTGATTGGTCCTGGAGATGCGCTGCGTATCCGCGTCTGGGGCCAGATCAGCTTCAATGCCGACGTGCGCGTCGACCGCACCGGAGCAGTCTATCTGCCCCAGGTAGGAAACATCCATGTTGCCGGCCTTCCTTTTTCTGCGCTTGACCAGCATATGCGCTCTGCAATCGGGCGCGTCTATCGTAATTTCGACCTTACGGTCGATATAGGCCAGGTCCGCTCCATCCAGATTTTTGTGGTCGGGCAGGCGCGGCGTCCTGGTTCGTACACAGTCAGCGCACTGAGCACACTGGTGAACGCGCTCTTTGCCTCCGGCGGCCCATCGAGCGAGGGTTCTCTGCGCCACATCCAGCTCAAGCGCCAGGGCAATACGATTACTGACTTCGATCTTTACGATCTGCTCATCCATGGCGACAAGTCGAAGGACGTCCAGCTGCTGCCCGGGGACGTGATCTTTATCCCCCCGACAGGGCCACAGGTCGCGCTCACCGGCAGTGTCCATCACTCCGCCATTTTCGAGCTGCTCAATGAACAGACGTCTATCAGCCAGCTGCTTTCGTATGCGGGCGGAGAATCGACCATTGCAGCGGATGCGCGCATCTCCATTGACCGCGCCGACGGCCGTCACGCGCGCGAAGCCATGGAAGTGGCCTTTAACGCTACAGGGTTAGGGACGCCCCTGCGTGATGGCGATGTTCTACGCATATTTTCCACTCCCGCAAGATATGAAAAGACAGTGACGCTGCGCGGAAACACTGCCAATCCCGGACGCTTTGCCTGGCATCCGGGAATGAAGCTGAGCGACCTGATTCCCGAACGAGAATCCCTCATCACCCGCGACTACTACTGGCGGCGTGCACAGCTCGGCCTTCCTACGCCGGAATTTCAGCCCTACGTTGCAGGACCGGTGCAGTATCAGCCGTCAAATCCTGTCGATCTGCAGTCGCGGCAGTCCTATCAGCAATGGCAGATGCAGAACAACTATCAGCGCCTGCCCAATGGCCAGTATGGCGTCGTCGGCCAGACCCCGGGCCAGCAGGGGCAGCCGAACCAGCCCGGTCAAAACAACCGGGTTGTGAATGAATACCCATACTCGCAGGGAAATGTCTATCTGCAGGGAGATCAGCAGTATTCGGCAATTCTGCCCGGGGCTCAGACATCCCCGCAGAGCAATGCGACAGGCACAAATACGAATCAGCAGTATCCTCAGCAGCAGAATCCCAATGGGCAGCCGATGAATCCGGCGCAGTTGACCGGCAGCGGAAGCCTTGCCGGCCGCCAGAACCAGGTGGTTACGCAGAACACTGCCGCGGCAACGCGAAGGAATGACGTCAAGCTCTCGGCGCCGGAGATCAACTGGGATTATGCGGTGATTGAACGCATGGACCCGGCCACGCTGAAAACAACCCTGGTTCCGTTTAACCTTGGAAAGCTGGTGCTGGAACACGATCCTTCGCAGGATCTCGAATTACAGCCTGGCGATGTAGTAACTGTCTTCTCGCAGGCCGATATTCGCGTACCTCTCGTTCGGCAGACAAAATTTGTACGGCTCGAGGGCGAATTTGCCGGTTCCGGAATTTACAGCGTGCAGCCCGGCGAAACGCTGCGCCAGCTTGTTGAGAGGGCTGGAGGATTGACGCCGGGGGCCTATCTCTACGGTTCAGAATTTACCCGCGAATCGACGCGCGTGCTGCAGCAGCAGCGGCTGGATGAATACGTCCAGAAGCTGGAACTGGAAATGCAACGAGGATTGCTCGCCGGTACTGCGTCAGCAGCTTCGGCGCAGGACGTCGCCAGCGCCGCAGCTGCTCAGACAAGTGCCCGCGATCTGCTGGACCGCTTGCATCAGCTGCGCGCTACTGGCCGGATTGTCCTGCAGATTAAGCCGGATGCTGCCGGAGTAGACGGTTTGCCTGATCTGCCGCTCGAAGATGGCGATGTGTTTGTTGTACCGCCAAGACCGGCCACAGTGAATGTCGTTGGATCGGTCTACGACCAGAACTCCTTCATGTTTAAGCCCGACCGTCGTGTCGGCGATTATCTGAAGATGGCGGGTGGTCCAAACCGCGATGCCGACAAGAAATATATCTTTGTTGTTCGCGCTGACGGTTCGGTTATTAGCCGGACGACGAACAGCAGCTTATGGGGAAATTCCTTTGAAGCCATGCGGATCAATCCTGGAGATTCAATTGTTGTGCCGGAGAAGACTTTCCGTCCGACGATTCTGCGTGGGTTCCTCGACTGGTCACAGCTTTTCTCCCAGCTTGCTCTGGGTGCGGCTGTAGTCAATGCACTCTAACGAACGAATGCAAAAGCGGGAATATGAATGCAGTGTAAATTTTTGCGCTTCTTCGAATATCGAGGCAACCACTGCAGCACTCTGTGCACAAGTAGGAAATTTTTTGGTGACTTTAGGGCTGTAAAGGGTGCAAAATAATGCTCTTTACAGGTTCTGGCAACCAGTTCTGCGTCTAAGGAATCACGATCAGATAGGCTGTCATGGTTACGGGGAAGGCATCCGGATCAACTCACTCCGGTTACTTACGGTCCGGCGGCTCGCGAAGTCTAAATAGAATAAAATTTCTGAAATCTTTTTTATTTTTACTCACTTTCTTTTGAAAGACTTGAATCAATTTAAAACTTGAATACACTGGAGTTTGCCGTACCAGGGACGAGCCCATGAATTCATCTCCCGTTGTTTTGCAGTCAAATTCTGCAAGCAGCCTGGAAGGCCGCATCGAACTGCTGGAAGATGTGATACGAGTGCACCCGATCTCGAACGTGGTGCACAGCAGAGCCTTTCTTCATCAGCCGCTGGACGAAGGTGCTTGGAGCCTTTCGGACGGAAAGAGGCTGTTTGATTTTATTGCTGCCGTGGTTGGACTTCTACTCTTCTTCCCGCTCATGATCCTGATCGGGATCGCGATCGGCATTGATTCGCCTGGGCCTATTCTTTTCAGGCAGAAGCGCATGGGCCGTTGGGGCACGCTTTTCACGATCTACAAGTTCCGCACCATGGTTGCCGATGCGGAGAATGGTCCCTGCATTACAGTGCAGGGCGACACCAGAGTGACGCGTGTCGGCGGGCTGCTGCGCAAATTCAAGCTCGATGAACTACCGCAGTTCATCAATGTCATCAAGGGCGATATGAGCTTTATCGGCCCAAGGCCCAAGCTGCCGCACCATGAAAGCCTGCATATGCCCTTCCGTCCGGGGATTACCGGCGCAGCCACGCTGGCTTTCCGGTGTGAGGAAGAGCTGTTGCGGCATATCCCGGAACAAAGCCTCGAAATTTTTTACGCCCGGACGATCAAGCCCCTCAAGGCAAAGCTCGACTGGGAATATATGCAGCGGGCTACATGCTTGAGCGACTTCGGCCTCATCTGGTGCACGGTGACCGCATGTCTTTCAAAGCAATCCGTTCCACCGCCGATTATTGAGTTCCCCAGCCGCGCCGTCTAGCCCCATCAGGCTGCATCTCTCGCTATACTTTTGAAGAGAGATTACATGCCTATGAGCGGAACTGGAACCGTATCGGTTGAAGATATGCGGCGTGTGGCTGAGCTTGCAAACCTCGAGCTCTCCGCCGACGAAGAGACGTGCATGCTGCGCGACCTGAATGCCATTCTCGGCCACGTCGCGCAGATGAATGAGCTGGACACCTCCAGCGTGGAGCCGATGGCGCAGGTGAGCCAGGTCATCGACGAGGAGCAATCGGAGACCTACCTGCGTCCTGACGAGGCACAGCCGTGCCTTGACCGCGAGCGCGTAATGGCCAATGCGCCGGAAACAGACGGAACCTTCTTCAAAGTCCCCAAGGTGATTGAACGGTAATGACAGTCGAGACCGCAGTGTCCAGGCCTCTTTCGATTGGCGAAGTGCGCCATGCCATCGAATCCGGCAGCAGCAAAGCAACTAAGCTCGCCGAAGCCGGCTTCGAGCAGATCAAGGCGCGTGATCCACAGATTCATGCCTTTCTCTCTCTGAGCCGCGAACGCGCACTTGAACAGGCGCAGCGCATCGATGATCTTGCCACCAAGGGTGATCCGCTGCCTCCGCTTGCCGGAGTCCCGGTTGCCATTAAAGATGTGCTGAATATCGAAGGACAGCCGGCTACGGCAGGATCGAAGATTCTCGAAGGCTACACTGCACCATACACCGCGACTGCCGTCGAGAAGCTTGAAGCCGCGGGTGCGGTCATTCTGGGCAAGCTCAACTGCGATGAGTTCGCCATGGGCTCGTCGAATGAGAATTCCGCTTACGGCCCGGTGCACAATCCACATGCCCTCGATCGCGTGCCCGGTGGATCAAGCGGCGGCTCGGCAGCAGCCGTTGCTGCGGGCATGGCCGTGGCTGCTCTGGGAACAGATACAGGAGGCTCCATCCGTCAGCCGGCATCCTTCTGTGGAGTTGTAGGAATTCTTCCTACTTATGGGCGTGTCTCGCGATATGGACTGATCGCCTTTGCATCGTCCCTGGACCGCATCGGGCCTTTTGCCGCCAATGTCCGCGACGCCGCGACTGTGCTTGGCGTGATCGCAGGGCACGATCCTCTGGACGCGACTTCTTCTCCGCTGCCGGTTGCCGATTACGCTGCCGATCTGGACAAGGGCGTTGCCGGACTGACGCTCGGCGTTCCGTCCGAGTATTTTGCCGAAGGACTCGACGCCGAAGTGCGCGCTGCGGTCGAGCGTGCGATTGACCAGCTGCGCGCGGCAGGCGCGGCCATCAAGCCCATCTCGCTGCCGCATACGCGCTATGCCATCCCCACGTACTACGTCATCGCCACGGCGGAAGCCAGCGCGAACCTCGCGCGTTTCGATGGCGTGCGCTACGGATTCCGAGCGCCGGATTCGAATACGCTTTCCTTGATGTATCGCCGCTCGCGCGATCTGGGATTTGGCCCTGAGGTCAAGCGCCGCATCATGCTTGGTACCTATGCGCTCAGCGCGGGCTACTACGACGCGTACTACAAGAAGGCGCAGCAGGTGCGCCGTCTGCTTACGGAAGACTTTTTGAAAGCCTTTGCGGAAGTGGATGCCATCGTGACGCCGACTGCTCCTACGCCTGCATTCAAGCTCGGAGAAAAGGTGGACGATCCGGTGTCCATGTATCTCGCTGATATTTACACCGTCACCGCGAGCCTGGCTGGTATTTGCGGATTGTCCGTGCCTTGCGGAAAATCCTCTGAGGGACTGCCCATTGGATTGCAGATTCTGGGCAAGCACTTCAACGAGGCAATGACATTGCGGGTAGCGCAGGCGGTTGAATCGCTGCAGTCAGCTTGAAAAATCTCCATCCGCAGCCATTGGGCATGTTGCGAAGGCTGGTGCTGCAAGCTGGAGCCGTACTGGCGGCACTGGCGCCGGTATACTTTCTCGGTCTGTAAATAAAAACCCCCTGGCATTCCGCCAGGGGGAAGTTACTTCTCTTCAGTGTGGTGAATTCTTAGACCAGCTCTTCACCGAGCGCAAACTGCAGCTCGCGTGATTCGCTCCAGGCCAAGCGCAGTCCACCGGACACCGGACGGATGCCCATTAACCTTACGGCCTGAAGCATGACTTTCAGGTATGTCGGCGGTTCATTTCCAGGCCAGAGTTCGCGCAGTGACCGGATAACGCCGTTCGCGTCAGGATGATAGACGCGCTCATCCCAGCGGCGCGAGCCCTGCGGGAATTCCGGATAGTCGCGGATCGCATCCAGTGTTGATTCAAGAATGCGGTGTTTCCACGGCTCAGCATATTGCGGCATGAAGAGCACATGGCTGCGGCCTTCGTAGCGAACCTCATGGACAAACTCAGTAAAGCTGGTCGCATGGGACAGGTTCACATTCGCGTTCGGCTCAATGCCATGACGGTCTCCGCCCGAGATGAGCAGCTTGTTCCACTGCTGCGCCATCTTCTTGACTTCGCGGTTTTCCTGCCAATGACGCAGTCCGTTCAGCTCAAGCGCGTGCATGAACTCGCCGTTGACCTTCATGAAGTCATCGACGCGCTGGCAGTGCTTTGCCTGGCCGATCAGGTAGAGGTCCCACATGGGGTGGTTGAAGATGATCAGGACATTGGGCAGCTCGTGCAATGCCGAGAGAATTTCGGTCAGCTGCTTCTCATCCGGATTGGCCGTGTATTCCTCGAAGATCCTCATCCAGGAAGCGCCCGATTCGCTGGGCAGGTTATGGATGCCGAGATGGAAGGCCTGGTCGCCGCCGAAAGGAGCGCTCCATTCCACCGATACTGGAATATGCCGCGCTGAAGCTACTGTGCGCAGCAGCATGGGAGCTTTGATGTTGTCGTGGTCGGTGATCGAGACCAGCGGCATCAGCCCCAGCTTCTTTTCAATCTGTTTGTTTTCAAGATCAAAGGCGAGGCGCGGTGTCAGAGGCGGTGTCCAGTACGCGGCCGCATAGTTGACCGGCGTATTGTGGCGCTCGCGCGACCGGCGCTCAGCCATGCGCAGAATAGGCCGCATGAAACCGTATTGCGCGCCCAGGTTGGCGAGAAAATCCAGAGTCTCTTTCGATTGATTGGTATGACTGTGCAGGGAAACACCCGTCGTGTAGCCTTTGGCTGCTTCCGAGTCTTTCCATAAGTACGAGATGCGCTTCAGTGCAGTCATGTTCCCCCTCCTGGCACCCCCCGTCATAGATACCTCTTATGCCGGGGTTTACGGGATTCTCGTCCTGCTGCTGTCAGTATCAATTTGCACCATGAATGCGGCATTACGGATACAAGAAAGGAAGGTCAATTCGGTGGGTGGAATCACCGTTGGTAATGCCGGATGTGGTTAGTGGGAGAAGAGCGCTGGTGAGCCGAAATGCTTTGCTTTGCAGTAGTTATTGGGAACAGTGAGCGCCGTATCGGGAGGATGCGGCGCTCCAGGAACCCTGGGTAAGGTTTGCAGTCGGATCAAACTATCAGGCGTTCGCGTAACGCTTTGGCCTGCGGTTTGCCTGCAGAATTTTCTTGCGCAGGCGCAGCGACTTCGGCGTGACCTCGACCAGCTCGTCGTCAGCAATGAACTCAATCGACTGCTCAAGGTTCAGCAGGCGCGGCGGAGCAAGGCGGATAGCATCGTCGGCGCTCGACGCGCGCATGTTGGTGAGCTTCTTTTCGCGAACGGCATTTACGTCAAGATCGTTGTCGCGCGAGTGTTCGCCGATCACCATGCCCTCGTAAGCTTCAGCTCCTGGTTGTACAAAGAGCACGCCGCGATCCTGCAGGCCATCAAGGGCATAGGCTGTGACCGTGCCTGCTCGGTCGGCAATGAGCGCTCCAGTCATGCGCTGCGGAATCTCTCCCTGGTAGGGCATATATCCGTCGAAGATCGAGTTCATCACGATCGTGCCGCGCGTCTCTGTCAACAGCTCGCTCCGCAGCCCGATGAGGCCGCGGCTGGGCACGCGAAATTCAAGACGCACGCGGCCTGAGCCGTGGTTGTGCATCTTGACCATCTCGCCCTTGCGTGGCCCCAGGCGCTCAATGACCGTTCCTACGAAATTCTCCGGAATGTCGATGGTGAGGTGCTCGACCGGCTCCATCACCTTGCCGTCGATGGTGCGCGTCACGATCTCCGGGCGGCCCACCATCAGCTCGTAGCCTTCGCGGCGCATCATTTCGATGAGGATGGCAAGCTGCAGCTCGCCGCGCCCGAGGACCTTGAAGGCATCCGGGCTGTCCGTATCTTCAACGCGGATCGAGACATTGGTCAGCAGCTCTTTTTCCAGGCGCTCGCGCAGGTTGCGCGAAGTGACAAACTGGCCCTCGCGTCCGGCGAAAGGCGAGTTATTGACCGAGAACTGCATGGCGATCGTCGGCTCGTCGATGATGATCGGCGGCAGCGGCGCAGGATTTTCGATGCCGGTGATGGTTTCGCCGATGGTGATCCCTTCTACGCCGGCAATGGCCACGATGTCGCCAATCTCGGTGGCTTCGATGTCGACGCGCTTCAGTCCGGCAAAACTGAAGAGCTTGGTGATGCGTGTCTTCTGCATCGTGCCGTCGCGCTTCGAGATGTTGACCTCTTCGCCGTTCTTCAGCGTTCCGTTGAAGACGCGCGCAATCGCGAGGCGGCCCAGGTAGTCGGAGTAATCGAGGTTCGTAACGAGAATCTGCAGTGCGCCTTCCGCATCGCCCTTTGCCGGAGGGATGGCGCTCAGAATCGTCTCAAAGAGCGGTTGCAGATCGGTCCCGGGAGTGGCAACATCGGTGGTCGCCAGGCCCAGTTTGCCGTTGGTGTAAAGCACAGGGAAGTCGAGCTGGTCTTCGGTTGCATCAAGATCGATGAAGAGGTCATAGACCTCGTTCAGAACTTCCTGCGGACGCGCGTCGGGGCGGTCAATCTTGTTGATGACCAGCACCGGCGGCAGCTTGGCTTCGAGCGCCTTCGAGAGCACGTAGCGCGTCTGCGGCAGCGGGCCTTCCGAGGCATCGACCAGAAGAATCACGCCATCGACCATCTTGAGCGCGCGCTCCACTTCACCGCCGAAATCGGCGTGGCCGGGCGTGTCGACAATGTTGATCTTCGTGTCCTGGTAATAGATGGCCGTGTTCTTGGCGAGGATGGTGATGCCGCGCTCGCGCTCGAGGTCATTGGAGTCCATCACGCGCTCGGCAACGGCTTCATTGGCGCGGAAGGTGCCCGCCTGACGCAGCATGGCGTCCACGAGCGTGGTCTTGCCATGGTCGACGTGGGCGATGATGGCGATATTGCGAATCGTGGTGCTCATGGGCGCAGATGTCCTCTTCTCTTCAAAAAACGTTCAGAAATTTCACGGAGTGCCGAAAGGCAGACGGGTCAGCTGAACTTATTTCCTTCCCTTAGTTTACCAGCAGACGCGATTCCTGTTGCGATACCGGCTTTTTGCGGGCAACGCTGATGCGGTAATTGCTCTTCCCACAAAAAGGGAAAGAAAAGAACGGAGAAAGAACGAAATCAACAAACGAATCAGACGAATAAAGGAGTCTGCTTATGAAGCAAACGTTGAGTGCGTGGGTATTGAGCACGTCCCTGATCTTTGCGGCAAGTCCCTTACTTGCGCAGGACGCTGCGGATGCGTCTCAGACGAAATCGATTCAACTGGTGGGAGCGCGCGCGGAGCTGAGTAAGGGCATTGATGCCAAGAAAGCAAAGCAGGGCGATCCGGTGGCCGCCAAACTGCAGGATCCCGTTCAGATTCCCGGCTCAAACGAGTTGCCGAAGAACACCATTCTCGTCGGACATATAGACCAGGTGCAGCCTTCGCAGAACAAGGGCGATTCCACCGTCCAGGTCACGTTTGACAAGGCGCAGACGAAAGATGGGCAGCAGCTTCCCATTAAGGCGACGATTATCCAGATTGCGCCGCCAGCCAACGCAATGATGAATCAGCCAAGCGCAGGCGGTGGCGGCTCTGCGATGCCCAGCTCACCATCGCCTTCCGGAGGCGGTGCAAGTTCCGGCGGGTCGAGCGGCAGCAGCGGCGGTGGCGGGATGCAGTCCTCTCCGGCTCCCAGCATGGCGTCAAGCATGCCGTCATCAGATTCCTCTCAGCCGCAACAGCCTCAGCAGGGCGTTCCCGGAGTCGATCTGAAGAGCGACGTCCATGACCAGAACTCAGGGACTTTCACCTCAAAGGGGAAGAATGTCCATCTCATGGATGGCACACAGATGCAGATCGCGCTCGCGGTGGTCCCGCCGAATACGCAGATCAAGTAGCAGGGTGCAGAGCACAGCGCTCAGGGTGCAGGGCTCAGGGCCCAGAAAAACAGGGTGTAGCGTTCAGAAAAACATGTTGTCATCCTGAGCGAAGCGTAGCGCAGTCGAAGGACCTGCAGTTCCGCGTCGGTAGCCAGGAAAAAGGGTGCCCCATCCTGTCGCGTAGTTTGTGACAGGGTGGGAAAGCAACCAGCCAGACACAGGTCTCAACCCCTGAGCGCTGTACGCTGTTACTCGTACTTGAGCGATTCCACCGGATCAAGCTGTGCCGCGCGGTTGGCGGGGAGCGTTCCGAAGACGACTCCGACCAGTGTCGATGTGACCAGGGCAATCACCACCGACCAGGGAGAGATCGGAATCTGGAAATCAGTAAAGATGCGCGCGGACAAGGGAAGCGCAAGCCCAAGCAGCGTGCCGACAATTCCGCCGGAGAGCGAGATGAAGACCGCCTCCACCAGGAACTGAAGCTTGATTTCGCGCGCCGTGGCCCCCAGTGCCTTGCGAATGCCGATCTCGCGAATGCGCGAGCGCACTGTCGCCAGCATGATGTTCATGATGCCCACGCCGCCCACCGCCAGTGTGACCGCGGTGACGAGTGTAAGCACAACGGTGAGCCCGTTGGCGATCTTTCCTGCTGTCGTCAGCAGTTCAGTCAGCGTATTCGACTTGTAAACCGAATTCTTCTGGTGCCGTGCGCTGATGACATTCACGATCTGTGTCGCGGCATCTTCCACATTTTTGTCTCGGATCGTGAAGAAGATCTGTTTCACATTGTCGGTTCCGGTAAAGTAGCGTCCTACCGAGTAGGGAATCAGGATGGTCTGATCGGCAATCTCCGACTGGCCGAAGGTGTCCACGCTCTCTTCAAAAGTGCCGATGATGGTGAACGGCATGCCGCTGATCTGAAAATTCTGATTGATCGCCGCATCTTCGCTGCCGAACATCTCCCGGGCAAATATTTTGGTGACGACCGCGGCCTTGGTATGGCTGCTCTCGTCCTCATCATCGAAGAACCGGCCGGAAAGCACCTTAAGGTTGCGCACATCGCGGTACTGTGGGCTTACGCCCAGTACAAGCAGTTCTTTCTCAACCCCATTGATGCTGATGCGGTCATGCATCTCGAGCATGGGCGACGAGTACAGAACCGTCGGGACCTGCTCGACGACCGCGCGCTCATCATCGAGCGTCAGATAATCATTTTGAAAATTATTGACCGAGCCGGTTCCTCCGCCTGAGTACTCGACATAGACCATGTTGGTCCCAATGCTCTCGAGCAGGTGGAGAATGTACTCCTTGCCGGTGAGGCCAATGGTCACAACCAGAATGAGCGACGCGGAGCCGATCACCATGCCCAGCGCGGTAAGTGCGAAACGCATCTTGCTCGCGCGGAAGCTGTCGATCGCAAGGCGGATCACCTCGCTCAGAAGCATGGTGCGCCGGGCGCTGGCCAGCGTCTTTTCAAACGATGCTCGTGGCGAAATGCGTGTTGCGACCGGGTTCATACAGGCGTTCCAGCTCGTCTCTTCATGTTACGCGCAAACGTATGAACCTGCCCCTGATCTGCGCAGGGCCGGGTGCCGGGTTTTACACGTCGCAGAGATCGACAGCTTCTTTAAGAGATGTCAGCGGATCGCGTTTGGGAACAAATTCGTGCGCCACATAGCCGGTGAAGTTGAGATCGGCAATGGCCCGCATTACGGCTGCATATTGGATCTCCTGCGTGTCATCAATTTCGTAGCGGCCGGGCACGCCTCCGGTATGGAAATGACCGAGAGTATCGATGTTTTCGCGAATGGTCGCGATCAGGTCCCCTTCCATGATCTGCATGTGATAGATGTCATAGAGCAGCTTCACGCGCGGCGAGTTGACTTCATGCATCACACGCGCCCCCCATGCAGTGTGGTCGGCCATGTAATCGTGATGGTTACGTTTGCTGTTCAGCAGCTCAAGACAGATGTTCACGCCGTTGTCTTCCGCGATCTTCTTCAAGCGATTCAGCCCGGCGATGGTGTTGCGCGCGCCTTCCTCATCCGACATGCCGCGTCGATTTCCGGAGAAGGTGATGACATTGGGCACTCCGGCCTTTGCCGCGATGGGGATATTTTTGCGAAATGCTTCTTCGATGGCTGCGTGATTCTCAACGCGATTGAGCGCGTCAGGAATCGTGCCTCCTCCGGCATAGCCCATGGTGCAGATGAGCCCGTAGCGTCGCGGCACTTCGAATTCCGCGACATCGAGCAGATCGATGCCTTTGAGTCCGATCTGCACAGCATAGGTACAGAGCTGATCGAGGGGAATCTGTTTATAGCACCAGCGCGAAACAGACTGATGGATACGGTTCTTACGCGGGGTGGATGGCGTTTGCGGCATCTGTGCCACCATAGCGGCTGCGAGGCTCGACTTCAAGAATGTGCGGCGGTCAGGCATAGTTCCTTTTTAAGGCTGTGATCCTGAGCATAGCGAAGAGATTTGTCACTACGCTCAGAGCGCGGGCGTTATTTTTCCGATGGCGATGGGTTCGGCGCAGTGAAATCCGAGCAGCAGGGCTTCTGCACATTGGAGAATTCCATGTACTCCAGGCGCGTCTGGTCGGGATCAAAGAGGTTGAGCTGCCACTTGCCGTCCTTGCCAACCTGCGTGTGGTCGTTGGGACCGGAGAGGCGATTGGCCGCCTTGAGCGTGTCGAACGTCTTCTGCATGCTGACGACGCCGATCGAGAAGTGATTCAGCACGCCGAATTGTTTTTGTGAGACATCCTGAATGCCGCCGCCGGAAGGGCCGCTGGTGAGCATATATTCAAGCCAGTCGTGGCTTTCGGGGGTCTGCTGCGAGACCCAATCGATCTTGTCAGGCTTCATGCCTCCGAACCAGTAAGGCTTGAAGTCGAGGATGGCACGGTAGAAGGTGTCCTCTTTTTCGCGGCTGTGCACCAGCATGCCGACGTGAATGATGTGATTTCCAACGAGATTCGGTGCATGGACCGGCCTGGGATGCGCCGGCGGCTGGACGAACTGCACCGTGTTGCCTTCAGGATCCTTCACATCAAACCAGCGGCTGCCGTCGCTTGCTTTTTGCACTGCGGCAGGAGCGTCGACGCCCTTCGCTTTGAGATAGAGCCGGAGCTTCTCGGCATCGGCAGTTTTGTATGCCAGATGATCGAGGCGGTTATTGGACGACTTGTCCGCGAGCGGAAGCACTTCCACAAACTGCGTGCTGTTGATGTAGTAGCGAGCGCCCTGCGGGTTCTCCGGATCGGGGCGTTTTTCGCACCCGACGATATCTGCATAGTAGTGCTGCGCCGCCGCAGGGTCAGCGGCGTAGACGGAGATGTGTGAGATGCCCGTCAGCGGCGGGCGCGAAGGAGCAGACTGCGCGGAAACGATCGAGCAGGAAAGAAGCAGAAATCCAATCGCGTATTTCATCGGCTACCAAGATACAGGGTGCAGCGCTCAGCGTACAGGGCGCAGGGCACAGAAAACAGCGTTCAACGTACAGGGCACATGGCGCAGGAAAAATTAGTTTGTCATCCCGACCGGAGTGCGGAGCACGGAGCGGAGGGACCTGCAGTTCGCATCGTCAGCCACAAAAATGGGTGCCCCAGGTTCGCGGAGCTAACCTGGGGTAGTTGCATCGACAGCAACAGACATGCATGCCCATTCTCGTCCTGCTTGGACGAAAGGGGGAAGCAAGCAACCAACCGTGCCGCAACAAATCCGCACGCTGCACCCTGTCCCCTGCTTTTCCTGTAACATCAAAACTTTGTAGCGCACTATTGAGCACGCATGAACGCATTCCGGGCCACTCCGAATCATCTGACCTTTCTGCGGCTCTGTATCATCCCTTTCCTGGTGCTGGCCGTGTTGGACGGCCGCTTCCGCATTGCATTCGCGCTCTTTGTCGTTGCCGGGATCACTGACGCTCTCGATGGCCTGCTGGCGCGCGTGCTTCACCAGCGGACGGCGCTCGGCCAATACCTTGATCCGGTTGCGGACAAGCTGCTGCTAAGCACTCTCTTCCTGGTGATGCATCATGAAGGACTCATCTCCCGGCGCGTGACCGTATTGGTTTTCGGTCGCGACCTTGGAATCCTGGCCGTAGCAGCGATCCTCTATGCCAGCCTGGGAATCCGTGACTACCGCCCCAGCATTTTCGGCAAGGCAAATACTGTGGCACAGATTCTGGCCCTGGCGGCCGTCCTGCTGGCGCGGTTCTATGCGCCCATATGGGTACTCTTTATCCGGCACTGGTCGCTCCAGGCGACGATTGCCCTGACCGTCATCTCTGGCTTCCACTACGCATGGCGTGTGGCATGGCGGCTGGGATCGCCTTCGCCGGACATGGCACACAGGGCCTAGGCACAGGGCTCAGATCTCAGGGCACAGGTCTCAGAAAAAACAGGGTACAGCGTGCAGCGCTCAGAAAAACATGTTGTCATCCTGAGCACAGCGAAGGACCTGCTTTCAGCATCGGTAGCCACGAAAACGGGTGCCCCAGAGCCTGCCCTGAGTGAAGTCGAATGGGTTTGGCGAAGCTAACCTGGGGGTGTTTGCTGAAATCTTCCGCTGTCCAGAAATAAATCTGAGCCCTGAGCCTACTCCTCCTCATCCTCGGCAACCTGTTCTTCGATAGCCATGTCCTGGAATTCATTCGAGTCGAAGACTTCGCCGCAATCCAGGCATTCGACGAACTCGATATCATCTTCGCGTGCAACGACGCGTACTCTAGGGTGTTTGCAGGGATCGCTCATGGGGTGTTGGGTAGTATTCGATAACAGGTGATATCGGCAAAATTTTATCCGGACAACCGATGATGTCAATCCGGAATCACGTAAATCCTATGCAAAAAGGTACGCGGAGAGCTAAAGTTGTGTTCCCGGCTGGCCTCTCGATCTGCCTGGGGCCTCCATCTCTAGATAAAAAAGAGCTTGATGAATTTTTATCAGAAGATAATTATTATTATTTACGAATCCATTGAATTCCGACCCCAGCGGTCGTATACTTGGACCAGCAGAATGGCGGCAAATCAGTGCTGAGACTGACCAAAAAAGCGGACTACGGATTGATGGCTCTCAAGTATCTTGCTGAGCATCCGGAGGCGACGGCGATGAGTGCAAAGGATATCGCCGAGGCTTATCATATCCCTGCGCAGCTGCTTGCCAAGATTCTGCAGCGGCTGGCCAAGGTCGGCCTGATAAAGTCACATGCCGGCATGAATGGCGGTTACGCCCTGGCCAGGGACCCCCGCCATATCTCTGCTTTTGAAGTGATCTTCGCCATCGATGGGCCGTTGTTCATCACCTCCTGCTTTACTCAGGAGGGAAACTGCGACCTGACGAACAGCTGTACCATCAAAGAACCATTGGCGCGCGTAAATGAAACGATTTCAAGCGTACTCAAGAACATTCATATCTCGGACCTGGTCGAAGAAGGCCGCAGCCGCACTGTACGCGAGCTGGTGACCATCCGCACGGCGTCGGGCGAAAAGATTTTGCAGGCGATATAAGCAACACAGGAAGTTTGAGGAGAAGAGGAATAATGAGCAGCGTAGTGGAGACCAACATCCCCGTGCCGGCAGGCGTGAAGCTGCCGATTTACATGGACAATCACGCGACCACGCCGCTTGACCCGCGCGTGCTGGACGCGATGATGCCCTTCTTTACCGGCAAGTTCGGCAATGCCGCCAGCCGCAACCACTCCTTTGGATGGGAAGCTGAAGCCGCAGTCGAAGACGCGCGCGCGCAGATTGCCAAAATCATCGGCGCCACGGCAAAGGAGATCATCTTCACCTCCGGCGCGACCGAATCGAACAACCTCGCCATCAAGGGCATCGGCGAGATGTACCGCGAGCGCGGCAACCACATCATCACGCAGGTCACTGAGCACAAGGCCGTTCTCGACACCTGTAAGCGCATGGAGAAGGCCGGCTTCCGCGTTACCTATCTTCCCGTCAAGGCTGATGGCCTGATCGACCTCGAAGACCTGAAGCGTGCCATGGATGACAAGACCATCCTGGTCACGATCATGTACGCGAATAACGAAATCGGCGTGCTGCAGCCGGTGGCCGAGATCGGCAAGCTCTGCCGTGAGAAGGGCGTGATCTTCCACACTGACGCAGTGCAGGCAGTCGGCAAGGTCCCGGTTGACGTAAATGCGATGAACATCGACGTGCTCTCGCTGTCCGGGCACAAAATTTACGGCCCCAAGGGCGTCGGCGCTCTCTATGTCCGCCGCCGCAATCCACGCGTGCAGATTTCCGAGCAGATCAACGGCGGAGGCCACGAGCGCGGCATGCGTTCCGGCACGCTGAATGTTCCCGGCATCGTAGGTCTGGGCAAGGCCTGCGAAATCGCCGCAGCTGAAATGGAGAGCGAGGGCAAGCGGCTCTCAGGGCTGCGCGACAGACTGAAGGCAAAGTTTGAAGCTCATCTCGACTTCATCCACGTCAACGGCTCATGGGAGCATCGTCTCCCGGGCAACCTGAACATGAGCTTCGTTCACGTGGAAGGCGAGTCGCTGCTGATGGGCATCAACGATGTTGCAGTTTCCAGCGGATCGGCATGCACCTCGGCGACGCTTGAGCCATCTTATGTATTGAAGGCTCTAGGATTGGGCGATGACGTGGCCCACAGCTCGATTCGCTTCGGGCTGGGCCGCTTCAATACTGAGGCTGAAGTGGACTACGTGGCCGACAAGGTGATTGACATTGTGCAGAAGCTGCGCGAGCTTTCACCGCTGTACGAGATGGTGAAGGAAGGCATTGACCTGACCAAGATCGAATGGCAGGCGCATTGATCGGTTGTTATCCTGAGCGCAGCGAAGGATCTGTTTTCTTCCGCTTCGACTCAGTAATGAAATCAGAATCGAAGAATCAGAGGAGATTCTCACATGGCATATAGCGACAAGGTAATTGACCACTACAACAATCCCCGCAACGTTGGACAGCTCGACAAGTCCAGCCAGGAAGTAGGCACGGGCCTGGTGGGCGCGCCGGAATGCGGCGACGTGATGCGCCTGCAGATCAAGGTGAACCCGGAAACTCAGGTCATCGAAGAAGCGAAGTTCAAGACCTTCGGCTGCGGCTCGGCCATTGCTTCCTCCTCGCTCGCCACCGAGTGGGTGAAAGGCAAGACCGTCTCCGAGGCGCTAGAGATCAAGAACACTGACATCGTTAAGGAGCTCTCGCTTCCTCCGGTCAAGATTCACTGCTCCGTGCTGGCTGAAGACGCGATCCGTGCGGCTATCGGCGACTGGAAGAAGAAGAACGGCGTTGCCGAGACGGCGGAAGCTGCGCAGCCGGTAGCATAATAGTCAGTTCTGCGTAGTTTTTTGAAAGGGCACGGCTTTAGCCGTGCCGCCGGAATGCAGAATGAAGGGGGCTTTAGCCCTGAGGGGAACGCTATTCCGGACTTGGAACTGACAACCGGGGATCAAAGATGAGCACACAGTTGAACGTACTGAACGCCGAAAGCCCGGCGCAGGGCCAGAAGGGCATTCAGGTGACGGAGCGCGCCATCAAGCGCATCCGCATCGCCCTGGCGAAGGAAGGCATCTCGCCCACCGAGGGTGGACTGCGTCTCGGCGTGCAGGGCGGCGGCTGCTCGGGCCTGTCGTACAACGTGCGTTTTGATACGCAGCCGCGCGAACGCGACCGTGTCTATCAGTTCGAAGATGTGCGCGTCTTCGTCGATCCGAAATCGTTCATCTATCTCAGCGGAATGATCCTCGACTACGAAGAGACACTGATGCGGCAGGGCTTCAACTTCATCAATCCGAACTCGAGCAGGTCCTGCGGCTGCGGCTCGTCATTCTCCGCCTAGGCATAGCCTGTCCTGAGCGGAGCCGAAGGACGCCTTGCGGCGCAAAAAATGCGAGCAAACTAGCTAGAGCATTTTCGATGCAAACTGTGGAACAACAATCCGTGAAGACGGCATGCTGGTCGTGCGGCTCTGCTTTGACAGCCGGACAGCCCTTCTGCGATGCCTGCGGTAAAGTGCAGGCTCCTACGGCAGGCGTAACCTACTTCGATGTCTTCGGATTGCCAGGGAAGCTGGCGCTCGACACAGCAGCGCTGGAACGCGCCTTCTACAAGCTGAGCCGCAAGCTGCATCCTGATGTGTACGCGCAGGCAAGCGCGCAGGAGCAGCAGTGGAGTCTCGAGCAGACTTCGCTGCTGAACGATGCCTACCGCACGCTGAAGAACCCGATCTCGCGCACCGAGTATCTGCTGAAGCTCGAAGGCGTCGAGATTGGCGAAGAGCATGCCGGCAACGGAAAGAAGGAATCGCGCGTGCCGCCCGACCTGCTTGAAGAAGTCTTCGAGTTGAATATGCAGCTGGAAGAGATGCGTATGACCCGGAAGATGGGCGAAGATGATCCGCAGCTCAGAAGCGACCTCGAAAAAGCGAAGACACAGTTTGAAGGCCAGCTTGCCGATACTGATGCGCAATTGCAATCGCTCTGGACGAAGTGGGACGCGGGAACCGATCCGCAGGACGCAAAAGAAAAGATGGTGACGCTGCTCGATCGCCGCCGGTATGTTCGCAACCTGGTGCGTGACGTAAACGAGGCGCTGGGCTCATAAAAGAGGAGTTTTTGCATGCCGCTGGTTCGTATTTCTGTCTCAGACAAGATGGCGCCGGAGAAGCGCAAAAACCTTCCGCAGGCTGTGTATGATGCCATGCGCGCGGCCATTGCCATCCCCGAGAAGGATCTGTTTGTCGTGCTGACAGCTCACGGCGAAGGCGAGCTTGTGGCCGACCCGAACTTCATGGGCATGCAGCGCACCGATGGATTCACTCTGGTTCACATCACTCTGAGGCGCGGACGCTCGACCGAAATGAAGCAGAAGCTGTACCGCGAAATTGTGCGCCTGGCACAGGAGCGCGCCGGAGTTGCGCCCGACGACGTAATGATCGTGCTCTCGGAAAACGATCTGGATGACTGGTCGTTCGGCAAAGGCGAAGCGCAGTACGTCCTCAACCCTCCCGCGCAGGCGCAGAAAACTGAGGCGTTGGTGTGAGCGAAAACAAACAGGAACGCATTGTTGGCATCGATCTGGGCACTACCAACTCGCTCGTGGCCTTTATGCAGGGCGACCGCCCCGTTGTGATTCCCGGCGAGGATGGTTCGAACCTCGTGCCTTCAGTCGTCGCGCTGGCCGCGAATGATGGTCAGCGTAAATTTGTCATCGGCAATGCCGCACGCGAACATCTGATCAGCACGCCGGAGCGCGTGATCTACTCCGTCAAGCGGTTGATGGGCCGCGGCGTCGAAGACATTCAGGAGGAGCTGAAGCTCTTCCCATTCCGTCTAGCTGCCGATCTCCAGCCCGGAGAAGTGCTGCGCATCCAGCTGGGCAGCGACTCGGACAAAGCCGAGTTCACTCCCCCGGAGATTTCCGCCTATGTGCTGCGCCAGCTGAAGCGCAACGCCGAGCGGTACTTCGGCGCTCCTGTCACGAAGGCCGTGATCACTGTCCCCGCATATTTCAATGACGCGCAGCGGCAGGCCACAAAGGACGCAGGCCGCATGGCCGGCCTCGAAGTGCTGCGCCTGGTGAATGAGCCCACAGCAGCAGCGTTGGCCTATGGCCTCGACCGCAACAAGGAAGGCATTGTCGCGGTCTACGACCTCGGCGGCGGCACCTTTGATATCTCGATCCTCAAGCTGCACGAGGGCATCTTTGAAGTCATCGCGACGAATGGCGACACACACCTCGGCGGCGACGATATCGACAACCTGCTCATCGCCATTGCGATCGAAGACATCAAGGGCGAGCTTGATCTCGATGTCAGCAAGAGCCCGGAGACTGTGCAGGCCATTCGCAAGGCCGTGATCGAAGCGAAGATCGCGCTGTCTTCCGCAGACATGGCGCGCATCAATGTCGATCTCCCCGACGGACGCAAGTACCAGCGCGAGCTTCCCCGCGAGGCCTTCGAAGAGATCATCCGTCCGGTGATCGAAAAGACCATCGGCCCATGCAAACAAGCTCTCAAGGACGCGGGCGTCACTCCGGAACAGATCGACGAAGTTGTCCTCGTCGGTGGCTCGACGCGCATTCCCTCCGTGCGCAAACTCACCGATGAAGTCTTCCATCTGAGCGAACGCGGAAAGAAGCCGCACACAGAGCTCAATCCAGATGAAGTCGTCGCGCTCGGCGCTGCCGTGCAGGCCAATATTCTCGGCGGCGGTTCGAAGGCGACCGAAGACATGCTGCTGCTCGATGTGACTCCGCTCTCGCTCGGCATTGAAGCGCTCGGCGGCGTAGTGGCAAAAATCATCCAGCGCAATTCGACCATCCCCGCTTCGGCGACCGAGCACTTCACCACCGGAGTCGACGGCCAGACCAACGTCGCCATTCATGTGTTGCAGGGCGAGCGCGAACTGGCCAAGGACTGCCGCTCTCTGGCGCGTTTTGACCTGAAGGGCATTCCACCAATGTCTGCTGGACTGCCGCGCATAGAGGTGAAGCTCCTCATCGACGCCAACGGCATCCTGCATGTCTCGGCGCGCGAGCAGCGCTCCGGCAAAGAAGCCGAGATTGAGGTGAAGCCGACCTATGGCCTCACCGACGAGCAGGTCGAGACCATGATTCTCGAGTCCTTCGATCATGCCGAAGACGACTTCCACCAGCGCCAACTGATCGAAGCCCGCAATGAAGCGGATACGATCCTGGCCGCAGTCGAAAAAGCGCCGGCAAATCCGGCATGGCAGCAGCTGGCCGATGAAGAGCGGACGCAGATCGGCCTCCTTAAAGACGAGCTCCATGTTCTGAAGCAAGGCGATGATCTGCAGGCGCTCCGCGCCGGAACCGAGGTTCTGGATAAAGCAACGCGCCACTTCGCAGAGCTGATGATGGACGCCGCAGTTTCCAGCGCAATCAAGGGCGAAACCATGGATTCAGCCGGCGAGAAGCTGGGCGAAGGCCCAACCGCGCCGCATCCATTTGCGCCCGCAGAAATCAGTAAGAGTCAGTAAGGAACAGCATGAGCAATTTGAAGACGAACAACGAAATCGATCTGAGCAAGCCGCCCGCGCCCAACATGGTGCGCGTCACATTTATGCCCGAAGGTAAAACCGTTGAGTTTGAATTCGGCTCCATGCCCTATGACCATCACGGCAAGCCGATGTCGTTCCTCGATGTGGCAGAAAACTACGGCATCTTCCTCGACCACGCCTGCGGGGGATCATGCGCCTGCACCACCTGCCACTTGTGGATCAAGGATGGCGCACAGGGCCTCAATGAAGCAGAAGAAGATGAGCTTGACCGCCTCGACATGGCCGCGGACCTGCAGCTCAATTCGCGCCTCGGCTGCCAGGCTGTCATCACAAAACCTGGCGCTTACGTCGTTGAGATTCCGAAGTGGAACCGCAACTATGTTTCTGAAGGCAAACCGTTGGCATTGGCGGAGGAGAAGTAATGGCGCGCGAAATTCACTGGACCGATGCCGAAGAGATCGGCATTCAGCTGCAGGAAAAATTCCCCGACCTCGACCCGCTGACAGTGCGGTTCACCGATCTGCACAAATACGTGACCGAGCTCGAAGGCTTCGCCGACGACCCGGCACAATCGAACGAATCGAAACTCGAAGCCATCCAGATGGCATGGCACGAGGAATACACGGACGCTTCGCAGTAACACTTCGTGCATGTCTTCGGATTTTTACATGACGCGTTAAGCGTTACTCTCTCCTGCCCAGGAGTTTGCTTTTCTATCTGTTAAGTGGTAGTTTACACTTAACGCATGATCGTTAGTTTCCGGCATAAAGGGCTGGAGAGGTTCTTCCTGACAGATAAGAAAGCCGGTATCAGACCTGAGCACGCCGATAAACTGCGCGAACGATTGACTGTTTTAAGTGTTATCAAGAAGATCAGCGATATTCCAGCTCCACTGGCGAAAGCCTGGGATGTGCACCCATTGAAAGGCGCCCTCAAGAACCATTACGGACTGTCAGTCAGCGGAAACTGGCGAATTACATTTTCGTTCAAAGATGAAGACGTGGAAGTGGTTGATTACCTGGACTACCACTAAGGAGAGAAATTCATATATGAGGATGAAGAATCCTGTACATCCGGGGATCATATTAAAGGCCGCACTCAGTGACATGAATGTCACCGACGCTGCTGAGCGTCTCATGGTGTCACGCACGGCTCTTTCACAGATTCTGAATGGTCATGCAGGTATTTCTGCAGGAATGGCATTGAGATTGGAGAAGTTCTTCGGTAATCCTGGCGAGTTCTGGCTCGATCTGCAAAAGCAGTACGAGTTAGCACAAGCCCGCAATGCAGATTCTGCGAAAATGAACAATATCAGACCGATCAAGGCTGTACACGCCTGACATATTGAAGTGTCGCTAAAACCTCCCCGCCGTCTGATTATTTATTGCCCTCATCGATCCTGGGTCTGCAGTGGAAGCTGCGGCAGGGTCATGAACAGGCGGATCATATCGCTCTGCCGGCTGGTTCCCGTTTTGCTCAGCATGCTTTTCACCTGCTGGCGCACTGTCCCCGTCGATACGCGGCGCAGGCTGGCAATCTCCTGCAGCGAATAACCCATCAGCAGGCCATTGGCCACTTCGGTTTCTGCGGGAGTGAGATCGAAGAGCGCATGCAGCACATCATCAGGAAAGCTCGAAGGTTTTTCCGGATCGGTGACGAGCAGCAGCAGCTCGCCGCCTGCGTGCTTGCGGTGCGTTTCCGGCAACGGAGTGGCTACGAGCTGCAATGGGCGCTTTCCTGAAGCACGTTCCAGCATAAGGAAGCGGCTGGGATGAGACTCCGAAAGCGAGAATGAGGGCGCCGCCACGTCCTGAAACAGTTTTGCCAGCGCGGCATTTGCTTTCCCATCGCGCGCTGTCAAATGGTTATGCACCAGCGTGAGGCCGTCGCCGCTGCGAATCAGAGATTCTGCGGCAGCGTTCGAATGCCGTACGAGGCCTCTCTTCGTCATCACAAATGTCGCCGTCGAGCTGGCATTCGCCATGGCCTCAGCGCTGGCCAGGCGTTGCTGCATCACGCCAAAAACGCGGCGCACTTCAAGTGCCGTCTGAATGTGAGGAACCAGAAGATCGAGCAGCCTGCGTGAGTCGGCATCAATCGGGCCTTCTTCCGGAGTCCGCCACAGACTGATTACATCCAGGCGGCGAACTGAAAGCGCAAGCGTAATGATGGCCGCATGGCGAAGGTTCGCTTGAGAGAGCAATTCCCGGTACATTTCCGTGCGAAGCAGCCCATTATCCGGCAGCAGTTCTTCTTCCGTGAGAACACCCACGGGATTTTTTGTGCGTGCATAACGTATCACTGCAGGCCGGAAGGGGTCGCTCTGCGCGTATTTCTGGTTGTAGGAGGAGACTAGCTCGCTGTCCTGGTGCTTTCCACCCTCCGCCAGAATCGCCAGTCCCGAACGCGAATCTGCGGAGATAAAAAAGCCGCTCCGGGATCCCGTATGTTTGCTTACCAGTGTAAGAAAATGTTGCCACTTCTCCGGCTGGAGAGGCGCAGAGTATAGGGCTTCCAAAAGCTCCGAAAATGCCTCAAGCGAAACCATAATCAACGTGGATCTGGCGCGAACTGGCCGAGCTTATTGGGGGAAATTATTTTGCCATGAAACATATCCCAAATGGGAGATGTTTCGTGTCGTCATGCCTGCTACCTTGCAGATACTCTCCCGAAAGAGGAGCTAGATAGTTCAGCAAGACAATTTCTGCCAACGGAAAACTCGTGCCTCAATACATGCGGTAATGGCAACGAGCGGCAGTGTGACCGCTTCAACATCCATGCGCCTTTGGGTGCAGTAGACAGCAGTAGAGCGTAAACCGATGATTGAAGAATACCTTAGACTCGCCGATGAACTCCTGGATAAATATTCAGATAAATATTTAGGGAATCCTGATTCCCCGGACAGGAGTAAGCGCTTTCCCCAGAGCAATATTTTGATGCCATTTCAGGAGCCACTGAACGCGCCACGGAAGAGCTCAAATTCTGCCGCTCTTTCTTCCTGAAAATAGATTGAGAGGATATCGAAGCGCGTCTGGATCTCGTGGTTCAGTATCTGGCGCACATATTGACGTGCCAGCCTGCGCAGCGTGCGGCGTTTGTCTTCATCTACGGCGGCCTCTGCAGTAGCTACATCGCGCGTGGTCCGCGTCTTGACTTCGATGAAGCAGAGAATGTCGTCCTCCCAGCCGATGAGATCAATGTCGCCACGCAGACGCGCAGAACGCCATCCGCGAGCCACAATGATGTATTTCTGGCGGCGAAGGTAAAAGTATGCCGCCAGCTCCCCGCGTCGGCCCGTGGCCAGGTGTTCAGGCTCTCTGGTGCGCCGGCGTGACGCCATATTGACGAAGGTCTCGAAAAGCCTCAGCCGGGAAGATTCGAGTAGTGCCATGTGCGCTTATTCTTTCGCGAACATGCGCGCACACCCAAGCGGATTCAGCGTCCGGAGCGCTGCCTCGCTACACTTTGGTTTTCCCTGATGAACTTGCCCAGGGCCTCATACTGGTCGCTGGCAATGTAGTCGACGCCGGCCTCGAGCGCAGCGCGCCAGCGGGCTTGAGCAGCGTTGAATGAACCGAAGTTATATCCGTTGAACCATCCGTGACAGCTAAGGTCCTGCTTGTTGTCTACGCCGTCGAGCGTGTAGAAGCGGATCCACAGGCCATTCTGATGCGCGTGCTCCACCAGCGCGCGTAGACGCAGGTTGTCAGCCTTTGTCCATTCGCCGGCCTTGTTCTGGCCGCCCTGCTCGACGACGTTCCATGGATTATTCCACCAGCGGCGGTAATTGGTAGCCTTGCCTGGTTCGAGAATTTCCGGCGCAGCCATCGGGTCTTTTTCATTGGTATGCGCTGAGCCGAAGACAAGCAGCTTCCCGCCAACAGGAGTCTCGCCGTAAAAGACTTTTTCCTGTGCATCCGATTCCCCAGTCAGAACAAGTATCGGACGAACTGTGAGCGGTTCGACTTTGGATGGATCATCAGTGCGTGGAGCTGTCGTAAGCCAGTCGCGGTACTCATTCAGCAGAGCCAGCACGGCGCGCAAATGCTCCGGCTCTTCTGTCTTGAAATCAAGATTGAGCGTAATAAGGGGCCAGTCGCCATGATTGCCTTCGCGCATAGCCTTCTCCACAATGGGCCGCACGCGCTCAAAGAAATACTGCTTCATCGTGGGCTCATGGCCGCTCGAAGGAACGCCATGCGTGACGATGGACCAGGACTTTCCCGTCTTCGCATCGGTGTACCATGCGAGGTCCTGTTCGATCGCCAGCGGTGTTCCTGCAGAGAGCGCGCGGTCAATGCGATCCGACCACCACTCGTAATAGGGATAGCAGTTATGCGCATCCATGAGCGTGCGCGCGCCCGGATGTGCTGCTGTGTCCTGCGCGAAGAGTGTTGGGCTGAAGAAAAGGAGTAATGCTATAGCCAACATCGTAAAATGCAGGTCCTTCGACTTCACTCCACTACGTTTCGTTCCGCTCAGGATGACAATGCTTTGGGGACTGATGTGCATGGAAGAAATTGTCATTTTTTTCCCGAGTAGTTGAGGTAGATCGGGTTGCCCAGCAGAATCAGCTTGCCCTCTGGAGTGATGACGTCAGGACGCAGCCAGTGCTTTTTGCCGTCTGTGGGTAGAGCAAGTGCGATGGTCTGATCGGGTTGCGTGATGTTTGTGGTGAGCGACGCAACGGGCTGCCCATCGAGCATGAAACGAAGTTGCTGATTCTGGCATGCAACGATGTGCGCAGAAATTCTGACAGTGGAGCTTGCCAATGCGGCGAGCGTATCGCCCATCATCGCCTTGTTGCCGCCATCTTCAGCCGTAACATCGAGCAGGCGGTCACGTGTGGCGCTGAGGTCAATAAAGACGTGGCCTTTGCGAATCGCATCGAGCAATGCATTGACCGATAGATCATCCGCATAGACAACGGTAGTCGGTCTGCCGATGGCGTTCTTTTCCGTGGGCGGAAGCTGCGCGTTGTGGTTGTCGCTGCCTCCAATGGCAGTGATGCGGTAGCCCTGGTTGAGATACTTTTCCCAGAAGCTGTTGCCTGAATACTGCCCTTCTTCAGCGCTGCCATTCACTGCTTCGATCACATGAATAAGTCGCGGATCAAGCTGTTCCTTCGGCGTCCAGCCGCAGCCCATGCAGATTTCGCCCGTCGGCGCATTGGGATGATTGATCGACAGAATCGCGTGCATTTTCTCGGCCTGCTCAAAGAGCGACTTTGTCGAAGTAACCGTTCCTACACGGAAATCGATGAATTCCGTCGGGCCGAAAAGATTGGCGTGACCCCAGAAGGTAGTGACTTCGCGCCCCGGGATAAAGAGCAGCTTGTCGAAGTAAGGCTGCATCTCGCGCAGCGCGGCATAGTGTGAGTCAGTGTTGTGGTCGGTAACCGCAATAAAGTCCAGTCCGCGCGAAGCAGCGGTTTCCGCCGTCAGAAAGACAGGGCAGGGAATCTTGCGTCCGCTCTGACTCAGGCAGCTTCCGTCGCTGTGTGCGGTGTGCATGTGCAGGTCGCCGCGAAACCATGCTGGCCCGCTGCGCAGCGGCGTGTATGTGAAGGAAGAACCCGTATCGCTGCGCGTGAAATAGATGTCCGCATGGTAATGCGATGTCACAGACGCGCGAATGTTAGGCACGCCGATGAGAATCTTCCATTTGCCGGGGATGATGGGGCCCGGCAGGTAAGAAGCGGTAGCATTCGATGTGCTGACCGTGAAGGTATCCTTGTTGCCGCCGCTCCAGCCGCGAAAACGCTCCGGATCAAGCAATCCGAGATCGAGCGTGGTGCGCTTGTCTCGTTCGGTGTAATGGAATGTAACTGTAATGGATACGATTCCGGATGGAACATCGAATGGAGCTTCGACATAGGTATTGTTCTGGCTGCCGGAGATGGTTCCATCAAGAGTAATATCTGGTTTGGCAGGAAGCTGTGCGCGGGAAATTGCGGCAAAAAAGAGCAGGACAAAGAAACTGACACCGGAATAGATTTTTTTCATGATGGATGATGACTCGGAGCATAACAAATTCCTGGCTCGGGATGACAACGACGCAAAAGGGCCCGCATTGTTTGCGGGCCCTTTGCCTGTTAGAACGAGAGGCGCAGTGCGAATTGCATTACGCGTGGATCGCCGGAGAGCGATGTGATATTTCCTGCCGAGCTGGCCGTGATGTTGTTGCCTGGCTGTCCGAATTCCGGCGTATTGGTTACGTTGAAGACTTCCCAGCGGGCCTGAATGTTGAACCGCTCGATGGGGATGTCGCGCATGAGCGCTGCGTCAAAGACGTTCGTGCGCGGACCGACCAGCGTGTTGCGTCCGCTGTTGCCGAACTGGCCTGATGGCGGTGCAGCATAAGCGTCGGTCAGGTTTGGAGCGAGCACCTTGCACGCGCTGTTCAACGAGGTGTAGAACCAGCAGGCCGGGTCGCCGACAATGTGCGGCTTGCCAACGAGGAACGGCGTTGCCGTGGCAAAACCATACGGATCGAGCGCACTGCCCAGCGTGCCGCCTGAATTCACTGTGAATGGATGACCGGAGTAGAAGGTGTAAACGCCCGACGTCTGGAAGTTGCCGAAGATCCACGACAGGGGCCCGTGGTTCAGCATGCTCTTGCCGCGTCCGAAGGGCAGTTCATAGACATAGTTGACCGAGACGCGGTTGCGGATGTCGAAGTCGCTCGAACCATACCATGCTGCTGCGTTGCGTCCGTTCGGCGCATCACCTGAGTTGCTTTCGAGTTCTTCAGGAGCGCTGTCCAGGCTGTGCGAGTAGGTGTATGCAGCCTGAATCTTCAGGCCGTTCCGGAAGCTGCGATTGAGGCTCGCCTGCAGCCCGTTGTAATTGCCATAGCCAACAGGCGTTGTGTATTCGATCTGGCCGAAGTTGGGATACGGAACCGTGGTTGTAGCTGTGTTGCCCTGAATCAGGGGCTGGTTGTAGTCGTAGATGATGTCGAGATGTGTCGACTTGGTCCCGACGTAATCGACCTCCGCCGTCCATGCATTGCCGATCGCCCGCTGGATGCCGAAGCTCCATTGCTGTACGTAGGGGATAGAGTCATTCTGATCGAGTGCGCGAATATGGAATGCAGTGAGGTTGTTCAGATCGATCGTAGAAGGGTCAAGATAGTTCGATGGAAAACCCTGCTGCGCAATCATGACCGGGGTAGTCGAAGTGGAAGCCGCCGACTGCGTCTTGTTGATGAGGAACGGTGGATTGAGCGAGAGCTGGTCTTCGCTGCCGTAGCGCTCAAACACGGTGTAGTAGATGCCGTATCCGCCGCGCACGACCGTCTTCTGATCGGGCGAGTAAGCAAAGCCGATGCGCGGGCCGAAATTCTTGGTGTTCGTATCAACCAATCCACGCGACTTCAGCCCGCCGGAGCGCGCAAAGACAAGCGATCCCGAAGCAGGGTCGAAGTTCGCCATCTGGTCCTTGCCGTTGAGCGCAGGCGTCGCAAAGTCGTAGCGCAGCCCAAGATTCAGCGTAATCTGCGGAGTCACTTTCCAGTCATCCTCAAAGAAGCCGGAGAGCATCCAGATGCGCTGGTCGACAAAGTGAACATTGGTGAGCTGGTTTGACTGCACCATCCCCAACAAGCCATCTGCATAGGGGAAGCCGGTGTTTGTGACGCACTGGCTCTGAGTGTTGCGCTCGCAGGTAAAGATGCCGGTAAAGGTCATATCGCCGCGCATGCCCGGCTCATCCTGAAAAAGATTGCGCATGGGCAGGTAGAGCGAAGCGCCGACCTTGTATGTCTGCCGGCCTCGCGTAAGCGAGAGCGTGTCGTTGTATTGGAACAGCTGTGGCACCTGCTGTTTGGGCAGGAAGTCCGGCGATCCGAGAAATGCTCCGATCGATCCGCTGAATGTAGTGAGCGGAACGCCGCCGCCGATCGCAGTGCTGATAGGGATACCGGGAACAAAGTTGCCGGCGTACTGAGTCAGCGCAAACGGATCCTGTTCGGCAAAAGAGTAGTTGCGCACCCAGCCAAAGCGGAAATCATTCACGATGCTGGGGCTGAAGATGTGTGTCCAGCCGAGGACGAGGCTGTGGTTCTTCAGTATCTGGCGACCCCAGGCCGACGTGCTGCTGCCGTCTGCCAGCCCGCCGAAGTATCCGGGGATAAAGCGGAAGCGGTTGGAATAGTTATAGCGCGCAAACACCGTGTTATTGGAAGAAGGCGTCCAGTCCACGCGGCCATTGTAGGTGTCGTTGTTGTCCTCTACGCCTGCCGTGCGGAAGTAGTTGTTCAGCTCGGGAATTGTGCCTCCGGAAGTTACATTTGGCTCAGGGAACAGCGCAATCAGGCTGGCAATGACCGGATCGATACGACCTTGAGGAATCTGGTTGTTGGGGAAAGGCTGGTGGGTCTGAGGGTCGTAGATTGTCGGATACTTGACGCCGATCTGCGCTGCAGTGGCCGGGCTGAAATCACCGATGCGCTCATTGTCGAGCGGAACCGTAGCGGTACGCGTTACGCCCTGCTTGATGCGTGTTCCTTCATAGTTAAAGAATCCGAAGAGGCGGTTCTTGATGAACGGGCCGCCCAGGCTGCCGCCAAACTGGTTCTGGTTGTTTTCTGTCTTCTTAAGCCCGTGCTGGCGGGTGAAGAAGTCAGTCGAATCAAAGAGCTGGTTGCGGACATACTCGTAAGCAAGTCCGTGAATCTCATTCGTGCCGCTTCTGGTGTTGACTGAGACTGCTGCGCCGGGCGCGCGTCCATATTCCGCGGAGTAGGGATTAGTGATGATGTTGAACTCTGCGATCACGTCCACTGAGGGGTGCGCCGACTCTGTGCTCAACTCCTGCACATTTTCTGAGAAGGTGTTGTTGTCAATGCCGTCGAGAATGAAGTTGTTCTGCAGCGAGTGGATGCCGTTTACGTTGAAGTCGCCGGTGCGGCCCGCCGATGTCGAGCCGCTCTGCTGTGTGAAGCGGCTGATCTGCACGCCGGGAACCGTGCGCAGCAGGTCATCCCAGTTGCGCAGATAAAGTGGCGTCTGCTCAATTGTCTTCTGATCGACTACCGTACCGATGGACGCATCGTCGGGCGAAAGGCCCGTGCCCTGCGCCTGTACTTCCACTGTCTGCTGTGCGGAGCCTATCTGCAGCGTAAAATCGAGGCGGCCTTTTTCTGCAACACTCAAAGTTACATTTTCCTCAAGCGTGCTGAAGCCTGATGCTTCCACGCGGACTGTGTATTGTCCGATGGGCAGATTCTGGAACGAATAATAGCCCGCGTTGTCGGTTGTGATGGTGCGTGCGTATCCAGTGGCTGAATTCGTAGCTAATACGGTTACATTCGCGACAGCTGCACCACTGGGGTCGGTCACCAGTCCGGAAAGACTGGCGGTGTTCACCTGGGCTGAGAGTGTCATCCCTGCCAGAAGAGCAATAACAGCAAGCAGGACGTAACGATACCACTTCGGGGAATCAGATATTTTCATGGATGGCCTCACCGATAGATAAATTTCGGGTCTTACGTTCCGAGGAAATATATGGACGTATGCGCGTGTGTGACCGCTGAAATTGTTCGCGTATCTGTCTACGATGCTAATGGCTGATTTGTGAGCGGCTATGAAGGAAGGATGAACGCTCGATAAAAATGGCGCAAATGCGACTGTGGAATCAACAGCATTTGTGAGGAAAACAAAAAGGGCCCACAGAGAAAATCTGTGGGCCCTTTTTGTTTTAGTGAGAAAGGTTATGTTGTCGGGCGTGGCTGCACGGCAATAAATTGTACCGGAACAAAGCTGCCCGGAGTGCAGGTCGGAGTTCCCGCCGATGGAGTCTGCGTGCACGAAGGCAGCTGCGGATTGATGGTCTTCGTATCCGTGAGGCTGGGTACATCCACCAGGTGCAGAAGGTTATCGCCCGACGTGCCCACGAAGAAGGTAGAGTCATCCGGACTGAAAGCTCCGGAGACCGGCGCCTGTGCACCGGAAGAGAGCTGCACGTTGCTGACCGTGCCCGCTGCTCCCGGCGTTGCAGATGGCTTGTAGGCAGGGAGCACTCCCGACGCGCTGCTGGCGTTGTAGGTCACGAATGCAATCGTGGAATCCTGAGCGGGAACCACGCCTGTGATCTCAGTCGGCGTAACGCCCAGTCCGAGCTGATTGAGGCTCGTATTGGTTGTGAGCGCCGTGCCGCCTGTCTGAGAGCAGGTTCCGACCGGAGGCGTCGGAGGCAGGCTCGCATTTGTTTGTGGGAACTGAATGTCTGTAAGCTGTGCCGCCGCTGCAGACGCTCCAAGAATATGGCCGCCATTGTTGGTGGATGCGAGTTTGTCAGTGACCGACCCAACGCTTCCGGCATCCGGATAATACGTGATCGGCGAACCGCTCGGGCAGAAGCTGCGCGCGGTCGTCTGTGCCGATCCGCTCATGAAGATGCCGACGCTTGGCACAGTCACCGCCACATCGGAGGCGCAGAAGGGATCGAACGCCGCGTTGCCGTTGTTGTTGTTCAGATTGCAGCTCGTAGGCTGGCCGGAAAGATCGTACTGGCTCCATCCTGTCTGCGCGTTGTACACGTAGAGTTTATTGGGCCCGACAATGTAGAGATTCTTTCCATCCGGCGAATATTCGGCGCGCGTCGCCAGTCCGCCGATGCTGGTAAAGGTACCCTTGCTTTGCCCGTAAAGATAGATGAGCTGGTTCACCTGGTCGTTGATCACCACCGTGGAGCTGTCCGGCGAAACAGCAAGCACGACTCCGGGAACGTTCGTGTCTTCCTTGGTCAGAGAGTTGGTCGCCGCGCTTACGATCATCAATTCGTGATAGCTGCCGAAGTAGAGGTTCGTGCCACCCTGGTCCAGCACCATTGAATTGGGAATGTAAGGCAGTTTAATCGGAGCGGGTGATCCGCTGCTGGTCAGATCGATGGGCGTAAAGTACTGCGACTGCGACGAAGCCAGCCAGAGCTTGCTGCTGCTGCGTCCCGGGCTGTTCACGGTGACCGTGTTGCTGGTGACCGGGAGCCCAGTGCCGAGCTGTCCGACAATATTAATCGGCGAAGGATTGCAGGTGCCGGGCTGGCAGATGGCCGAAATTGTTGTCGTGGTTGGGAAGGTCGCCGTCACGGCTCCGGCACTGCTTACGGCGATCTGCTTCGGCTGCGTCGAAACATAGTCGAGCGAGAGACCGCTGATGACCGCGTTAGTAGTATCCACAACATTCGTGGTCAGGTTCTGCGGACTGCTTGCCGTCACCGTCACCGGCGTCGGATAACCGTAGCTGCCGTTCAGCTGCATGCCGATGCTCTGCGGCGGGCAGGTGAAGAAGTATCCCGCGGCCGAGGTCACGCTCGAAAGCGTGGCATTGATTACCGTCGATCCGGGCAGGTGCGCGGTTGCCAGTCCATTGACCGTGGAAGTCGAGCTGCCGGAAGAGCTGCCACTGTCTGTGCTGCCGTTGCTCGTATTGTTGATGGTCACAATTGTCGAATCCACCGGCGTGTAGGTGACTGTGCCCACGTATGACTGCGGAATCAGGTTGCCTTCCTGGTCATAGACATTCGTAGATGCGGTCAATGGTTGAGGTAGAGACTGGTTCTGCGATACGCACGAAGTCTGCGTTCCTATGGTGATGGCCGAAATCGGTGGATGAATATAGACATTCACCGGATTGCTGGTGACTGCCGAGGCGCTGGCCGTTACCTGGGCCTCGCCCGACTGCGTGGGCGGAGTGCAGATGGTGAAGTCGGGAATTCCGGAGGCGCTGTGGCGGTTCCAGGTTCCGGCGCAAATCTGACCGGTTGAAGGGTTGATGTCAGCGAGATTCAGGTTCGTCGTGCCGTAGACATAGTGCGCCACGCTCACGCTGCCGCCGTTGCAGTTCGTAGCGGTTGGCGAATTCACCTGTCCGATCTGCCCATATGCGAGGGAAACGCCGGTCGAAGCCGGCCCGAGGCTGATGGCCGCAACCTGTGACGTTGTCTGGCCGTAACCGAAACCATTCTTAGTGCAGAAATTGTTAGGGTTTGAGCCGCCACAGCCTGCAATGGAAATGCCGACGGGAATAGAGAAAATGATAAGTGCAATCAGGGCAAAAAACCGCTGCATGAAACCTCCCCGTCTGTATGGACTCGCCATGCAGACGGTTGTCACTCCGCGGAGCTTTTCCGGGAGCGTTCCGAAAGATAGAGTTCCGAAGTTTGAGTTTAAAAGCTTAAAAGGGACTTGAGCAAGGGATGAAGGAACAGGGAAGCAGGGAAATAGGGAACAGGGCAGGGTGTGCAGGTCTCAGAAAACAGGGTGAGCGCTCAGGGTACTGCGTATAGGAAATAGGGAATCAGGGAAAGTAGGGAAGTAGGGAACAAGACGATTCTTCCCTATTTCCCTATTCCCTATCTCCCTGTATTTATTTTTCTTTGGCCGCAGCGTTAATAAATGTAAGGCCATTCGGCACGCCCAGTCCGGTCACGTTGTCCCATCCCGGGGTTACGGTCAGGGAAGAATCTGTGCCGAAGCTCAGGTCCACGTATTCGCCGGTCAAGTTCCAGAACGCGCTGAAATACTGAGTCGTTGTATAGAGCGGAGCCAGCAGGCCGTCAGAGGAATAGTAAGTTGCGCCATTCGAATCAAAGACGATGCCCGCAACATTGGTCGGGCTGCTCACCGGCACAACATCATTGATAGCCGTTGAAGGCAGCTTGTAGAGCAGCGGAGCAGCCTGCCCAAGCGGTTTCCCCGCCTTCTCATCGGCAATCGCCCACAGGGCTGAGAAGATGGGGCAGGCCAGGCTGGTTCCGCCGATGCCCGCGTAAGCGGAGCCGTACTCCACAAAAACCGCGCCCGTATAAGGATCGGCAAGCGCCGAGATATCCGGAGCCTGGCGTGTCGTTCCTGAGAAAGATTTCTGCCACGAGGGCTTGCTGATAAAGCCGCTTACACCCCCGCCGGATCCTCCAAGGAAGCCGTAGCTCAGAGGCGGATCAAATACTCCGTTCAATGCATAGGAGAGGATGCTGGCATTGTTGCCCCATCCCACTTCAGCGCCGCCAGTCGTTCCGTTGGGTATGCCGATGCTGGTTCCCCCAATGGCCGTGGCATAAGCAGAGGTTGACGGGTAAAGAACTCCTCCGGCGCTGGGTGAGCCCAGGCCTTCATCGCCGCCGTCGCCGCTTGAGAAGTTGACGGCAATGCCGGCTGCCGCGGCTTTCTTGATCACCTGTTCAAAGCCCTTGACGGTCGCCGCTCCAAACAGCGCTTCCGGATAGCCGTAACTGTTCGAGATGACGTTGCCTAGCTTATTAGTGCGCGCATAGTCGATGGCGAATTCGAATTCATCCCAATCCTCCGTCGGCATGATCTCGATAACGATCTTCGCCTTCGGCGCGATGGAATGGACCCATTCCACATCGAGCGAAGCCTCATCCTGCCAGTTGTCTACTTCGAGCGAAAGAGGAGTCGGCTGCCCGTCAGGATAAAGAACCGTGAAGTTGGAGGAATTCGTCGCAGGAAGGCCGGCGAGGCTCGAGAAGAGCGCGAGATCGCTGGTCAGCTGCGTGCCGTCGGTCGGCCCGTCGACGATCACGATCGTCTCTCCGGTGCCATCCAGTCCTTTCTTGTAGATATTGGTCAGCCCATAGTGGTCCTGAATCTGCGACGGTGTCCAGGCGCAGGCCAGAGATGTGCTGGCGCTGTAGGCAGTGTCATAGTTGTTGCCGTAATACTGGCCCACCGGCAGACTGGAGCCATCGGTCGTAAGCGAAACTGCCGAAGGATCAGAAAAGCAGTTGTTAGTAGCAATGCCGGAGAAGCCGCCGGTAGCGCTTTTGACTTTGCCGATAGGCAGTTTTGCAGGAGTGTTCAGCGGCTTGCCCGTCCTGGGATTGACCTGATACTTGACCTGTGGACTCATGTGGAAGCTGGTGAGTCCTGTGACGCTGCCAACCAGGTCGCCAGCCGGACCGGTCAGCTTTGCCGGCGCCACGTTGGCATGGAAGGTCTTGCCCTGCCGCTGGAATTGATGGATCTGCGTGTGAAAGGCATCCTCCACTCCCGAAGCGGGCCCGCGCGCGCGGATCGAAAGGTTGTCGGGGCTTACTGAGACCACCGACACGCCGTGTGATTCAAGTTCTTTCCTTACCGTGTCAACCTGCGCGGGTGAAGGAGCATAGCGGGCAATATCACTCGAGCTCAGCCATTGGTGATAGGTCGGCGATCCGGGAGTGTAGAGGTCTTCTACCGCCTTGTCGAAGGCCGCCTCATTACGCGGACTCAAATGCACGGTGAAGGTAATGGATTGCTCCGGTGAAATCGAGCCAAGGTCAGAAGAAATATCGGCAACCTTCGGACGTTCGATCGTTTGTTGCGCGTGAAGGACTGGGCTGGCCAGAAGAGCGGCAGTGATCACTGCTCCGGACAGGGCCCACGTGGGGTATTTGAATTTCTGCAACATGATGAGTTCCATCTCCTGCGTGAAAGGGTGAGTGTGTGCGTTCGCAGAAAAGCAAACGCAGGGACAACACAAGGGCCCGCACTGATGGATTGAATAGGAATTGAAAACGCAGAAATGCCAGGGACAGTCAACAACTACAGAAGCAAGCAGAAAAATGTTGCATGGTGTTCATGTGAACAGTGTCGATAACTCTGGCACAAGGCTATAAGGCCGTCAACAGAAAAATCTGCTGCGCGACATCAAGCCTGTATGCTCTTTGGTTTTAGAGAGCGGAAACGAGCCGGATGCCCCAGGTTCGCGTAGCCAGAGGCGGAGCTAACCTGGGGTAGTTTCTTTAATCTGAGCCCCGTTATTTCGCCGGCATATACTTCTCAAACCACGCGAACGCACGCTCCAGCACATCGACCGCATGGTCATGATTGACGAAGTGGTGTCCTTCATTCGGGTAGACCACAAGCTCGGCCGGCACGTGCTGGTCTCTCAGCGCATGCCAGAATTCAAACGATTGCGGCATTGGACATTCGCCATCGCGGTCGCCCACCACAGTGAGCGTCGGCGTCTTAACCTGCTTGATGAAGTTAATTGCCGAGCTCTTCGCATAGGCCGCCGGATCGTCATACACGGACGCGCCAAAGAAGGGGATCATCCACTGGTCGATGGAGTTTTCTCCGTAGTAGCTCTGCCAGTTCGAGATGCCCGCCCCGGCCACCGCCGCGCGGAAGCGGTTCGTCTGCGTCACAGCAAACATGGTCATGAATCCGCCGTAGCTCCAGCCCGTAATGCCCACGCGCTCCGGATCAATCGGATATTTCTTCGTCACTGCATCCACGCCCGTGAGTATGTCGCGCAGGTCGCCATAGCCGAAATCCTTGCGGTTGGCCTGGGTGAATTTCTCGCCCTGCCCATAGCTGCCGCGGGGATTAGGCTCCAGCACAAAGTATCCCAGCGCTGAAAAAGGCGCGCCGCCAAAGCCCGCGCCGGGCCAGCGCGGCGTGACTGCTGACGCTGGCCCGCCGTGGACCATTACAATCAGCGGATATTTCTTCGCCGGATCATAGTTCGCAGGCTCAATCAGCCAGCCCTGTACGTGAAAGCCCTCATTCTCCCACTCGACCGACTCGGCCTTGCCCCACGCGGGCTTCAGATTGTCGTTGTAGTGAGTGATCTGTTTCAGATTTTCCAGTGTTCCCGCCCAGACCTCAGGCGGACGTGAAAAGGAGTTGCGGATAAAAGCAATCGGATGCTCGTCCGTATCCGCGATGGAAAGGCTCATCATCTGCTGGCCCGACCCGATGCCTTCAGGGAGCGTGACGCTGTGATCTTCCATCACCTCGCGCGATTGGACATCGTAGGCAAAAAGATGCGATGAACCGCCGCTGATCTCCGTCACGCCAAGAACGCTGTCTGTGACCCACGCAAACCATGCCGGACTCGCCTTGCGGTCCGGAGTGATATTTCTGACCTCGCCTCCCTGAGCCGAAACAAGATAAATATCGCCGCCCGTCGAGCCCTGGTCCGACATCAGGCCCGAGATAAAAGCGATCTGCGATCCATCCGGCGACCAGCGCGGCACTGCAATCTGCAGGCCATGAATAGGGCTTGTGGCGGTCGTTGGATCGACAACAACTTTGGGTAAAGACTTCAGCTTGTTGCAGGGTTTGGTGGCCGTGCAATCTGTATCTACAAAGTCCGAATAGAGCTTCGCCACCCACCAGTTGTTCTCTCCCGGTGGCGGCGCCGCCACATAAGCCAATTTCTTTGCATCGGGCGACCAGTCAAATTCATACACATGCAGGTTCGCCGGCGTAATCTGCGTGAGCGCCCCGCTGGCCGCATCGACCGCGGCCACCCGCTGCACCTCCAGCCCTTCCACGCCAATCACCCCGGCAGGCGGCTTCATCGCCGCCAGCGCTCCTGCAGGCCGGGTCGCTCCCTCCACGTAGAGCAGGCCGATAAACTTCCCGTCCGGCGACCACTGCGGCTCATTCGCATATCCATGAAACTTCACCAGCTCATGCGCCGGAGTATTCGATTCCGGCTCCGCAAGATACAAGCCCTGCTGGTGCTCGGAATTGCAGTTCGAGAAGAAGGCCAGCTTCTTCGAATCAGGCGCCCAGGCAATCTCGCCTTCATTCCCCCTCTGTCCGTTCGCGCACGCCGTCACCCTATGTACAGTCTGCGGATTCGCAAGCTGTGCCACATCGATCTCTGCGCCTGCCGTCCAGGCCACCCACTGGCCATTCGGCGAGATGGCCGTCTGCCGCGGAGCCCGAACCATCTCAAGCTGCGAAAGGATCTCGCTGATGCGAGGATCTTTAGCAGGAGTAACAGGAGCGGATTGCGCCAGAGTCATGGCGCTCGATGCAAGGCAGGCAAAAGCCAGGGTCAGCTTGGAGAGGGACATAATGCCGGATACTAGCAGACCGAAGACTTTCTGAGGTTGGTAAGCTTTTAGATCGAGTTCTTGCCCGTAAAATAAGGGCCGGCGCGAAGCAATTCTTCTCTAAGCCGCGAATGCTCAGGCTCAGAAGCCCTCAGAGCTCGCGAAATTCTTGAAATTTTCGCGCAATTTGTTGACGGAGCACGCACGAATTGCTACTCTAAGAAGGTTCTGTGAGTGTGTTCCCCGTGTGTAGATAGTCTGGAGAACATATAACGGCGACAAATGAGTTTGCAGAGAGCTGGCGGCAGTTGAAAAAGCCAGTGTAGTAAAGTTCTGCGGACCCCATCCAGCTCACAGGGATGGGCGGATCGCATCGGCGCCTGCGACACCTCTTACCTTGAGAGGCTATGCGGGCCGGAATCAGCGAAACGGAATCGGCTTTCCTCTCGAAAATTCGAGAGGGGACGTGCGGTCACCGTCGCGGTTCTTGTCTGGGATGGAACTAGAGCGGACGCGAAAAGTGACTTTGGTCTGCGCGCTTTTTAAGGATGCGGGATTTTCGTGCCCGCCGAGACGCGTGCGGGGTTGCTGCGTGTCCGGAAGATTGAGTTTTTTGAGTTGGTAAGGAGTCTGGATTGCCTACATTCAGTCAGCTCGTAAGAAAAGGGCGCACTGCCCCGAAGTACAAGACGGCCTCGCCCGCATTGCAGGCCTGCCCGCAGCGGCGCGGTGTCTGCACGCGCGTATACACGCAGACGCCCAAGAAGCCGAACTCGGCGCTGCGTAAAGTGGCCCGTGTCCGCCTGACAAACGGCATTGAAGTCACGTCGTACATTCCCGGCGAAGGCCACAACCTGCAGGAGCACTCGATTGTGCTCATCCGCGGCGGCCGTGTGAAAGATTTGCCCGGAGTGCGCTATCACATTGTGCGCGGCTCGCTCGATTCGGTCGGCGTGGTCAAGCGCACGCAGTCCCGCTCGAAGTACGGCGCCAAGCGCGCCAAGGGCGGAGCGGCAGCGGGTAAAAAATAACCCATTGCCGATGTCATCCTGGCCCTGAGCGTAGTGAAGGGGAAGGATCTGCTTTTAAAGTTTTTTAGGAAACGCAGGGTTAAAGGTTTATGCCGAGAAAAGGTCACATTGCGAAGCGCGAAGTTGCAGCCGATCCGGTCTACAGCTCGACGCTGGTCACAAAGTTCGTCAACTCCATGATGTGGGGCGGCAAGAAGTCCACGGCGCAGGGCATCTTCTACGAGGCCATGAAGAACCTCGAGCAGAAGGGCGGCGACGAGGCTCTCAAGCTCTTCAAGAAGGCAGTCGAAAACTGCAAGCCCATGCTTGAAGTCAAGACCCGCCGCGTGGGTGGCGCGAACTATCAGGTGCCGATCGAAGTGAACCCGGAGCGCCGCACTTCGCTCGCTATCCGCTGGCTCGTGACCTATGGCCGCGCGCGTGGCGAAAAGGGCATGGTCGACAAGCTGACCAATGAGCTGCTCGACGCCGCCAATGGCCGCGGCGCCGCGATGAAGAAGAAGGAAGACGTGCACCGCATGGCCGAAGCCAACAAGGCTTTCGCCCACTATCGCTGGTGAGGACTGGCCGTCCAGGCGGACGCGCGCTTTGCGCGCCAGGTCTGGGCCGGCGAAGGGAAACGCAAAGCTGGGAGTGAACAGGTGCTCCTGGAACATTTTGAACCTCGGGCTTAAGGCCTGAGAGAACTAGAGAGAATTACAGTGGCTCGCCAAGTACCTCTAAATCGTTGCCGGAACATCGGGATCATGGCGCATATTGACGCCGGGAAGACAACGACGACCGAGCGCATCCTGTTCTATACGGGCATTACGCACCGCATCGGCGAAGTGCACGAAGGCACTGCCACGATGGATTACATGGAGCAGGAGCAGGAGCGTGGCATTACCATCACCTCCGCGGCCACCACCTGTACCTGGAATAACATTCGCATCAACATCATCGACACCCCCGGCCACGTCGATTTCACTGCTGAAGTCGAGCGCTCGCTGCGCGTGCTTGATGGCGCGGTTGCGCTGTTCGATTCCGTCTCCGGCGTTCAGCCGCAGACCGAGACCGTGTGGCGTCAGGGCGATAAATACAAGGTTCCCCGTCTTTGCTTTGTCAACAAGATGGATAAGGCCGGTGCTGACTTTGAGCATGTGATTGAGACCATCCGCAAGCGCCTCGGCGCCCGCCCGGTTGCGATCCAGATTCCGATCGGCGCGGAAGCGAATTTCAAGGGTGTGATTGATCTCATTGAGATGCGCGCCATCCTGTGGCACGACGAAACCATGGGTGCGAAGTACGACATTGAGGAGATCCCGGCTGACCTGGTCAAGAAGGCCGAAGCCTTCCGTATGCAGCTCATTGAGACTGTTGCCGAAAACGACGACGACATGCTGCACAAGTTTCTCGAAGGCGAGACGCCGACCCCGGCTGAGCTCAAGAAGGCTTTGCGCAAGGCGACGATCGATATGAAGATATTCCCGGTGCTCTGCGGAACCGCCTTCAAGAATAAAGGCGTGCAGACGCTGCTCGATGCGGTCGTGGATTATCTGCCCAGCCCGCTCGATATTCCTGCGGTCGAGGGTGTGGATCCGGACGATACAGCGGTCGTGCTGACGCGCGAGACCAGCGATGATGCTCCGCTCTCCGCGCTGGCTTTCAAGCTGATCAACGATCCCTTCGGCAAGCTCGGGTTTATCCGTGTTTACTCGGGGACGCTCAAGACGGGTGACACGGTGCTGAATCCGCGCACGGGCAAGACCGAGCGCGTAGGCCGCCTGGTCAAGATGCACGCCAACAAGCGTGAAGACATCACCGAGATTATGGCCGGCGACATCTGCGCCTGCGTGGGCCTGAAGGAAATCAAGACCGGCGATACTTTGTCATCGCCGCAGCATCCGATTGCGCTTGGCGCGATCGACTTTCCTGAGCCGGTCATCTCGGTTGCCATTGAGCCGAAGACCAAGGGCGACCAGGAGAAGATGGGTATCGGGCTGTCGAAGCTGGCTGACGAAGATCCGACTTTCAAGGTCCGCACCGATCAGGAGTCGGGCCAGACGATCATCAGCGGCATGGGCGAGCTGCACCTGGAAATTCTGGTGGACCGCCTGAAGCGCGAGCACAAGGTCGAAGCCAACGTGGGCGAGCCCAAGGTGGCCTTCCGCGAGACCATCCGCAAGGAAGCCGAGGCCGAAGGCAAGTACATTCGCCAGACCGGTGGTTCGGGCAACTACGGTCACGTCAAGATTCGCGTCGAGCCGAATGAGCCGGGCAAGGGCTACGAGTTCATCGATGCCATCAAGGGCGGCGTGGTTCCCCGCGAGTACATCAAGCCGGCCGAGCAGGGCATTCGCGAAGCATCGCTCTCCGGTGTTCTGGCTGGTTACGAGATGGTCGACTTCAAGGTCACGCTCATTGACGGCAGCTACCACGAAGTTGACTCGAACGAAATGGCCTTCAAGATTGCCGGTTCGATGGCCTTCAAGGAAGCGGCGAAGAAGGCGGGCCCCGTGCTGCTTGAGCCGGTGATGGCGGTTGAAGTCACCGTGCCCGAAGAGCACATGGGCACCATCATCGGCGACATCAACTCGCGCCGCGGCCGCATCGAGGGCATGGAGCACTCAGGCGGCTCGCAGGTCATCAAGGCGATGGTTCCGCTTAAGGAGATGTTCGGATACGTGAACGATATCCGCTCATCGACGCAGGGACGCGCTTCGTACACGATGCAGTTTGCCCGTTACGAAGAGGCTCCGCGCATGATCTCGGAAGAGATCATCGGGCGTAACCAGGGCAAGTAAGTTTTTTAAGACCGGGCTTCGCTGTCGGGGCCCGGTAAGTTTTGAGCAGTCACACGAGAGAGGACGAAGGGAAATGGCGAAGGAGAAATTTGACCGGTCGAAGCCGCACGTAAATGTGGGAACGATCGGACATATTGATCATGGGAAGACGACGTTGACGGCGGCGATCACGAAGGTGTTGTCGAAGCACAATCCGAACATCAAGTTCCGCTCGTTTGACACGATTGACAATGCGCCTGAGGAGCGGGAGCGGGGCATCACGATTGCGACGGCGCACGTGGAATACGAGACGCCGAACCGGCACTATGCGCACGTCGATTGCCCGGGCCACGCCGACTACATCAAGAACATGATCACGGGCGCGGCGCAGATGGACGGCGCAATTCTGGTGGTGGCAGCAACGGATGGCCCGA